>JAQUTK010000030.1 GCA_028709785.1 Bacteroidales bacterium
CATGACCCAAAATTTAATGTTGGGAGCAAATTTACGATTTCAAATCGTGGACACGAAAATCTGCTTGTAATTTGCATAGGTTCAATTGATTATAGAGAAATATTTTAGTTTTTAGTGGACACTAGTGACTTCAATTCGTTAATCAAACATAGCAGCCTTAATCAAGACTATATTCATTTGTTCATTCCATGAAAGATGTTTTATCGAGTCTCTTATCTCAATAGGAGGCATAGTCGCTTGCTCGTAGAATTTAATAATATCCTTAATATTGACTGGTGTTTCATTAGCCGGAATTTTTAAGATGTAAGGCATCTTTTCAAAATCATCGTCAGTCTCTGAGTATATAAAATTTAATCCTCTAGCAGCATATTCTCTGTTTTTTAATGTTTTAATATTGTCAATTCCACTTCTGTGGCGTGCAAGACTTCCAATAGCCATATCGCATTTCTCAAATAAATCATCAAGTTCCTTGCCAAACATTTGTCCGTGAAATATAACTTGTTCCTGTAGACCATATTTTTCAATCAGTTCATGAAATCCGGGAGCGTGAATTGAATTGTACATTTCAGAAGGACCTACATCACCTACAATATGAAAGAAAATTTCTCTTTGGTGTTGTTGAGTATAGTATTCCCCCAATCCGGCAATTAATCTGTCAAAGCCATGCCAATAATGAACTTCTGCAACCCCAATAAGATTTATTTCAGGATTGTCTCTTTTTTGAGACAATTTCAAGGGTATCTGATCAAAATCGAGTCCATTAGAAATTTGTATGGTTCGCTGACCAAAAATTGTATTAAAGTTAGTAAAAGTCACAATGGCATGCAATTGATGTGCTAGTCTTTTGCGAAATAATTTGTCAATGAATAAATTGAATTTTTCAAGGAAAGAAAAACCTACATATTCAGAATCATACGGATACGTTGGTATTTCCATTACAGATTTCACGCCTGCTTCTCTTAATTGTTTGAATAAGTGAATTGTAAAAGGATTCGCATTATGAAAAGATCTACTATAAACAAACTCTATGCAATTATTCTTTACATAGTTTATAATAGAACCATAACATGCACGCTGTTTTAAGGATGCAAATTGACTTGTTCCAAAGTCTTGAAGAATTTCATCATCAATCATTCGTACGCGATGTCCATTATCATTTATGAGATAGCTGCAAACATGGACTTCATGACCGCATGTCCTTAATCCTGCAATCTGAGAATGTATTTTTTTACTTATGCCACTATATTCGGAAAATCCATGATAGATTAAAAATAGTATTTTCATTATTGTGAAGTTTATAGCAAATTATACAGACTGAATAATTCTTCTCAATATAATCTGTACTCATTTATGACAAAAATATAAAAATCTTTTGTTTGGCAATTAAATTACAGCATTTTTTAAATTGGGCTCATTAATTTGCTTTTCCATTATTGATTGTCTGTTCAGACGCAACCGGAGTTGACAATAGAATATTTATCCTATCGAGATAGGTTTTTTGCAATTCTTTCTTTAACTGAGATACAAAATAAAGAGCATCTTCGTATGCTTCTACAGTTTTTAAGTTCTCAAAGATTGATGTGTATTTTTCTGCGTGTTCAGGAAGGTAATCATTAAAGTCCAGATTTACCAATAATTTTTTATCGTTCAGCCCATAAGAGAGTCCATAAACACTGTCTGATACAGAGACTCTGATATCTGTTGTGTCATTTAATCCGGAAAGGAGCAAAGATATACTTTGAAACCAAAAATTCTCTTTTACTGGTATTTGAAGAAAAAACACAATCTTATTTTCCACGATAGACTTATTGATCTTTGTATGGTTTCTCATATAGCTGTATTCAACGTATTCATCTATTGATGGCACCCATACACAATCTTTTCCAGTAGCACCATATAAAGAATCCAACTTGTAAAAGAAAACACTAACCTCATTAACAGATTGTCTGTGTGAACCATTTAAATGCCATTTTCGATCTTCTTCTTTGAGCATAAGGTCGTTGGATAAATGATTTATCATCTCATCATGAGTTGCGCCAAAATATCGGATAATGCAACCTGAGTCTTTTTCCAGAGACTCATTCTTTTTAAATGGATACACAAACCGATCGATATTCTGAGCAATGGATGCTTCGATTATATCATTTTTTAACGAATATGCCACATAGTTGTGATCACCGTTAGGTTCTATCATTATTTTAGGAGTTCGTCCAGTCTTCGCTTGAAAAGAGTCGGCTGTGGCAACCAATACTTGATCGAATTCAAGTTGTGAGGTTGGACAAAAATTCTGAGCGAGATCGTGGTAACAAAAAGTGTATCCGAAGTCTTGCATCATACGTATCTCTTTTGAGCTAACCCATACATTGTATTTACTTACATCTTGGTTTTTGTCGGTGAGTTGCCAAGGCCAGCATGCTACACTTGCAGCAAAACGATGGAATATGCCACAGCCATCTGTGTATTTAAGCGCTTTTTGGGGAATATATCCTGTTGTCTTTTCTCCGTTAAGATGATAAAAGAAAGTGCGATTGTCATTTATATCCCAGTATGACATCTGCTCATCATCTACCCATTTCTTATTTACAATACAAAATATATCATTGTATATCGAATATGAATCATCAACAGTCCAAGTAGTTACCATCTTTTTATTATACTTTAAAGCTGGAAATGTAGCATTTACCGAATCTTTATTTATATCCGATGGAACTGTTAGTTCCAATCGGATTGTTCTAACTTTATCATTTGCCTGAATATCAAATAAATAAGACAAAATAGATAGCAATATCAACACGTGTTTTCTTCTCATTATTAGAGAACATTAAAATCGGCTACCTGTAAGTACACCAAGCAGTTTTGGACAAAACCGTTTCATAAAAAAGAAGAGAGCCAAACAGACACTTGCTGTAATAAAAGGAATAAGAAGATATCCAATTATTATTTCTAATGGTGATACAGGTGAAATTAACTTGTTGAATATTATTTTACACGACCCTAAAACTAAGATGCCATGAAGTGCGTATACAAAAAAACTTGATTTAACTAATGTATTCGAAATGGAATAATTCTTTTTCTCCAGGATATCTGCTGTCAGATTAATAATTGTGATGACTCCTGCAATGATAAAAAATGGTTTAAAATATATAGCTGTATCAGTACCATCAAAATAGATGAAAGGTATTATTGATAAGACTGTTATAATATAGAATGGAATTTTAGCTGTTCGTAATGAGTCTATCAGATTTTTTCCATTAATGCTAAAGTAGGCTCCCATGCTGAAAAAGAATAAGGCGTTAATACTAAATCCTGCAATAGAAAGCCCTACTCCTGTGATATATAATAGGCCCAAAAGTATCAATCCATACTGTTTTAGATATTTGAATATATAATACACAAAAGGAGATAAAAATGATACTACAATAAGATCCCGCAAAAACCAAAGTGGATAATCCGACGGAAAATAAGTAGGGATTCTACTTCCAAACCAATTGAGTTCACCTCCTCCAATACCTGAATTCCAAAATAACTTCATAAAAGATCCATTCGCCCATAACTCTTTGAGGTAATCAAAAATAGAATTATCACCCTTAATAACATAAAGTCCTGTTTTCTTGGCAAGTTCAGATATGAAAGCAATAAGGTTCCAAAGAATATATGGAATCAGTAATGTTTTAACTCTTTTTTTTATTTTCCCGGTATAATACTCTTTACTCCAGGCTTTTATACCCAGAAAAAAGAGAAAACCAGAAAATAAATAAAAAGTTGGTACAACAGTGGCAGTAAGAATACGAGAAAATAAAACTGCTATAATGGCATAAATGTCTATCCCAGAAATAGATAGCCAATTAATAGTATTTCCTTTTACACTAGGAGCCATGTGGATAAAGATGACTGCTATTGATAGTGGAAATCGTAAAAAGTCTATCGCTTTTGATTGAAGATTTGTTTCTGATTTCATAGATATATTCATTCATTTTCCTTTGATTGCAAAAGTAAGTAATTAATTATACTATCAGCAGTTTCTTTCTGAAAATAATAAAAGTTTGTGAAATTCAATGCTTCAATTTCATTTTCTGATCAATATAAAATAATTATGCGATGTGCAGAATCATGTATAAGAATGCGTTCTTATCTGAATAATTATCTAAATTTGCACTTCCAAATTACAATAGAAAAACAACGTTTATTCTTACATTGTATAGCGGATAAGCTTACCAATATCCACAAAAGAACCATAGTTCATGAAAAAAATGTGCAAATTATCTGTTGTAGCAATGAGTCTTGCTCTCATTCTTGTATCTGGATGCAAAAAAGAGAGTTCTACTTTTCGCTCTGTTCTTTCGACAAACGAAATCAGTTCTATTAGTTTTAATTCTGCAGTATCAGGAGGTCGAATTACTTCTGATGGAGGCTCGACTATTGTAGCACGCGGTGTTTGCTGGAGCTCATCAGCAAAACCGACAATTGTAAATAATAAAACATTCGATGGTGGAGGAATAGGCTCATTTACAAGTTCAATAACAGGACTTATGCCAGCTACTACTTATTATGTAAGGGCTTATGCTACAAATAGTGATGGTACAGCTTATGGAAGTGCGTATCAATTTACAACATCGAAAGAAATTGCCACAGCCCTCATCCCTGCCGGCACTTTTATCATGGGCAGCCCCGAAAGTGAGGCAGATCGCAGTACCAACGAAGTTCAACACCTAGTAACGCTCAGTGCCTTTCGCATGAGCCAATACGAGATAACTAATGAGCAATTTGCCGCCTTTCTGAATGCCAAAGGTATTGGCAGTGACGGACGTTATGCAACTGGTGCATATCCTATGCACCCCTTGGTTTATGCAAAATCTGATAGCCATGATTGGGGTTTGTATTATAATGGTGCTCAATGGGCGCTTACAGTTGGGCACGAAACATCTCCGGTAATTAATGTATCTTGGTATGGAGCAGCTGAGTATGCTATTTACGCGGGGGGTAGTCTTCCTACCGAAGCACAGTGGGAATATGCTTGTCGTGCGGGCACCACAACACCTTTCAATACAGGTACTTGCTTAACCGATCTACAAGCCAATTATGACTGGTCTTCTCCATACGGTGCTTGTACAAATACTTCTAATACACGACCAGGCAAACCTCTACAGATTGGCTCTTATGCTGCCAATGCCTATGGATTATATGACATGCATGGCAATGTGCATGAATGGTGTGCCGACTGGTATGGCGATTATTCTACATCAGCTCAGATGAACCCTACTGGTGCTGCTATTGGTACTGACCGCGTGTTTCGTGGTGGCGGTTGGGATAACAATGCTGGGTATTGCCGATCTGCTTGTCGTTTTGGAATTACCCCCTACTACTATAGCAACAATATCGGGTTTCGGGTTGTCTTCGTTCCTTAGTTCATTGTTAATATTCTTTCTCAACGCTTTTAAAGGATTCAAAGCTTGTGTGTGAGCTCTTAATTGTGTACCTTTGAGAATCGGAAATACTGATAGGGCAGGCTCATCGAGCCTGCTTTTTGTTTTATCTTAAATTTATTTTACTATGTTGAATGTCTCTGTGTATCGTGGTCCTTCGCGTAAGCGTGTAACCTTTGTCTGTAATCAGACCCTGGAAGAGGTGCTGACTGATTTTAAAAGTTTGAAGTATGCTGAGATCACTGCACGGGTGCGACGGGAGTTGGCTCAGGAGAAAGAACCGAGCGAAAAATATCTGCTATATTTTACATTTGCGGCTACTTTTAAAGGGGGTCGGGTGAAGACGAATCTGGAGGCAACCAATGGCATTGTTGTGGTTCGTGTCCCGATACTTAATCCCGATGAACTAAAATTAGTCCGTGAGAAGGCAATAACTGAACCTAATACGCTGGCCGCTTTTGTTAGTCTGGATGGGAAATATATGGTGATTCTTGTACGTGTATCGAAGCCTGACGGACGGATATCCGTCACTCCTTCGGAAGCGGAGGAGTTTCAGGATCACGCATCGCTGATGGTGCGTCACTATTATCAACAACATCTTGGGGTGATCACTCATAAGGATAAGCATCTGTTGGCGCAACTGACGGAGGCTACCTGCGACGAAGAGTTGTATTTCAATCCGGAATCAGAGCTTTTTCTCGTGTCAATGAAAAGCGATTATGAACGTAAACCTACGCAACTGGTTCGTGACGCGAATGGCGAACCGGTCACTTTTGCACTACTTCCGATTGGCGAGAAGAGGGATGTGGAGGTGAAACGGGCATTTGACCGGGCCTGGCTGAATGCGCTGGGCAGAGAATCGTTTGAGGAGAATCAGCGTTTTGAGTTTGTCTATGCATTGGGCTATTTCTGCTGTCTATCAGGAATTCCGGAAGGAGAGGCACTGAAGTTTGCTCAGAAGAGATGCCTCACCTCGCAGTATACTAAGGAAGATTTAGTTCGCTCTTTTCGAATGAGCTATCAGGAGAGTGAAGAGTTTTTTGGAAAGAATGACGGTATCTCAAAGCTTGAGCGAGATACCTATAATCTTGAACGGTTTATCAAACAGGGATTCAAATTGAGGCGCAATGTGATTTTGAATGAAATAGAGTTCCGGTATGCCGAACAAGAAAACCATCTTTGGGATCAGATGAAGGAACAACATGTGAACAGTATTTATATCCGGGCGCATAAAAACGGAATTCCCTGTACGCTGAATGATGTGAAGGTGATGATCAATTCGGAGATGACGTCGGATTATAATCCTTTTAAAGAATATATTTTTAATCTTGGTACGTGGAACGGCCATGATTATATCGCGGATATGGCGGCAACTGTTCCAACGCGTGATCCTGCATTTTTTGCCTGGGGATTCCGGAAATGGTTTCTGGCGTATGTGCTTTCTCTGGTCAATGATCAGGTGGTCAATCATGTGGTTTTGATGCTGATGGGTGGCGAACAAGGGCAGGGAAAATCGACGTGGACCTCTTTGCTGTTGCCTCCGCAGTGGAGAAAACAATATTATGATGCCAATGTGTCGATCAGTAGTAAGAATAATACCCGTATGAAGATGAGTACATGCGCGTTGTTGAATATTGATGAGTGGGATACGATTGATCGTGCCGAACAGGAAGCCTCCAAAGAGTTGTTTACTACTTCGAGTGTCAGTATCCGTACTTCTGTTGAACGGCCAACACACAATCAGGTGCGCCATGCTTCTTTTGTGGGTACAACCAATCACATGGGTATCATAAGTGATTACACAGGAAGCAGAAGGTATTTTTGTAACGAGGTTACCGGACCTATTCATTGTGACTTTTCAATGGATTACGATCAACTGTATGCCCAAGCCTGGACGCTGATTATGGAGGGAAACCGGCATTATTTTGACAGAGAGGATTGCAAGCGTCTGGAAGAGCATAACCAGCGGTTTATGGAAACAGACGCCGATATGGAACTCTTTTCTGAATATTATCGCAAACCGGATCAAGGAGAGGAGGGTGTGTTTCTTTCCGCGGCTCAGATTGCCGCCTCTATCAGAGTCCATGCAGGGGTAAATGTAAGCAAGAAGATGATTCTTAAATTGGGACGTAATCTGAAATCACTACATTATGAATCCAGGAAATATTTGGGAATAACGCGGTATAATGTGATGTTACAGCACTCTGAAAACGAGGAAATAAGCTGATTTTTTCCTCAAAGGAGTAAAAAAGGGATCAAAAAGCGCGCTTTAGCAAGAAAAAATGGAAGCAAAAATTGCAGAGCAAGTTTATTTCTTGAAAAATGAACCACTCTACAGTATTCTGTATGGCACTTCTGGTGTAGATGGTGTAGATAAATACTCTTTTTTTACTGTTCGAAAATTCTGAATTAAAAAAAACAACAGATTTTTCTCTCTTCACCAGTTTTATTGCAAATACAAGAGTCTCGGATGTGTCGAAAAAGAACCTGAAAACTTTTGGAAAACTATTAGAAGAAATCGGGAAAACATACGGTACAAACCGGAACAACATACGGTTCAAATCGGAAGAATATACAGTACAAATCTGAACACAAGGACGAACTGATTCACGCGTCCTTGTGGATGGATTCATGCATCAGGGCGTTTGTTCCGTTTGACGTTCGTTGAACGGAAAGTCAACAGTTGGTAAACGGGAGTGCAACCCGGGTCAGGCGCAAGGAATGTCGTGACATATGCAAGGCCGCCCCTGCTCACGCAGAAACGGCCTCCTAATTTCAAATTCTAAATTTGGCAAATTTAGTTCTTCTACCTGTTATGGTTCAATTAATATTTTACGGGTAACTATCTTTGTTCCGTCTGTTCCACGCAGGAGATATACACCTTCGGGCAGATTCAAAGGATAGCGAACCTCTTCTCCGGATACTTTTTCTTTTAGTACTGCAGTACCGGCAAGTGTTAGTATCTGAATCTGATAGCCGTCAAGACCTTTGACGGTCAACTCTTGATGAGTAATGTATGCATCCCATACGACAGCTTGGTTTGGATCAATTGTTGTCAGCGGATCTATGACTGTTATTTCGCACGAGTCCGCAAAACTTCCATCATTGCTGACGGCTTTAATCCATGCGCTTCCCGGACTCTTTGCCTGTCCGAATCCACGATTATTGACTGTTACGACAGACGGATCGGAAGATATCCAGACAATCGTTTTGTCTGACGCGTTCGAAGGATTGATTGTAGCAGTAAGCACGTACGGCTCATTGATCTTGAGCTCCAGCGTATCTTTGTCGAGCGAGATTCCCGTAACATGTTGTATGATGCTTATCATACAAGAATCTATAGCACCTCCATCCTGAGCCATCGCTACAATATAGACTTTACCCGGATTTACCGCTTTTACGAATCCACGACTGCTTACCGTTGCTAATGTATAGTCCGATGAACGCCAGAATACGCGGCTGTTTGTTGTCTTTATCGGTAGTACTGAGGCATTCAATTGAAGCGTATCGTTCACCAATACGGATATCTCTGTTACATTCAATGCGATTGATTCAGACTTTTGATTACTGATGGTTATCCAGCAGGTATCCGTCGCACTTGTATTGTCAGTGGAAGTAGCAACAAATCCACATCTTCCGGACTTCAGCGCGACAATTTTTCCATCTTCGTCAATGCTTCCCAAAGTCTTATCGAGTGAGAGCCAGGTTACGTCGTCAATCGCGCTTTCCGGGAAGGTGGTTGCTGTCACGGTGAGTTCATCACCCACAATCAAACGGGTTGTTTCATTCTGGATTGTGACACTGCTCACGGCATCTATTACCTGTACCACGCACGAATCTTTAAATCCACCGTCAGTGGTGCTGACACGTACAACAGTGTTTCCTGTAGTAATGCCTTTGACATACCCTGAAGTACTGATTGTTGCAAGATCTGTGTTGTCACTACTGTAGCTTACTGTTGTAACGGTTGCATTCGAAGGAATAATGTTTTTTCCTAAGAACACCGATTTGCCGACTTTGACACGTAAGGTATCCGACACGAAGGCAACTCCTGTAACAGGGATGTCAGCAACAGTCACATGACAACTTGCCACAAAGGAACCGTCTTCTGTCGTGGCTGTGATAGTTGCTGTTCCATAAGCAACGCCTTTTACTGTTCCACTTGTTGAAACTGTTGCTACACTTGCATTTGAAGTACTCCAGAAAACTTTTTTATTACTTGCTTCCGCCGGAGTCAGAGTCGCGCTTAAGTAAATACTCTTTGATTTGCTGACTATCGTATCGGTTGCATTCAGAGTTACTCCTGTTGCAGAAATAAAAGAAGCAGTCACCACACACGAGTCCATCAGGTTTGGATCGTTCTTGTCAACCGCATAGATTGTAGTCACTCCTTCTTTCAGAGCTTTGACAGATCCGCCGGTGGAAACGGAGGCTATTGTTGCATCCCGGGAACTCCAGGTCACACTTGAATTGCTTACATTTGCCGGCGAATAGGTAAAGGTTAGCGTTTTTGAAGCAGGCGCGGTTAATGCCAGCTCATGCTCACTGAGAGTCATCTTTTCAGCATGAATAAATGAAATTACAACGACACACGTATCGACAAAGCCGCCTTCATTAGCAGTGACAAACAGACGCGTCGTTCCTTCTACTTTTCCTGTAATTGTCTTGTTGTAGGTGGCTGTAGTAAGTAAACTACTGTTCTCAGCGGTAATAGACTTAATTGTTTTTACACTGGCATCAGCCGGGAAGAAATCAATATTGAGTGTGTCTTTTTCTCCAACATTCATGAATATAGTATCATTTAGCAGCTGAATGCCTGTCAAAGGTTCTTTGTGTACAGTTATCTCACAGGTATCCTTGTATGTGCCGTTTGCTGATGTCACATATATATATCCGATTCCTTCATTTTTTGCTGTAACAACACCATTACTTACGGTAGCCACACTATAGTTGGAATAACTCCAGGTTACATCCTGATAGGTTGTATTTGCCGGGGTATAGATTACGTGCAGCGTATCTGTTGCACCCCCTTTCATTGCCAATGACTGTTTTGAAAGAGAGATTCCTTCCAAATCCCTGTTCACGGTGACCATTACTTCTTTGTCAGTGATCCGTCCATTCGAAATCAGACGCAGTTTAAAAGAGGCGTTTCCACTTTGATCCGTTTTCGGTTTGATCTCCAGTTTGTTGTCTGTTAGCGTTACAGAAAGTAGATTTTCATCACTGATTGAAATAACAGAAGCATAGATATTGCAATTCAGGTTATCCTTATCTGTTATTTTCCCGCTGAGATCGATCGTTTGAGCGGCGTCATTTACATTGAAAGTATATGAACTCTCCAATCCGGAGACTACCGCAGGAGATGCATCCGGAATAACCGGCATAGCAGGAAACCAATAATGATCTTCTGGAGTAATGGTGCGAACAAGATCGCCTGTTGTCTTATCGACAAAATGCATGTAGTTTTTCAGAGAAGAGCTTCCCCATCCATCGTCAATGGAAGTGAGCACCAATTGTCCGCTTCGTGAATCCAGGCGAACTCCGGCTCCGTAAAACTTCTGAATCTTCTCTTCTTTATCCCCCGGCAAGGTGAAAAACGGATATTCCAAAGAAAACTTATTTCCAATTTCATATCGGTAAAGCGTATTGGAAGCTGCCCAGTCACTTTTTGCGGCAGCCACCCAATAGAGTACATTCTCTTTTGGATCTGCAATAAATGATCCCGCGTTCCAGGCACCCCAACTGCTACCAATTTTTGCATAAGTAGGAATCTGAATTAACTCTGTGGAAAGAGTCGTCGGATCAATCTTTATTAACTGCGTTCCGGCTGCACCCCATATGCTTCCATCGGCACTCTGAGCTATGCTGCTCACTTCTCCATTGATAGTCTTGATCAGCTTATCTGTTTCCACATCAATCACATAAATACCATCAGCCTGTGAAACGGCAAACACATATTTTCCACTTTGGAGCATCAATCCGATCTGCCCGCTATACAGGGATCCTCCTCCGGTACCTTCAATCAGTTCGCCTATTTTCATATTCTTAATGTCGAAGGTGTAGATTCCGTTTGAAGCACCAATATATCCTTTTTCAGGAGTCACACCGACAAACGACCGCCCGTCTCCACCGCCGATTTCATTAAAGGATGCAATGGCTTTGAAAGTCTTCGCATTCGCGATAATCAATCTTCCACCGGCTTTCACATCACCGATGGCAGGTTGTTTGGATAGAATATAGATGTTGTCGCCAAACGGAGTTGCATACTGTGAGGTTGTTCCAAGCTCAGCATCTTCATTCTCAGCCTGAAATACGCGGTAATTCCATTCGCCCTTTTTTGTCAGAAAGTTTATTGTGCTGTTGTTATGCCCAAACCAGTCTTCGTTCAGAAAAAGTGTCCCTGTCGTGTAGTTTGTTCCGGCTGAAGGAGCGGCGGCGAATGATTTCCAATCACTCTGTACAAAATTGTCCATATAGTTCCATCCGTCCCAGCTTCCATCTTTTAGTACACGGCCACTGGCACCTACACCGCTGTATGACCACTCTCCATCACCTTCTTTTAGCCAGTAAGACCAATATCCTTCATACCATCCGGATTGCCAGAAGTCTTCCGTGTCGCCTGATTTCCATCCGTCATATCCATAACCTGATACGGCGCACAGTCCATTTTCTCCGACCGGATGACTTTTCCCATTGGGATCAATCAGTGTGATAGTTCCACTCTCGTCTGTGTCGTAACCCATCCCGGCCACTGTGGAACCATAGGCTGTACCTGATTCGGACAAGCAAAAGAAACGGGGATCACTTGCCGCGATAGCAGCAATCATATCTATTCCGGTTGCAACACCATCCCACCTATATCCCCATACCATCGTATGAGTCTCACGGGAGTCATTCCACTGGACTACAAAAGCAGCGCGGTTGCTACCCTCGCCAACCCAATATTCAATATCATCCATGGTGAAACCTTCACCAACGGAGATTGATCTAGCTACGGCACTTCGCGTTGTTTGCGTCAGCTGTGGCATCTTACTAAAATCGTACGGTCGTCCCTGTACTGTTGTAGGCTGCTCATTGTAAATCTGAGCGAAACCTGCAAGAGTAATCAGAAACAAAAGTACCAAGGAACAGATTTTCTTCATCTTCTTGTTTTTTTGATTAATAACTGATTTTTATTTGATTAACTTCATTGTCTTTATTGATTGTCCGTCTTTAATTACCTGAAGTGTATATACCCCTTTTGTCAGTGACATGGTTGGAAGTGAGTGCGAACCGGAAGAGATCCTTTCGCGTAATACAACTGTTCCCAATGAATTGTAAAGAATTATCTCACATGATTCATCGGTAGTCAGTTGCAGAAATTCACCGATAGGATTTACTGCGTAGATGTTTGTGCTTTCTTCTGTCAGAGAAAGAACGACATCAGGATGCAGATCTTCCACATCGCAGATTTCAGTGGATGTTTCTCCCAACCACCCGGACTCCTGTAATTGTCCGGTATAGATCTTGATAAAATCGATTCCCGGAAGATCTACCGGATTACCTTGCTGATCAACTGCCCATTCAATCTTGAAATTACTTTTCTCATCAGCGTTGGGATGATTGTCGGCATACCCCCAGGGATAGGAATAGAGTACCCAGTATGGAACTTCCTCTGTTCCCTCGTTGACAGAAGAAGAAGCCAGTCGGGTACCGGAGAATGTAAGAATATCTCCTGCTGTCCAGAGTGGATAATAGGATGTTTGCTGATGGTAGATATTGCGGTGAACAAATCCTTTTGCACCTTGATTATCACTCCATGGGATATCTGCACCGGCAATATCCGGACGGTGATAAGTGATTGTATAGTTGTGAATTGTATTTACGTCTGCATACTCACTACCGGCAAGTTCATACCATTCATCATCTGCTATCCCATTATTATTCAGATCGCGTGATACCATGACGATACCGGGTTCGCAACTGCCGCCGGGTCTGTTCTTCTGTTTGACTTGTTGTGCACTATAGAAGGCATTGCCATATACCTTAAAGTCGTATTCTCCTTGTACATTTGCTATTGTATGATCAAATCCAACAACAATGTAGCCACCAAAACTTCCCAGAGAAAGCAAGCCGCTTTTGGGTCGCTGGGTGAGGAGTGTTTCCGCATATGCCCGGACTTGTTCGGCGCTATACCCTGTTTTGTAAGCAGTAGTTGTTGTATTTACAAACTGACCGGGTGCCGGCTTATACTCCAGTACACGCGTGATATAGGGTGATACTTCACTTCGTGTTGTCAGGATGACTGTGCAAATAAATGCTGCTGTGAGAATTTTCTTTTTCATGTTCATATTCTTTGATTATTCTTCTGTTGAATTTTTTTTCTGAATAAATACGGTTCCATTCGGATTGAGTCCGATATTGCTCAGTGTGAATTTTAGTTTTCCTTCTTTTGTAAAGCAAAGCAGGTCGCCCCAGACGGTAAAGCTGTATGCGTTGGTGATATAGACATCTCCATTGACCGGATTGACATCAATGCCATAGGGTGTATCAATTTTCGTACTGTCCGTTATGAAGTTTTCACGTTCCACATGTTCGGTACGAACATTAAATACTTTGATCCAGGCTGTTGCCTTGTAAAAATCATAACTGTAGAGATAGGCATTGTCCCCTTCGATGGTAAAATTGAGTACTTCCAGATCGTCAAAAGTTTGCACCAGTTCGTCCGTACGACTGTCAATCCGTTGCAGACAATATTTGATCGTTCCATAGTTGCCACGCGACACGACATATACATCACCATAGGCGTCTGCATGGATTTTGTAGGGATTAATTCGTACAGTGATCTTTTTGATCTCTTTAAAAGTGGCAAGATCAACGACAGATACCGTGTTATCATAGTTTGGATAATCCAGTCCACCGGAATTGGATACGTAGAGTTTACCGTTTTGAACACACAGGCCATCGGGATGGCGTCCCACTTTGGCAAAACCTTCGAGTTTCAGTGATGCGGTATCTATTTTCGCGACTGTTCCGTCAAAGGAGCAAACATACGCCTTGTCTTTATGAAAAGCAATATAGCGGGGTTGCCGTGCTATGTTATTTTCTGAAAACAGAGGAATGCGTTTGATGCATATTCCGGTATGGATATCCAACACCTCTATCTGACTCGATACATTGACCACGATATACAGTTTGGAACCATAGAGTTTGATATCATTCGCCGTGTCACCAAGTCCCCTCTGATTCATTAACAGAAAATAATCTGTTTCCATCTTTTGGGTTTTAAAATCATAATAGGCAAGTGTACTGTTGTTCATATTGAACAATCCCTCACTCAAAACATATAATCCGGCGGTCTCCTGTGTCGCAGTTACTTTGTTGAAGATCTCTTTATCATGCAGATCATCACATCCCGTACTGATTATCAGGATTAAAATGAGTATTATTCCGGCTTTCTTTTTCATAGTTCAAATTTGATTGTGCCTCGAAAAGACCTTCCCGGCATGGGAAAGTACTTTACTATCGCATAGTTCTTATCAAGCATATTGAGCATCTCTATAAGAAAAGTCACTCGCTTCTTGTCAAACACCCATGTACGATTGGCTGAAATGCTATGATCCGCATACCCCGGCAATCTGTTCTCACCAATATTCTGTCCCAATACATAGCGTGCTCCTGAATAGACAACAGCATATGATAGATTGACCCATGGAGTCTCTAAAAGTGCCTGTCCGGAAGCTGCCACACGCGGTGTATAGGCAATCTGATGTTTGTAAATCTTTGCGGATTCACCCTCGTTGCCGGTTATATCCAATGCCCGTTGATAGGTGTAGTTTCCTGAGAGTGTAAGCCCGCTCTTCTTGGTGATATTAAGCTCTGTTGTAAGGGTGAAATCGGCTCCTTTTGTATCTACTCTTCCCAGATTCATCATTGTCCAGATGAAAATATTCTTTGTCGGAATAGCCACGATTTTATCAGACACCCGGTTGTGATAGCCATCCACAGTGAGACTAACCAAAGAAAGGGTAGGACCAAAGACATGCGACCAGGTAATACCCAGATTCAGTTGAGAAGCATTTTCAGGTTTCAGATCCGGATTGCCCACACGGCTGTAATACAAATCATTGAAGCTTGGTAACCGGAATATATCTTTGTAGAATGCGCGGAGATAAAGTTCTTCGTTGAATGGTTTATACGAAAGACTCACAAAAGGAGATAGTTTGTGGTGATTGCCCGCACATTCCCCAACCTTTGTATCCTCGTTGATAAGCGTTCCAAGCAATGAAGCACTTGCGGTCAGTCGGTTGCTTTCGTATTTAGAGGCAAATGCGGTCAACCATGAGTAGCGGGTTGGATAAGCGAATTGATACATTCCTGTTGCATCCAGCGTATTTACCGCACCATCCGTGTTTAAAGAAAAAGAGAGGTGATCAAATGTGCGCCAAAGCAATGATCCTGTCAGGTAATACTCTTCTTGTGTATAAGAGTTTGTATTTACCCCTAATTCAGGAGTTGCCAGCGAAGCTTCATCGTGATAACGTTGATAACTCCGATTATATTTCACTGCGCTATGGATGACCCATTGTTCATTTAGTTCCTTTTTGTATTGACTTTGCACAAAAAGAACCCGGTCTTTCAGATTTGATTCGTATTTATCATTGTAAAAAGTGGTTGCATTAGGCAATTCCCGATAGGATTGATAGAAATAGATCTTTGTGCGCCATTGCTCTGTCGCGGAGAAATTGCCAAATAGTTCTCCTTCGCCTCTCAAGCTCCATACATCCGAGTTCCTTCGCTTCTCACGCGAGATGCTATCCTTCCTACCTCCGTAATGCAGATCATACGGATACCTTCCGTTGGCAGACATCCATTCTCCATTTAGCGCAGCACACCATTTAGTATTGATTTTTTGCTCAATACGGACGGAGGGGTTGCAGAGTCCGAACGATCCGCCTTTTAGAGAGATTATCCCTTTTAGACTCTTTTTCCCTTCAAAGTCTGGTGTCAATGTACGAATATCGAGTACACCTGCAGAAGCAAAAAAACGGGCGGGATGGAAGATATCATCGTTTTGTCCGATACTGAGAGAGAGACGGTCTACATTATCCAACGAAAAACGGCTGATATCTATCTGTCCGGTCTGGCAGTCACTGAGTGTTATCCCGTCATATCCGACAGCCGTGTGATTAGCACCTAAACTACGGATTGATACACTCTTCAACCCTCCGATGCCGCCGTAATCCTTGACTGTGATTCCGGCGAAATGTTTGACAGCATCCGACAGCTGAAGAGCATTCAGGGATTGAATCTTTTTCAGCGTCATCTCTTGTAAAGGAATGGAAGCCGTGATCTCTCTGGTGGCATACGACTCGGTCACGGAGACGACAGGAATGTGATAGATTCCGGTGCTGTCTTTCCAGAATTCAGATTCCTGTCCTGCACCACGCAAAGGAAAGATCAGGAAAAGAAGTATCAGCAAAGCAAGCGCTTTGCATAACCTGGGTAAAAATAAAAGCATGACCACTTTATTTGAAATTAAACATTCAAATAAAGCTTCTTTGGAATTGAAACGGAAGATTCACGCTGACACGCGCATTGTCCAAGTCTCAAGCTCATTCCTCGAAAGCTTTAGATAATTATGCACGGCAGGTCTTCTGACTTGCTTCTGTTCCGGACAGCCTTCCCGAGTTCTCTGAAAGAACCAGTGGCGAATGTTTTGCCGGAACATTGATATGAAGCTTACAGCAGCGGGACTGTTCAGGATTTTCACCTGATTCCCTTTTAATTCCTTCATCCGGACGAATGAAGGAAACCAATGCGGGGACAAAGGTATGTATTCGGATAGTAAAATCCAAGAAAAGGAGTCGATTTAGTTAAAATTGATGAGAATCGCTCTCTGCTTGATCTGTTTATTGGAGTACCGGAAACACCTTGTGGGCATTTGAGACAAACACGCGTGTGCTTTGATAATAGCTGCCTCCGGTGGGAGACTTGTACTTCAACGCGACGTGAAAAGCCTTGAATTTATCTGCGGAAGGGTAGTCGACTGTCACTTCAAACTTCTTCTTTCCACTGATGCCCAATGACTTTTGATGGAAGACGGACTGGCGAAAGTCTTTTGAATCTGATTCGCCTTCCCAAACCACCACATCTTCCAACAGGGATGCTGTGGCATGCATCTCCAACTTTATTTTCCCGTCTGTCTCCTTGAGTTTGTAGTCGCAGCGCGGATATTTTCCACCCTTTATCGTGTGTGCAAAGAAAGCATTCAGCGTATTGAATGATATTGATTTATCGCCCATCGAATGTCCGAGGTTGGGTACATACGAGATATAGTTCTTCCCCGGAATAGCTCCGATATAGTTCTTGACCGCGTCGGCTGTCCAATACTCGTCATTGGTAGCCAGAATGAGCATCTTGGGCATTTTCAGTTGTTTGCGATAGGAGTAGGGATCCACCATGTCCAACAGTTCTTTTCCATCCGGACGATTGGCTGTTTCGGTCAGTCCGAGTTGAACGTAATCCTGAATCTGGATGCTATAGCCACCAAACATCTCTTGCTGGTACCTCACACTGACCGGCATATTGAGAATATCTATCACCATGGGGGCAATGGCCTTGACCCGTTTGTCACCGGAAGCGGCTGTAAGCCAGGTCGTCCATCCTCTTTTGGAAGCACCGGAAACCACAAATTTAGTTACATTCTTTTTTGTGTGAGAGGATGTGAATTGTTGGATGGCATCCATGGAGCGAACAGCACTCTTTGTCATGGGTAGCAATAAAGGCCAGGTATAATCTTTGTCAGACTGAAACTGATGAAATGTATAGGAGATCAATGCATCTTCATCCAGGTTGTTATACAACGGTTGACGTGGCACCTGACGCAGTACAGCCGTCACCGCTTTATTTTTTAGGGCAATATCAGAGAGATAGTCTACATAAATGTCTTTTTTTATGAACCGAATCGAATCATCCTGAACCGAACCTCCGGTCACAAAAAGCAAGGCTTCCTTGTGATTCAGATTCGTTGGAATGAATATTGTCAGCTCATGAATCCAGGGTATTTTTCTCCAGGTCTGCGAGGTGAGTTTCAGTTGGTAGGCAACCACATGATCAAGCAGGATACTATCGCGAAGTTCCCATTTAAAACTACTGTCGCTGTTCGTGACATAAGAGCGAAGTGCTGACTTGGAGGTGATTTGTCCCTGAGCCATCCAGGAAAGGGACAAAAAAAGGAGCACGAGGCTCCTTTGAATAAAACTGAGCCGTTTCATAGACCTTTATTCTTTTGTGATTAATACAACCGCGTATGCTGCGATTCCCTCTTCTCTTCCCGTGAAGCCAAGATGCTCGGTGGTGGTTGCTTTGATGGATATATCGTCCGGATCGATCTCCAGCACTGAGGCTATGGTTTGTTGCATGGCCGGAATATGTGGATTTAATTTAGGTCGCTCCGCGCATATCGTCGAATCAATGTTGCCGATGGTGTATCCTTTGGACGCAAGGAGATCACGGGTACGTTTCAGCAAGATCTTGCTATCAATGTTATGATATTCGCCGGCAGTATCGGGAAAATGAAAACCGATGTCCCGCAGGTTGGCTGCACCAAGCAACGCGTCACAGATAGCATGGAGCAACACATCGGCATCGGAGTGTCCCAGCAGTCCGAAGGTATGGTCGATGAGGATACCTCCCAACCATAATTTCCGGTCTTCAACCAGTTTGTGGACATCAAATCCAAAACCTGTGCGTATCTTCATCTGTTATCTTTTCATGATTGTTTTCAACCCTTCCATGTCAAAGGAAAGAGAAAAACGGAGTGTCTGGTCCAGCGGACTTTGTTGTGCTGCCGCAATCATATAGGCGGCATCCAACTGGAAGATATTCATCTTGAAACCGGCACCAAACGTATAATATTTTCTGTTTCCTTTGATCGCACTTTCGTGATAGTATCCTCCACGTAGGAAGAAACGCTGGTCGTAGATATACTCGGCACCAATAGACCAGTTTATCTCTTTCAGTTCTTCGCTAAAACCACCGGGTGCGTCACTGAAAGACTTGAATATACCGGAGATAGGAGACATGTTTTTGTAGTCTTCCCATGCCGCATCGTCGGTAATGGTCGCGTTGCCGTCTTCATCTACCGTATAGCTCCCGATTGGAGGAGTCGGAACCAACAGCTTATTGACATCCGCGCTGAATGCGATACGGTTATATTCGTCAATCGGGTACAGCAGTGATGTACCCAAGCGGAGATTGGTAGGAATAAATGAGCTGTTGTTTCCCTGATCATACGAGATCTTGGATCCGATATTGGAGATGTTTGCTCCCCATGACCAGAGACATTCAGAGTTGCCCACGAATACATAATTGTTGTAGTACATCGCAATATCTGCAGCGAAGGCAGATCCCGGCGTGATTTCGTTATCACCTCCGTAGGTCATGTCTGAATAGATGAAACGCAGAGCAACAGCGGCTGAGAATTTGTCCGACAGTTTGCGGGAGTAGCCAAGGTCCAATGCCATTTCATACGGATTGATGGTATATCCTGTCGCATCACTTGATTCACGGATTGTTACCTCACCCAGGGAGAAATAACGCAGAGAGGCACTCAATGTTTGTAAATCTCCCATCTTATAGTATCCGGTCAGATACATCAGGGCGATGTCATTGACCAATTTGCGCAACCAGGGTGTATAGGATAAACCAACACCGGCTTTGCTATCCAAAAAAGCATATTTGGCTGGATTCCAATGTTGTGAGTTTACATCCGGAGTGGTTGCGGCACCGATATCTCCCATACCTGCGCCACGTGATTCAGGAGAGATAGCAAGAGAGGGAACTGCGGTTTGAATAGGGTTAAAAACCATCTTGTCCTGAGCTTTGGAGGTGCCGACACACAAAACGATAGACAACATGAATATGAAATACTTTTTCTTCATTGTGCACATGTAAGTTTGGATTGTTCTTCTCATTCAGTTTTTACTTAAACAGTCTGACGACTCTTTTATTGTTTGTTTATTATTAATTTTTCGGATTTTACGGCTTCTTTTGATCCGTCGGAACGTACATAGACGCGATAGAGATAGATACCTACAGGAAGTTTATTTCCCTGATGAGAGATGCGATCCCATGAATAGGTATAAATGCTTTCTGATGCAAAACTACTCTCTTCCACAGACCACACTTCATGACCGGTATAGTCGAGTACTTCAATGCGTATGTTCATACCAACCGTCGAACGGTCATGTTCTACATAGAACGTGTTCTTGTCAGCTATCTTGTCATAAATTGTATATGCATTGAAAATTTCAGGTTCCAGATCTTTTACCACTTCAAAATTGATTTTAATGGAAGAGGAGTTGTTCTGAATATCCCAGATTTTGAAGTACAAGGTATGATTGCCGGCCGGGAGCGCCTCCAGCTGATAGCGTAAAACGCCTTGGTTGCCAACTCCTGTATTTTCATAATAGGGGTTCAGATTGATCGGATCAGAGGTGTTACCATCAATGATCAGGGTTATATCATGACCGATACCTGAACCGGAACGGTTGATGCCACTGCTGTCATCGACATAGGCGATTAGCAGAGGTGCTTCGTTGACTTTATCACCATCCTTGAAATGCGTGCTGTTGAGGAACACGGCGATTGCCGGACCTGTGGTATCTACCGGTGCATTAGTTGAGGTGCCACCAACGACAAACCGATCATAATATCCCTGGGCTTCATTGGTATGGCTGTCGTCAAAGGCATACAAGTTCATCAATCCGCTTTCATAGGAATAGCTGTTGTCTTTGGGTACCATGAAAGAGAAGGAGAACAGTCCGTTTTTTACTTTGCAGTTGCCCGAATACAACACCTTTGTACGGTCATAAAAAGTCAGCGGACTGTCTGCCGTCTTGTCGTTATTCAAGGTAGCCATCTTTTCCTTTAAATCGAAGATGGTCGGCATGAGTGTGCCGTTGAATGATTTGGCAAGTGTGTCGCCAGGAGCAATGATCTGACCGGTTACGGTAATTGTTTCCATCGCGCTGATGGTATCATTTAAAAGCGTTGTCACCTCTTTCTCTTTGAAGGTATTCACTTTTATCTGGTACTCCGGATAGGCGAGATAGAGCACCGGGTCGCCAAACAGAGCAAAATTCAGTTTGTTATCCCCTCCGCCTAACGCTATTTTTGTATTTTTCATAATATCTCCCAGACGTAATCTCTTTCCGTTATTCTTCAAAAACAGATTATCGAGGAGTATCTTGTTGAGTTGGAAGTTGGGCAGTGAGTTGACGATACGGGTTGTCGAGAAGCTGGCGATAGCTCCGGACTTCTTGTTCAGCAGAAGCTTTTCTCCCGCGGATGGCTCAACATCATCAAATCGGGTAAAGTCGCAGGTCGCTGTAACCCACAAAGCCAGTTTGTCGGTGTGAAAATTATTGATATCCGTTTCATTCAGCATATCTTCGCCTGTCAGACAAACGGTATTGCCATGTCCGGTGTAGTTGACGATCAGCTGTCCGTTGTCAATCAGGTTCATCAGCTTGTTTTTGGCATCGGGATAAGAGGAGCCGGTAGCCGAGGTTACCTGTTTGTAGGCATCAATGTGTATTTTATTGACGATGAACTCGGGATTTTTTGATAAAACTCTTTCCGCCAGTTCATCCGATTGACTCATATGCAGATTGTTATCTTCATCATCTGCAAAGAAAACAATGTTATTTTTCCAGGTACCCGGATTCTTGTTGTTCATATAGGTCAGGATCTTTGCCACATTGGCACGGGCATCTTCCAGGGTGGATACCGGAATACGTCCGATGCCCACATCCAGTACGTTGTTTCCTATGGATGGACCTTCATTGTCATCCAGAAATCCGAAATAGTCATCGGATACATACGATGTATAGGCGGAAATCGAACTGGGTGACTGATAAGTCAGAATAAAACTAAAGGGAGTCTTATCCTTATTCGCAGCAGTCAACAGACGGTTGTCGTAGGTGCCATCGCCAAAAAGGAGCAGATAGTCGCCTCCACGATTGGTTTCCTGAATCATCTTCATAAACCA
The DNA here is from genome assembly GCA_028709785.1 of Bacteroidales bacterium. Lineage (GTDB taxonomy): Bacteria > Bacteroidota > Bacteroidia > Bacteroidales > JAQUTK01 > JAQUTK01. The sequence goes on from JAQUTK010000030.1 coordinate 22,459, forward strand.
GCGGTAGGCTGTGGCATCGGGTGTTCCTGAGGAGAATTCATTGTAGATCTCTTCCGGTTCGACCACAGAGACTGTGAGACCATCACGTACACGATGAATATTTGCCAAAACTTCAGCCTGAGACTTCAGACTTGGTTGCGTAATGATGATAAATTGAGCGGTATCCAGTCCGTGAAGATTCTGGTTTTTAACTTTTCCCAGTATGGTCGGTTTTTCGAATGTCGCCGAGGGGTTCAGAATAACATACTCTTTGATTGATGACTGCTGCGTGGTAAAGGAAAGATCATTACCTGATGATACCGTTTCCTGCTGCACTACATTGACGGGGGAAGTCACATCCCAAATGATATTTTTGGAAGATGTGCCGGCAAACAGATATTTGACGTTGCTGTTTACCGCATCCGCATTTCGGAAGAAGGTATAGGAGCCATATAAACCCAGAGTAGATTTACAGTTCAGACGGATATAGTTCAGCCGGGCCGTTTCCGATCCGGTGCGCTTATATGTAATAGAAACTGTTGTGTTTTCTGATTTGGCGCCGGTCCACTTCACGGTTGTCTTGCCGCTGCGTGCCTTTGTATAGGAGTCTGATGGACTGGATGTCGGCATTGTCGTGTTAAACATCTCATTGGTGCCAATCTGAGCGGTGAATGAAGCTTTATAACTTGGATCTACCTTTGCGACCAAATCAACGGTCAGCACTCCATCTTCTTGAGTGATTCCCGGAATGTTGAATGAAAACGATTGAGGTGTTGTACTGTAGAAGGGTTCACCGTAAAACTCAGATCCGGATAAGAGAAAGTTATAGAGCTCTTTTTCGTGAACGTCATAATAGTCATAGCTGGTCAGGGTTACTGCGGGTGTCTTTGTGGAAGATGCCCGGGTAGCCATAGTCAACACTTCTTCGTCGTTGTCAGATACAAAATAATATCCGTAGGTGGAGTAGGGGTTATTGCTTTGGACATATTCTTTGTTTGGTGTATCATACGACCAGGATACGGGACCTCTGCCGTAAAACAGAATATAGTCGCCCGAACCAAATACATTGTCTGATCCGGTTTCACGCCAGATGGCTACTTGCGGAAGATCGTCTTCTTTCGTACTTAAAAACTGCATGTCAAGTGCCTGACCTCCATATCCGTAAATCTTCGCTTTTTCCGGTCTTTGGATACCCATATTTACCAGATCACTATAGGAGAGCTTGTATATACCGGTTGAAGGAATACGGATCTTTATCCAGTTTCCGGTTGAAAGTCTGGATGATGTTGCAAATGAATAGGGCGCGGCTTGAGCAGAAACAAATGTCAAACTGATCAGCACTCCCAACAAAAAAAGCTTTATTCCGTTCATTCTATCTGATATAAAAACCAAGTACCTTCTGCTCATTGATAAACCCTTCCAGTTTGTCATCAATAGCCACTTTGCCAACTCCCGGAGGTGTTCCCGTAAAGATCAGATCTCCGATCTTCAAGGTACAGAACATACTCACATAACTGATGATATGATCCACACTGAATATCATCTCTTTTGTATTACCTGTTTGAACCTTCTTCCCATTCAGTTCCAAACGAAATGGGAGAGAGTGTATGTCCGGGATTTCCTCCACCGGAATAAATTCACCGATTGCTGCGGAAGAATCAAATCCTTTGGATAGTTCCCAGGGATTACCCTGTTGACGGAATGTACGCTGCAAATCGCGTGCTGTAAAATCAATCCCGACGGTTACCGCATCATAATAGCGGTATGCGAATTTTTCAGGAATACTTTTACCTAATTTGCAGATACGTACTACAATCTCGGCTTCGTATTCAATCTCGTCAGAAAAGTCCGGAATAAAGAACGGCTTACCATCTTTCAGCAATGCGGAATCCGGCTTCATAAACACAACAGGTTCCTTAGGCATTAACGAATAATCCAGCTCTTTATTGTGATCGGGATAGTTCCAGCCTACAGCGACAATTTTCATTTACAATTCATTCAGACGATTAAACATTACTGCCAGATGGGCATAGAGAGAGGTATTTTGAATCACCACATCCTTAGGCACGTGAATGCGGAAAGGTGTAAAATTCCAGATAGCTTTGATCTGTTCGCCAATCACCATTTCAGCAACTTCCTGTGCCTTCTCAGCCGGAACAGTCATAACAGCGATCTGTACCGGATTACTTTGCTGATGTTTTGCAAAATCCCTGATGTCATAGACAGGGATACCGTTGACTTCTTTCCCGATAATATCTTCGTTGACATCATATCCGGCCGTAATTTCCAATCCGTACTGATTCAGTCCGGAGTCTTGCAACAACGCGGCACCCAGACTGCCGACACCAAATAATACCGCTTTGTGTGTCAGATTGAATCCTAGGAAAGATTCCAGCACTTCGATGAGAGATTTGACCTCATAACCCACTCTGGTTTTTCCGGATATTGCCACAAAAGAGAGGTCTTTAGCAACCTGCGAAGCATCCACATTGATCTTTTTTGCAATTTGGGTGGACGAGACATATTCTTCACCATTCTTCTGAAGCATTTTGATATAAGCAAGATACCAGGGTAGCCGTCGCAATGCGGGCTCAGGGATGTTATACTTGATTTCTTCGGGAGATTCTGCCATCATTTGAATATTTGTTGCGTTAATACACAGACTGTTTTTATTGGTGGCTGAATGTTTTGTAAATGCCATTGGAAACCTCATTGGAAATCTTTTCTCCCTGGAAAAAACTTACAATCTTTAAAGCAAACTGAATGGCAGCTCCCGGACCATTTGCTGTAATGATATTTCCACTTTGTTCGACGGGCTGATCAGAAAGTATCGCACCGGAAAGAAGATCTTCATAACCTGCATAGCAGGTCGCTTTTTTCCCATGAAGCATTCCCAGTCCGCCCAATACTAAAGGAGCTGCACAGATGGCGGCAAGCGCTTTTTTCTTTCCGGCGTGTTTCTTTAATAACTCCTTCAAAGGAACATAATCATTCAGATTGCTTGTTCCCGGCATACCACCCGGAAGTACCAGCATGTCCGCGTCTTCGAAGTTGGATTCATTGAATAATAAATCGGCGATTACGGTGATTCCATGGGCCCCAACCACCTCTTTCTCGGATGTTATTGAACAGGTGACTGCCAGAATATTGGCGCGTCTTAAAACGTCGATGATTGTAATAGCTTCAATCTCTTCAAAACCATTTGCCAGAAATAAATAGATCTTTTTCATACGCTGTTATTTTAGATTGAAAATATAAGTAATAGTTCCTGATTGATTGTTTGTGCCGGATATGCTGTTAAACTTAGCATTCTTTGCCGCTTTTAGTGCGGAGGCTCTCATTTGATCATTGGTCAGATTGGTTCCTTTTCCGATGGTTGCGCTTACAACCGATCCGGCTGGGTTGACAATGATACTGACCACGATCTTACCTTCTTCTTGTATCTGATAGGAGGGACGGGGTAATCCTTCGCCGGTCAGAGATCGTCCGTCCAGCGCGAAACTGCCCCAACCACCGACTCCTTCCGTCGCTCCTTTGTCTGAATTGCCGAACACACTACCTTGCGTGCCGGTACCTTCAGTAGTCCCTTTATTTCCGGTTACTGTCCCTGCTTTGAACGCGCCTGACATTTTCTTTTTTATCGCGTCAGCCTTTCGCTTTTCTTCCGCGATAATCGCCTCTTTGGCTGCTTTTTCTTTCCGGGCAAGCTCTTCCTGTTTTCTGAGTTCCTCCTTTTTCTCTTTTTCCTTTTTCTCAGCAGCCAGATTGACCGATTCTTCTTTCTGGGTCAATAGTTTTTCTTCCGCTTTGATGGGCTTTTCAGGAGGGGTGGGTGTGGTTGCCGGTATTTCGGGCGATAGCTCTTTATCGTAAAGAGTTTCGTCAGTACCTCCCGCGTCAGCTACAACACCAAACATCACTTCGATACCTTCTTCTTTGGAAGGAACTATATGCGAAAAGCCATAGAAAAGCAATATGAACAATACAATCAGATGAATGACTGTACTTCCAACAAAGCCAATAATTTCACTTTTAGTTCTTTTCACGTCTCTGTATTATTGCTTGGGGCGGGTTGCGATGACCATTTTAAAATTATTTTCCACAGCGATATTCAGCACTTTTACAACCTCTTTGTAAGCGACACTCTCATCGGCGTAGAGAGCGACATACATGTCCGGTTCTTTGTTGGCGCACTCCTTCAGGAAGGGAGCAATCTCATCAAAGCTGACTTTACGCTCTTTTTGTTTCTCAAACGCGACATAATAGTTGAGATCCGCATCGATAGTCAGACGTGTCAGTGGTTTGGCATTGGTCTGGTTCTTTCCTTGCGGAAGCAGAATCTTAATCGCATTCGGGTTGACTACCGTGGATGTGATCATAAAGAATATCAGCAGCAAGAAGATGATGTCCGTCATGGACGACATGCTGAAATTCGGATTTACTTTATTTCTTCTTTTTAGAGCCATCTCGTTGTTTGATTTATTCAGCCGGTTCGTTTAACATGTCCATGAAATCCATGGTGCTGGACTCCATGTTATGAACAACATGATCTACTCTCAATACAAGATAGTTATAGGCGAAATAGGCGGCGATACCGACAATCAGTCCGGCAACAGTGCTTACCAATGCTTCATAAATACCGGAAGAAAGCATGGCGATATCGACGTTGCTACCTGCGTTTGACATATCAAAGAAAGCGCGTACCATTCCGGTCACCGTACCCAGAAATCCAAGCATGGGAGCTCCTCCGGCAATGGTGGCCAATAAAGCAAAGCCTTTTTCCAGTTTGGTGGTTTCCAGGTTTCCAACATTCTCGATAGCAATCAGCACATCATTCATCGGTCGACCGATACGGGAGATACCTTTTTCAATCATTCGGGCAGAGGGGTTATTGCTGCTTTTGCACAGATTTACAGCTGATTCGATTTTACCGTCATGGATATAGTCACGGATTCTGTTCATGAACGATTTGTCCATCTTACTTGCCTCGCGGATGGCAACCATCCTCTCAATCCAGATATAAATGGCCACAAATCCCATCAATGCCAATGGAATCATGATAAAACCTCCTTTGAGTGCTAAAGAAAAGTAATTCATCTCTGCGATATGTCCATCACCCGTTAGTTGTGGCATAGCACTCATTGTATCGCTCAATTGTTGTGATCCTTCAGCGAGTCCTTGCTGAATAGAAAGAAGTAAACTCATATGATACTAGACTTTTAAATAGTTACAATATTGTTAATAGCAAACTGGTATTTCTTGATTGTCTCTTGCAGTCCCAGATAGATAGAGTCACAAATCAGCGCATGACCAATGGATACTTCATCCAGCCAGGGAATGTTCTGATACATATAATTCAAATTATCGAGATTCAGATCATGACCGGCATTCAGACCTATACCCATTTGTTTGGCTGTCATGGCCGCGATAAGAAAAGGATTGATGGCAATCTCCCGGTCTTCGTGAAACAAACGCGCATAGGGCTCGGTGTAAAGCTCTACGCGATCTGTGCCGGCTTTAACTGCATATTCAACCATTGTCGGATTGGCATCGACAAATACCGAACTACGAATACCTGCTTCTCTCAAATCCTGAATCACATCCGTAAGAAATAAGTTGTGTTTCTTTGTATCCCATCCTGCATTAGAAGTAATCGCGTCCGGCGCGTCCGGTACCAAAGTAACCTGAGCCGGACAAACATCAAGTACCAGATCCATGAATTCGACAGAAGGGTATCCCTCAATGTTTAACTCTTGTGTAATTGCGGCTTTTATTTCCCTTACATCACTATAGCGTATGTGTCTCTGATCAGGGCGAGGATGTACAGTAATACCATTTGCTCCGAATTCAATGCAGTCAAGAGCTACCTGAGTTACATTGGGATTATTTCCTCCACGGGCATTTCGCAGGGTAGCGATCTTGTTTATATTTACACTTAACTTTGTCATTATCGTATAGATTATTACTGGATATACTTCCTGACAAAATTAATCGCTTTTATTGAAAAACAGGGTATAATTCCGGAAAAGATTTGTTAATACATGGATATAAGAGCCCTTTTCTATTGACAGAAAGCTATTTATTCCTTTGATTTGAGTGCAGAAGCAGTATATACCAGACAGAAAGAAGGGCTCCTTTAAGAATGCTGGAGGCTGAGATAGCCCACCAGATTCCGGTTACTCCCATGTTCAGGGTAAATACAAGAAACCATGCTGCAGGAATACGTAAAGCATTGAATGTTATCCCAATGATAGCAGGTATGTGTGTCTTTCCCAGTCCGTTGAACCCACCGGCTGAAACTCTTTCTGCTACCATGAAGAACTGAGAAAAACCTTCAATATACAGAAACAGAGCTCCTAACGCGATGGATTCCTGTTCGGATAAGAAGAATCCAAAGATGAATTCACCCTGAAAAAGAAAGAGAAGTCCGGCCACTAAACCAATGGATCCGGCGATAGACAGGGATGTATAATAGCCCTGCCGTATGCGTTTCCAAAGTCCGGCGCCATAGTTTTGTCCCGTAAAACTACCTAAAGCGGTGCAAAACCCGTCTGATGTCATCCATGATATGGCTTCCAACTGACCTCCCAGAGTGGTTACGGCTACTGCGATATGACCGAATTGAGCTGTCATGGCTGTCAATACCATGGAGATAAATGCAAACAGGGCATTTTGCAGTGTGACCGGAAGTCCGATTCTGACAATCAACCGCAGGAGATCTGATTCCCAGTGAAACCGCATCTTACATCCTTTCAGAAATCCTTCCCGCAAAAACAAGTTCCGCAGAAAAAGCAAAAAGACTACCCCCTGTGAAAGAGAGGTTGCCAAGGCTGCGCCACGAACTCCCAGGTCTGGGAAGATCCAGATTCCGTAGATCAGTAGCGGGTCCAGAACAATGTTTATGATTAGTCCGACAATCAGAATCCGGAAGGGTATCTTGCTGTTTCCCATTCCATAGATAATTCCGGAAAAGGTGTTGTTGAGAATGCCGAAGATCATACCCGGAATGATATAATAGAGATAAGCGGCGCCTTCCTGTCTGATGGATTGTGACAGATCAAAGAAAGAAAGTAACTCTGGTGCGGAGATAAGAATCAGGAGAGAGTAGGCGAGTGCCAAGAGAAAGGAGAGTCGTACGGCGTGATCAGCAAAACGAATGGCGCGTTGTGTATCTTTGGATCCCAGACTTTGACTGACCAGTACTTCGGCGCCACTTTTGGTGCAGTAGGAGACCGAGTTGCTCATCCAGACAAAAAAGAACGCGGCACCGACGGCTGCCACATGTTCGCTCCCCAGATGTCCCAACCAAAGCATATCCGTCATGGTGTATGCCATCTGTACGAAGGAAGCGGCAATCAGAGGAGAGGCTAGCCGGATGATAACTCCGGTTATTGCTCCGGTTGTAAGATCTTTTATCTGTGACACCGTGCTTGTGATAAAAAGAGAGGACCGTTGATTCGGCCCTCTCTTTCAGCTTATTGTTACGAAGATATCAGGCTTGTTCTTCAATAGCAGCCTGTGCTGCAGCCAGACGTGCGATAGGCACGCGGAACGGTGAACAGCTTACATAGTTCAGACCGACTCTGTGACAGAACTTCACAGAAGAGGGTTCACCACCATGCTCACCACAGATTCCGCACTTCAGATCAGGACGTACACTACGGCCTTTTTCTGTTGCCATGCGAACCAACTGTCCGACACCTTTCTGATCCAGTACCTGAAATGGATCTGCTTTCAGAATCTTCTTTTCAAGATAAATTGGCAGGAACGAAGCAATATCATCACGTGAATAACCGAATGTCATCTGAGTCAGGTCATTCGTACCGAATGAGAAGAATTCAGCGCTGGAAGCAATACGATCTGCAGTCAGTGCAGCACGTGGGATCTCAATCATGGTGCCGACCTTGAAGTCGATGCTGTCGCCTGTTTCTTCAAACAGTTTCTGAGCAGTGTTACGGATAATAGTTTCCTGTTCCTTAAACTCGTACAGAATACCTGTCAGAGGAACCATGATTTCCGGATAGGTGATAACTCCTTCTTTTTTCAATTCGAGAGCGGCACCCAGGATGGCACGGGTCTGCATCACCGTGATTTCAGGATATGTATTTCCCAGACGGCAACCGCGGTGACCTAACATCGGGTTTTGTTCTTTCAACTGGTCCACACGTTTTTTAATGTATCCGATGCTCACACCCATAGCGTCCGCCATATCTTGTTGTCCTTTATCATCGTGAGGCACAAATTCGTGCAAAGGAGGATCGAGCAGACGAACCGTTACAGGACAACCTTCCATGGCTCTGAATATACCTTTGAAGTCATCTTTCTGATAGGGAAGGATTTTTTCCAATGCTTTTTCGCGACCGATTACTGTTTCTGACAGAATCATTTCACGCATTGCTTTGATCTTTTCACCTTCAAAGAACATGTGTTCAGTACGACATAGTCCGATACCAACAGCACCGAAGCTACGTGCTACCTGAGCATCGTGTGGTGTATCAGCATTAGTGCGAACCTTCAAGCGTGAATATTTGTCAGCCATATCCATCAATTCTGAAAAGTCTCCGGATACCTCGGCGGCTGTTGTAACAACCTCTCCCTTATAGATCTCTCCGGTAGTACCATTCAAAGAGATATAATCCCCTTCATTGAGTATCAGACCGTCAATTTCAACTGTTTTTGTCTTATAATTGATGTTTAATGCACCGGCACCTGATACACAACATTTACCCATACCACGAGCTACAACGGCAGCGTGAGAAGTCATACCTCCACGAGCTGTGAGGATACCCTCAGCAACAGCCATACCCGCAAGGTCTTCCGGAGAAGTTTCGATACGGACCATGATCACTTTGTGACCATCTTCATGCCATTTTGCAGCATCGTCAGCGAAGAATACAATTTGTCCGCAAGCTGCACCCGGAGATGCCGGAAGACCGCGTGTCAGTACCTGTGCTTTCTTCAAGGCTGTTTTGTTGAATACAGGATGGAGCAATTCATCCAGTTTATTCGGTTCGCATCGGAGTAAAGCGGTTTGTTCGCTGATCATCCCTTGTCTTACCAGATCCATCGCGATCTTAACCATAGCTGCACCGGTACGTTTACCGTTACGGGTTTGCAGGAACCATAATTTGCCTTCCTGAACTGTGAATTCCATATCTTGCATATCGCGGTAATGGTTTTCCAGTTTTGTCTGAATAGCGTCCAGTTCTTTATAAATTTGAGGCATCGCTTCTTCCATGGATGGGAATCTTTCGGCCCGAACATCTTCCGATATATTAGCCAGTTCGGCCCAACGTTGTGATCCGATCTTTGTAATCTGTTGCGGAGTACGAATACCTGCGACAACATCCTCACCTTGTGCATTGATCAGGTATTCACCGTTGAAAAGGTCTTCTCCGGTACCGGCGTCACGGCTGAAACATACACCTGTAGCCGAGTTTTCACCCATGTTACCGAACACCATCGCCTGAACACTGACAGCCGTACCCCATTCAGCAGGAATACCTTCCATCTTACGATACAGAATAGCACGTTCGTTCATCCAACTGTTAAATACTGAACAGATAGCTCCCCATAGCTGTTCGTATGCACAGGTTGGAAAGTCTGAACCCGTCTTTTCTTTAACAGCTTTCTTGAATCTCTTCACAAGTTCTTTGAGGTCTTCAACATCCAGTTGGTTGTCCAGTTTAACTCCCTTGGATTCTTTGACTTCTTCGATGATTGCTTCAAACGGGTCAATGTCTTCTTTGTTTGTAGGCTTCAATCCCAATACAACATCACCATACATTTGCACAAAACGACGGTAGGAATCCCATGCGAAGCGGGCGTTACCGGTTTTACGGGTTAATCCTTCGACTACGTCGTCGTTCAGACCAAGATTCAGAATTGTATCCATCATTCCGGGCATGGAGGCACGGGCTCCGGAGCGAACAGAAACTAATAATGGGTTTTCAATATCTCCAAATTTGGAGTTCATCAGACTCTCAATATGTGCGACGGATTTTTCGACTTCGCTTTTCAAGAGTTCAACGATTTTTTCTTTGCCTAATTCGTAATATTCTGTACAGACTTCGGTCGTAATTGTAAAACCTGGAGGTACCGGAACACCAATTAAGTTCATTTCAGCAAGGTTCGCACCCTTGCCCCCCAGCAGATTCTTCATGTCTGCCTTACCTTCCGCCTGGCCGTTGCCAAACGTGTAAACTCTTTTCTTGTTCATAAGATATTTTGTTAATAATTAATTAGCAATTTCGCAAAATCAATTGCGGAAATGTGTCATGGGTGCAAAATTAATTAATAAATTTATATTTAGAACTTACAGTCATAAAACTTTCTCACAAATGCCGCATTTGAGCTGTTAAATCAGCAAAAGGCTGTATCTTTGCAGTCGAAAAAAATAGTCATCATTTAAATCTCGCACAATTGGCACGTACGAAAAAACCTCTTCCTTTGTTGGAGAAAATTGAAATAACAGATGTGGCAGCCGAAGGAAAAGCTGTTGCAAAAGTAAATGAGCTCGTCATCTTTATTCCTTATGTGGTACCCGGTGATGTGGTGGACTTACAGATCACTAGAAAAAAGAATCACTATGCCGAGGCAAAAGCAGTTCACTTTCACCATCTTTCAGAAAAGCGATCAACACCTTTTTGTCAGCATTTCGGTGTTTGTGGAGGGTGTAAGTGGCAATGTCTTCAGTACGAGGATCAACTCTTTTACAAGCAAAAGCAGATAGCTGATAATCTGACACGGATAGGCAAAGTGGAACTCCCTCCGATTTCTCCGATCCTTGGATCAGAGAAAACCTCTTTTTATCGGAACAAGCTGGAATATACTTTTTCGAACAAGCGGTGGTTGACTGAAGAGGAGGTGAAACAGGATGTGAAATATGACCAGATGAATGCGATAGGTTTTCATATTCCAACGGCATTTGATAAAGTGCTGGCTATTGAAAAATGTTGGTTGCAGGATGATATATCCAATCAGATTCGTAACGCGATCCGTGATTATGCATATGAACATTCCTATTCTTTTTATAATATCCGCGAACAGGAGGGAATGCTTCGCAATCTGGTCATCCGTACCTCTTCAACGGACGAATTGATGGTGATGTTGGTGGTGAAGGGGGAGATGAACGGGGAGCTCCGCCGTATCATGGATTTTATCGCGAATAAGTTTCCGCAGATCACTTCCTTGTTATATGTGCTAAACAATAAACAGAACGATTCCATAACAGATTGTCCAGTGGTTCTTTTTAAAGGGAATGATCACATCTTTGAAGAGATGGAGGAATTAAGGTTTAAGATCGGACCAAAATCATTTTATCAGACTAATTCGGAACAAGCTTACACGCTATACAAGGTGGCTCGTGATTTTGCCGGATTGACTGGCAACGAACTTGTCTATGATTTATATACCGGAACGGGCACTATCGCCAATTTTATATCCCGCGGATGTCGTCAGGTCATTGGAATTGAGTATGTACCGGAAGCTATTGAGGATGCGAAAGTGAATGCGGAGCTAAACCATATTGACAATGCGCTCTTCTTCGCCGGAGATATGAAAGATATTCTGAATGAGGAATTTATCAGTATGTATGGCAGACCGGATGTTATTATTACAGATCCTCCGAGAGCGGGGATGCATCCGGATGTGGTGGATACAATACTGGTAGCTGAACCGGATCGTATTGTCTATGTCAGCTGTAATCCGGCGACTCAGGCACGGGATCTTGCTTTACTTGATATAAAATACTCCGTGAAAAAAGTTCAGCCTGTGGATATGTTCCCACATACTCAACATGTCGAAAATGTAGTGCTGTTGCAGAAGCGATAGTAAATTGACAAAGGAAAAAGGAGAGGGGAATCAGGGTTTAATCCATTCCCCTTTTTCTTTGTCATATTGTTTGAGAATACGGGCCGGGTTGCCACCGACTACTGTCTGAGGAGGTACATCTTTCGTCACGATACTTCCGGCGGCAACCACGCAGTGTTCTCCGATGGTTACACCTTGAAGGACAACGGCATTGGCACCAATCCATACATCATTCCCGATGGTAACTTGTTTGGTGGAGATTCCTTGCTCGGAAATGGTTCTTGATGGATCCTCAAAGTTATGATTGAGTGCGGATACCGTGATTCCCTGTGCCAGGTTAACATGATCGCCAATCCGTACCGGACCGATAATTGTATTGTGTAATCCGACTCTGGTATGACTTCCGATACTCACGTCACCCACCGCGTTGCTGATTGTTGCAAAGTCTTCAATGACTGAATAGTCTCCCAGCCGGAATCGGTTGAACGGAACCAGATCGCGTCGTACACTCCTGTAGATCACAGAGTGTTTGCCACGTTTCAGATAGAAACACTGGAAGATCCGTATCCACCATTGTGGACGCGCTTTTACCGGATGCATGAGAAAGTTGAGTGCTATTCTCTTCAAGACCGGATTGGATTTAATACGCTCTTTCAGACTCATATTGACTTATAAATTTCCAGGAGATGAGCGGCAGTTTGTTTCCACGAGAACAATTTGGCACGTTCCAGACCATATTGAATCTGAGTCTCTTTATAATCAGGATCAGACTCTAATTGAAGAAGTCTTTCTGTTATCTCCTTTTCGTTGGTCGGGTCGATCAAGATAGCTCCTTCGCCGGCAATCTCCGGCATCGCTGACGTGTTTGATGTGATAACGGGGGTACCGCAAGCCATGGCTTCCAGAATCGGAATGCCAAAGCTCTCCCTGAGAGAGGTGTACAGGAATGCAGAAGCTCCACTATATATAGCCGGAAGATCCAAGTTGGAGATATATCCGGGAAAAGATAATAACGGTTTGATGTCCTGAATGCCTCCTTCAGCCAGATACTGATCAATTACCTCTTCTTTGAGATCGGCAATAAGCAAAGGAAGAGGGTGAGGAGACGCTTTTACGTAGTTGGAATAGGCGATCAATGTGCAAAGGGTATTCTTTTTTGGATCTGTATTACCCAGGAAAAAGAGGAAATCCTTTTCTTTGATATATTTTTGAGTAATCGGGTACGTCTCTTTTACTTTGCTAAAACGGGTGTTATAGCCGTTATATACAGCAAGAACCTGGTTTTCGGGAAGCTGAAGCTGTCCCATGATACGCTTTCGCTCGAAGTTTGAGACCGTAATAATTTTTTTACACTTAGGAAGAATACGCGGCACAACCAGCCGTCGGTAATACCATCCCATATTCTGATATAGCGAACGATTGGTACTTTGTCGTTTTTCTAAAAAAATTATATCGTGAAGAGTCAAGAGCAAAGGTATTCCACAGAATACAGGAGCTGTATTACTTGTGCAATGGAGCAGGTCCGGCTTGATCCGTTTGAGAGCCAGAGGCAGTCCCACCTGTTCCCAAAGAGGGTAGGAAGGCATCTTTATTTCAATGATATGAAAGTTGGAGGTTGCTTGAAGAGATTTATCTTCGCCCGGGCTGACTAAGATAAAGTATTCGTTTTCCTTGTCCATTTTTTGTAACTCCCGGATGCTTTCCAATGCTACAAAATCCATTCCATGTTTGTTGGTACGGAATATACGTTGCGCCTCAATTGCTATTTTCATATCTGATACGAGTTGAGTTGAACGAATTATTTTTCATTTTCAGCCGCGTGAATAAATTTCTTGTTTACGCCTTTCAAACGGAAAAGGTTGAGAAACATCTTTAAGGCAAGAAAGGGGGCTTTCATCAAAGCCTTTGGAAATCTCTTGGTAACTAACTCATCAGGAATAGCAAATGAAAGTGAAACAATCAACAAAATGAAGACGCCCCACCATTTCAGACTAATCGTCCATTGAAAGAGTGTCATGAGAAGGGTAATGAATCCAGTAAAGGCAATCAGAAGTACACGGGGCATCATGATCCATTGAATAATCTTATCGGCATAATCAAAATTGCCACTGATCAAAGCCGCCGGTAGTTGTGGTAATGTGTGAATCATAGATCCGACTTGAGCAGCCATCCATCTTCTGCGTTGTTTGCCAAACTGCTCTTCTTTCCTTGTTTTTTTATCATATACAGGGACATTGTCCATGAAGTCGATATAAATATGATCCTTGAGAAGCAGAGCTTCCAGTTCCTTGTCTTCTCCCGCAGTGATTAACTTGTCAATATTTTCGGCGAACCAGATGTATTCAAAAGCCATTCCGGATCCGATAAGAGCCGAAGAAAAGCCCAAACGTTCATGACCACGTCGAAAAACTGAATTGTTAATCTCTTCACTGACAGCATCCAGTAAAGCAATATCACTATCCACATTTGCAGCTTTTCGGTGTGCCTGAATGGCTTGTGAACCTGCTGCAAAGCAGTTATTGAATTGAGTAAGGAAATTTTCCTCCACCTGATTATCGGCATCCATCACCACGACATAATCATATTTATCGGTGGGGAGCGTATGGATGGCAAATTGCATCGCTTTCGCTTTTGAACTGTTTTCGAAGTTTACCTCCAGCACTGTTACGTGAAGATCTCTTAATTGTTTTAATGTATGAGGTTTCATCTGATCTGAGATAACCACAATCTCATAATGAGCGGACGGATAATTCTGACTGAGCATGGAGTGAACAGCATCCATAATCACATCATCCTCCTTGTAGGCGGGATAAAGAATCAGAAACGACTTTTGCTTTTTTGCGGTAGGGTAGTCATCAGTTCTTCTTATAAGATTTGCAGATGCAAATATGAATATATAAAAAACCTGTAATGCTATGATAACAAATAGAATCGTATCAAAATAGTCAATGAAAGTACTCCAGTTCATAAGATTATTTTTTTTTGTTTTTTAATCGATAGAAATGAAAGGCGCCCCGTAATGTTGCAGAGGCAAGACTATATTCTCTGTTCAAAAGGAACCGGAGAATATCTTTGGGAGCTACAATAAACAACTGATAGATAATAGAAAGCATCCGGGTCAATCCTTTCCTGTTTCTCCATGCAAAAAGTAAACGATTACGGGTGAGGTAATAGGTACGAAGCGGACTGTTTTGTCCGGTGCTCTGACTCTCCTTATGAAAAACAGTGCATTTCGGCTCGTACCATAATTCATAGCCACATGTACCGATATGCTCACACCAATCCAGCTCCTCGTAATAAAGGAAAAATATTTCCGGCATTAGTCCTGCTTTATTAACAACCTCTCTTTTCAAAATCATTGCCGCTCCATGTGTAAAAGGTGTTTGAAGAGCTGTTTCATGTTGGCCGTTATCTGCTTCACCAAAACCAATTAACGCGTTACGGATGGTTACAGAGGTTAACGGAGTATACCCTGCAAATTGAATATTCTGTGGGGGGGCTGCAAACTTTATTTTAGGCGATACGACACCGATCGAAGGAGCCGATTCCAGACGTTCAATCAGATAGTGAAAGGTATCATCTGTGACAAATGTATCGTTGTTGAGCAGGAAGATATATTTTCCTTTTGCCTGAGTGATTCCGAGGTTGTTTCCACCTGAGAATCCCAGATTCTTCTCACTCCGGATTACTACAACGGAAGGGAACATCTCCTGCAAGAGAAGTGCTTCATTCTCTCTGGATCCGTTATCCACCACGATAATCTCAAGAGGCAAGGAGACATGCATCTGTAACGAACGAATCAATTCAATGGTATCTTTTTTTCCATTATAATTGACTGTTATAACTGATATATCAGGCAGGTTGTTTTGCATCATCTATGTTCTTTTGTGACTCTAATGCAGCATTTTCTTCTTCAAGTAACTCTTGATCCAGTCTTGGTCCGATATACACATAGACCATGGCCATATACGAAATCATTCCGTTTGGAAATCCCAATATTGCATTTCCATACGAGGCGGCGAATATTCCTATCGAACCACAATACAATGCGACAAGAATACCTCTTAACTCTTTATTTTTTATTTTGAATGCAATAATATATGCTCCCCAAGCATAAATTATAGCATTCACTATCAGATATAAACTAAGACCAACAATGCCCGTTTCTGTCCAAACCATTACCAACCATGAATCGGGAGGGATCTCTGGTATATCGGACTTCTCAACATAGCGTAATGCTTGTCCTGCACTTAGTCCCAATCCAACGCCAAAAGGATGTTTGGCCATATATGTCTTGAGAATTGTTTGGTTCTGTTGTCTAACAACAAAAGACGCGTCATTCGCATCAAAGGAAGTACGCATCCTTTGAATATACCGATTACTACCTCCAATAGTCGTATAGTTTAAAAAGATGAATGCAGCTGAGACTACTATGATTCCAAAAATGATTGTTTTGATCTGTTTGGAAAATAAGATAAAGCTAGTCAGACCTACAAAAGGAATAGCAGTTGCTGATCGTGTTCCGGAAATCAACATGCCATACAGACTTAGCATGGCAATGAAGAGAAAAAAATATTTACTCCGTTCACTCTTCATGAAAAAAGCTGCTATAGCATAGACTACGAGAGAAAACCCATTGCTGGTTCCATAGTTGGCAGCATCTGTGAAAATTGAGAAATATCGAATACCACTAACTAAAAAATGAGTTCTTGAACCACCTTCTGCAATAAGCCACTGTGATTCTCTGGCATCAAACCCAAAGAAATTTTGATAAAATCCTTTTAAGGTAGCAATAATAATAAATATTGACCAAATATAGAGAAAGAGCTTCAGATCTTTGTAGCGGTTGAAAATAAGTGGAACGAAAATTGCAATACAAATTGAATAAAAAGCATATGGCCCAATATTTATTGCCCAAGCCTCAAAAATCACATCCCTACGAAATAGTTGGATAATTAGATATACTGTCCATACTATCCATAGATAAAAAAAAGGTGTTTTTACATGTTTCCAATTCATCTTTTTGAAAAGGGAATATACCAATAAGAAAAGAATAAAAGCAATAGAAAAAGCAAGCATAATCATCCCCGGCTTTATATTCGAGACATAGCGGGCGATTGTCATGATGAAGTAGTTAAGCGTGAAAAATAAAATGAATAAGTAATATGGAGCACTAAGAACTAATGTGATGCTCATCAGAATCAATGGTAACAGGGCAAATGTGAGACCAAAAGCAGGTCCTCTATTCAAAGATAGGTAATATAATAGGTATACACAAGCACATAATCCACAACTGATGTAAATATTGGAGTAGAGTAGAGTTATGATATTGTGGTATAATCCTTTGAAAATGCGCATAACATTTATCTGTAATTGGGGGTATTACTTTCCGTGAAACTTAGTTGCGAAAAACGATAGATCAAGTTGGACAACAAATTATATGGAGGCAATTGACCTGTAAACTCTTCCACAACATTTCTGCTTGATTTATTTAATACAATGGAAATATTGTTTTCACAAAAGGTTTTTGTCTTTTCAAATAATTGTTTGTCTGTGTCTTTCCATCCTCGTTTTGCATTTCCAACAAACAAATTATAATCGGCTTTCTTTAGCAAATCACAGGGAACAAAATTCTGTCTTAGATAAGGATATTCAATAATAATAATATCTTCGTTTCTTGGTTTATAAAAATCGGTGATATCCTTAGCCAACATATATGCTTTCGATTCTGGATCAAAATCCTCTTGAACGTTAAGAATTCTAACGTAAAGTCCCTTTGCACTCCAAAAATCGGCAAGTTTTTCTGCAACAAAACTTTTTCCATCCCCTTGTTCTGAACTAAGAATATTAAGAACTATTGGACTTTTTGACGTGTTAAAATGAGCAAAAGCTGCATTTCCTAACGCTTGGGTTGCCATTGAATAGCAGATAGAATCGTATCTCCGGTAACTTAGGTTGCTTTTTGTTGGAAAAGCACTGATAACTTTTCCTTTTGAAAGAATCTCTGTACGAAATTTATCACGAAGAGTACGGTCAGTCACTTCTAGCAAAAAGAAAAACCCTATAATAAAAAGAAAGGTTCCTATTCCGGCGCTGGCTACTAAAAACTTACGCTTGGTAGATTCTGCATTTAAAGGATAAGAAGGTGGATTGATGATTTTAAGTGTGGTAGAGGTCATTTGTAATGTTTTCTGTCTTAGTCGTGCCGCATTTAAAGCATTTAAGATTGATCCGTAGATACTTTCGGTAAAATTGACCATACGTTCTTTTCGTTTGATTGTTGAGCCAATTGGGGCAAAGTAAAGGTATTTTTCATCAAGTTCGGCTCGACGGCGCTCCATTTCTGAGAGTTGTGCATTAGTACTTTCAAGTTTAAGGACTTCTTCCAGCCAGGTACTAACAATTTCTTTCGTACTTAATCCTTCTTTCGTGTATTTACGAAGTGCCAGATTTTCTGTGAAATTCTGAAAGTCACTTTCTGATTCCTTCAAATCGCTTTTCAATTTTTCAACTTCAGCTAAACCGCCTTCTTTTGCATCTTGGAATGTTTCAGCTTGTGCAATATTGGCATTTATGGCAGATATATTATTCAACTTATCCATAAACAAAGTATTGTCACGGAGCAACTTAATTTGATCCCCGACCCTTCTTTCAAGGTAATCGACCAACTCTTTAGCACTTTTATTTTGTTTCAACATCTCATCATATTTTATTTCAAAATCTGAATTCATTGTTGCTACTGCTTGAGTTTCAAATTCATAATTAATGACTCGATTATCTACATAAAACTTCGTTAATGAATCTTCTTGAGTATGCAAGATCTTATCATATTTAGCTAATTCGGATTCAAAATACTCAATAACCTTATTTGTTTCTCCAAAACGAATATCCTGATATTGATCAACGAATTCTTTGATTAAGATATCTAACGTATTATAAGCAATACCGGGATCGTCAGTCGTATAGGAGATTTGGAGCATATCACTATTAGGGAGATGTTCTACCTTGATATTTTTAAGTGAGTTGTAGCTATAAAGGGGGTGAAAATAGTTGAAGAGTCCATATACAAAATTGTTTTTATCTGGTTTTTCGTAAGCAAGCAGATTGGCAACCGTTATGTCTTCGCTAGTTTTATTAATAAGACCCAATAGGTTTGAATGGTCTATTGGGCGTTTACTTCGCTCATATATTTCCCTGTATTTTGAGGCGGTAATGTAATTATTATCTTTATTTGGGTCGCCATTGATCATTGATCGAGCATAAAGCCTTAAAGACACTCTCTTAAGTGTACTTTCGGCTGTAATAATATTTATCAGATTACTAAGCAGTGTCGTATTCTCAGATTGATTTCTTGCTATACCATTTGATTCTTCTATGCTATATCCACTGATGATTCCTGTATAAACGGTGGCGCTTACATCATACGATTTATCCATGTTTCTAGTCTTCCATATCATCAGCAAAGTGACCATTAACGGAAGAATAATGAGCCACCAACGGATCCTGTAAAGGAATCTAAAAAAATATCTGATATATTCCATAGTTTGAAATGTTATTTAGTTGTCGGTCTAGTGACAATAGATGTTTTAGTTAAAATTTCCAATCTAAGTAGAGAATTCATTAAAGTTGATTTAGATCCCTCATATGACTCTTGAGCTTTTGATTGAATTGATTTACCAACGCTGATATCTGATTGATCTTTTTGTCCATTAAGAAAGTCCTGTTCAAGCATTTTGAACATTGCATTGGCATAAATAAGAGCCTGGGCTTGTAGTTTCAGTAATGAAATTTGCAGTTTTGCTAAAACATACAACTCTACAATAGAAGTATGTAATTGATCTATAACTACATCACGTTGCGCCTCGGCAATTTCTACAGCAACCTGTTGTCTTTTAACTCTTGGTCGCAAATCTAAAAATGATTCCAATGAGATATTAAAACTTGCTCCGACTTGCCAGTTGTTTGTTGTTTGTCCTGAATATTGTGACATCAAAGGAGTAGTAGCGTCGGAATATGAAGAGAACATTCCCATATTCCCATGAAAATAACCACTTCCCAAACTGAAATATGTTGACCAAGCTCTCTTTTCCTTACTTAATAGCAGTTTTTGTTCTTTGATTCTTAAATCAGAAAGCCGAATATCGGGACTCTTAGCAGCATTTTGATACAGGACCTCTAATGGTGGAAGTGCCAAGCCTTTAAATTCGTCCTCGTTAAATAAAACGCTATCATTAGTAATCGATTGAATGGAGTCCAATTTTTGTGCAAAAGTTTTAGTCATTCCACATAGGAATAGCTGAACTACAAGCGATATAATTATTCGTTTTTTCATAAATGGTACAATTTTAAATATTATCTTTCTGAATGAATGATGTTAACGTCTGAAGAATTATTTTAATGTCCAACCAAAAAGAAAAAGTCTTTGCATATTTTATGTCCAATTCTTTACGCTCTTCAGGAGACATCCGTCCGCTTTCTCCACGTTTTTCTACCTGCCAAAGTCCTGTTAATCCGGAAGGTCCCATAAAACGATCTATAGCATCATCACTGGTTAGTAGCTCTGCTTCATAAAGAGGGAGTGGGCGGTTGCCTACAATGGACATATCTCCTTTCAGTATATTAAACAACTGAGGTAATTCATCGATGCTATATTTGCGGATTATATGTCCTACCTTTGTTATTCGGGGATCATTTTCCAATTTTACAAAGGCTTTGGATTGTTCTGCATTTTTTTGATGAAGGAAGTCTAGTTCATTAATTTCAAAATCATCAGAAATGAGAATCACATTCTCTTCCTCTTCATCCTGAGTTGTGTTTTCTTTATAGATATTATCCAACTCAATATTCTCAGCCTTATATTGATTCAATGCAGCTAAATCTTTTAAGTGTTTATCCGCATTTGTATACATGGAACGAAATTTCAGGAAATCAAAGATGATATAATTGCTCCCTACACGTTTCGATTTATAAATAATACAGCCTTTACTTTCTAATCGAATAGCAAGAGCTGTGATAATCAGCACAGGGGATAAACATAGAATCGCACATGAAGTAAAGAATATATCAAATAGTCTTTTCCATAAAGGAAGATGGAATTGTTTAATTTCTTGTTTTTTATTTGAATCTTTTGCAAAAAAGGATTGTTTATTGAGAATGAAATCTATAACTCCATCGAATTCATCTTTATTAATCTCAGGAGAAAGAGTATGACAGATTCCACTTTTCAAATATAGCATGCTTTCTTCTTTGCGCATTTCATCAGCAATCAATACAATCGATACATAAAAAAATCTTTTGTGCAGGTATGACAAACTTGAAATGTCTACACCAACACTTTCTCTTGAGTAAAAAACAATTACTGGTTCAAGGCTATCTATTTTGTTAATAAATAATGCGGCATGATCAACGTCATAAAAAGACATTAAATGATTATCGCATATCTCCATCAGACGCTTACGGGACTTTTTATTCCTTCCAATGTAAATAAGGTGGTACATGAATTAATTTATTATCTTTTTTATTCGAATTTTTAGTTCGAGGGGGTTGAATGGCTTGACAATATAATCTTCCGCTCCTTCCTCTAATAACCGGATGCGTTCAGAAGTACTATCTTCACTGGAAAGCATAACTACTGGTATTTGTTTAAAGATAATATTGCTCTTCAGATAATGCAATAACTCATCTCCTTTCATATCTGGCATCCGGATATCTGATATTATTAAATCCGGCATGTTCCCTTCTTGTAACCAATGTATTACTTTCAAGGGATTATCAAAATATGTATATTCATATTCTTTTGAAAGATAGAGACCTACAATCTTTCCAATTGATTCTTTATCATCCACCAAAACAATTTTCTTCATTCTGATTATTGTGTATTAGAGTTAATGTACTGCATATACAACTTTACTGTAATGTAAAAGTAATGTAATTTATTTGAATACTATGCTTTCGAATATTTAATTTTAAATCCGACCTTGCTTTTTAATAACATTTTAAAAACTATAGCATTTACCAATAGACTTAGCTAGAATAATCTGTATTGTGCTATCCTTCTGTCATTAGGAGTTTCTTTCAAAGCTATCGACCAAAATGTTTGGACAAATATATCATTAATTCACATATATCACAATAAACGGAGAATCAAAAACTGAAAAAGATTGCTCCAATAAAAATGCGGAAGTAAGATGTTGAAAACCACTTCCGCATTATACAAATTTATAGGTCTGAAACTTATCCTTTTATAATATCCTATCTATAAACTTTTTGATCAGAGGAAACTGTTTTGTACCAACCCTCATATTGCTGACGATTTTCGCTAGATGCTTGAGCCCACGATGCGAATCCTTCATAGGCTGATGCGATGCTGACAAGTTCTACCGGATATCTGAACTCTGGAATACAAATTGCCCAAGGATAGTTTCCTGCTGCTGCAATGTATTCGCTAACATCTGCACCAACTGAGGATTTAATATCTCTGAATTCAAACAAGTGAATTTCAGTTCTGGTGTTGGGTTTCTTATTTCCTGAATTATATGCAATAAAGAAATCCAGATTGTCTTTAGAGATTGGAACGGTTGTTTGAGGTGTACTAAAGTTAATAGTGATATCAAGTCTTTTCGGTGTCAAGGTGCCAACTTTATTTGCATCAGTATTATACATATGTCGTGAAGAAGAGCCTGACAGTGTTTTGTGAGCATCTCCGAAAAGAGGAATAACTACGTCTGAATTATTACTTTCAAAACCATCACTTGTCGGATTAAACATTGTTCCAGGAATGGTGCTTTGAAAGTCTGTCACATCACCACCAAATTCTATAGAAGAAATGATTGATTTATTGACGTTAATTAATCGTAGTCCGGCAGCCAACTCCTTAGTTGCACCGACTGCTGCAAGCGATACGTGATATGTAATTGAAGTGATATTATTCGTATTATTCCGAGATTCAGCCCAATTTACATCCAGAACAACGTCGTTGAAGTCATAGTCACCCATAGATGGGAACATATCTTCAAAGGCATAGGAATAGGTAATAGGAGTGACATCCACCGGATCTACATGATTTGTAGGGGTATTTCCAAGTGTGCAATCACTGGAAGGAAGAAAAAATGGTGCTTCTCCAAATTTAGCAATAACTGTATGTCCATTACCCTTAAATTTTGTATTTTGAGTATCCCCCTTTTGTAGATTTCCACTTCCATTAATCATAGCAAGCAACCAGTCATAGCCAGTTACTGGCTGCCATAGGTTCGTGCCTAAAACCTGATCATCCAATTCACAGTAGATATTATTTATTATATATCCTTCTATTAAAGTGGAATTTTTACCACTCTGGCTCTGCTTAACCTCTCCATTTAAAATGGACTTAATCTTTAAGAGTGCCCATCCTTCAGTAGGCCCAACAATATTAGTCATAAATAAAGAGGCTTTCTCACTGATATTAAATATGGAGTTCGCTTCCATATTAATCGTTCCCTCTCTAACCGTCACGAAGGTTTTACAATCAATAGAGGAAGATGAGTGGATGTTAATATCCTTAGCCTGTAAATTGTTTTTAACAATAAGTCGACATGCATTGTCAATGGTTACGCCAGTATACTTATTATTATTTACACCCTCCTCACCTGAGATGTTGTTGGCAGTAAATAATCCGCTGTTAATAATAGATGTATTTACTGCATATTGAATATCATTCAATGTAATTGTTGCATTTTCTTCGTTGTAAATAAAGCTTTCACCTCCGGAATTTATATTGTTTCCTGTAAAAGAACAATTAGATGCATTTACAATGACAGAGCTTTTCAGTTCAAAATTGCAATTGAGGCTAGAAATACCTCCGTTATAAAACATTGCAGAATTCCAAAGTTGTATAGTGTTACCGTAAGTCCCGTTTATTGTACCTCCTGGCATTACGGTTAAAGAGCCTTCGTCAAATGTAATTCCTGCATTTATGCTCAATGTACCACCATTTGCAACAATAATCTCTGAATTCTTATAGATACTTGTCCATGCATTAATCGACAGTGTGCTTTTATCTGTGATAATAAATCGTACCTTATTACTATTGGTATTATTGGTTTTGTTCGTTGTAGTAATTCTGCCTGTATAATTTCCTGTTAATGAAATGATTGCTGTGTTCTTTGAATAATTCTGAGGGTAGTCGGATTTATTATTCAACGTAGCATTGCCGTCTTTATTAAATTCCGTTGCGGTAGCCAACATCTCTGCAATATCCGTTTCCGTGTAAGGCGCTGCAGGAAATGAAGGAGCAGCGGCAATACTTCTTGAAGACATGGCAGAGCTTGGGATATCTCCAACGAAAGAAGCTTCGATCTTACCCTCATTGATCACTACCGGAGCTACAATTCTACGTCCCTGTTTATCAATCCGACAAACATAAACGGTATTAAGTGCGGTAGGGTAATCAATTTCAGTTTCAAACTTTTGATTTGTTTTCGCATATCCAGAAGTCAATAGTTTTGCATTGGAAGCTTCTATCAATGGATTTTGATCAAAAATCTGTACGGAATAAAGCACTTCGTTATCCTCGTCAACGGTGACTGAAACAGTCGCTTTTGAGGTTGTGTTCCAGTCCATATCAGGAGAAACATCTTTTATGACAAAGGATTTATCATAAGCTTTTTTGGTGTAGTTTGCATCAAATAAGTTCTCATTCTGACACCCTGTAAGTATATCTATACTGATTAAGCATAGTCCACTCAAAATCAAATTTTTAATAATTGCTTTCATAATGTAAAAAAGTATATAATTATTGGTGCAAATATAGTCGTTTTGTGTTGATTCACCAAATTATTAGCGTATAATCTTCAGTATGTTGTGAAAATAATTTGTCAACTAAATACTGCGTTTGTAAATAATTTTATTTTTGTTTCATTTGCGTAAGAAGGCAAATAGTTTTTTCATCTATATATAATTTTGTGGGCAAAGTGCCTCCACTCCTTTTTATTCAGCTACAACAATATAAAATAACAGGTTAAGAGAGTAAATTTTCATCTTCGTGCTTCCGTCTCATTGGAGAC
>JAQUTK010000053.1 GCA_028709785.1 Bacteroidales bacterium
TACATCCTACTTTCCATGTTCGATGAACTCATACGAAGAATCTCCACTCTTATACAACTTCAGAATTCCATAACCCGCTTTTGAACCACGATAAGCGCCATCGCCCTGCGGACCCTTCTCCCACCAGTAGCCCGACACAGAGCCGCCGTTATAGTAGCGAACCCCCTTTAAGAAAGCCTGATCATTGATATGCGTATGGCCACTCAACACGCACTTCACCTCTTTATAGTTTGCCAACGTATCCACTAAACTCTTCTCATTATCGATATAGCCACCATTATAAGCAGCACCCGGCGACACGATCGGTGCGTGTAGAAACAGCAAGACATTCCGTTTGCCTCTATTTTGTTGCAACTGTTGGCTCAGCCATTCTCTTTGCTCAGCATCCGTCGCATCGGTGTTATTGCAGGCATCCAGCGCCACAAAAAGCCAGTTTCCTTTGGTAAAGCTATAATATCTCAAAGGCATACCTAAATGTGTCACCGCATAGCCCTTCCCATAATACGAGCTATCCTTCTCCTTCTTATTTAAATAAGGATCGTGATTACCGAGGCAGCTATACACTTTCAGAGGAGCCAAAGCTTTAGTCGATTTATGCCAAAGCGTCCAGAGCGAATCCACATGCAACCGGCTTCTATCCGGATTATCAACAGCATCGCCCGTATTAATCGCAAAATCAACTCCCGGATAGTTCTTCTTTACCTGGTCAATCGTTTGCAGAAACCGGTCAAATGAATTAAACTGAGTACGCAAATGAATATCTGCAAAATGAACAATCTCAAATTCGGGCTTACTCTCTTTTTGAGCGTACACAGGAACTTGCATGGCAGCCAAACAAAGTGTTACAAGGGAAATCGATAAAAAGTTTTTCATTGGTCTGATTATTTATAAAGTAGCGACAAATCTAAGCATTCTGTTTCTGTTATGCAAATATAGCGTTATCACTTAAAGAACGAGTCAATCCTTTCAAAGGCCAGCTTCGAACTGATAATCGCCATTGGCAGTCCGGCGCCAGGCACAGTTGAAGCACCAACATAAAACACGTTTTTGAACTTCTCATCAAAATTAGAAGGACGAAAAGCGCCGATCTGATTCATGTTGTGCGACAAGCCCAGCCCACTTCCCCTGTGTAGATTCAGCTGTTTCTCCCATTCTTTGGGTGTGTAAATCGTTTTAGAAATTATCTCCGGTGCAATCTCCTTCTGTATTCGTTTTGAAAAATCGTCGATGATACTATCCACTATCGCGTCTTTATCCTCCCAATTCGGTTTATGCAGCAGATTGGGAACCGGGCAGACAAAAAACAAGCTTTCACACCCCTCCGGTGCACACTCTACATTATACTTCGACAATACATTAACGTAATAATAAGGCTTTTGCAGCGTGTCCGGGTTTTGCATTATATTGTTGGCATACTCCTCAAAATTAGCTCCCAAATAATAATTATGATGGTTCACCTGAGGAAGTTTACATTTCAAACCGATGTAAAAGGTCAGATACCCCATCGTCCAATTCATTTTATCGAGCTTTTCCGTCGCATATTTCTCTCTTTTAAACACCTTCCCTCTGAATACAGCCGCATCGCCATTTATCAATATCGCATCAGCGCTCCATCTCTTTCCATTGCTATCAAGCAAGTATTCCAACCTGTTGCCCTTACCCACAAAATCCACTATTTCAGTGTTATAAGTGATCTTGACATGCTCCTTTTTCAGCTCATCCACAATACCTTCCACTATTTTATACATCCCTCCTTCCACATTGAAATAGCCATCGTGCTTAAACTCAGTGTAAGAAAGCAGCGTATAAATCGCCATCGTATCAAAAGGAGTTCGTCCCAGGAAAAAAGCCACCAGCGACACTATCTGTTGTGCCTCTTTAGACGAAAAATTCCGTTTCACCTCCTGCCAGAAACTCCGAAACAAAACAGGGATATGCACCGGGTTTACCCGCATCAAAGTGATGATGTAGGCAAAAACAGAATCGAAATTGTTTTTGATAACCAGATCAACCGTATCATGAAACAAAGCACCTGATTTAGCAAGATACTTCGTCATTTTCTCCTCAAAGTCAGGTTCAATATCCTTAAACTGCTCCGACAGCTTTTTCAACTCCTTATACAGGAAAAACACTTGGGGATTATCGCTAAAGTTTACTGTATATAAAGGATCCAATTCCACATATTTAAACGGAAGTTCTATATTACAGTCCTTCGCAAACTCCTTAAACTCATACGACATACTAAAGAAACTGGGGCCCGTATCAAACGTGAACCCATCTTTTTTAATCTGATTCAACCGTCCGCCGGCCTGTCCGTTTTTCTCGACAATCTCCACGTTGAACCCTTTTTTCACCAACCGTAAAGCAGTTGCCAAACCACCTAAACCCGCACCAACTATCAATACATTTTTATTCATGAGTCCGTTATATAAAGTGACACTATTCAGTTTAACCGTCTTAATAAATCAGGATACAACACCTCTTTTACCCACAAGAAATCCGGCTCAATTCTTAAAATCTTTTCGTACCCCTGTCAGACAGATCTTCCTTTCCATTTCAATTGTCTGTTATATCTGTGAACCACAGCTTTATAAATAAGCCAACCGAGCATCAGTTGCTGTACCGCGAGCAGAAGTACGTTTAGCAGAATACTCTGTTTGCTGACAGCAGAAACCGCTACCCGGGTAGCAACAATCAGGAATAAAAACAGGCAGCACAGCACTGTCGATAACTCACTCCAAACGACCAGGAACCCGAACGTCGTAACGATCCAAAACAAGAGAGCGGCAAACACCGAGTTACCGAAAAAGCCGATCACATTCTTTGAAAAGCCATTCACCGCTTCCTGAAAACCATGATACATACGACACGTAATTGTATCGTCACCCACGCTACAGACGACAGGAATCTTTTTACGTTTCAGATAGCGGGCAATTTCAATATCTTCAACCCGGTTGTTTTTAAATAACTCATGCGGCATTATTTCGAGATACCTCTCCCTTTTAAACAACATAAACTGACCATTTGCAGCCGCCATGGATGAGAATGCAGATTTTCTGACAAGCACCAAAGGTAAGAGCGTCAACAAGATATAGTTCATGATCGGCACAGTCAGATACTCACCCACGCTTCCCATCTTTTGCTTCGGAAAGATAGAAAGCAAGCCCGTTTTATACTGATCGGCCAGAGCAACCGAACGGCCAATGATTCCATCCTTCAGCCGAACATCCGCATCCAGAAAAAGAAAGTACTCCCCCTTTGCCATCAGCGACAAACAGTGGCAGGCATAGTTTTTCCCCAGCCACCCCACAGGCAATCCCTCCGAATTCACCAACCGGATGCGCGTATCAGTTTGCGCCATTTGCCTCACTATCTCTTCCGTCCTGTCAGTCGACAGATCATTAAACACGATGATTTCAATGTTTGGGTACTCCTGGCGCAGTAAGTCCGACAACAAACCGGCAATATTATTCTCTTCGTTGCGAGCAGGAATCAAAACCGACACCAGTTCGCAGGAAGTACAAGGAGCAACCCGGGGCCTCTGCACACACACACAATTAATCAGTGCAACGATCAGTTGAATCAGTGTGAAAGTGAATATGATATAAGCCAGATAAATCATTGATTATTCATTGAAAGTCATTTGTTTACGCACCGCATCAGCATAAAACTCTCTATAGCTCTGCTCCATAGATTTCAGATCAAAAGTACCCCCGGCATATTCCCGGATATGAAAATAAACACCCGGTTTGCGATTTGAGAAATAATCAATCAGATTGACCATAAACACCACCTGCACACCCTTCTCCTTCTTTCTCAACACCCGCTCCACCCCTCTTTCAAACCGTATGTTCTGATGATGCAGACTTTGTATCTCACCTTGCGGATACATCAGCACCATATTCTCTTTATCAGTCAGCAGGTCAGAAGTATAATTCAACGTCTCCACCATACTCTTCGAACTCTTATGAACCGAAAAGCCACCCGTATAGTTGAAGAACCAATACTTACGAAGCTGTTTTTCAAGCATCATAAAATGAAACTTCCGATGCAACACCTTCTGATTGATATACATCGCCCAGAAGCCATCCCACCAGCTAATGTGATTGGATAAAAGTAAAACAGGAAGGTTCTTATCCTTAAACTCTCCAATAATTCTCACCGTGCTATAGTGTCTCTTTATGATGAAACCCGCATACCACTTGAAAAACGGATAGATAATACAATTATGTTTTGCTTTTAAAATCATAGCATCAGCTTAAACAGAATAAACAAAAAAAGGAAAAAGAGAAATTGGCACCCCAACATCAGCAAGGCCAATTGATTCTGAATCCTGATATTTAAAATCTGAAGCGCCGAATGGAAGATCAACGCCAAAGAAAACCAGCCCATATAGTTCTGAAGAGGAATGAACTCATCTTTCCAATGCCACATATCAAGCCGGGGAGCAGACTGTTCCAAGACAAGGTCGTACAACAACATCATCGAAGCCGCAACAACGACTTTGAGAACCCGATGAAGCTTCCACTTATCCACCACAGCAGCGGTCGTATAAACCATAAAAAGCCAGTTTGCGCCAATGATCACAGGCGTTTCAACCAGTTTCAGACCCAAGCCACTCCCATAACTGTAATACCCAAATATCTTTCCCGTGTGCACGCCCACCGCCTCAACAACAAAGCTCACCAGAAATACAGCCCCAAAAAACAAGATCGTTTTCCAATCCATTTTACCCGTATGGAAGAACATCAGAGCACCAAAGCTCAAGATGAGCGCATAGGGAATTAGTCTTATGAACAGCGGAAAAGTAAACGGTAAAACCATACCCACCATTCCTACAGTATAAAAGATGACGAAAAACTTTCTTATTTCCTTATACTCCAAGCTATTCATTTCCAGGCTATGATGTTTGAATATGTTCTTGTACCCGCGCATATAATCTTCTGAACCAGGCCGTATATTCACTCGGATTATTGGCAATATCCGGTTCCAGATCCTGGTATGCAATATATTTGAATTCAGCCACTTCAGCCACATTGATAGTGGGTGCTACATCCGTTATCCCGATAAAGACATGATCGACTTCATGTTCGGTCAGCTCATTATCCAGCACCTCTTTGTAAGTAAAACAAAACAGTTCTTTCAACGAGCAGTCCATCCCCATTTCCTCCATCAACCTTCGGTTTGCCGCATCTATATTTGATTCATTCGCTTGCGGATGAGTACAGCAGGCATTGGTCCACAAACCACCGGAGTGATACTTGTCCAACGCCCTTCGCTGCAACAGCCATTCCCCATTCGAATTTAAAATAAAGACAGAAATAGCTCTGTGCAACAGTCCCTTTTTATGCGCTTCCGTTTTCCCCATTAAACCTATTTCATTGTCCTTCTCATCTACTAAGACAACATTTTCTTCCCTTTGCATATTCATTTTATCATGTTGAGTTGGTATTCTACATAAGCTTTACAGAGCAACATCAGTTTCGTGGAACTCGACACCCGAATCCTTTTCTCCATGATCTGTTCGGCAGGCGTGGCTTTCAGGTTTCGCAATAATTCGCTGTAGTACACATAGGCAATATACACCGCAAGTTTTGATTTTCCGGGCAAGCAAAGAATCCCCTTTTTCGCCTCTTTAAACTCTATCTCAATCTCTTTGATTAAGTCCGATTTCACTCCATCGCTAAAAGAATTGACTTCAAACTGAGGGAAATACGTTCGGTCCAGCTCTTCGATATCCGATTTCAGATCACGTAAAAAATTCACTTTCTGGAAAGCCGATCCCAATTTCATGGCCGGTTTTTGCAACTCAGTAAAAAGCTGATTATCCCCATTTACAAAAACCATCAGGCACATCAGTCCCACCACATCAGCCGATCCGTAGATATACTCATTCAATTCAGAATGACTCTTGTAGATCTGTTTGTTTAAATCCGTTTTCATGCTTTTGAAAAAAGAGTCAACCAGATGAGTCGGAATACTGTATGTATGCACCGTCATGGCAAAAGAATGCAACACAGGGTTCATGCTTATCCCATTCGTCAACGTCTCATAGAAATCCTTCTCGAAATTCGTCAGGATCAGTTCCTGGTTGATCGAATGAAACGTATCCACAATTTCATCCGCCAATCTGACAAAGCCATAGATACTATAAATGGCCCGACGCATTTCCGGAGGCAACACACTTACAGCAACAGAAAATGAAGTGCTATACTTTTGAGTAATGATCTTACTCGTTGCAAAAGATACTTCAGCGTATAAGTCCATTCATTATTGATTAATTCGTTGTTTCAACAGGTCGGGAAACTTAACCAATAAGAGATATCTGAAAAGATCTCTTACAATAGGTTTGTGCGAAAATAATCAAATAATTCAAATAAGATCCTATTTTACAGGAAATTCATAAAATCGTTCTTCCCCTTTTCCGATCATGATCTGGTCCAGGATAATATACGGAGTTAACGCGCTCACCGAAACAGTCACCTTCCCTGCCTGAGGGAAATCATAGCGGGTAGAAGAAACCACCTGTCCGCGCAGCACGTTCTGTTTCCATTCCTCACTTCGTCCTACGGTGCGATAATCAAATTCCTTGATCTCCTTCCCATCCACAGAGAGACTGATCTTCATCCCTTTGCCGTCCACATCATGATTGGGAAGCGTTCCGATTTTTATCCAATAGGTACCCGGTTCAGGAATCTCAAACGTGAAAGCGAGCCTGTTTCCCTGCTGCATCTGAACAGCCGAAAAGCTATGCCCCAACCCTTCGATAACCCGTGCATTTTCCGGCAGACTGACCGCCTGATCCGCATTTAGCGCCATCACAAAAGAGGGTCCCTCTTTCTCTTTCTTCTCAGGCTCAACCGGCTTGTTTTCCGCGTTTATCAACGAATCCAATGTAGCAAAATCAGGCTTGGCAAATACCGGCAATTTACGAGGATGAGCATCCATAATCCCGTTCCATTTACCGTTTTCCATCCGGTTGTATTCCCCGGTGATCCGCTCGATCTCATCAGATGCACGAAGGCTTTTCCCGGCATATTGTATAGCCAACGGACGATTGAAGGCCGTATAGTGATGAGCCAATTGAGCACACAACCATTTTCGATTCATCAGCGAAGCACCCTCCACGGGATATTTCACCAATTGGAAGAACGCGTTCTTTTTGTAGTCAGGAATCGCTTGTCCGACCTCCTTCACCAAGCTATCGAGCCGTAGGTAATCATCCAGCCTCCGTTGCAACTCATCCTTGAAATCAGGATTGTATTCACTGTCCGTAACAGGAGTAATGCCGCTTCTATTATTCTTAATACCAGACTCTTCCACCCTGTTAAAGCCCATAAATTCCGGCTTTCGGAAATTGGCCAACCGGTAATACTCTTTCATAATACCGGCAATCTTACCCGCCTCCTGCTTTCCAAACTCCCGTTCCGCCCAGCCGTTCAAGTGCGAAAATACGTTCGCCGTCCTTGCTTTCTCGTCCGCAACCGAATGAACATCCCAAGCCATGTCCATAAAAAAATCGATCAGGTATTCCGCCGGTTTGATATCCCCCACATTCACGATCCATAGTTTTTTCGCACCCTGATCATACGCCCGTTTCATTTCCGAGTAAACCAGTGCCGGCGAGGTAGAAGACAGCCACAGATAATCGTGCGGCCGTCCCCAGTACGACAGATGGTAATACACACCCGCCCCTCCTTTGCGCAGCTGTTCCTTCTCATCCGACAGACGATTGATATAGCCATAATTGTCGTCGCACCACACTAACGTGACATAATCCGGCACATCCAAGCCATTGTCGTACACATCCAGTACCTCCTTGTAAGGGACAAAGATCTGGGGAATCTTCTCAGGCTTCGGATCGATGTATTTCCCAAGCAGTTCCTGTTGTGCGGGAATAATTTGCGTCAGCGCCTTCTTATGTTCCTCGAGTGTTTTAACCCCCTGCATCATCCCGTCGTGTTTTCCACGCATCCCAATGGTAAACAGGTTTTCCGAATCCTTCAACTCTTTCAGCCGTTCCGACCAATATTCCAACACACTGGGACGGTTGGTCATAAAGTTGTACTCCCCTTTGCCCGCAATATCCCATTCACTAGCCGAATTACGCATCAGCGGTTCGCAGTGCGACGTGCCGACCACAATGCCATATTTGTCAGCCATCTCCCTGTTCCCTTTTACAAAATAGAACGGAACCGTACATTCGTGCATGGCCGGCCAGAGCGTATTGGCGCGAAGACGCAGTAACAGTTGGAAGATCCGTTCGTAGCATCCCGGACCGATGGCCCCTTTCCAATTCTTGTTGTCCGTCAGTTTTACCCCATCAATCAGTTCGAAGCCAAACTTTTCAGTAGCCCAGGGCATGAGTCCCCAATCTTCATCATTCAGGAAAATGCCGCGATACTGTACCGAAGGCGACTGTACCCCCTTTTCTATTTCCCCCAACAAGCAGACAGACCGTTTCTCAGGCGTCACATCCGCCCACCATTCCCATGGCGACACCCCAATAGAGCGCGACACTTCCAGCATTCCGTATGCCTTTCCCCTGGCATCACTCCCCCGGATCACTAATTTGCCGCTTTCAAACTCCGTTTCAAAAGTCTCCCATTTCCCTTGCAGTTCCTTGGAAGACGCAACAATGATTTGCGCTTTCTTCTTGTCGGTCGTTGCTTGCAGATCGGCATCAAAAACCGCTCTCACATCCTTTTTCAACAGTTCAAAAGCAGCATACACCACCGGCTTTTCGTTCTTCCCGATATACATATAAGTCACCTTGCCCTTCTCAAACAAGACCGGGTTCAACTCATCCGTATTTTCCTTTTTAATGCTGAAACCCATTGCTGGAATGAGTAAAAGCAGACCTAGGAATAAAACTATTATTTTGCGGTACATTCTGTTTTTATATTAATCAGTAAATAGCCCGTGTAGTCGGTATTGTCGCAGTGCATATACATCACATACTCGCCTGTGGCAGGGCAGGGCAATGCATTACTTTTACCCGCTCCCCAATACGACGAGGTCCGAGCAAACCCTCCTTTTGTTGCGGCAATACGATACGCTCAAACATCCAGTTTACCAGATCAGCAGATGAATAGCAGCTGAAGCCGGTAAAAACATTCGCCGTGTCCGATTTGTATTCGCCGAAAAGATAGTACCTCCCGTCCTCTTCGACGATACACGCACCATGCGCATTGACAATGTTGCCGTTCGTATCAAACCAAGGGATACCGCTGATCATGTTACTGCCTGTTTGCAGTGTTTTGCAACTGCATAAAGAAATCACCAAAAGGATTGAAATAAGTATTCTGCTCATGTTTAACTTGGTTATTGTAGATATTCCGGTGATAAACACCCATCCACTTTGCTCATTTAAAATGACAAAACTACCTTTTTTTTCTTAATCCCGCTCCTTTTCATTCAAATCAATGCAAATACTGGCATCATAGTATTAGATGTCTTGATGATTCGTACATAGAATAGATGCATTTTATGTAAGATTTCTCAGACATAATTCGTATATATATTAAAATATACTTATCTTTGTCAAGAAGGATAGCATGGTGGTGTAAATCCATAAGGCATTGAAAGAATAGAAGCGTATTAAATATTATTTACTCTAGGCAATTACCCAAGTAGACTCATTCTGCGATAAGTTTAATATTTCCCACGCTTTTTTATGTCTAATACAGAACATCGGAGAGTGAAGGAAGATAAAAACTAATAAATATATGAGTCATTTGTTTATTGAATTTAGAGACTTTGAATACATAAATAGAAATGGAATTGTATCTGTCTCAGAAAAAGTAGTTATAACAGTCTATGTAAAAGTACTTGGTAAGAACGAAGAATATCTTGGGTCTTTAAATCTTGGACTTTATAATAATTATGAGGGAGAAAAATTAAAAAAATGCATCAATGATGTTATATGTCAAAACTTCCCTGAATTCAAATCTTATGAATCCGTAATAACTAAATTATGAAACACCCATGACGTCTTAGACGTCCAAGCGCATGAAAATATCAGGTTTTATTACCTTTGTTGTATTCATAATCAACAAATCAGATGGAACCTCAGGTAAACTTCAATCAAGTCGTGTCCAGG
>JAQUTK010000031.1 GCA_028709785.1 Bacteroidales bacterium
ATAACCTTGCATTCATCTATCAATGAATGCTCTTTCTGATTTTGTCTAAATTGAATTGTAGAAAATATAATGTACAGAAATACAAATACATAGCAGTTTGCTATCATTAATAATTTACGTATGAAAATAATTAGATTCTTCTCTCTTCTTTTGTTTGCCGTAATGAGCATCGGACTCTCTTCTTGTGATGATGACGAACAGGTTGCTGATTTTCATGTCACCAATTATCTGACGGGTAAATGGGGCTTGATCCACACGGCTGGTTGGGAATTTAATAATGTCGGTGTAAAAGTAGATTGGGATAGAGATGAAACCGGATTCTTTTATACCTTCAAGAAAGACGGTTCAGGATATAAGGGTGAGTCTATGAAATACTATTTCGAGTGGGAAGTCAATGACGACAAACTTCTGCTGATTGACGACCAAACTCCCTATTTTGAGAATGATTTCTTTAATTATTTTGATATAAAGAGCGTTACCTCCACTACATTGATCCTGGAGTGGGAAGATTATGATATCCATGGAGTCTGTATCGGACAGGGTACAGATACTTTCAGCCGGATCTACTAAGCATTGCTTTTACTAACCGATTCCTGCGCTTTTTAATTTTCCGTTTGTTCCTATAATTGTACTAATTCTAGATATATTATGAAAAAACTATTCTTTCTCATTATCAGTCTGATACTCGCTATCGCAGTACAGGCGACAGAGTTTACTGTGGACAATCTTAAATACACTGTCCTTGAAGATGGTACTTCAGTTGCGGTAGGAACTGTTTCCGGCATTACTTATTCAGGAGCTTTAGTTATTCCATCCAGCGTAACGTACGGCGGTAAGAGTTATGTAGTGAAACAAATAATCTGGTATGGTTTTTCATACAAGACTTCTTTGACTTCAATCATTATTCCGTCAAGTGTCACTTCGATCTCTGAGCATGCTTTTTCTGGTTGCACTTCGCTTACTTCATTCGAAATTCCTTCGAGTGTCACTTCGATTGGTGAATCTGCATTTTCAGGATGCCGTTCGCTTCGTTCAATTGTAATTCCTCCAAACATCACTTCGATCGTTTCAGGTACTTTTTCATCTTGCGGATTCAACTCAATCACTATTCCGGCGCGTGTCAGTTCGATTGCGAGTAGTGCTTTCAACGGCTCTCAACTGGCACAATTTATAGTGGCAGACGGTAATCCATATTTTTCAGAGATAGATGGTGTGTTGTTTACAAAAAACAAGGAGACGCTGGTGTTGTATCCATCTGCTAAAGCAGGTGATAGTTATGTCGTCCCTTCCACGGTAAAAGCAATAGGCTATAATGCATTTGTGAGAAGTACTATTTCTTCTGTGACAATGTCTCCTAATTTAACCTTTTTGGAATATGGAAGTTTCACTTATTGCACGAACCTCAAGAAAATAACGTTTCTGACCCTCACCCCTCCGAAAGTGATCAATGGTGCTTTTGATATCTTGAATACTGGCGATCGTTTGGTTTACGTTCCAAAATCATCACTTGCTGCCTACGATGCTGCCCTTGAAATATGGAAGTTTTGTATATTGGAATCAGGAGCTGTAAATGACTATAATGTGACCTTGTCGAAAGCGGGAAGATTGCTCAATGAGCTTGGCGCTGCCAACCTGCGAAATGTCATTCGTCTGAAGATTTCCGGACCTATGAACGGAACAGACATTCAGCTGATTCAAACTATGATTCCTGCACTTAGAAAGCTAGATATGGAAAATGCCACGATTGAGAGTGGAGGAAGTACATATCTGACAAATGAGAATGAAATAGGTTATGATATGTTTCAAGGACTCTTTTTAGACTCAATTTACCTGCCATCCACAGCGACCAAAATAAGTACGTATGCCTTCAACTCAAAGTACTATTCCAACAATTTTCTCTCCTATGTGAAACTTCCGTCTGCTCTTACAACGATAGAAGACGACGCATTTTCGAACTGCGCTCATCTTTCCGATATCGGTGAACTCCCTTCCGGACTCACCTATATTGGGAATAATGCTTTTTATAGGTGCCCTCTGACATCTGTAACTATTCCGGGTGGTGTCACAACTATATCTCCAACGGCCTTCCAGAATTGCAATCTGCAATCGGTTACAATTCTTCCGGGTGTAAAGTCGATTGGAAAGAGTGCATTTGAAGGTTGCTACAACTTGACCGCGCTGACCATCCCTTCCACGGTTGAGTCCATCGGAGAATCTGCTTTCCGTTCATGTTCTAGTCTCTCTTCCCCTGTTATTCCCTCTTCAGTCAAAACGATTGGGAACTACGCTTATGCCCAATGCACAAGCTTTACATCCATCACAATACCTGCCATAGCAAAGACAACTTTAGGCCTTTTCTATGGATGTACGGGGGTAACATCAGTTGCCTTTGAACCGGGATTTACAACAATTCCCGCTGCTACTTTTAGTGATTTCACTAATCTTACTTCTGTGGATATTCCTTCTACCGTCACCTCCATTGGAGGATCCGCTTTCAGTGGTTGCAGCAGTCTGCAATCAATCGTACTTCCTTCAGGTGTTACATCGATTGGTGCCTATGCCTTTCAAGGTTGCAGTCGATTCACTTCCTTCACCATTCCGTCGGCTGTTACCTCTATTGAAGCATCCACTTTTGAAAATTGCAGCGAACTTACATCGATCAATATCCCAACAGGCATCACGTCCATTGGTGTCTCGGCCTTTAAAAATTGCAGCAAACTCGCATCCTTTACCTTTCCTTCGGGAGTGACAACCATAGGAGCGTCCACCTTTGAGAATTGCAGTACGCTCACCTCAATCATGCTTCCGGTAGGCATCACTTCAATTGGCTCATACGCTTTCCGTAATTGCACCGGACTGACAGAGTTTCATGTTCGTGAAGAGGTACCTCCGGTAACCTATACTGATTGTTTCTCTGGCATAAATAAGACTGCCTGCACACTGTATACGCCGATAGACTGTTATGCAATATACTTTCTATCGAGTGGCTGGCGCTATTTTCAGAACATGACAGAAGAAGACCTCTCTGCGACTCCTGAAGATGAAATGGCCCCACTGGCGCTCATTACAATGGCTGACGGTATCTGTATCAAAGGAGCGGAAGTAGGTGCTTCTATCACCGTCTTTAGCGCAAATGGAGCAGTGCTTTTCACGCTGAAGGCAACCGGTGAAGAACAATTTATCTCACTTCCTTCTGGAGTACTCTACTTTGTAAAAGTAGGAGAGAAGACCGTGAAAGTGGCATTGTAAATAAGGTGCTTGATATAATTACGGCA
Organism: Bacteroidales bacterium; assembly: GCA_028709785.1. Taxonomy (GTDB): domain Bacteria; phylum Bacteroidota; class Bacteroidia; order Bacteroidales; family JAQUTK01; genus JAQUTK01. The sequence goes on from JAQUTK010000031.1 coordinate 3,276, forward strand.
AGCGGAGCGGAAGCTCTTCTTGCCGTATTTTGTTGTTGAGAATATATTCGTTATTTTTGAATCGGATTTGTCCCGACTTATCACATGTAACCAATAAACGTATGAATGATTCACTATTATCAATCAAAGAAACTGTAATTCCGAAGGAAGCTATCATGAAACAGTATGAGTTTCTGGATAATCTGGAGCAATGGCTTCTCAATCTGGGAATGAATGCCGACGTTGCGCAATTTTCAAAAATAGTAATCTCACTCGTTGCTGTTTTTCTTCTGGCGTTTATAGCTAAACTGATTGTGCAGGAAATCCTGTTGGTAACAGTGGAGAAGCTTGCCAAAAAAACAGAAAATCTATGGGATGACTTTCTTGTGGAACGAAAAGTCTTTCAGAAACTGTCGCGTATTGCACCTGCTCTTGTCGTGATGTTTACCATTGAGATCGCCTTGTCGGATTATAGTTTGAGTATCTCGCATGTCATAGAAAAGATCTGTGTGCTCTATATCGTTTTTGCGATGGTGCTGGTGCTGGCGGCTTTGCTGGATGCGCTTCATGATATGTATCTTACCACGGAGACGGCTCAGGTTAGACCCATAAAAGGCTATGTTCAGTTAGTGAAAATCATTCTCTTCCTGTTGGGTACTGTTGTGCTGGTTTCTATCATAATAGGGAAGAACCCTTTAAATCTGCTGGTCGGGATGGGGGCCTCTGCCGCTTTATTAATGTTGGTATTCAAAGATACAATATTGGGTTTTGTTGCTTCTGTGCAAGTGTCTGCCAACAATATGGTCAAACCGGGAGACTGGATTCAGATGCCGGGACGTAACGCGGATGGTACCGTGATTGAGATCTCTCTCAATACGGTGAAAGTACAAAACTGGGACCGTACCATAAGTACAATACCTACCTATGCACTGGTTTCCGAAAGTTTTACCAACTGGAAAGGTATGCAGGAGTCTGACGGCAGACGAATCAAACGCTCCTTGTACATTGATATGCGCAGCGTGAAATTCTGTTCAAACGAACTCATTGAAAAACTGAAGAAAGTCCATTACCTCAAAGAGTATATCGAGCAACGATCGTTGGAAATTGAAGAATATAACAAGACGATGCAGGTGGATACTTCAATACCCGTAAATGGAAGACGGATGACTAATCTGGGTGTCTTTCGCAAATATATTGAGTTTTACCTTCAGAATAATCCCAATATCAATAATAATGCCACACAAATAGTCCGTCAGTTGCAGCCAACCGATAAAGGAATACCGCTGGAGATTTATTGTTTTTCAGTGGAAAAGTCGTGGGAACTTTATGAGGCAATCCAATCTGATCTGTTTGACCATTTTTTGGCTGTTGTGCCACATTTTGAATTGCGGGTATTCCAGGATCCATCGGGTGAGGACTTTCAGAAACTGATTTCCTGAATACTTTATGTGTCTGATCTGTGATGAGATGCCAATGAAATAACTCCCGGAATATCTCTTTATTCCAGGGAATATTGTTTACTTTTGAGGCTGAAATTTAATACAATAACGAATGAAAAACATTATTACTACGTTTGTGCTGTTTGCTCTTGCGGCAAATGCTATTGTTCATGCAGACAATACCATCAGCACCAGCGAACCGGCACCCGGAGTTTATAAGTTGACGATGGGGACAGTTGATAAGATTACCCCTCTTTCTTTGTGCGAAGAAACTCCAAAGATAGAAGCCATGCAGAAAATTGCTGGCGATGAACTTCCTTTCTCACTCGATCGTATTGTGATCAGACAGACAGAACGAGGCTGCACTGTGGCTGTTCCTTTATCGGATGAGGAACAACTATATGGATTTGGCCTTCAGATTGGAAGCTTTGAGCAAAGAGGACTCAAGAAACAGCCTATTGTCAATGACAATCCACTCAACTCGCTTGGATATACCCATGCGCCTCAGAACTTTTATATCTCGACCTCCGGCTACGGCATCCTTATCAATACCAACCGATATACCACTTTCCATTGTGGAACAAACAGTCTGAAAGATGGAATCAAAAACGTTACAACTTCTCAAAGTTCAACTCCTGCGCTGACTACAGAACAGCTCTACGCGAACAAAGAAAAAGGGAACTATGTCTTTATCGATATTCCCGGAGCCAAAGGTGTTGATGTGTTTGTCATCAAAGGAAAAGGTATGCGGGGTGTTGTGGAAAGATATAATCTGCTCAGTGGGGGCGGATGTTTGCCACCGATGTGGGGATTGGGTATTAAGTATCGGGTAAAAGCTGATTTTAATCAGGATCAGGTTATAAAAATGGCTGATTATTTTCGTACCAGTCAGATCCCCTGCGATGTACTTGGACTTGAACCGGGCTGGCAGACTGCTTCTTATTCCTGTTCGTATGTGTGGAATGAAAAGAATTTTCCTGAGCCGAAGGTACTTGCTCAAACATTGAATGAAAAAGGTTTTCGTGTCAACCTTTGGGAACATGCTTATACGAATCCGAAATCACCTTTCTACGAACAGATCAAACCTTATTCAGGTGACTTTCTTGTTTGGAACGGATTGGTGCCGGACTTCACACTGCCTGAAGCGCGCAAGATATTTGCCGGATATCATAAGACAATTGTAGAGGGAGGCATATCCGGTTTTAAACTGGATGAATGTGATAATTCAAATATAGGAAGGGGAGATGCTACCTGGGGATTTCCTGATATGTCTCAATTCCCTTCCGGCATGGATGGTGAACAAATGCATCAGGCTTTTGGAATCCTCTATCTGAAGACGATGTCTGATATTTACAAGGAGAAGAATCAACGTACCTATATGGATTATCGGGCTTCCGGAATGTTTGCCTCTTCTTTACCGGGTACTCTTTACAGCGATACTTACAATCACAAGGAATATATCCATATGATCTGTAATTCTGCTTTCGGCGGACTGCTATGGTCTCCTGAACTTCGGGAATCAGCCAATAAAGATGAGTTTGTGCACCGTTTTCATACGGTTCTGTTGTCTGCTCAGGCTGTGGTAAACAGTTGGTATTTACAGAACCCACCCTGGTTGCAGTATGACAGAGATAAGAACAACAAAAATCTGTTCCTGGATGATGCGAAAGATATGGAAAGTATTGTTCGTTCCCTTGTTAATACGCGCATGAGTCTGATTCCCTATCTTTATACTGCTTTTGCAAACTATCATTTCAGTGGTACACCTCCTTTCCGCCCACTCATTATGGATTATCCCAATGACAAGCGGGTACGTTCTATCTGTGATCAATATATGATGGGAGACAATCTCATGGCTGCTCCACTATACGAAACAGGAAGCAGTCGGAAAGTCTATTTCCCGGAAGGAAGCTGGTACAACTTTAACACGGGTCAGCGGTATGACGGAGGCAAAGAGTATACCATTGAGACCAAGTCTGCCGAGATGCCACTATATGTAAAGTCCGGTACTATTTTACCACTTGCAGAGCCTGTTCAGTCTGTTAGTGCAGCGACCGTATTTAACATCACCTGCAAAGTGTATGGGGAAAATGCAGCTGATTTTACACTCTTTGAGGACGATGGTACAAGCTTCGATTACGAGAAAGGTGTCAGCAACGAAGTGAAGTTGAGTACGAACGGAAAGAAAGCAAAGATGCAACGATCCGGTGGTTTCAAACAAATGCGCTACGTTGTCAAAGGATGGGAGTATATCCGGTAGTGCTTTATTCCCTTTTCAATGTACACTTTTTCACGATACCATCGACAAGTTGAGCGGAAGCTACTGAGAGAGCCTCGTTGTAAAGTTTTTGATCGAAGGAGACTTTACCCTTTATATTGATAAAGGATACTCCTTCTTTCTCAATCTTGCCTTTGGCTTCAGCCGTGTGGATAATGGTACCGGTGGAAAGGTCGAAGACACGCACACTTAAAGTGGCTTCTGCAGTTTGTATTTTTGAAGCGACAAGTATAAAACCTTTCACTTCAGCCTGATTACTCAACGCTGTAATGGTACCAACCACCAGATAATCGGCTCCAACTGCCTTGAGAGCTTCTTCGTCTGTCTTTCCGGATACGATAGAATCGAGACTGGTTATAACCTTCAGTTCTATTTTGTCTGATGCTGCAAGTTTGATTGCAAGCGAATCGAGTCCGTTGTTTACAAGAACAGCGTTGGTGTCTTTATAGTTGGGAAATCCTCTGGTGAAGAGCGTTTCACAGGATCCATGCGCAATAGCAACTTTGGGTACGGATATTTTCTTTTCTTGAGCCAGGCTGTTTTGTGTAAATAACAGACATATCGTAAGTGCGGTAAATAGAAATTTCTTCATTGTATCTGATTGTTTATAATTGTGCGTGCAAAGGTATTCAAAATAATGGTTTTTGGACGGTGGTGTATATTAAATGACATCGATTATTAGCACCCAATCCGGTTGTTCTTTATTCGGAGGAGTGACAGATACAATTCCTGTATTATATTTATTTTTCAGTATGCTCTTCTTTCCGGTCACAGGGTTGAACCAGGTGAACCGTTTCTTTCCCTTTTGCAGTCTGTCAAGATTGACCCGGATCGAAGTAGGGCGGGGGAGATAAATAAGAGCGTATGTCCCTCCCATATTCTTTGTGGCAATAATCAGATCACGATAATCTGAACCGCGGTTGGAGGCAATCAGCAAACTGTCTTCCATTCGGTTGAAATCTTTGTGCGACTCCATCAGTTGCCTGAGATACTGGATATGCGTGGCAGCTTTGGCTGTCAGCGCCTTCTGCCAGGTGATAATGGTATCACCGTTCCAAATAGGATAGTTGCGTGCCGTATCCATAAATTGCCAGATGGAATGATGACCGTACACAGCTCCGCAAGCTCCGGCAAAGACACCCCGATAGATGCGTGCCCGTACATCGTAATCATTGAAATAGCCACGACTTTCGCGTGTCCACCGGCCATCCCACGGATTTACTGGATGATCTTCATAACACGGTTCCAAATCCATAAAGGGACGTTTGGGTGTTGCTTTCAAATCTACCCGTATGGAGTCCCATATTTTGAAATTACGGATCGCATGACCACTCTGAATCGCATTCATGCTGAGCCACTTATCTTCTTCCTTGAAATACTCGCTGGTATGCCAGCCGGGATGATAGGCGATAAAGACCTCTTTGCCGTTGACATCCTGAATCGCTTTTGCCATTGCCCTCCATATCGGACGATAATCGTGGATGATAATTTCCTTGCCATTTTCCCATTTGTTGAGTCGGGGAGGCCTGTCTCCGCCTAATATCCAGATAACATTGGATTGCTTCTTATATCGCTCAGCTATTTTCTTTCCATAGGTGTAGGACTTGTTTTCGTCGGAAAACACAGCGGGATCGGGAGCACTGGGTAGTACCTTGTCTCCCCAAGCCGGCAACAGCCCAATGTAAAGCTTTCGTTTGGCAGCCTCTTTAATGATAAAATCGACATGATCCCAATAATCATAGGCCACAGAATCAGAAGGATCATTGCCTGGCGTTTCCGCCCATTCGAGCGATTGCAGATCCTTAAAAGGAAGGTCGCCGTAATAGTTGGGTTGGGTGAGTCCGGTGTTTTGTGCAAGTACCACGGCAAGGATGACATTAAATCCTTGTTCCTTCCGTGCGTCGAGATACTGAATGGCTTCTTCCCGGTTCAAACGGTGAAACAGTTCCCACCCTGTGTCTGCTAACCAGAAGAATGGTTTTCCATCACTTGTAGTCAGATAGCTTTTAGACGCGTCTACTCTTATCTGTGCGTTGCAGAGGGTAACAGTGAACATGGCTATGAGAAGTAAGACGATTTTTCTCATGATTGTTTCTTTTTTAGATAGTTTACTCCAACAAAACGGACTCCAGCCCAGCTATGCATTTGGACGGTTCAAACTCAATAACCTGATAAGTGGCGACTGCATTGAACGGATCTTCACGAATGATTTGTTCGGTTTGTGCCCGACTGCCAGCCCGACATAAGATGATACCTCCGGTACGGGGATTTTGTCTGCCGGAAACAATAAAATGTCCCGCTGTGTAATTCTTTTCCAGATAGAGTCGGTGGGCAGGTAAGAGTTTGTCCACCTCTTCCATCGGTGCCGTGTAAGTCAAAATAAGTAGATACATCATGTTTTTTTGTTTGATATGTTCAGCGTATTTATTCTATTTCTTTCCACCACTCAGAAAAAGTCTGAGTGCTGTCTTTCAGGTTTACGATTTCACCAATCATGGGGGTAATCAACGGAATGTTCAATTCCTTGCAACGTGCTGTGACTTTTGTCAATGGTTCGTCCCAGGAATGGTTGGATAAGGCAAACCTGGAAGAGTGTACAGCGAACAGCCGCTTCGCATTCAGGTCAGAGAATGCCTTCAGGAGATCATCCGGCAATAAATGGATGTATCTCCAATTTGTATTGTACTGTCCGTTTTCCAAAATGGCGAGATCAATAGGACCATACTTCTTTCCTATCTCTGCGAAGTGTGTGTCATAGCCGCCATCGCCACCCAGAAAGAGTTTTCCTGTTGGAGTTTGAAATAGGAATGAAACCCATAATGTCTGGTTTCGTTTGATGCCACGTCCGGAAAAATGTCTTGCAGGAAGTGCACAGACTATAAATCCCGGATCCGGATTGACTTGTTCATCCCAATCCATCTCAATGATTGAATCCGTGTCAAATCCCCAATACTCAAGATGTGCGCCGACACCCAGTCCACAGATTACTTTTCTTGTTTTGGACTTTAATCGCAGACAAGTTTTATAGTCAAGATGATCCCAATGATCGTGTGTGATGAAGAGGTAGTCGATGTCGGGAATATCATCGGTCGTATAAGGAGTTGTTCCTTTAAATGCTTTGATGGAAAATGAAAAGGGAGATGCATAATTACTGAATACAGGATCAACCAGTATTCTTTTTCCATCTATTTGAATGAAATAGGAGGAGTGACCGAACCAAATCAGAATATCTTTGTTTTTGTCCAGATGAAGCAGATCGGTTTTTACGGAAGGTATCCGGTCTGTCGGACTCACTCTTTCCCTTTTCCCAAACAGCATCTCTTTACTCAGAGTGAGATAACTTGCCCCATTAGAAAAAACCGGCGTCAGACTTCTGTTTCTAAAGGCTCCGTTTCGATAGTTGGGCGACTCTTTAATTCGTTCCAACCGGTTCCCGGAAGGTAATTTCCCAAATTTGGATTGTTGCATGATAACTATGGCTACTGATGAGAATAGAATAACGAATGATATGAGTATGTAGAGAAACTTCTTCATGATCCTGCTGTTCATCGTCTTGAGTATTCTGTACTTTGAAGTACAAAGATATTAAAAAACTATTGAGTATAAAGAGCTGAAGGTTTTTATAAGAAAGAATCCTATTCAAAGGAAAACAGAGTGGGTGAGTGATACACGTTTCGATAAATTAATAGCGGCAAGTTCGGACTGTTCGGTCCGACTTGCCGCTATTTTCGTCATCATGGTATTAGAAAATAGTATATCTTTTAAGCTTAACGCAGCACTTTCTTCAGGACTTTCTGGATAACTTCCTCCATGACTACATATCCTGCTTTGTTAGGATGCACTTCGTCGTTCTGATATTTTTTTTCCAGACCTTGTCTTTCATCCACCATCACAGAGAAATAGTCTGCATAAGCGATCTTATTTTTCTTAGCATACTCTTTCAGCATACTATTCAGCTCACTGATAGGTTGGATTGGATCAATCTCTTTGTGCCATGAGTAAACCGCAGCAGGAAGCACAGAACAAATCACCACTTTAATCTTGTTAGCCTTGGCAAGTTCGGCCATGGACACCATGTTTTCAAAGATATGTTCCACTTTTATAAACCCATTGTTTTGGGCAATGTCATTGGTGCCTGCCAGTATAACGACGGCTTTGGGCTTCAGATTAATCACGTCAGCACGAAAACGAACCAACATCTGTGACGTCACCTGTCCACTGATACCACGTCCCACATAATTATTCTCCTTGAAAAACTCCGGATGAGCGTTCTGCCATCCTTCTGTGATGGAGTTTCCCATGAATACAACGGTCGGATTTTTTGTGATAGTCTGATTTGCCTGTTCATATCTACTGAAATTAGCCCAATCTTTTTGTTGCCCGAAAGACAACGCGCTACTTGCCAATAGTGCCGCAGCGAATAGAATGAATTTGCTTTTCATCTCTTCTTACTTACTTAAAGTTGATACCAATGGGGTTACAGCTTTCACATCACCCGATTGATCGTTAGATGCTGTCATGGCGAAGATGGCTACTTTATTATTGTCTGGAAGTTGCAATTGTGTTGCTCCTGCAGGCAGATCGATGCAGATGCGGTACATATACGTGAATACATGCGCTTCATTGCCAAATTCTCTGCTGTGACGGTGTGTGCCGATATAAGCCAACGGAGTCTCTTTTACGAAACCTTCTGTCTGACCGGTATGTCCCCATTGTCCGTAAAATCCGCTGTAGTAGGGGATAGCACGAGTAATAGTCTGGTCACCTATTTTGAAATCAGCATTCAAATCACCGTCGGTAGAAGCTGCCAAAAGATATAGTTTCGTGTATTTCTTGTCAGCAGGAAGCGTGATCGTCTGATTCTTACACTTCAAGACATTATTAAACTCAGGAGCTCCTATCTTGAATGGAATTCCCTGGCTGATAATTTCCTTGCCAATGAGTTCGGCTGAATAGGAATTTCCATTTCTGTCAAAGCGACCTTCTTCATTGAAAGCATCAAAGGTGAAAGCGTTATCCGTATATTCCAAAGCAACTGGGGTATTGTACACTGTTTCTGATTTTACAGTATTGCTCTTCAGCTGAACGGTGAATGTCTTTGGTGAGAAAGCTGTTGTAGAGAAGATCAGTTTGTTCCCTTTTATTGTAGCCTTGCCAATCTCTTCTTCGATACCATTCATCTCTGCGGCATAAGTTATCTCAGAAGGAAACTCGATCTCAACATTGTTTGCGCTCTTGCCTAGTCTTTCGTACAGACGAACGATGTATTTGTCACCCGACTGTGCCTTCTTCAAGGCTTTTACTGCAATCTGCGGTGTGCTGACTTTGAGGAATGAATAGGTGCGTCCGAGGGTACCTTTGTGACGGGGAGCTTCAAATGCCATGAGCGGATAATTCAGTTCGTCAGATTTTTCAGGGATACCTGCCAGTGCCGGCTGATCCCTATGTCCTACAATCGAGTAGGTGAATGTATGATGTCCGAAGTCCTGATGATCCTGATAGGAATAATTTCTTTGGGTTTTCGGTGTATGAAGCAAGGTAAGACGCAGTGTGTTGTCTGTTGGTTTGTCCCATCCGTATTTACAGTCGTTCAAGATAGAAATACCGTAGCCTTCATTACCCGTAATATCTGCCCATTGGTGTGCATATACTTCATAAGCGATATCTGTATTATTGCCACGTTTAACATTACCCAATCCTAAGTCATACGAAGCCTGCGGATTGCTGACGGCCATCGGGAACTCTGCTTTCAAGAGCGCGTTGGTTGTAGCCCAATCGATTTCGTTGACAATGTCAATACGGTCGTCTGACGCACCGTTTGTCATGCGGATATATTGGGTAAATACAGACTCACCGTATTTGCGTGTGACACGTAAGGATGCACATGCCGGACCATTTTCTTCGATGGAGATGGATACGTTATCGCTGATTGAGATGGGGCTTGCGTCCATTGTCTTTTTGAGTACTTCCCAAGCCGGCCAGTTGAACGATTCGTTTTCAGTAAACAAAGCTAAACGGAAGGCTTTTCCCTTTTCTACCATTTCCTGGTTGCTTCGTTTGTCAATCAGTGAAGCAACATCACCATTCTTATCCAGAGTAAGTTTGTAGATACTGTTTTCCAATGAGTTTGCTGTCACTTTAAGTTGACTCTTGCTGTTGGCACCCGCAGCGCGGACATCATATACAGCGTAGCCAACCGGCGCAACCTCGGCACTGAATGCTATTTCTGCTGTTCCATTGGTATAACCCAAAAGTTGTGCTTGTACTTCTTTCCCTTCCGGATTATAGACACGGATTCCTTTAGGAGCTTTAGCCATACTGATTTTTGCACGAACAACACCTTTATTAGTTTCTGAAAGTGGGTTGAAAACAACAACAGGAGTACCTTTTGTTTGTGTGTTCATCACATTTGCTACTTGTCCAACAGCGGTGGTCATCACATCGGCAAAGACAGATTGTGATATTAGCTCATCATTCCAGGAGAATGTGTAGGCTTTGGGGATACTTGTGCCGGTAAGATCATCATGAAATTGGTGGAATATAAATCTTTTCCATGACTCATCTATGGCTTGCGACGGATAGGCGGTGCCGAGCAGATAGTTTGCAACAACCGCAGCGTTTTCTGACGATGTACCTAACTGTTCGTTTCTACGGTTAAAGCGTTTCATCGCTGCCTGAGAAGTGTAGCAACCGGTAGCATGTACGTCCATTAACAGTTCGCCGTCAAAAACAGGCAGTTCCGGGTGTTTACTGAATGGAAGGTAGTCTTTATATAACTGGTCTGATGTAGCACTGATGATTTGAATATCACCCGTACCCTTGATTCCTTTCTCGATAGACATGGCAGACTGAATTGTTGGTGATCCACCTATATCACCTGTTCCATAGTATCTGTATGCCGTCTTGTTAACACCATCAGCTGCAAGTTTGCGGATATCTTTATCATTGCTTATATCCTCGTTATTCCATCTCTGTCCATAACCCTCAGCATTTAAAGCAGACATAATTTGTGATCCGTCCAGCCCTTTCCATAATCCGATATTGAAAGGAACTTTTGAGTTTCCATAAAAAGGTTTGTTTCTCCATTGCAGTTTCTGAGTTGAAAAACCGATCAGTCCGCAATGTGCGGCAATAGTTGGGATCGTGTAACCAAAACCAAAGCAGTCGGGAAGAAAAATATCCGTTGATTTCACTCCCAATTCATTCTGATAAAATTCCTGTCCTAACAGTATGTTTCGGAAAAAAGATTCTGGAGAAGGCATATTCGGATCTGTAGCATCCCAGGTGCTGCCGGTAACATGCCAGCGTCCTTTCCGGATATACTCTTTTACTTTTGCAAATTTTTCGGGATAGTATTCCTTCATCCATTGGTATTTGATTCCTCCCTCAAAATTAAAGATGTAATTAGGGTTATTTTCAAATAACAAAAAATTCCGATCCATTGTATGACGCACATAGTCGTTGATCGTGGTTTGAATATCCCAGTTCCACTGAGTATCCAAATGGGCATTAGATACAAGATACGCCTTGTATTCTTTTTGCGCATAAGCCGTACTTCCGCTGAAAATAAAAGCGAGAAGAGTGACTTTTAGAATGTGATTGATTTTCATTGCATGTGTATTAATTTAATTTGACACAAAAGTAACTCCCTTGCAGTGATTGATTGTACGGTTTTGTGACACATTAGTCTGACGTGTTGCATTGCATGTAATATTCTTCAGATATAGTACGGGAAAATGCATAGTTTGATTTTGTTTGTATCATTATTTTCTCTTGTTTTGCATATAGTTATACATTCAATGAAAACAACTGTCTCTTTTTTCGTACTTCTGTTTCTTTTGCTCCAGAATTCTTTCGGACAAAATTTGAGACAGATTTCCAGCAGGGAAGGCATTTCAAATAATGCCATACTCTCCTTATGCCAGGATAGAGATGGCTATATCTGGCTTGGGACTTGCGACGGCTTGAATTTATGGGATGGAAATGAGATGCAGCTATTTCCTCCTTCTCCGCAAATCGCAAATTATCTATCGGGTAACTTAATAGAAGAAATTGTTATTACAGATGATAATCTGTTTTGGATCCGTACCAATCATGGTCTTGATAAGTTGAATCCGACGAGCAAAAGTGTCGAACGGCATTCTGAGTTACAAGGATCCTTTATGTTTGCGACCAGAAAAAGTGATGAAGTGTTTGTTTTCTTCAACAGCGATGGACTTCAGTATTATAACAAGCAGAAAAAGTATTTTGAAAAAGCAGTTCTGAAAGGAGTAGAACTTATAAATGTGCTGGATATCGTACTTGCGAAAGAAGATGAACTATGGTTCTTTTGCAAATCGGGCATCTATTATTCCACATTCTCCTATTCTGCCGATGGAAGTTGTTCGTTTGGAGCTTTGCATGAGATAAAACATCCTTATCCTTTGCTTTGTGCCTATGAAGATCATGGTACTGTCTATTTTATTGATGATTCAAAGGTGTTTTATGAGTTGGATCTGACTGAAAAACAGATCACCTATAAAAAAAAATTGAAAGATGAGATTGATCAACGAGGCAAGGTTTCCGGTATCATCAGGGATGGGAAAGACTATATGGTTGCATTTTTCACAAATGGAGTCATTCGGCTGAAAGCGACTCCGCAAAATAGTGAGAAGTATGTGTCTGAATCTCTCGATATATTTTGTGGCGTTTTCTCCTTGATGAAAGATCATAGTCAGGATATAGTCTGGATTGGCAGTGATGGGCAAGGGCTGTATCAATACACAAAGAGTAACATTATATTTAAAACAGTCAGTTATACCGATCTGCCTGTCATGGTCTCCAAACCTGCCAGAGCAATGTATATGGATCGCGAGAATACATTGTGGGTTGGAACAAAGGATGATGGTATTCTTCGGATTTCGGATTTCTATAACTGCAAGAAGTTTACTTCTCAGAATACGCAGAAGATTACAAAAGAAAACAGTGCTTTGACCAGTAATGCTGTTTTTGTTATTCTACCGAGTAGCAGAAATATATTGTGGATAGGAAGTGATGGTCCCGGATTAAATTACTACTCCTATAAAGATAAAAGCTTTCATAAACTACCCTCCACAAGTGGTATTATAAGTGTACATGGTTTATTGGAGGTGGGTGATTCTGTACTCTGGATTGCTACGACCGGACGTGGAATCTATAAGGCTTCCATATCCGGAACAAAAGATGCTCCGGTACTCTCAAGCATTCAACCTGTGTACTTCAATGAAATACTTTCAGTCAAAGATATATATTTCACGATTTTCAAAGAGAACGATAGTATTCTTTGGTTTGGTAATCGGGGAGAGGGAGCTGTGCGATATAATACGGTTACAAATAAGCATAGAGTTCTTAAGTTTGCCTCCAATTTACCCATGTCTGCCAATGATATCTTTTCAGTCTATCGAAGCAAAGATAAGCGAATGTGGTTTGGTACCGGTAGTGGATTAATTGGTTGTGCCAATGATGCTCCTTCTGCTGAGGCTTTGAGTGATCCCAGAGCTCTATTGACGACTCATAATGCGATTCACGGTGTCTTGGAAGATAGTAAGGGAAATCTGTGGCTTAGTTCAAATCGGGGTCTTACTGAGTTCTCTCCCAATGATTCTAATTATGTAACGTATGGATATGCGTATGGATTGAATACGATTGAATTTAGTGATGGCGCCTTTTTCCTCGATGAGAAGAAGAATGTCATGTTTTTCGGGGGGATCAATGGATTTGTCACGGTCTCGGAGAATTCAGTCAGAGAATATGCATATGACCCGGCCATTCTCTTCAAAGATATCCGAATCAATGAGAAAATAGAGAGTGTGAGCAATCTGCTGAAAGATGATGAACTCGTTCTTGATTATGACCAGAACTTTTTCACATTGACGATCTCTGCCCTGGATTATGTGAATGGGAGTAATTATTCCTATATGTATAAGCTGGAAGGATACAATGAAGAGTGGATAAACAATTTCCATTCAAATAAGCTCTCTTTTACCGGTTTGCCACCCGGAAGATATTTATTACATGTGAGGTACCACAATTATGTATCGGATACCGATAGCCAGGTGTACGATTTGAGGATCCATATTCTTCCGCCCTGGTATGCATCCCCCTGGGCCAAATTAGTTTACGCGTTGGTTGCTTTGATCGTTATTGGCAGTATCATCCAGAGCCTTATTCTTCGACATAAGAAACGCAAATTTAGAAGACAGCAGAAGTTGGAACAGGTTCAGAAAGAAGAGGTCTATGAGTCCAAACTTCGTTTTTTCAGCTATATCACCCGCGAACTATCGACTCCTTTGACTTTAATTGGGGGACCCTGTCAGCAGATCTTGGGTTATAACAAGGCTGACAATTATGTAAAGGATTATGCCGCTACCATACAGCGGAATGTCTCAAAACTGAATGAGCTGATGTTTATGCTCAATGAGTTTAGTGGTGCCGGAAACAATGCAGTGAACGGGAAAATTGAATTACTCTCTGTGACACTGATCAGTCGTGAGATTACACAATCATATATGGACTATTCACGCAACAGTCTCATTAATTACAATGTCGAGATACAGAATGATATGATCTGGCCTTCGGATAGAGATGACCTCTCTCTGATTATGAACACATTGCTCTCTTATGCTTTCAAACACACCCCGGTGAGAGGTGAAGTGGGTATCGTTGTCCGGGTGAAAGAGGAGGCTCTGTTTCTTTCAGTATCGAATAGTGGCACAGAACTGCGATCAGACGAACTGGAACAACTGTTTGACCGCTACAGGGCGCTGGATAGTTTTGAAAAACAAGGTGAAAAGAATACCTCTTATGTAGGACTGGAACTGGCTATTTGTCATAATACAGTCACGAAGATGCAAGGAGTGATTACGGTGGAAAGTTCGCCAAACAATATGATAACCTTTGTTGTGAAATTGCCGAGGCTGGAGGTGTCGAATGAAAATAACGCAACTGATTACATTATAGCTCAGGACAAGATATTTAATTTGCCGGTCATTGAAAGAAAAGAGTATGCTTATGACAAAGACCGGTTTACGATGTTTGTAATTCATGAAAATCCGGAGATCCTGAATTTTGTGGCAGACTTATTTGCGACCCGTTATAACCTTCATGTTTTTCACGATGCACAGGAAGCTGATGTTGTTTTGAAACAGGTTCATCCCAATATTATTATTTGTACGATTATACCGGAGTCCGCTTCAAGTGGTATTGATTTTGTCAAACAGATCAAGCAGGATAAACAAACGACACACATTCCGGTTATTCTTCTTTCTAGTACACAACAGAAGGATATACAGTTGAAAGGCATTGAGTCTGGTGCAGATATTTGTCTGACGCTTCCGTTTGATGTGGAATATCTGAAAGCGGTTACTGCTCAGCTGTTGAAAAAGAATCAATCGCTGAAAGATTATTACAAGTCATCGCTGAGTTCCTTTGAACTGCTCGATGGTCAGATGTTACACAAAGATGACAAAGAGTTTCTGGATAAGATGTTGCAGATAATCAGCGACAACAGTTCCGATACAGAACTTTCTACTTCTTTTGTCGCAGACTCCATGGGAATCAGTGTGCGCAATCTGTATCGCCGGTTGAATGGTATCACCAATCAGACACCGATAAATATTATAAAACAATACAGGCTGCATATTGCCGAACAGCTGCTGGTTACAACCAAAATGTCTATTGATGAGATCATCTATAAATCGGGTTTTAACAATCGGGGAACTTTCTTTAAATGTTTCGCTGAAAAATATGGTTGCACTCCCAAAATATACAGAGAACGTATGATGGATGGATTGAATTAATATTGATTTTCAATCTGTTTTGCAAAATAATACAAATAATATGATTACCTTTCGCTGATTAATATAGAGATCGAAGAAACCAATTATTGCAAATCTTATCATGTTGAACAGATACATTTCGATGATTGATGATCCCGGGGCTTCCTGGAACTCTCATACGATGAATCAAGTTAATATTGATGAGATAAGATTATGCTTCTTAACCACACCGGATAGTGATACGCATCAGCGTGAAAAACAAAGAGAGGTGTTGGATAAAATCATTGGAGAATATATTTCTACAATCAGTTCAATGCCTGAGGACGTTTTTTCCGGCATCTTGAATTCTACTTCATTAGTCTGTAACTCTTTGGACTTCGGTCTTGAGCTCCTGAGTCGTAACGCGCAGATATTGGGAAGGACGTTGGATGCCAGATTATCATTGGTATATGAACAGGATATGATCACCCGCTTGATGTCAGAAGATCTGGTCCAATTGTTCAGAATCCCGGATATCCAAAAAGATCGGCTGCTACAGATTGAAAAAGCCCTACAATCTCTTCAAAAGGCCTTTTATGAGGTGGATTATTACAATCAGGCACTGCGGTATCTATTAGAAGCCGAGCGGTCAGAGCCTTCCGATTATATCGTATTGTATTTCATTGGAATGATTTATCTCTATGCTGTTCCTTGTATGGATTTGCCCAAGGCGGAGAGCTATTTCAGAAAGGCATCCGTTTTTTCCCGTCTGGACACAAATCCCAATGCGGTGAAACTTGCAGATATCGCCTCCTCTGATTATCGAATGCAACACTCGTCTCTTCCTGAAAGTCAAAAGATACAGATGATTGCTTCTGAAGCTTTCTTTCAAGCAGCTTTGGCTTCTTTTTTTCAAAGGAAATACAGTGAAGCTGCGGAATTGTCTTCCATGGCGTTTGAACTCAATCCCTATATGCATGAAGCCGCCTATTATGCTTGTTTGTCGAGTGGATTGGCAGGCAATAAAGAACAGACATTAAAATGGCTCGAAGAGTTGGTCAATAAGATGCCACTCTATGCAGTCGTTGCGGCCTGTGATCCGTTGCTGGCTTCCCGCGATTACGTGCAGGAATGGATGAAAACACTCAAACAGAATACTGTCAATGAAGCTTCGCTTGTTCTGGATGATCTGGAAGCTCATCTTCTCAAGAGCAGCATCTATGTAAATGATCTTCAAAACGTGCGGGTCAAACTCTATGAAGCAGATTATCTGGATGCCGTTGAATTACAGACCTCCCTGAAACAAAAGATTGCTGTATCTCTCAGAAAGGAGAACGAGGAGTATGAAATGAATAAAGAGGGGGTCTCATTTCTCAAAGGGGTAATTGGTGATTACAATCGGATGATCATAAAACTGAAAAAGAATAGTTTTTCGCATGTGCCAGCCATTAAAGGGGTGGATCCGAAGGTAACCGATGAATTTGATACGATTCTTTCACCCGACTATTCAACTCCGGTCAATCAGTCGCAAGTAGCTGAAAGAATTGCGGCGATGATCCATTCCATAGACAAACGCTATGAGGAGAATGACAACGAGCTCGAAGCAACTCGTAATATCCTCCTTCAGAAGATCGCAGAACATGAAACTGACCGCCTTGGTATGGGTGAGAATCTACTACATCTCAATATGCTTGTTGCCGGTTTTGCCCCTTTCGCCGCAGTGATCGCCGGTTTGTTTGGTTACTTCCAGACACCTGATACAATAGGAAATGTTGATGAGTATATGCTTCCCTGGATCAATTTCTTTATCGGACTGTTTAGTGTCTCAATCCTGTTTGTTGTTGTTTACCAGATCATCAGAACCGTGAAACGACGGTGCTATAAATCATCACTTCTGGAAATCAATCTCGGCAAAGAGATTGCCGTTTTGGACGAATTTATTATTAAGTTTGATGAAATAAAGATGTTGCTTTATGCGTGAACTGTTCTTACAGCCACCGTTCTTCCAATAGTTCTCCCCGGACGCTGAACTTGATTAGTTTGATCGGTACCATGCGTTGCGCCATATCGCGGGCCTTTTCACAGATACGAAGCAATCCGCCGCAGCAGGGTACTTCCATGATCATGACTGTCAGCGTATTGATGCCCCCTTCGTCAATCATAGTCATGATCTTTTCTAGGTATTCATTCTGATCATGATCCAGTTTCGGACAAGCAATAGCGAGACGTTTGTTTTTCAGATAAGTGGTATGGAAGTTACCGACGGCAAAAGCGGTACAATCCGCAGCGACGAGCAGGTCTGCCCCTTTAAGATATGGTGCTGTAGGAGAGAGTAGGTGTAGTTGTACAGGCCATTGCTGTAATTCGCTGCCTTGCGCAACAGGATCAGTCGGTTTATTTTGTACCTGATGGGCGACCGGCGTAAAACTCATCGCTCTGCTACCCGGACAACCTCCACCGACAGGTTGATGCGTAGGTGCTACCGGACGAAAGGGAGGCACGGGAATCTCCATCCTTCTCAATACACCGACCGCTTCCTGCAACAACTCCGATTGATCGTGTTCAAAAAGATGTTTGAGATGTGCCTGAATCACTTTCTCACCTTTGGGGATCAAACGCTCCATCACAGCACTTTCGTTGTACACTTCAGCCTCACGTTCTTCCAATGATATGGCCCCTACCGGACATTCCCCAATACAAGCTCCCAAACCATCACAATAGAGTTCGCTTACTATAGTGGCTTTGTCATTGATAAGCTGAAGAGCCCCTTCATGACACCCTTTCACACATTGTCCGCATCCGTTGCAGAGCTCTTCATTAATCTTGATAATTGTGCGTCTCATATCTTTCTCTCTTATTAGTTTATGCAAAGTTCGGTACTTCGTCCGGGTAATAATGTATCATTTGTTACAAACAGCCGTATTTTTTTCTTTTTCTGCTTTTTACCACTGAAACGAGGAAGAATTGATGGTATAAAACCGTATTAAATTTATTTAATATGGCGATGGGATGCTGCGATTCTCAATAATTGCTTTACATTTGAAGAAATTTTGTACTAATACGAACGAATTACTAAATATTTCTGATCAAATCCATGAAAAGAGTCACATCTTCTTGTATGCTCATTTGGACAGCTGTTCTGTTCTATGCTGTTAATATTCAAAAAGTTGAAGCTCTTAAATCTCCTGTAGATTATGTAAATCCATACATGGGCAACATCAGTCATCTGCTTGTTCCTACATATCCGACCGTTCATCTGCCCAATAGCATCGTACGTATTTATCCGGAAAGAAATGATTTCACCTCCGATCAGGTACGGGGTCTTCCTTTGGTTGTGACGAGTCATAGAGGGAGCTCGGCTTTTTATCTCAGTCCGGTCGCTGCAACAACAGAACCTCTCACTCCTGTGAAATCATATTCATACGACAACGAGAAGATTACTCCTTACCGCTACTCGGTTTATCTGGATGAAGGGCATGTCCATGTTGACTTCGCACCTTCCGCTCAGTCTGCTGTATACGAACTGACTTTCGACAAGGAAAGCGGAAATCAGTTGGTCGTTCAGACACGCAACGGTAAACTGGAGTCAAACGGAAAAGGGGTCTCCGGTTATCAGGTGATTGACGGAGATACAAAAGTATATATGTATCTCGAAGCGGAGCAAACCCCTGTTAACACAGGCGCGTTACGCAACGGGAAGATCGAAATTACGAGTACATCCGTGGAAGGAGAAAATTGTGCCATGGTACTCGGCTTTTACTCTAAGCAGGTACGTTTGCGCTATGGCATTTCTTATATCAGTTGCGAACAGGCAAAATTGAATCTAAGGAGAGAAATCAATACCTATTCAGTAAACGAGATTGCCCAAAAAGGACGCGATCGCTGGAACGAGGTACTTGGAAAAATAACCGTGGAGGGTGGCGATGAAAATGATAAAGTCGTCTTTTATACCTCACTCTATCGTGTTTATGAGCGAATGGTCAATATTTCAGAAGATGGACGCTATTACAGTGCCACAGACGGAAAGATTCATGAAGATGAAGGAATACCTTATTTTGTGGACGACTGGATATGGGATACCTATCGGGCTGCCCATCCGCTCCGGGTACTGATTGACTCGGAGATGGAACAGGCTATGATCACTTCGTATATCCGGATGGCCCAACACGCCCCCGATGGCTGGATGCCTACATTCCCCGAGATTATGGGCGATACCTACCGAATGAATGGCAATCATGCCGTGGCTGTTGTTTGGGATGCTTATTGCAAGGGACTGAGAGGCTTTGACCTGCAGGCTGCCTATAAAGCATGTAAAGCGGCGGTAATGGAGAAGTCGTTGCTCCCATGGACCAAAACACCTGCCACCAAACTGGATGCCTTTTACAAAGAGAAGGGCTACTTCCCGGCTTTAAAACCAGGAGAAAAAGAATCTGTCAAGGAAGTTTCCGGATGGGAGAAGCGTCAACCGGTTGCGGTCACTTTGGGAACCTGTTTTGATGATTATTGTTTGTCGCAGATAGCCAAAGAGCTGAAGAATGAGAATGACTATCACTATTTCCTGAAACGCTCCTATAATTACCGTAATCTATTCAATCCCGAGACCAGTTTCTTTCATCCCAAGGATGCGGATGGTCGCTTTATTATGCCTTTCGACTATCGTTATTCGGGAGGAATAGGAGCACGGGATTATTACGATGAGAACAATGGTTGGTTATATCGCTGGGATGTGCAGCACAATCCGGCTGACCTGATCCGTCTGATGGGATCACCTGAGAAGTTTGTAAAGAATCTGGATCAGACCTTTCGCGAGCCTCTGGGAAAGAGTAAGTATGATTTCTTTTCACAGTTGCCCGATCATACAGGTAACGTGGGCCAGTTCTCAATGGCAAATGAGCCGGCATTGCACGTCCCCTATCTTTACATCTATGCCGGACAACCCTGGAAAACACAGAAAAGGATCAGACAGCTGCTCGAACAGTGGTTTCGCAATGATCTGATGGGTGTGCCCGGCGATGAAGACGGTGGTGGTATGTCTGCCTTTGTGGTCTTCTCGTCCATGGGCTTTTATCCGGTTAATCCGGGTTCGCCGAACTATGTAATCGGTAGTCCGCTATTCAAAAAAATGAAGATGAAACTCAGCAACGGCTCTGTGTTTGAGATAGAAGCAAAAAACTGTTCTGCAAATGCGAAATATATCCAATCGGCAACCCTGAATGGAAAAGTGTGGAACAAAGCCTGGTTTACACACGAGGATATAATCAAAGGAGGTAAACTGGTACTTGTGATGGGTGAAAAAGCCAATGAAAACTGGGCTTCTTCCATGGACAATGTACCTCCTTCTGCAGAGTTACCAATTAAATAATATTAAACATCAACTTATATTTAGAATGAAGATTACAGTCTTAGTAGACAATCGCGCGGGTGATATGTTATTAGAAACAGAACATGGTTTGTCAATATATTTCGAGAATCAAGATTACAAATGCTTGCTGGATACAGGCGATTCAGACCTTTTTGTCCGCAACGCGGCAAAGCTAGGCGTCGATCTGACAGACGTCGATTACGTGTTTATATCGCACGGGCATTCTGATCATTTAGGCGGATTGCCCTTTTTTCTGAAATTAAACTCAAAGGCAAAAATAATTGTTTCCGCATATGCTTTCAACCAGCATTTCTTCTCCCGACGTACCGGTTTCAGAGAGATAGGAGTCAATATGGATATCTCCGAACATATGGATCGTTTTGTGTTTGTCAAACGGGAAGCGATATTTATGAATGGCAATATCCGCGTATTATCAGCCGACAGTGAGAAATATCCCTTTCCAAAAGGAAATTCTACTTTGTATAAAGACGCAGGCAAAGGTTTGGAACAAGATGACTTCAATCATGAGCTGATTGTTTTCTTCCCTGAAGATGGCGGACTTGTATTTACGGGATGCGGTCATAAAGGAGTGTTGAATATTCTGGAGACAGTGAAAGAAAGGACTCTTTTTAATGTGAAGAACGTAATAGGAGGATTTCATCTCCTGGACAACAAAGGATTGCATCAGTTTGAAGATGAAAAGGATCTGACTGAAATTGCGGATGTGATGCAGACAGAGTATAAAGATACTCATTTCTTCTGCGGGCATTGCACGGGCGAGCTGGCTTATAAGGTATTGAAAGATAGGCTGGGTAATCAGTTGACTCCTTTTTATACGGGGTTTGCTCTTGAACTGTAAAGAGAGGCTTTTTTATTATTATCTTGGAACGAGATCAGTCGCTTACCCTCTAAGCGACTGATCTCGCTTTCGTTTCAATCGTTTTGTTGCTGTTTATTAGAAATGCAAGAAAATCACCGAATTAACATAAATAAATTTAAATCCATTTAATAACGATCGATTTCCTCTCCAAAAGTTCTTAAATAATACAGATTGGTTATATTTGCAACATAATTTGATTAATGAGTCAAGATTATCTCTTCAATACACCCAATACTTCTGATCTGAAGTTTGGAAATAATCGGTTCAGTTTTTCTTAAAACTGCTTGACAGCATGGATGAACATTATTTAAAAAAGGAACTTTATAAGAGTGTCAGAAAGGATAATAATATATTTGACTTTCTGCAGAGTACCTCTTTGGACGGGGTCTGGTTTTGGGACTTGCAGGCACCTGAAAACAGATGGCTGAATGCAACATTCTGGAAAGTATTGGGCTATGATCCGGATGAAAAACCTCATCTGTCAGAATCATGGAAAAACGTCATTTTTCCTGAGGATTGGAGTATTATCTCAAATTGTTTGCAAAAACACTGTGACGGTTGTGAGGATTGTGAAAATCATGTGATCCGGTTTATACATAAAGATGGCTCCACTGTATGGATGAAGTGTCGTGGCATGGTTGTTACAGATGTGAATGGTCGTCCGAAACGAATGCTTGGCGTATATACCCAGGTTACTGCCTTTAAAAAAGCAGAACTCGAACTCAAGAGGGCAAACGAAGAGCTGAAACTGGTTAATGATAAATTGAGACAAGTGAGCAGCAATTTTGAAACTTTTTTCAATACTGTTGAAGACTTTCTTTTTGTTATGGATCTGCATGGCGACATCATACATGTGAACAGTGAGATGGTGAAACGTTTGGGATATACCGAAGAGGAACTGCAGGGAATGCATATTATGCATGTATATCCCAGTGCTGTACGGATCGAAGCAGGACTTGCCGTGGTTGATGTAGTACAGGGTGTTGCCAAAAATTCACCCATGCCCTTAATTACGAAAGAGGGTACTCTGATACCTGTTGAAATGCAGCTTTCGAAAGGTAAGTGGAACTCGGAAGAGGTCTATTTCGGGATTGCAAAAGATGTGACACAACTCAAATACTCTGAAGAGAAATTCTCAAAAGTTTTTCAGCTAAATCTAACCGCTTGTGCCATGGTGGACAGACAATCAGGGAAATACTTCGATGCCAATCTTGCGTTTTGTGAGTTGCTGGATATGCAATTAGACGAGATAGTCGGTACTAATTTCCTGAGCCTGCGTGTCATGTCGGAAAAAAGCGTGCAAGAGATTCTTCTGCTTCTTTCTCAGGAAAAGAGAATTCTCAATTATGAAGTGGAACTGAATGTGTCCGGTAAAAAGAAGAACGTCTTGCTTTCTGTCATGGATATGGATATTCTGGATAATCAGATTCGCTTCTTTGTGGTTCATAATGTGACTGATATCCGGATAGCCGAACAGTCTCTTTTCAAGAGTGAAAGAAAATACAAGTTGCTTTTTGAAACGATGAATTCAGCGTTAATGATGTGCGAGATGATTTATGATGAGAAGGGGAATCCCATCGATTTCAGACATCTTGAGATTAACCCTGCTTTTGAAGAAATAATGGGATGTAAGGCGAAGGATGTGATTGGTGTTACTGCCCGGGAATTATTCCCCAATCTGGAGGAGTATTGGGTGAATGCTTTTGCCGAACTGGTAGAAACTGGAGAATCCATAGCATTTGAGTACTATCTGCAAGATCTGAAACGCTTCTTCAATGTCCGGGCTTTTTTACTGCAATCAAATACGTTTGTAGCGATCTTCTCAGACACAACCGAACGAAGATTGTTTGAAGATGAACTTAAATCCGCCAAGGAAAAAGCGGAAGAGAATGAACGGTTAAAGTCTGCGTTTCTTGCCAATATGAGTCATGAGATACGTACCCCGATGAATGGTATTCTGGGATTTGCGGATCTGTTGAAGGAGCCGTTGCTAACCGTGCAGGAACAAAATAAATACATCAAAATCATTGAGCAGAGTGGTCAGCGAATGCTAAGTATTATCAATGACCTCATCAATATTTCAAAAGTGGAGTCCGGTCAGATGAAACTCTATCTTTCGGAAGTAAATGTCAATGAACAACTGGGTTTTGTCTATAATTTCTTCGAACCGGAAGCCGGGAACAAGGGAGTTACATTAACGATTGATTGTCCGCTACCCGACAATGTGGCCTATATCCTTACCGATAACGAGAAGCTCTATGCGGTGCTGGCCAACCTCATTAAAAATGCCATTAAGTTTTCTGATAGCGGAACGGTGTCTATCGGATATGAGGTGCAATCGGATCGGCTTCTGTTTTACGTAAAAGATAGTGGGCCCGGGATTCCGGCTGATAAACTCAACTTAGTTTTTGAACGTTTTCTTCAGGTCAATAATGACTTTGCAAAGTCCCATGAAGGAGCTGGATTGGGACTGGCGATTTCCAAGGGATATATCGATTTACTACACGGAGAGATTTGGGTTGAGTCGGATGGTGTAAGTGGCTCTCAGTTTTATTTCACATTACCAGCCAAACCTCATGCGAAAAAGAGTACGTACCCTGTACTGAGATCTGAATAAGAGCAAAACGACGGAGCTACTATTTCGTATCCACGTCATTGCGGGCTTGCCCCGCAATCTCATAAGAAGGGGACGAAAAGCCCTGCTTTGTATTCTATATTGTTTCTTGCAAGATAGTCTGATGGCATATTTCACCTGAAATCAGACGTATATCCTGTGTCTGAAAAGATACTTCTTATTTTCCAGGTGCAGGGTATTTCCTGGAAGCATCATCCAATACAAGTACCCAGTCAATCATTTCTCCGGGGGTGGGAGAGAGGAATGTCTGTTCTCCTTTGTTGCTGTAGCTGCCGGCCGAGGTTGCCTTACCGGTACGCGGGTTATACCACCAGGCCTTAATCTTTTCTCCTTTTATCACATTCATACGCACTGTAAACCTTCGTCCGACAGGCGCGTAGATCATTGCATAGGTTCCTTCTGTATCTTTTGTGGCTACAAAACGGTAGCGGCCGGCTCCAGGCACAGAGGTCTGCACCCGATCAGTCACAATTACTTCTTCTGTGGCAGGCACCCGTGTGAAGAAGGGGCGCGATTCGATCAGTTTCCGTCCGAAGAGCATCTGTGCAGCACCGGGTTGTTGAATCGCTTCTTGCCAGGAGAGCAGCGGATTGTTGATTGGATTACGTTTTGTCGGTTCATACATCTGCCAGACGGAATGATGCCCATACGTATGTCCGAAAGCACCATTGAAGAGATCCCAGTACATCGCGCGACGGGCATCAAGTGAGATGGAGTGACCAAACTTATTCGGATTGAAAACTACCGGATGATCTTCGTAGATTGGTTCGCCGTCAATCACAGGCTTTGCGGGAGTACGGTTATAGTCGTCCCTCGTTTTTCCATACGACTCATATTCTGTTTCATGTCCGTTTTGTCGCATGTTGAAGTCCAGCCACTCTTCCGTATGAAAATACTCTGCCGAACCATGCCATCCGGTCGGATGGAAAGTCTTGAGGTGCGTGTCTCCATCCCCTTTCTCCAGTCCGCGGGCCAAAGCACGGATCACCTCCTTTTGCGTCTCATTCTCCACGTTACGATCTCCTCCGAGAATCCAGATTACCTGCGCGTCCTTGTACCGCTTCCCCAGAAACTCACCATACACTTCCGCGCTGCGTGTATTCAGCAAGGGTTGCTTCCCATCGTGCCAGTAAGTGCCCCAGGATGGAAGGAAGCCGATATATAACCCCAGTTCATTTGCTCTTTTCACCACATAATCCACGTGGTCCCAATAATCATTATCCGCACCTTCCCGGATGGCAGGCGACTCCGCGTTTTTGTTGGTAAAGGGGAGAAAACCGTAAGCATTGGGCTCTTCCACGCCATTAAACTCGGCGATTGCCACAGCCTGTATGACTGTAAATCCCTTTTTGGCACGATCTTTCAGATACAAATCAGCCTCTTCATTCGTAAGCCGGTGAAACAGTTCCCAGGCGGTATCACCGAGGTAAAAAAAGGGAGTTCCGTCGGCATATTGAAGAAAACGGTGATTGTCAGAAACCGTAAGTCTTGACGATCTGAATTCCCGTTGTGATTTGATCGTATGGTTGCTTTTAGCAGTTGTATGCGTTACTGAGAGGCAAAGAAAAGCGCATAAGCAGATGAGTGTTCCTTTCATTTTTCGTATCATTTAGAGGTTGGTATAAGACGTAGATTGTTATATAATCGCAAAGAAAGTCATTTTTTCTATTCTTGCTCTCTGAATAAGCGATAAATTACGTTCCTTTGTTAGATATAATCATAGAATCTTTTAGTCTGATGAGAGGAGTAGCCTGTTTTTGTACGTTCATATTTTTGTTTTTGTTCATCTTTACAGAAGTCTCTGCACAACAGGATACTGCAACACCTCTTCAGAGCGAGGGCATCTATGCATTTCTCAAACGCAACAACCGGGAAGGACAGACATACTATAAAGAGTTTTTAAAGCTCAATCAGAAAAAGCTGGGGAAGAATCAGTCGTTGAAGAGGGGTGTAAGTTATCTCCTGCCTCCTCTGAAAGGATCGGATGCAGTATCTCAAAAATCATCCAATACGTCTGAGAATACAAAGAAGCAAGCTGCCGGCAAGAAATCAGCTGCCAAACCGAAAAACGTATATGAACCCCTGTTTGGTTTGGATAAGTCGCACGTCCCTATAACCTCCAATGTGTTGAGCGATGCCTGCTTTTATGTGGTCAGCGGACATGGCGGTCCTGATCCGGGAGCAATCTGTGAGATCAATGGTCATGAGTTGCACGAGGACGAATATGCCTATGATGTAGCCTTGCGGTTGTCGCGTCAGTTACTGTCACTCGGTGCGACAGTGCGTATAATTATTCAGGATGAAGAAGATGGAATCCGCAGTGACCGTTATCTGGAAAACAGCAAACGGGAGACCTGCATGGGCGATCCGATCCCTTTAAGTCAGGTGGAACGGCTTCAGCAGCGGTGCGATAAGATCAACTCACTCTATGCCGCCGATCGTACTAAATTCAACTATTGCCGCTCGATCTTTATTCATGTGGATAGCCGGAAGCCCGAACGTCAGCTCGATGTCTTTTTCTATCATTTTGACGGTTCGTCCAAAAGCATCCGGCTAGCGGAGACGATGAACCAAACCTTTGAATCCCGATATGCGAGGTATCAACCCAACCGTGGCTTTACAGGTACTCTTGGTCCGCGCGATCTGTTTGTTCTTGAAAAATCCAATCCACCCGGCGTGCTCGTCGAACTCGGCAACTTCCACAACAAGAGAGACCAGCAGCGGATCATCATGAGTCTCAACCGGCAAACCGTTGCTCTGTGGTTTGCGGATGGATTCGTGAAGGATCATGCCAAAAAGAGATAATCCCTCCCAGATAACCTCCTACAGGGAACTGTACCCGTTTGAAAAAACATAAGGACGTTTGGATCGTTTCACAGTCGTGAAACGATCCAGACGTCCTGATGAAATCTAAAAGCCTTCAGGTTGTTTGTGGCGATGGATAAGCATCCGATCGCGCGTGCATAGGCATCTGTTTCGTCAAATGTTCGGATGTTTTTTTATTTTCATTTTTATTCTTTTTGAAAATATCCTCTGATTTATTTGTTTTATAAAGACTTCTCCTGTAAGTTTGTATTTAAACCGTTGAAAAGAGATGATAAGTCTCATTAATCCATGAATAAGGAAACGTGTGATTATTCATAGAATGAACTGATGTCTGGAAGTAGTGTTATTGATGCAACAGTAAGTAGATATTAACTCACCATTAAAGAGTGCCTACGTTTGTATAAGCATTCTTTGATTAAACTTTCAAAAGAATGAAAAACAATGTATTTCTAATTGGCATACTCATTTTGCTGAGCCAGAGTATGCATGTACAAAGTGACTTACAAAAGGAAGCAAAACAAGAAGGAAAAGAATTACAAGACAGACTTACCTCTGTCTTAAAGTCAGATAGCATCGATAAAAAAGAAGGTTTTGATTTTTCTTCAAAGACAAACGACTGGATGATTAAATCGACGAAAGAAAAGCTGGAAATTAATCAATCGATAGAGAATCGTTTCGTGCATTGGAGTATGGATTTACTGCATTGGCGTGGAAAAACCTATTATTTGGCTGTGTCACCACTGGCTTCCATTACTGATTATCAAAATTTATACAAAGACAAACATGTCTTGAAACAATTGAGATCCGTTTATGGGCACAAAGACAAAGAGTATCAGGCTGAATGGATATTGGGCGACGATATGCAACTCTACTTGGCGAATATCAACTTATATATGAACAAAGACTCTTTGAATATGATTTTTCCAGGGAACATGCAATATACAAAAATGGAAACCTTTACCGGAGAGAAATACAATTCCAATGATACTATCTGGGCAAAAGAAAAGTATCAATTGTATGGATATAAAGAAAATCCTTGTGGCGTGATGCCGGCAAAATGGGTGAATCAAGCACTGTACTTTAAGGCTGCAAGCGGTGAAAGCAATTATCTGAAGGCAGTTCTTGAGCCTTACTACAAAATGAATTTCAAAAATGGAAAAGTAATGGCTGTTGACGTGGTCAAGCCGACAAAAATGAATTGATTATTAATACGATCGAATCCCCTCTTAGTGATAACCAAAGAAAGCAGGCAAGAGGAAGATGACAAACAGTGCATAGATCAGGTACACAGGCATGAAACGAGCGACAGCGTGATCGATAATCTCCGGAGACTTTTTCTGAAGGTAACACTCCAGCAAGCTCTTTGCTATGAATATCAGGTGTATAAATATCAACGCATTGGACAAGATAACAACCACCCGGTTGGGAGTGATTCCCTGCAGAATCCTGGTTCCCATGGCATACAAGGCGATGCCGTCTGCGATGATAGCCAATACAGCCAGTGCAAACAGCGCCAAGACATTCCAGTCTCTCGATTTCTCTTTGTCGAGTTCGGAGATCGAAAAGATGATGATCGCCATGACTCCTAAAAGCATTCCATTAAACATGATCAGGGCATCTCTGTCTTTGGTGAGGCTACTGGTGGAGAAGAGGAGTGAGCCGAGGTACATCATCAGCGAAACCAGTACAAACGGCATAAAAACCTTAGCAATGACAGGCGCTATCTTGTTGGTGAGGTCGGGATGGATCCTTATCAGATATAAGGTGCCAACCGGAATGGCTGCCAAACCGAATACAATGACATAATGAACATAAAATTGGCTTAAGTTTATTCCAATGGCCTGAAACAAGCCAAGTGATAGTCCGACCAGTATCCCGCCAGCCAGCAATAGCAGACCGCCCATAATGATAAATTCTCCATTGAAACGTATGTATTCCATGCGTCTTTCCAGATTCTTATAGTCCAGAGCCATGAAAGAGAGGCCAAACAGTACCCACAGCAAAAGACCGTTATGAATGTGAATCATGGCAATAGAATCATTATAGCCGGGAGGAGGCAATAGATTGGCATAGACAACCAGTGCGGCAATAATCAGGGAGTAAGAGATCCAGACCCGCAGATTTCTGATTTTGTGGACATACAGCATGTAGAGTATCATACCGTTAAATACGATCGCAGTCATGTTTCTGAAGAAGAATATATCTGATTTGATCGAATCTATAAAATCGGGAAGTTTGATCAGAAGTCCGGTCAGTAATGCCAAAGCAATCACAATATATAATTCGGATAAGTGAAAATCCTTCCGTTCGGTTTTCTTTCCGTAAGAGAGGCGAATCTTCCATATATGCACCAGCTCGGTGTCATAGTTGTCTGCGATCTCATTAAAAGAGCGCGTAAACTCGTTTTTGTCTTTCCGGTAAAGCTCTTCCAGAACTTCCGGCTCATGGATGTGCTGAACAATCTTGTCTTTCATTCGGATAAGGATTTAAATTGTTGTCTAATAACGGATTTTCGCTTTCTTTTATTGCAAGGAGATCAGTCTATTATGCTTATTAAAAACCTTTATCCACGTAAAGAAAAGAGGTAGGTCTGTCCGCTTTTCTGCCTGTTGGGAAGAAACTAAGACTAATTTGGCGCAAAAGTGTACAGTGGCAACAATTTATCGTACTACTTTTGCCGATAGTTACTGAATCAACATGAACTAAATTATGAGAAACAAGACCTTATCCGTATCAACCAGGTTGTTTGCAGCTGCTTTCTGCCTGTTTGTGTTTCCTGCTCAACAGATGGATGCGGAAGCATCCTTTGTCAAGACCATATCCTCTCCCGGGGGAAAGTTGGCTGTTACCCTCACGCTTGATAACGGAAATCTTTCCTACACCACGGCCAAAGATGGAAAGACCGTGATAGATAGCTCTGCACTCGGTCTGGATCTGACCACAGAATCCTTTTCTACCGGATTGACCTACGTGTCTGACTCTGTTGTCTCCATCGACGAGACTTATTCTTTGCCATCAGGAAAATCCTCTCTCTATATAAATAAGTGCAACCAATTTTTTCTGAACCTCTCTCATAATAGCCATTCTTTTACAGTCATATTCAGGGTGTATGATGAAGGAGTGGCCTTTCGCTACCAACTCGCCAGGTATGGCGGGCTGATCAAAGCAACCGTATTGCAGGAAAAAAGCGAGATCCGCATTCACGACTTTGAAACCTGCTGGGGAATGAAGTTTGCGACAAGGAAAACAGATAATACCTATGCCTATCATTATTCCTATGAAGAATATTATGTGAAACGTTCATGGCCTGATGTGCTCACGGACGACACCCGCCTTTTGGCACCATTGATGGTACGCGATAAGAATGATACATATTTTCTGATCACCGAAGCAGCTAATTATGGTACCTATTCCGTCTCAATGATTGAAGGACGACAGGCGACCGGACTCTTCGGATTTGTACAAGCAGGAAATAGCTCCAGAGGTTATTTGGAACAAGTGAATCATGAGCTGCTTGTTGCTCTTCCATTTCAGACACCCTGGAGATGCGCCATTATTGGCACTACATCCACAATAGCAGAATCGTCGATGATAGAAAATCTGAATCCGCCGACCAAACTGACCGATCTTTCCTGGATCAAGCCGGGAAGGGCTTCATGGGATTGGGGAGGCGAGGAGGCGAACAACAGCGTCGGTCTGGCCGTGGCAAAGAAATACATTGATCTGGCAGCAAAGATGGGTTGGGAATACTTTACGCTCGATGATGGATGGGCCGGCCCGGCTGCTGATTACAAACTGAAGGATATCACGGACTATGCCACAGAAAAGGGGGTGAGCGTCATTCTTTGGGCTGGTCAGGGCACTTTTACCAATAACCTGTATGAGATCAGACAGAAACTTCAGGAATGGGCTGATCTTGGTTTCAAAGGGATTAAAGTAGATTTCTGGGATGATGATTCCAAATCGATGATTGAGAAATACGACAAACTGATTCAGGCGGCGGGTGATAAGCATTTGGTGGTCGATCTGCACGGTGCGACCAAACCTTCCGGACTTCGCCGTTACTGGCCACACCTGCTGACGAGCGAAGCGGTAATGGGTGGAGAAATGTATCTCTTTAACACGTCCATGATGACTGCTGTACACAATATCAATCTGCTGTTGATACGCAACAGCATCGGCCCTATGGATTATACACCGGGTGATTTTGCCAGAAAGAATGGGAACATCAAACAAAATACGACCTGGGCACATCAGCTCGCTTTGTTGACAGCGTATGAGTCGGGGCTTCAGCACTACAACGATTCCCCTAACAATTATGCCAACCATATTGCCGAAAGTTTCCTCAAGCGGATCCCCGCTGCCTGGGACGAAACCAAACTGATAGAAGGTATCCCTGCCACCTATGCGACGATAGCACGTCGCAAAGGGAACGATTGGTTTGTCGCGTCTCTGAGCAATCTGAGCCGTCAGGTGTCGCTGCCTTTGACCTTTCTGAAAGCCGGACAGACCTATTATGCCTATATCTATAAGGATGGAGCCTGCAAGTCGGAGATTGCTTTCGAGTACAAGGCCGTTACCTCCGAACAGACACTGACTATTCCGGTCTTAGCTACCGGTGGTTTTTCTATTCATTTCTCCACAAAGGCTGATTACGCACAACCTGTCGTTGCCAAATACGAGGCTGAATCGACTTCCAATACTTTGAGCTCCGGTGTTGAACGAATTACGGATAGTAAAGGACTCTGTTCGGGAGGCTCTCAAGTAAATAATCTCGGACAAAACCGGGTGCTTCGTTTCAACCGTATCGTTGCTGATTCTGCCGGCAAATATATCGTTACCGTCTATTATATGACAGCGGGAGACCGAAATGCAATGATTTCTGTCAATGGAGCATTACTCGGTACGTATACGTTTGTTTCCACTGGTTCGTTTAGTGGTGATGGACTAGGCATGCAGCAATTTGAGGTAAATCTCAATGAAGGGAATAACGTATTCCAAATAGCTGCCGGCGACTACTGGTGTCCAAACTTTGACCGCATCACAGTGCAGCGTGTAAAAGAAGATATTCCGACATCCGTGGAAACTCCGCAATCGGAGTCCGGTATCTCTGTCTATAGCACCGAACAGGGGATTTGTATCTCTCAGGATCAGAATAGCGTGCTCACGTATTCCATCTACGATACTGCGGGCAGATGTGTTGCGTCGGGTAAGACGTCCGATTCTTCCTGTCGGATCTCCCTGCCGGGAGGGATGACGTATGTGGTACGGGTATCAGCAGAAGGAGAAACAGTGGTGCTGAAAGTAGTTAATCCGCGTTGAGGCATGACGGATCACACCCGGCTTCAGTGGTCAATCTGTGCTGAGGCTTCTCAAATCACTCCCGGCTTCAGTGGTCAATCTGTGCTGAGGCTTCTTAAATCAGTCCCAGCTTCTGCATCAGGATGGAGGCATTCATAGTCTTGCTGACACCCTGGTGCAGTTTGTAATCATAATGGATATCGTTGACGGTATGCGAAATTTCAAAGCAGACCGTAAAGAAATGTTCCGGGTCTTCTGTGGCGAGATTGCCCAGCACGAGGTCGTGTGTGGCTACCAATCCGGAGACCGGCAGATTGAGCATCTTCTTCAGAAACTTGAACGAACCATTTTGTTTGTCTTGCGAGTTGGTCCCTTTGAGCATCTCA
Source organism: Bacteroidales bacterium (assembly GCA_028709785.1). Taxonomy (GTDB): domain Bacteria; phylum Bacteroidota; class Bacteroidia; order Bacteroidales; family JAQUTK01; genus JAQUTK01. The sequence continues at coordinate 36,136 of JAQUTK010000031.1, forward strand.
TCAAGGATGATGAACAGCGTCTTCCCTTGAGAAGCACGAATTGTGAGATCCTTCAGACGCAACAGTTCGGCGTGAAAGTAAGAGGTGCCTTTCGCCAGGTTATCCGTCGTCCGCATACTCGTAAACAGATCCATCAACTGACATTCAAAGTGCTTGGCGCAGACCACATTACCTGAAAGAGCAAGCACCAGATTAACGCCTGTTGTGCGCAGGAAAGTACTCTTGCCGGCCATATTGGCTCCGGTCACAATGAAAAGGTTGTGTATGTTGCTCACCGTAAAGTCGTTTTTCACATTCTTGCCTTGTATCAGTGGATGCCCCATCTCTGTTGACTCCAGCAAGGTAGACGTTCCGATCGCCGGTGTGCAGTAATCCGGGTGATTGACGCGAAAGTTTGCCATGCTGATTAGCACGTCCGCCTCGCTGACCGCATCCATCCAGCTCTGGATATGCTTCGCATGTTCCTTTTTCCACTCTCCCAGACGGTGCACCTGATGGAGATCCCGCAGATACAATCCATTGAGAATCACTTCAACCAGGATATTGCTTCGCTGATCAAAGCCTCCCAGTATCTTGTTCAACTGCGAGAAAGCCGTGAGCGCATTGTGACCTTCAAAGAGAGAAGTGCGGATCGCTTGGAGTCGTTCTGATGCAAACGGTTTCTGTTCGATGAGACGGATCAGGAAGAAATAGTTGCCGATCGCTTTCACAAACTGATCCAGATGCGCATGGATCCGATTGACCTCTCTCAGACAAGCCGAGAGGATGATCAGCTGCGACAAGGAGACGAGCAACGCCAAACTGTAAGGCACCACTCCGAAGAAAGCCACGCCCCAGCAGCCGATCGTACCGATATTCATCGCAAACAGCGCAATACGCTGCCACGGTTTCCCGAAAGGCGATGCCTCCTTCTGCCAGGCGTTGAGTCTTTCTCTATCCGTCGAAGTCATGTCATGTAAGGTGCCTGTGGCTCTAAACAGATGCATCCAGGCCACATCCTCCTTCAGCTCCTGTGTCGCTTCTTGCCGGCGGAGTATCTCCGCCTTCTCATCACAAGGAGTGAGCAGTCGTTGCGCGAGCAGCTCTTCACCTTGTCCCGTCACCGTTCGGTTCATCGCCTGAAAGAGGGACGAGTCACCGAAAATGTCGAGATCATTGGCATACGCATGTTCCGGATGGTTGTATTGATTTCCCTGCTTCAGTCCCGACCAGTTGCCGGAGAGATACGCCAGTTCCGTGCGGCTACAGTTTGCGAGCGCTTGCAGCAGATCGAGTTTTCTGACCATACGGTCATCCAGACGGGTCAGCAAAAGAAACAGTACCACCATCGGAAGAGTAATCAGAGACGCAGTCAGCGTCGCGTCGGAAAAATAAAAGGTAGTGCCATAGATAACGCCTGCAAATGCGAGGACTTTGGCAGCCGTCACGAAGTTTCTTTTGCGCGAGAGCGCCGTGTGCTGTGCCGTATAGTGGCTGATTGTTTCAGTATAAAAGGAGTTCAGATCCATTGAGTTGTTTATTGTTACATGGATAATAACGGGGAAGCCCCTTTTTTATTGAAAAACTTCACCTCAATCATACTTTCTATGAACTTTCCGTCATTGCACCCCGTCCGTCATTGCGGGCCTGACCCGCAATCTCCCTATGCGCAGGAAGAGTCGTTTGGCACAAAAGACCAGTTTCTCCGTCTGATTTGGATGATTGTAGTAGCTTTCTGTACGATTGTATAACTGCACAACCCACATTCACTCTATCTTTGCAGAAAAAAATCGACAATATCCCCAAAGGATGTTAGCGGCAAAACATAAACAATAATCATCAATATTAATCACCATGAAAAGAAATCGATCCATCCAACTGCTTGCTTTTTCGCTGTTGTGTGCCATGATTGCGTGTGCACCTTCCAAAAAACTGATCCCACCGGGCAAATCCATCTATGTCATGAAAGACGATCCGGAGATGAACCTCAAAAGCGACACTTCCCGTTACAGTTATCACCGCATGGCTTATACCGACGATATTGTTGTTTTCTGGGAGAAAGGATTTGGTGAAGATCCCTCCAAGGCACCCGATCTCAACGGCAAAAAGATGACCTTTGATGTTCAGAATCTGCTCAAACAGACCCAACGCTTTTATACCTATTACCGCGATACCCTGAAGTTTCTGACTGCGCCCTCCAAAGCAGATACATTCCGGATGATGATTGTGGTGAAGTATTCCGAAGAAGGTACCGCCTATGGCGGCGATTACGGTGGAGTCATCGGTGCGGCGTGGGCCTCTCCGGTACGTCTGCAAGACAAAAAGCTGAATGCGCTGGCGCATGAAATGGGACATTCCTTCCAGGCGCAAACGTCAATAGATAAGAAACAGTGGACCGGTGGCGGAGGTATCATGGAAATAGCTGCTCAGTGGTTTCTTTGGCAGGTCAATCCGGATTGGGTGACGGATGAGAATTATCACTGGAAGGCCTACATGAAAGAGACCCATTTGTCCTTGTTTCATTACAAAAACATGTATCGCGCACCTTATATGTTGGAGTATTGGTGTGACAAACACGGAGTTGATCTGATCAGCAAATTGTGGAGCAGTGGTAAGAAGGGGGAAGACATCGTGCAAACGTACCAGCGTCAGACTTCCATCTCGCAAGAACAATTTAATACAGAGGTATTTGATGCCTCCAGACGATATATCACCTATGATTATGACCGTGTACGCGATCGGATGAAACCGTATGCAAACAAGCATTTCACTGCAATGGATAAGGTGGAGGATGGTTGGTACAAAATCGCGGATACCTGTTGCTTGCAGAATTACGGGTACAATGGCATCCAACTGGTGGTGCCGCAAGCCGGATCTCAGGTGAGTATTCAGTTTGAGGGACTGGAGACGCAGGCGAAGGGCGGCTGGCGATACGGGCTGGTGGCTTCAGACAAAGAGGGTAATCCAACGTACAGTGATATGTACAGTGATCCGAAGGGAACCATACTGTATCAGGTGCCATCCAATACGGCTTATCTCTGGCTGGTTGTGACCGGCGTACCCGACGAACATTCACTCAGTGACAAGCAAACCTGGCCTTACAAAATAAAGATGAAAGGAACCGATCTGTTTCTCCAACAGGCACGGTAACGTGTGTCAAACAGTCCTGACTGCGTAGTTCAGACAGTCCTGACCGGTTGCTTTAAACAACCCGGTCAGGTTGCGTCAGCGCAGAGACTGCTGCGCGAACAAAAACATACGGAAGAGTTTTCTGTTGCATAAGCATCCGACAGAAAACTCTTCCGTATGTTTATTTGGCCCATTTATACCAGCTTGCCTATGCTTGTGCTTTTTCATCCAACTTTCTGTTCGTCATTGCACTCCCGTCCGTCATTACACTCCTGTTCGTCATTGCGGGCTTGACCCGCAATCTCTAATAAGCAATCAGCAATCTCCAATCCTCACGAAGAGGGATGCTTATCCAACTTTCGGCCACTTTTGTTGGGAGTTGCGCCGATTGTTACTACTTTAGCAGCATCAAACCATAAGTACCCAGACCATGAAACAATATTTTAAGTTCTCCATACCCACGTTTGTTCTACTGATTTCCCTCGTTCTCCCTGCTTTTGTGACCGCACAACAGAAAGTCGAATGGGCTCCCCGGGTGGTGCCCGATCATGCCGCTGGCTTTTCTTTTCACCGTCCGACGCTCGGTGGTATCTTTCGTGTCGGTTTGCAAAAAGGCAACGATAGCTTCTGGCTGGGCGAACGCGATGGAGTGGAAGAAAAGGACGTGAACGGAGTACTTGTCTATACGGTCAAAGAACCCTGGGGCGGAGGTACGCTGTTCTTGCGTGCCGCCAGACTCAGTACCACCGACGGAGTGGTCATGCAGGTGGAAGCATCGGGACTGCCCGACAGCGTCATGCTGATCTGGTCTTTCGGAGGCTGCTATGACCGCAAGGTCGATCCGAAAGAGGCACTCCGGCTGCAGCCCGACTATTGCAAAGACAATGTCTTCAGTGTCGAGGGCAATTCGTTTACCGCTTATTACGGCACCACGATGGATCTGAAACTCATGATGGGAGTGGTGCCTCCCGGCGAGATTCGTCTTTCCGATGCCCGGCAGCAAACGACCCCGCTGCGCTTCTTCCAATCCGGCAAGAAGACTGATGCGCCGGCTTTGACAGGAAGATATCTGCTCAAAAAGGGAGCGAAGAGCTATTTCTGTTTCTATGTGCAAAATGCAAAATCGGATTACAATTACTACAGGCTTTCCGAACTCTTTCGCAAAGCGTCTTCCGGGAGTCTTCAGACCGACAAACTCAGTAAACAATGAAAACAACACACCGTATCCTTCTGCTTCTCTTCCTGCTCACGGGGTTGACCGCGCAGGCAAAGGTCTATAATGTGAGAAACTATGGCGCCAAAGGCAATGGCAAAACAATCGATACCAAAGCCTTTAATAAGGCGATAGAGAAAGCCTCAAAAGCAGGAGGGGGCACCGTCTATGTGCCGGCCGGCAGTTATCCCTGCTATTCCATCCATCTGCAAAGCAACATCACCTTGTATCTCGAGTCGGGGTCGAAGATCATCGCCGCCTTCCCAAGCGAAACAGAGGGGTATGATGAGGCAGAAGAGAATGCATATACTATGTATCAGGACTTTGGGCACAGTCACTGGAAGAACTCGCTGCTGTGGGGCATCGGTTTGGAAAACCTGACCATCTGCGGTTCTGGAATGATCTTTGGTGAGGGACTCTCCCGCGAAGAGAGCCGCATCAAAGGTGCAGGCAACAAGGCGATCAGTTTGAAGCTCTGCCACAATGTGACGCTGAAAGATTTCTCGATGCTTCGTTGCGGACATTTTGCGCTGCTCGCCACCGGTGTGGATAATCTCTCGCTGCAAAACCTGAAGGTAGATACCAACCGCGATGGCTTTGATATCGACTGCTGCCGCAATGTACGCATCAGCAACTGTACGGTCAACTCCCCCTGGGATGATGCCATCGTGCTCAAAGCCTCTTATGCCTTAGGCTATTTCCGCGATACGGAAAACGTAACCATTTCCGACTGCTATGTCTCCGGTTTTGACAAGGGCACCGTGCTGGCAGGTACCTGGGAAACCTACGAACCCCAGGCTCCCGATCATGCCGGCAATACGGGACGCATCAAACTGGGTACCGAGTCGAGCGGAGGCTTTAAGAATATAGCCATCACCAATTGCATCTTTGAACACTGTCGCGGACTGGCGATCGAGTCTGTGGATGGTGGGCACCTCGAAGATGTAGTGATCAGCAACATCACGATGCGCGACATCGTCAACTCTCCGATATTCCTCCGTCTCGGAGGCCGCATGAGAAGTCCGCAGGGAACACCTCCCGGAAGCATGAAACGGATCCGCATCAGCGATGTCAATGTCTATAACGCAGACTCGCGCTATAGTTCCATAATCAGCGGCATACCCGGTTGTCTGATCGAAGATGTCACCCTTCGCAACATTGTCATCTATTATAAAGGAGGATACACTCCCAATGATGTAGCTCCCGTCATTCCGGAGATGATCAAGTCCTATCCCGAGCCGGTGATGTTTGGCACGACTCCTTCCTCCGGATTCTTTGTCAGACATGCCCGTAACATCGTTTTTGACAAAGTGAAATGCTATTTTGAGAAGCCCGACGGAAGACCTCTTTTCGTAACCGATGATGCGCAGGTCAGTTATGAGAATTAAATAAAGTTAATAGTTTTCGCGGATGATACAACATTGAATAATATTATTATATTTGCGGTAGAGTATTCACCTTTAATAAAACAACATTATGAAACCGGTTGATTCAAAATTACTGTTAGGCTTACTAATTGGAGCCGCAGTAGGAGGAGCTATTACTTATTTAGCAACTTCAGATAAGAAAGAAGAGTGGATGAAAGAACTTTCCGCTTTGGCAGGAAAGGCAAAGGAAGGTTTCAATGAAGCACTGGCCCTTGCAAAAAGCAAATGTTGCAGCGCACCTGAAGCACCAGAAGCGCCAGAAACAAGTTCAACGGACGTATAAACCTTCATGACAATGGAAAGAGAACCACGGGCCATCTTTGAAGAATTAAGGAGAGATGTGTCAGCCTATATCGACACCCGGCTTCAGATCCTCCGATTGGAGCTGTATGAGAAAACATCACGCACTGTAGCCACTTTGTCGTTTGGGCTGATACTTCTCTTTCTGGCTTTGTTTGCCTTCTTCTTTCTCTTTCTGGCTTTCGGATTCTTTTTGGGGGAGTGTTTGGGTAGTGTAGCCGGTGGTTTTGCCATTGTCGCCGGCTTTTACCTGGTTGCTACCGGTCTGTTTTTTCTTTTCGGAAAACAGGTTCGTACCTGGCTGATCAATAAAGTTTTGATTGCGCTTTCAACAACAGATTCAAAAGATCAAACAGAAGATGGCACTGAATAATCTACAAGAGCTCCAGATGGAGCGGGAGAGGCTTCTTGCGATCAGCAAAGAGCACGAACTCAAACTAAAGGATGATTATGCCTATCTGAGTGAAAACGCAGGACGCATTATTATAGATGCCACCCTGGCGGCAGCTCAGTACCGCTTGGGGTTGCTGTTGCATCGAGGCGATACAGAAACAGAAGAGGAGAGTGGCGAACCTCCCAAATCCATGGCTGCTACGCTCATGGGTGAGATCATCGGGTTGGTGAAAGAGAACCTGACTCCTCTGGCCATTTTCAGAATCATCAAACCATTCGCTGTAGCATTTGTTGTTCGAAAAATAAGAAATATGTTTAAGCGTTAAGGACTTGGGCCTTAACGCTTTTATTTTGCTCTCTGCCTCTTCCTGAGGGGTTTGGGGGTGCTTTGCTTTGCTCATATCGACGATTTAACTTCAAAAAGTTTCCGATACAAAATACTTTTACTACTTTTGGCCGTTCAACTTTTTGAAAACGGAAAATAACTAGAATGAATATGAACTACAAAATTATTGTTTTGGCCAAACAGGTTCCCGATACAAGAAATGTAGGTAAAGACGCCATGAAGGCAGATGGAACGGTAAACCGTGCTGCTCTTCCGGCGATTTTTAATCCTGAAGACTTGAATGCGTTGGAACAGGCTTTACGTATTAAAGACAAGAATCCAGGATCAACAGTGTATATGCTGACCATGGGTCCGGGCAGAGCTGCAGACATTATCCGCGAAGGTTTGTTTCGGGGAGCTGACGGAGGCTATCTGCTTACAGACCGTGCATTTGCAGGTGCGGATACGCTGGCTACATCCTATGCTTTGGCTATGGCAATCAGAAAGATCGGTCACTTTGACCTGATCATCGGTGGTCGTCAGGCTATCGACGGTGATACCGCTCAGGTAGGTCCGCAGGTAGCAGAAAAGCTGGGTCTGACACAAATCACCTATGCGGAAGAGATTAAAAGTATAGAAAACGGACGCATTACTGTGACCCGTCATATTCCCGGTGGAGTGGAAACTGTTGAAGGTCCGCTGCCTATCGTGGTGACTGTGAACGGTTCGGCGGCACCTTGCCGTCCCCGCAACGCAAAGATGGTGATGAAGTACAAACATGCGCGCACTGTAACTGAAAAGCAACAGGGTAATCTGGATTACACCGATCTGTATGCCACACATGACTATCTCAATCTGGAGGAGTGGAGTGTTGCAGACGTGAAAGGCGATCTTGCACAATGTGGATTGGCCGGTTCGCCGACAAAGGTGAAATCCATTCAAAACATTGTCTTCCAAACCAAAGAGAGTAAAACGATCTCCGATTCCAACCATGATATCGAGGGACTGATTGTCGAACTGTTAGCTAACCATACGATTGGATAAAGATATGAATAACTTATTTGTTTATTGCGAGATAGAAGACGGCATCGTTGCCGATGTGAGTCTGGAGCTACTTACGAAGGGCCGTTCATTAGCTAACGAGTTGAAATGTCAACT
>JAQUTK010000005.1 GCA_028709785.1 Bacteroidales bacterium
TTGTGAACTGTATTTCATGTTACGCCTATTTTGACCATAAAGATAACTGTTTCTTGAGATATTTGAAAGAAATAATAGAACTATTTATCTAAATATCAGTTCATTACTCGAATTCAGTGAACCCTATATAGAGGAAGCGAAGAAGGAAATGCAGACACTAGCTTCCCTCCTTCAGCTCTTTCGCAAGGCATCCGGCATATCTGTTGCAAAAATGTGTGAGGATTGCGGCATTTCACACGCTACATGGGAAGATATCGAAAAAGGAAAAGACATGAAACAATCCACATTCCTGGTCTTTTTAGATCACCTGTTTTACAATGCCGATCGGAAACCAAACTACCTGGTATTATTAAAAACTATCATTCTAGCCGAATTGAATGACGAGTACGTAGTTGCAAAAAGAATAAGCAAACACGAATACCCCCTGCCCTCCATGTCCGATTGTATTTTTGGCTTCGATCCGGATCCAAATTGGTATAATGACGAAAAGACCATGCAGGTGATCGAAGAACTGAAGGAATTAATACAGGCAAGAAAGGAGGAACACAAAGCCGAGAAGGAAAAACTGAAAGCTGAAATAAAGAAAGAGAAAGCTGAAACGAAGAAACTGAGAGAGGAAATCAAAAAGCTGAAAGCCGAAAAGAAGAACGGGAATTAAGAAGAGTGATGAAGAGGAAGCAGCCGGTAGGCTGCTTCCTTTGTTGCATGAATGTAATCAAGCGTTATTTTTAAAAATATAGTCTGTATTTTCGATAGTTTAAATATTTATGATTACGTTTGCCAGATTAAAGAAATAAGCATTGAAAAATTTATGTGAGCTGTCCCAATTGGAATGCTTACTTTATGTATTTGATAGGTGAATAGATGTTGTGAAAATGGTCATTAAATGCAATACACAATAATGAAAAAAAACAATTTTGATATTGCTCTTTCATTTGCAGGAGAACAGAGAGAATATGTAGATCAAGTTGCAAATATTCTAAACCAAAAAGGAATATCAACATTTTACGACAAGTTTGAAGAAGCTAATTTATGGGGAAAAAACCTCTATGATTATCTTTCAGATATTTATATGAATCAAGCGAGATATACGATAATGTTTATTTCTAAGGATTATAGTAAGAAATTGTGGACAAATCATGAAAGGCAAGCTATGCAAGCTAGAGCTTTTCAAGAAAATTCGGAGTATATACTTCCTGCAAAATTCGATGATACTGAAATATCTGGAATTTTACCTACAACTGGATATATTAGCCTTCAAGATAAAACGCCAGATGAATTTGTTTCAATTATTGAGAAAAAACTCATTTATAGTGGTGGAACTATACCAAGTGAGAATTTACGAAGTGCCTTATCGACAATAATTACTATTCCCAAAACAGACCCTAAGAATATTAGTTTAACAGTAATCTCTGATGATAATCTAATTCAAGGAGCACAAGTTTGTTTAATCGCAAACAATGGAACAACATTAAATGCAACAACCGACGTTGAAGGGAAAGCTAACTTTCGTATTACAACAAGAAGACTGTATTCCGTTTTAGTTGCTCATTCTGATTATTCTTCTGCAATTATGGAACAATTTGACACAACGGAGAATTTGAAAATCACTTTAAAGCCTGTTGAGAATGTAGGATCTATTATTTGTCATAGCACTTGCTATATTCCAAGACTTCAAGGCAGACTAAATCCAATCTTGGATTCTCCAAGAAGATATTTTTATGCTGATAATATTGCAATTGAAGGAGGAAAAGAGCAACCTGTACTGTTTGAGCTAAATAAACCAGTACAAGTTGAAGACTGTAATGGAATAATCATGAATCTAATTTTCAGGTTCATGCTAGCTCGCACAACCTTAATTGATTTCATAAAGCCTGTTTTTAAAGAATAAAGGCCGTCGCCAAGAATGCATAAAACAGAATAGGAATAAATTTAAATCGAAAGAAAATGACTGAAGCTGAGGAATACAAAATCTTTGTGAATAAGCAAACAGATAAGATTTATTTAAGTAAGTCAATCGACGACGTAACGGAAACTGTCCCTGGTAAAGAAAGTATAGAAACAATTCGCCAAATAAGATATATTTCTAATGTAGGAGAATCTGACCAACAAGAACATATTAAATTAAATGACGAAATTGTATTACGATCAACGCCAAAAGCGCGGCAAGAAATTATTGCTAAATTCTACGAAGACTCTCGAAATCTTGTATCTCTTCAAATACAGAAATTTTCGACAGATTCAGGGAATCCCCACAAAACCTATTTTACATTTATCGGGGATGAAATTTGGAAATTGTATTCCTTTATTCGAAATATTCCACTTATACCAATCAAGGGAAGTGAAAAACAACAATTTCAAGAAAACGACATCAACAATATCGTCTTAAGTAAAAAACATATACTACAATTTATTTATGAACAGCCTGAAATTATTCCAGAACTAATTGAGGAATTACAGAAACACAAAATAAAACGTGAAGACATAATTGGGCTTGCTCACAGAAAGAGTCAACTTGAAGAGTTCAGAAGCATGCTTTACGTTGAAGGTTACTTTGAGGGTTTAAAGGAAAATTCAAAAATTGATAAAGATGAATTAGTCTGGCAGAAATTCTTTGAAAAAAACACTTGGATTTTGGGTTATGGACTTAATTATATATTTAATTCAGAATTGGATGGTAAGAAACTAGAACAAGTAACCAATGGATATGACTTTAAAGGTTCTGGGAAAAGAGTTGATTTACTAATGAAAACAAAAGGAATGATAAACTCATTGTGTTTTGGAGAAATAAAGACCCATAAGACAAGTTTGTTAAAGAACTCTTCTTATCGTAGTGAATGTTGGTCTGTGAGTGATGAAGTTATTGGTGGAGTTGCCCAAATCCAAAGGACAATTCAAAAATCACTCGAAAATATAAGAACTAAAACAGAAATGAAAGATAATAATGGAGATTTAACGGGCGAACAGTTGTACTTATACCAACCGAAATCATTTTTACTAGTTGGCTCACTAAGCCAATTTACAGCAGATGATAAAGTAAATGAAGATAAGTTTTCCTCATTCGAATTGTTTCGACGTAATTTGGTAAATCCTGAAATTATTACTTTTGATGAACTCTATGAACGAACAAAACACATAGTGAATAATCCAATTGAAGATATTTAGAAATTGAGAGAGATTGTGAATATTGCAGAGCCACACTTTATCTTCTTTTCAGTCGTTGGAAAATTTCTATTGGTTGGTATGATAAATTCAATATTTTAAGCTTCATCAAATGTTGAGGGGTGAGATTCCAATTGAATTCGTTAAAAAATTAGATATCCCAATTGCTTGATTAGTACAGTAGAGAAACGAATCTTCTACTTTAAATATTTTAAAAATTGTAATAAAATTTGTCGTTTGACTTTGCAGAAGTATAGAAAGTACTAAATATTTTTAGTTTGATGAATTAATTTTGCGAGATACGATTCCTTGTCTTATATTTTGTATAGCTTTGCGTAAATTAAGTAAAATAATAATTATGTCAGATAATACCATTAGTTTATACAAACTTCGAAGTAAAATTAGTAAAAATGGATTAGATCCTTTTAATTATCAAATTGATCAAATCGAGTCACTTAAATTAACAAAAAAAACCAATCCCAAATATGTAGAGCCAATTTTTTCCCTGCAAGCATCAAGTATAGAAGGAGGATCTTTTGATAATGCAACAATTATACTTATATCCGCAGCAGGTGCTACAGGCAAAACATCGCTAACCGAACACTTATCGTTCGAATTGAAAGCTCCAATTTTTGATTTAAGTAAACATGATCCTGTTGCCAGTAACTCTTTGACTGGATTACTATTTAACAGCATGGATTTACCTGATTTTACTGATTATTCGGCTAAACTAAAAGCAGGTAAATCAACTATGATTATCGATGCTTTAGATGAAGGATTTCTTAAAACTACAGTAGATGGTTTTTATGCTTTCCTTGATAATATTGCAAGAATGTCAACTGAAGCCAAAGGCGTTCCTTTTGTCTTGCTGGGAAGGACTAATATTGTTGAGCTCGTAACATTATATTTAGAAGCAAAGAATATAAAAGTTGCTTTATTACAAATAGAACCTTTCACAGTAGATGCAGCTAAATCGTTTGTTGATAAGCATGTCGACTCCGAAAGTAAAACAAGGTTTGAAGACCAATATATAGCTGTTCGGGATTATATTGTTGATGCAATTGAAGGTTTTTTTAAAAATCAATCTGAAATCAATCACAAACAATATTTGCAATTCATTGGATATGCCCCAGTATTACTTGCAATATCAACTTTATTAAATGACAATGGCAATTATCATGCTTTATTGGAAAATTTGAAATTAAACAACAGAAGAAATATCCAATTGGTTATTGATATTATTGAACGAATACTCAAGAGGGATAAAGAAGAAAAAATAGTTAAATTACTGCTACCCTCATTGATAGGAGACAGAGATGAGCCATTTGTAGAATCAGCGAAAATAAACATTTATACCATTGAAGAACAATGTGCTAGATTGTTATGTAGCCAATTTGGGGAAGACTTTAATCCTTCTGTTACAGGTGATATATATTTTGACTTAGAATATAACAAACAGATAAAATCGTGGTTGAAAGAACATCCTTTCTTGTCAAATAATGGTAAAATTCAAAATGTTGTTTTCGAAAGCTATATTATAGCAAAGCTCATTAAAAAAGAAGAATACAAAGACTGTGTTTTTCGATATTTACAAAGTCTCTATAGAAATGCTTATATGCTTTTCTATATTTTTGACGAGCTTGTGAGTACTAATAGAATTGTCGACAAAGACTTCGTTTCGTATCTATTTGATTCTTTAAAAGCTTTAGATAAGAAGGGACATTATTCAACGATGGAACTAGTTATGCAATCGATAGATGAAAACACAGGAGATATTGAATGTGATCTTAACTTCTTTAAAGCTGATAATGACAATGAAGATTGTTGTTACACAGTGAAAACTAATATAAATGACACAATATCCCTTGGTTCAGAAATTTCCAATATGACTATTGATCTACCTTTAACAATTAAATTATCTTCAAATAAGGCTGACTGCATTCCTCCTGCATATATTAAATGTGATACAATACGATGTTCAGCTTGTGAGATATTGTTAAATTCCGGTTCTGATAACAATAGTATTATTTTTGAATGTAAAAACTTCGTTGTTGAATGTAGTGAGAAAGACACTCTTCCAATGTTAACAAGCCAAAGAAATTTCAGCAAAGAACAGTTTAAAATAATATGCAATAATAGTCTTACTTATCCTTTTGTACAATACCTTTTTGATGCTTCTTTACAAAAAGCACCTGTAGATATCATTGAGAAGTATCATAAAATGAGAAGAATTTTTTTAATGTTTCGATCACATAGTAAAGGTGATTTGGCTAGATATAAAGAAAAAATCGACAACAGGATAGGTAATAGCTATATAGGGAAAAGTGTTATTGCAGCTTTATTGAGTGCTGAAATAATATATTCAAGGGATATTATGTATTTTGTCAATACAGAAAAGATGGCATCAGAGTTAGGAGTGAAGTATAATGACATAAGGTCCTCTGTTATCAATGATAAGATACAATCATTTTTATCTAAAATATAGCATGATTTTAGTAAGAACTCTGTTAAGGATTAAAATTTTGACGATTTAAGATAAGCTATTATATACTGACGTTCAAATGTGATCCTTTTTGATAGACATAGAGGCGATTTTCTATTCATTGCAACTGTGGACAAATCAAAATCAGGAAAGACAAGCGATTCATGAAAACTAAATATGTACGAAGTACCTTATCAATGAGAAGAGCGATACTCTTCCTTATGACTCTGTTTTTATCGGTAATCAATAGCTATTCGAAAGACTATTCCGGGACAGTTGTTGACAGTCTGACATCTGAAAAGATTGGCTTTGCGACAGTCTCTTTACTGAATCAGTCAGGAGAAAAGCAATTTATCGGGATAACAGATGATCAAGGTCGGTTTACAGCTACAATTCAAGAAGAGATAGCGTTCATAAAGATAAGTTTCATCGGTTATAAGACTATTGAACAAAGGATTGATAATTTGAATGGCGCCGGCGATTTAGGAGTATTCAGGTTGGCTCCGAATGTTAGCCTGCTTGGCGAGGTGTCGGTTCAGGCAAATACCGTGGAACATAAAGTGGACCGTACTGTACATGTAATTACTCCGGCTATACGCAAAGGAACTTTTACTGCGCCGGAGATGTTGGGTAATATTCTTGGTTTGAGATTTGACCGGATCAATGACAAGGTATTGGTAAACAATAAATCGAACGTTCTGATTCTTGTGGATGGAATTCAGAAGTCTCAGGAATATGTAAACAGTCTGGATCCTTCCAGAATTCAGGAAGTTGAAATTGTCAAAGAGCCGACCGGGCGATATATTTCCGATGACTACTCGGCAGTGATCAACCTCGTTCTTATAAAAGAGTATGAAGGATATTGTCTCAATATGAGAAACTTGATGATTATCAGTCCTTCGGGTTCCAATGGGGATAACGGATTGGCAAATGAACAACCAAAAATTCTTTTCAATTACACGAAGAACAGGTGGAATGTGTATGCCAATTATGTGTATGCCGATATTCATTGGAACTACGCAAACAGAATCCGAAAAACTTATTCTAATGTCATGGATGTGACATCTGAGAAGGTAACCAGTAAGAATCCGAATGAAGACTATGATTACTTTGCTCATGCTGCTTCCGTGGGAATGGATTATCAGATTGCAAAAGATCATTCGATCTCTATTCAGGATCGGTTCAGTTATGAGGATACCCGTACGGATCTTCTATATAACCAACAGGTTTCCTATCTGAAATCGGGATTGTCTGAAAATATCCGGCAAAGAACTTTGAATCAGGATTTGCGTAAGAATAACTCTGCAAGCATCTTTTATGTAGGGAAACTGAATGAGAGATTGACAACACACAGTGATCTGACGTATGACTATTATTCCAGCGATTTGCATCACTTGTATGATCAGAACCGTAGTTTAACTCAGGATTATAAGTATGTCAATGCAAAGAACTATATTCGTTTCAACGCGGATGCTGATTACATGATAGCATCCAACCTGAGTCTGAATAGTGGGTATACTTCTATCTGGAATAATTACAGAACGAAGGATTCAGTTGGCAACCAATTATCTCTGTATAATGAGTACAGGAACAGACTATTTGCCTACCTCTTTTTCTCACCAATTCAAACAGTTAGCGCAAAGGTGGGTGTTGCAGTTGAAAATCTCTATACAAAGAATCTCTCTTCTGAAAGGAACTATTGGGGGGTACTTCCTTTTGCTCAACTGAACTATGCTGCGCATCCAATGTTGAATCTGAATCTGAGTTACAACTCTTCTATTTCCTATCCCAGACTTTTTCAGCTGAGTCCTTCGAATTATGCTCTTGATTCTTTGATGATGCAGACGGGTAATCTGGGTCTGGTGCAAACGATGAATCACCAGACTCAACTCGAAATGACTTTCCTGCAATGTCTGACCCTTACTTCGACCTTTGCTTATTCTCCGAATGCAATCGAGCCGCTCTATTCCCTATCGGCTGGAAAGTATTATAGTACTTATGCGAATGTAAGTGGTCGTATGTTTGCTTTAGGATTGGATTATAATCAGTCATTGGGAGAGTTTCTGAACTGGAACTCTTCTGCCGGCTACTATAACGGCAAAGTCATGTACAATGGAACTCAGAATTCATGAAAAGTATGGACATTTAATTCTGCATTGGAATGCTACCACCCGAAGCTTGGCTTGATGACTTCTCTGGAATATAATCGTACGATGAATAAATCGATTCTTCCCCAAGGGTATCGGATGGAAGGACAAGATAGTTGGATGCTTACGGCAAGCAAAAAGTTCTGGAAAGATAGAGCTTCTTTGATGGTTTCCTATATCCTTCCCATTGATTGGGGTACTCGTATGAAACAAGAATCGAAGATCAATACTCCTTTTTATCAGGAA
The DNA here is from genome assembly GCA_028709785.1 of Bacteroidales bacterium. Classification (GTDB taxonomy): domain Bacteria; phylum Bacteroidota; class Bacteroidia; order Bacteroidales; family JAQUTK01; genus JAQUTK01. The sequence goes on from JAQUTK010000005.1 coordinate 8,038, forward strand.
TATAACTCCCTGGATCTGAAAACGTATCACAACATGTTGTTCGTCCGTCTGAATATCCGCATCAACGGAGGCAAGAAAGTGAAACAGATCGAGAAACAAACAACTATTGAGAGTGAAGAGAAAAAAGGACGTGGTTTGTTTTGATCGGCTCAAGAATAGACATTTCCTTTGAATTATCGGGTCATTTTGAGCTGATTATTCACTATTTTGAGCAGGTTTTGACCCGATAGCCTTTTCTCTGATTTGAAAAATGCACTATATTTGCGCCATTGATAAAACCTCAATGACTACCTCTATGAAAAACATTCTTCTTTGCGGAGCGATCGCTTCCCTCCTTTCTCTTTCTTTTACACCAGCACAAGCTGAAAATGAAAAGGCTCGTCCGGTCAATGACTTTCTGGAATCTATCGGTGCCTGCGTGCATGTGCAGCATGGTCAGGACGCTTCCAAAATGGTTGATTTGCTAAAATATGTAGGAATCCGTCATGTGCGTGATGCGGCGGATCGTAACTATGACATGTCGGGATTGTTGTTGCTGCATCGGGAGACGGGTGTGAAAGTGGTGATGGGTCCGGGTAGCGGTGCACGGGATGCGGATCTTCCGGCAACACTTGTGATGGCGCGCCAACTGCATGAGGCCGGGGCATTGCTTGCGATTGAGGGGCCCAACGAACCGAATAACTTCGGGGGGTTGACGTATCAGGGGGAGAACTCAAACAGCGTGAAGAGCTGGATGCCTGTGGCTAAGTTTCAACGGGATCTGTACAAGGCGGTGAAGGCGGATGCACAATTGAAAAAGTATCCGTTGTATAGCGCGACGGAGATGGGGGCGCAACCGGACAACGTCGGACTGCAATTTCTGGTTATTCCGAAGAGTGCCGGCACGTTGATGCCTGCGGGTACGCGCTATGCGGATGTGCTGAATGTGCACAACTATATGTATCATGATGCGATGTGGCCCGGGGGTGTGCATGATAATCAGATATGGAACGCGGCTGATCCGACGTCGGAGTGCCGCATCGACGGACTGTATAATAATCATGGGCGTACCTGGGGGAAGAAGTTTGCGGGGTATAGCAACGAACAGCTGATGGCTTTGCCGAGAGTGACTACGGAGACCGGCGTACGGGTTGGAGATTGTAACGGGGCAGTAACGGAAGAGGTGCAAGCGAATAACTATATCAATATCTATCTGGCACAGTTTAAAAGGGGCTGGAGCCATACGTTTATCTATGAGTTTCTGGATGATCCCGATGGTTCGTTTGGCTTTTACAAGATAGATTATAAAACACCCAGAAAGGCTGCTTTGTATCTGCATAATCTCACGACGATACTGGCGGACAAGGGGAAAGCGACGAAGGGAAAGGTGCTCTCCTACTCGATCATCGATCAGCCTGAAACGACGCACGACTTGCTGCTTCAGAAGAGCGACGGTTCGCCGGTGCTTATCATCTGGGGCGAACGGGTGCAGGGGAGCGACAGCGTCAAACTGCAATTGAAGAAGGGATGCAAAAGGATCACGGTGTATGATCCGACTGTGGGTACTGAACCGATCTTGACGCTGGAAAACAAGGATAACGTGACGCTGACGATCTCGGATCATCCGTTGATTCTCTTCCTGAAATAGCTTTTCGGGATGATCAGCGCCGACTTTCCGGCACAGTGAGATGCTGCTGCAAAGGAAATAAACTCGTTTTTATGTATTTCTACTTTGTAATCTGAACAACTCTGCGTTACTTTGTATAAAAATACGGAAATCTTTTGTAATGTATCAAACTGAGAGCTATGATTGATATCAATAATAATACGTATCCGCTGCTGGTTTTATTCAAGGAAACTTTTGGAAGTCTACCTGATCATATCGAACAATTAACAGGTTCGGGTTCGAACAGGGGGTATTTCCGTCTTCAGAAGGAGCATGTTTCTGTGATTGGGGTGAAGGGTGAGATACGGGAAGAGAATCGTGCTTTTATCAAGATCGGAACGCTTCTGCGCCAACAGGGTCTTCCTGTGCCGCAGATCTATGGGGTAAGCGGCGACGAACTGTTTTACCTGCAGGAGGATCTGGGGAATGTGTCGTTGTTTGATCTGATTCAGAAAGAGATTCCTAACGGGTTTACTTCGCCCGGGGTGATCGCGCTGCTGAAAGAGACGATCAAACGATTGGCGGAGATACAGGTCAAAGGGGATAATCTCGACTATAAGGTCTGCTATCCGGATGCTGAGTTTGATGACGTGGCGATGCTATGGGATCTGAACTATTTTAAATATTGCTTCCTGAAGTTTACAGGGGTGACTTTGAATGAACGGAAACTGGAGGAGGATTTCAAACGGATCGTACAGATGACTAGCCGGAAGGAGATTCCTCAGCTGTTTATGTACCGTGATTTTCAGTCTCGCAATGTGATGATCTGTAACGACAAACCGTATATGATCGACTTTCAGGGGGGACGGAAGGGTCCGGTTCTGTATGATGTGGTTTCTTTTCTCTGGCAGGCGAAGGCGCAGTTTCCGGACACTCTTCGGAAGGAGTTGTTTGCTGTGTATGTGTCGTCTATGAGGGATCTCGGGGTTGGAAAGGGCGTGCCGTATACGAATTTCCTCCCCTGGTTTGTCTTACTCAGACAACTGCAAACGCTTGGGGCGTATGGTTTCAGGGGCTTTGGCGAGAGAAAGAGTCATTTTCTGGAGAGTGTTCCTTATGCCTTGAAGGAGGTGACGAAAACATTGGAGAATGAGGAGCTTCGTAGCTTAGACTATCTGAGAGAGGTGATGAAGGCGGTGAATGAAAAATATAGTAACTAACGGATGGAACAGAAGAATAGCAGCCTGGTGGTCCGGGTTTTCAGTTTCTCGTACAAACGGGGGATCCCGGACGATTGCTCCGGCAATGGCGGCGGATTTGTGTTTGACTGCCGGGCGATTGAGAATCCGGGGCGCTACGAGGCATACAAACAGATTACGGGTCTGGATCAGCCGGTGATCGATTTTCTGGAGGAGAACGGTGAGATCGTTCAATTTATGGAACAGGTGATCGCTTTAATTAATCCGTCGGTGGAGAGGTACATGGAACGTGGTTTTACGGATCTGATGGTCTCTTTCGGATGTACGGGCGGGCAACACCGGTCGGTGTATGCGGCGCAACATCTGGCGGAGTATCTGCATACGAGGTTTGGTATTGAGGTGGTGTTGCGACACCGCGAACAGGATATCACTCAACTTTTTAATAGCAGAGAGGGTTGATATGAAAGCGATGGTTTTTGCGGCGGGTATGGGTACACGGTTGAAACCGCTGACGGATAGTATGCCCAAGGCGCTGGTTCCGGTGGCGGGAGTGCCGCTCCTGGAACATGTGATCGTCAAACTGAAGGGTGCGGGCTTCACGGATATTCTGGTTAACGTACATCATTTCGCCTCGCAGATCACTGAGTTTCTGCAACAAAAAGAGTCTTTCGGGATTCATATCGAATGCTCGAACGAGACGGATTGTCTGCTCGAAACGGGCGGAGGGATTCGTAAAGGGGCCTGGTTCTTTGATGATAACGCTCCTTTTCTGGTACATAACGTGGATATACTTTCGGATCTTGATCTGGGGGAATTTTATAGAAACCATCTGGCGCAAAATGCAGCGGCAACGCTTTTGGTGAGCAAACGGGAGACGGCACGTTATCTGCTGTTTGACGCGAATCGCAACCTGAAAGGATGGATCAATGAACAGACCGGTGCCGTGAAATCGCCGATAGAGGGGTTTGATGCTTCGGGCTATGAGCGGCTGGCTTTTGGAGGGGTACATATCTTCTCGCCTGCCTTGTTTCCGCTGATGGAGCAATGGCCGCAACGGTTTCCGATCATTGATTTCTACTTGTCTGTGGCGGATAAGGTGTGCATCAAGGGCGATTGCCGGCAGTTGAGGTGGCTGGATGTGGGCAAACTGGATTCGCTGGATAAGGCGGAACAGTTTTTCAAACAGTAAGATGAATATGGATAACCTGCGATTCTGTTGTTTCTGACAGACGCGGGACTAAATAGGTAGAGATATGAACTACAGCTTTTTCAGAGTAGCCTGCGCGATTCCTGATCTTCAGGTGGCAGACTGTTTCTACAATACGGAACGAATGGTCGCAATGGCCCGTGAGGCGGCAAGCCGGGGGGTGCAGGCAATCTGCTTTCCGGAGTTGTCGATCACCGGATATACGTGCGGTGACTTGTTTAACCAGTCGCTGCTGATCGAACGGTCGCTGGACGCGCTGAAGAGATTGCTGGACGAGACGGCTGATCTGGATATCATTATCCTGACTGGTATGCCGCTACGTGTGAATGGCAAACTGCTGAATGTGGCTGTGGTATGTCAGCTGGGTGGCGTGAAAGGTGTGGTACCGAAAACGTATCTGCCCAATTACAATGAGTTTTATGAGAAGCGTTGGTTTGTCTCCGCGCTGGATGTCTGCCGCACACATACGGTGTCGCTGGCCGGCAGTGAAGTGCCGTTTGGTACCCGACTGCTCTTTGAAGCGGGGTGTTGTACCTTTGGCATCGAACTGTGTGAGGATCTCTGGGCAGCGATACCACCGAGTTCGATGCATGCGATAGCGGGTGCTTCCCTCCTCTTTAACCTCTCAGCGAGCAATGCGCTGGTGGGCAAAACGGAGTATGTGCGTGCGTTGGTGCAACAGCAATCGGCACGCTGTCTGGCGGGATATGTGTATTGTTCGTCGGGCTGTGGGGAATCTACCACTGACCTGGTCTTTGCGGGGAATGCCATGATTGCGGAGAGCGGAACGATCCTGGCTTCTTCGGAAAGGTTTTCACTCAATGAACAGTTGATCGTGACCGAAATAGATGTCGAACGGCTCATCCTTGAGCGCTCGAAAAACACGACATTCCTGCCTCAACAGCCGGAAGAGGCTTCGTATGAACGAATCAAACTGGTGTTGCCTGAGTCGAAGGATGAAACGATCCACAGAGTGATTAACCGTCACCCGTTTATTCCCAATGAGGAGAACAGGGAGGGTTATTGCCGGGATATCTTCTCGATACAGACCACCGGACTGATCAAACGGTTGAAGCATACGGGCGCGACGAAAGTGGTGCTGGGTATCTCCGGGGGATTGGATTCGACATTAGCGCTGCTGGTATCGGTACGGGCGTTTGACCGGATCGGACTGGATCGCAAAGGTATCCAGGGTATCACAATGCCGGGATTTGGCACGACGGATCGTACCTACACAAATGCGCTCAACCTGATGAACAGTTTGGGGGTATCGGTGCGTGAGATCTCAATCGCGGAGGCTGTAACGGGACATTTTAAAGATATTGGTCATGATCCGAAGGTGCTTGATGTGACGTATGAAAACGCACAGGCGCGTGAACGCACACAGATACTCATGGATGTGGCAAATGAATGTAACGGGCTGGTAGTCGGCACGGGTGATCTTTCTGAATTGGCGCTGGGCTGGGCTACGTACAACGGCGACCACATGTCGATGTATGCCGTAAACAGTTCGATACCCAAGACACTTGTTCGCACACTGGTTCGCTGGGTGGCGGATACGCAGGTGGAAGCTGCTTCGAAAGAGACGCTGCTCGATATCATTGACACACCGGTGAGCCCCGAACTGCTTCCTGCCACCGATGAGGGTGAAATAGCACAGAAGACGGAAGACCTGGTGGGTCCGTATGAGTTGCATGATTTCTTTCTCTATTACCTGATCCGTTTCGGATTTGCGCCCCGCAAGATACAGGCTCTTGCCATTCTCGCTTTCAAAGGGTATTACGAGACTGAAACGATTGAGAAATGGATCCGTATCTTCTACAGACGTTTCTTCTCACAGCAATTCAAGAGATCTTGTATGCCCGACGGACCGAAAGTGGGGTCTATCAATCTCTCGCCGCGCGGTGACTGGCGAATGCCCAGCGATGCGGTATGCAAGATGTGGCTGGATGATCTGGAAAGCTAATTGGACAGTTGGGGAAAAATAAAAAATAATTTGTATCACTTAAACAAAGATCTTTTGTATCTTTGTTGAATGTATATAAGCAATGATTGTTATATCTAAACAGATAAGAAAATGAAATTCACAGTATCAAGCTCAGCACTTCTGAGCCATTTGCAAGCTATTAGTCGCGTGATTAACTCAAAGACATCCATTCCAATTCTGGATAGTTTTCTATTCAAATTGGAGGGTACAGTTTTGACAATGACGGCTTCTGATACCGAAACAACTTTGGTTACTTCGATGGAAGTGCTTAATCCGGAAGGCGAAGGTCTTTTTGCGCTCTCAGCCAAACAGCTGCTTGATCCGTTGAAAGATTTTACGGAACAGCCGCTGACTTTTGACATTGATCAGGAATCCATGGCGGTTACACTTGTTTCACCGTACGGAAAGTATTGCTTTGTCGGACAAAACGGTGAAGAGTATCCGAAGATGAACGAAATTAAGGAGACAGCAACCTGGTTTAATCCGAACGCGCAGCAACTTTTAAAGGGAATTACCCGGACCATCTTTGCTTCGGCTGACGACGAACTGCGACCGGTCATGAATGGTGTATTTTTTGATTTGGGACCGGAAGGGGTTACCATGGTGGCTTCTGATGGACACAAACTGGTAAAATATACAACTACCGAGGTGAACAGCGAAGTGAAAACGTCGTTCATTCTTCCGAAAAAACCGGCGAATCTGCTGAAGAATATTCTTCCGAAAGAAGAAGGTACGATAAAAGTGGGATTTGATGACAAGAACGCCGTGTTTATCATGTCGGGGTATCAACTCTCCTGCCGTCTGATTGATGGCCGTTTCCCGAATTATAACTCGGTGATCCCTCAAAATAATCCGAATAAGGTGATTATTGACCGTGTTTCTCTGATGAACTCGGTGAAACGTGTGGCTTCGTTCTCCAACCAGGCGACGAACCTCATCAAACTGTTGTTCGAAAACAACAACGTGGTGATCACAGCGCAGGATCTGGATTTCTCTACTTCCGGTGAGGAGATTATGACGTGTCAATATGATGGTAATCCGCTGAAGATCGGGTTTAAAGCGACTTTCCTGATAGAACTTCTCAATAATATTCCTTCAAGTGATGTGGTTTTGGAATTGGCTGATCAGTCGCGTGCCGGTATCATTCTTCCTTCTGAAAATGAAGAGAAAGAGATCTTACTGACGTTACTGATGCCGATGATGCTTAATGATTAATTGGGAAGTATGAAACTGGAACTTAAAAAACCGATTATTTTCTTTGACCTGGAAACAACCGGTATTAATCTGCAATCGGACAGAATTGTGGAGATATGTTATATCAAAGTATTTCCGAACGGAAATGAAGAGTGTAAAACGTTGCGTGTGAACCCGGAGATGCATATTCCGGAAGAGGCAAGTGCAGTGCATGGGATCTATGATAAGGACGTGGCAAACTGTCCGACGTTTCGCGAACTGGCTACCAATATCGCTAAAGATTTTAAGGGGTGTGATCTGGCGGGATTTAATTCCAACCGTTTCGACATTCCGTTGCTGGCGGAGGAGTTTTTAAGAGCGGGTACGGATATTGACCTGCGCAAGAGCCACTTCGTGGATGTGCAGACGATCTTTCATAAGAAGGAACAACGCACGCTTTCTGCTGCTTACAAGTTCTATTGCGATTCGAATCTGGAAGATGCTCACTCTGCCGAGGCCGACACAAGGGCAACCTTTGAAGTACTTAAAAAACAGTTGGATCGGTATGATGATTTGAAGAATGACATTAATTTTCTCTCAGAATATTCTTCCTTTACCCGCAACGTGGATTTCGCCGGACGAATCATCTACAACGATAAGGACGAAGAGGTATTTAACTTCGGAAAGCATAAGGGCAAACGGGTGGTTGATGTAATGAAATCAGAGCCCTCTTACTATGACTGGATGATGAACGGGGATTTCTCTCTGCACACCAAGAAGGTACTGACGGAAATACGGCTGAGAGAGTTTAAAAAATAAACGGACATGCTGAAAGGAAAGAAAATCGTTCTTGCCATCACCGGAAGTATCGCGGCCTATAAGGCTGCGCTACTGGTGCGGCTCCTGATCAAGGAAGGGGCTGAGGTGCAGGTAATCATCACGCCGGCCGGAAAGGAATTTATCACACCGGTGACTCTTTCCACACTCAGTCAGAAGCCTGTGCTTTGTGACTTCTTTACGGCGAACAGTGGGACATGGAACAGTCACGTGGATCTGGGCCTCTGGGCGGATGCTATGATTGTGGCTCCTGCCACAGCGAGCACGATCGGAAAGATGGCCAACGGTATTGCGGATAACTTTGTCGTTACGGCTTATCTCTCTTGTAAAGCACCTGTATTTGTGGCTCCTGCGATGGATCTGGATATGTTTTGCCATCCTTCCACTCAACGCAACCTGGATATATTGAAGTCGTATGGCAATCGGATCATTGAACCGACCAGCGGCGAACTGGCTAGTGGTCTGGAAGGGAAAGGGCGTATGGAGGAACCGGAGGCTATCGTAAGAGTGCTTCGGGAGTTCTTTACCACAGGTCAATCGCTTGCAGGGAAGCATATACTGATTACTGCCGGACCGACATACGAAAAGATAGACCCGGTACGTTTTATCGGAAACTATTCTTCCGGAAAGATGGGATTTGGATTGGCTGAGGTTTGTGCTGAAAGAGGTGCGCAAGTGACACTGGTTAGTGGTCCGGTGCAGCTCAAGACTTCTCATCCGCTGATCAAGCGGATTGATGTGGAGTCTGCCGGAGAGATGTATGAGGCATCCACGGAGGCTTTCAAACAGTGCGACGCAGCCATCTTATGTGCGGCTGTGGCAGACTTTATGCCGGCTTCTGCTTCGTCTGAAAAGATCAAACGGGGGAAAGATAGCCTGACTCTTCAACTGCAACCGACACAGGATATCGCGGCTGCTTTGGGGAAACAAAAAAGTGAGAAGCAGGTGTTGGTGGGCTTTGCTTTGGAAACCCATGACGAGACTGTCAACGCGCTGTCCAAGATGGAACGGAAGAATCTGGATCTGATTGTCCTGAACTCACTCAATGACAAAGGGGCTGGTTTCAGGAGCGATACCAATAAAGTGACAATCTTTGAACGCAGCGGGGCTGTCAAGGCTTATCCGCTGAAAGACAAGAGTGAGGTCGCGGCTGATATCATCGATGTATTGGAACGTCATCTTCAAAAATAAGCAGTGGTCATGAAACGACGGATTGGTTTGTTTATCGCTTTCTTGCTGGCTTTCTCTGTGACACGGGCACAGGAACTGAATTGCACGCTTACGATCAATGCCAACAAGATTCAGACAACGGACAAAGCTATTTTCCAGAACCTGCAAAACTCATTGAACGAACTGCTCAACAACCGGAGCTGGACGGAGGCAAAGTTTACCGAAACCGAGAAGATCGATTGCTCGATCACGGTGATCGTCAACACCATGCCTTCTGAGAATCAGTTTAACTGTGAGATGCAAATCTCATTGCGCAGACCTGTTTACAACACGTCGTACAACTCGCCGCTGTTTCAGTTTCAGGATAAAAACTTCAACATCAACTACCAGGACATGCAGCAGATAGAGTTTAATGAGAATAACATCACCGACAACATGACGGCGGTGCTCTCGTTTTATGTCTATGTGATTCTGGGATATGATTTCGATTCTTTTGCACCCATGGGCGGTGAAGCGCTGTTTCGGAAGGCGGAAGCGATTTCCAACGCGGCTCAGTCATTGGGAGAGGCCGGATGGAAAGCGTTTGAGAACGACCGCAACAGACATGCGCTGATCACTGCCTTGCTGAATGAGAAATACAAGCCGATGCGCGAACTGAACTACAATTACCATCGGCTGGGAATGGATGAGCTGTCTAAAAACACCGATGAAACCCGCGCAAAGATGACGACTTACCTGAAGAAGCTTCTCGAGGTACAAAAGATTGATCCCATGAACGTCGTGCTTCAGGTATTTGTGGAGACGAAAGTGGATGAGATCGTCAATATCTACTCCAAAGCATCGCCTTCTGAAAAGAAAACAATCTTCGACATACTCTCACAGGTAGCTCCTACCCTTTCTGACCGCTACTCGTCGTTACAAAAATAGCTGTATGATCAAGAGCTTATCTATCACAAATTACGCGTTAATTGCCTCTCTGGAGATTGAGTTTGAAGGTGGTCTTTCTGTGATCACCGGTGAAACGGGTGCGGGAAAGTCTATTTTACTGGGCGCGCTCTCGTTGCTTCTCGGACAACGGGCCGATGCCAAATCAATCCGCCAAGGTGCTCCCAAGTGTGTGGTGGAGGCTACGTTTGAGATTCAGGGTAACTCGCTGGATGGTTTCTTTGAGGATCAGGAGCTGGAAATCATCGACGGGGAATGTGTGATCCGCAGAGAAGTGCAGGCCAACGGCAAATCACGGGCTTTTATCAATGATACGCCGGTCTCTCTGGCTGTACTGAAAGAGCTGACGGATCAACTGATCGATATTCACTCCCAGCATCGCAACCTGTTTCTTGCAGATTCGCTTTTTCAACTGAACGTGGTGGATATTGTGGCGGCACATCCCGAAACGCTGGCAAGCTATGCCCGTGCTTTTAAGGAGTTCACCGAGGCCGGCAAGGTATTGGCCGAACTGCTCTCGATGGCTGAGAAGAGCAATGAAGAGAATGATTATCTGACGTTTCAGTTTAACCAGCTGGATGAGGCAAAGTTACAGTCTGGCGAACTGGAGTTGCTGGAGGAAGAACAGATAATGCTCTCCCATGCGGAAGAGATCAAGAGTGCTTTGTTTGGCGTGGATGAGCTCTTTTCCGGCGAAGGGTTCAATGTATTGAGCTCCTTGCATGAGATCGTTCGTTCGATTCAGAATGTGGAGTCCTTCCAACCCAACGTAAAAGAGCAACGTGATCGTCTGGAGAGTAATCTGATCGACCTCAAGGATATTGCTTCCGAACTGAGATCCATTCAGGAGAAGGTTGAATATAATCCCGAGCGACTACTCTTTATCAACGACCGGCTCGACACGATCTACTCGCTGATGAAGAAGCACAAAGTGGACAGTGTGGATGAGTTGGTTGCGCTGCACAAGGATCTGGGCAAACAGTTGGAGAAGTTTTACTCGCTTGAGCAGGAGATTGTGGACGCAAACAAACAGTTGGAGAAAGCACGGAAAGCTCTCGCAACGATTGCCACACAGCTCACTGAAGAGCGGAAACAGTCTGTTCCACGTATCGAGAAACAGCTGGTGGAGACCTTATTGCAATTGGGTATGCCGCATGTTCGTCTCAAAGTGGAACTCACGGCTCATGAACCGGACAAGACCGGAGCGGACACTGTCTCTTTCCTCTTCTCTGCCAATAAGAATGCACCACTGCAACCGATCGGTGATATTGCCTCGGGTGGTGAAGTGGCCCGGGTCATGCTGAGTCTGAAAGCACTGATTGCAGGGGCTATCTCATTGCCTACGATTATCTTTGACGAGATTGACACCGGCGTATCCGGCGAGATGGCAGGCAAGATGGCAACGATCATGCAGCAGATGGGTAAAACCATGCAGGTTATTGCGATCACGCATCTCCCGCAGATCGCAGCGAAAGGAAGCACGCACTACCATGTGTACAAGGAAGACACCGAACTGGATACCATTACACACATCCGTACACTGGACAGCGACGAGCGTGTTCGTGAGATCGCGCAGATGCTGAGTGACGGTGTCATAAGCGAAGCTGCGATCAATAACGCGCACTCGCTGCTGGATAATAAATAAGCCGGTAAGGGTTCCCCCACCGGCTTTTATTTTCATTAATCCCCCAATCACAGTACTACTTCTCTCCCATCGTTCGCTGAAGGCGATCGTTTAACGGATCGTGACCTGTGTGGCTCCAAAGCCATACTCACGGAATGAAGCATCTTGCACGTAACACTCCTTGTATTTGGACTTCAGTTCCTTGAGGATCGCATTGCGTAACACACCTTCTCCTTTGCCGTGAATGAAGACGATCTTCTGTCCCTTTTTCATTTTGTTGGCTTCCATCACCTCACGAAACTTATCCAGCTGATAGTTCAGCAGTTCGGCGTTCTCCATTCCACGGGTCGTGTCGAGCAGCTGATTAACATGTAGATCCACTTCGATCACCGGTTTCTCGATCCGTTTGCGGGCGATAGGTTGCTGAGGAGCAGGAGTTGCTTTGCTGTTCATCGCAGCCTGGATCTCCGCCTGTGAGATCGCCAACTGGTGACAAGCCACATCTTTCTCCACCAATGGGAAGAGAAGTGCCTCTTCGTCAAAGAAATCGTTCTCACGGAAGCTATGGAGTTTGTAGAACTTAACGGTATCGATCTTCAGATCCACAGAAATCGCATTCTTCTGAGCAAAAGGTTTGCCTTGTTTGAAGGCGATAAACTGCACGGTAAGCCGTTCGATCTCGTTCAGATGCGATTTATCCACCTCCTCCACAAAAGCCTTGATATTGGGCTCTATAACGCCACAGTAGCGGCTCACCCACCCGTTTTCCCGCTTACTCATTATATTGACAGAAAGGTAATAATTACTATCGTTGAGCAGGTAGCACTCATAGGCACATTCCTGAATATGTTTGACATCAACCGGAAGATAAGCCAGATAAACATTGAGTACTTCCCCTTCCTTCGTCTCAATAGGTTCAATCTCTTTCTCTTCAACCACAGGAGGTTGCATAAAGAACTCTTTGGTAGAAGGCTTTTGAGAAGTGTTTGCTGTGGTTTGCGGCGATTTGTTGCCTCTTTCAATCAAAACACACTCACGGACTTGAACGGGTGTTTCAAAGCCATCCTCATCCAGCACACCGACAAGATCTTTACTGATGTATCGGACCACTTCCCCACCGCCCACTGCATTCAGAAAGCGTACTTTATCTCCAATCTTAATTTCCATGATTTCTCTATTAATTGCGACAGTTCGCGTTATTTTCGACAAAGTTCACTAATTTTGCCGAGATTATAGAAGAAAATGAAAGAAACTCAACATATCCGCATCGAAAACTTTGCATACGATTTACCCGACGAACGGATTGCCAAATATCCGCTCTCTGAACGGGATCAATCCAGGTTACTTCTTTACCGCGACGGAAAACCTTCTGAAAGCAGCTTCTTTAAGTTGCCGGAATATATCCCTTCCGACGCTTTGATGGTGTTCAACAACACGAAGGTGATTCAGGCACGTATGCACTTCCATAAAACAAGTGGAGCACTCATCGAGATATTCTGTCTGGAGCCGGAAGAGCCCCGTGATTATGTGCTTTCGTTGAGTGAGATCTATCGTTGCACATGGGTCTGCATGATCGGAAACCTCAAGAAATGGAAAGAGGGTTCGTTAAAGAAAGAATTTAAGTCAGGATCACGAACATTCTGTTTGACAGCTACTAAAAAACAACAGATAGGTTCCAATTATCTGGTGGAATTTGAATGGGACGGTGAGATCTCTTTCGCTGAAGTACTGGACAGAGCCGGCGAATTGCCGATTCCTCCTTATCTGAATCGCGAGACGGAAGAGAAGGATAAAGAGACGTATCAAACGGTTTACTCTAAAATAAAAGGTTCGGTGGCGGCTCCAACGGCCGGTCTTCATTTCACAGAAAGAGTGCTTCAGGCATTGCATGAGAAGGGCGTTGTGTGCGACGAACTGACGTTGCATGTAGGCGCCGGCACTTTCAAGCCTGTCAAATCGGACACCATCGAAGATCATGAGATGCATATCGAGTCGTTCAGTGTCAGCAGAAGTCTCGTCAGGGATCTGATTGACAAGGAAGGAAAGATCTTTGCGGTGGGCACCACCTCTGTGCGCACTCTGGAGAGTCTCTATTATATGGGACTGAAAGCCATCAAACGGCCGGATATCAGCGAAGAAGAGCTGGTGGTGAGACAATGGGAACCGTATCAGGAGCAACCGGATATCTCGACACGAGAGGCGTTGAAAGCGCTCCTCGATCTGATGGATCGCCTCGAACTGACCTTGCTGCATACGGCAACGCAGATAATCATTGCGCCGGGCTATCATTTCCACATCGTTTCGGCGATGGTTACTAACTTTCACCAACCCAGAAGTACCCTGCTCCTGCTTGTATCCGCATTTGTCGGTGGAGACTGGAAACGGATCTACGACTTTGCACTGTCCAACGGATTCCGTTTTCTGAGCTATGGCGACAGTTCGTTGCTTTTTCCTGCATCGGAAGAGACGGTGAAAAAGGAGATCCTGGTACAATAAACAGGGTTAAAACGTGTTATAAATAGGAACAATCAACAGACGTTCATCAACGACCAAACCAGACAATGAAGTATATCGGCCTCTTTTTTATCTGCATCGTGACGCTACTGTATCTCTCGACGGGATGCAGTCGGGCTACCATTGCCAAAGCGGAGGAGAAATATGCCATCGGAGAATATTATGATGCGGCTTCGATCTATAAAAAGCTCTATAACAAGACGAAGAGTAAAGACAAGCCACGCAGGGGACTACTCGCCTATCGGATGGGCGACTGTTACCGGCTGATCAACTACTCTGCCCGCGCGGAGGCATCGTTCATCAATGCGGTGCGTTATGGACATCCTGACAGTACCACACTTCTCTATCTGGCGGAGACGCTGAAGAAGAACGGAAAGTATAAAGATGCGATTGGCTACTATGAACAATTCCTTAAGATCGTTCCGGATAGTAAGCTGGCTAACAATGGAATAATAGCATGTAAACTGGCTCCGGAATGGAAGAGTAAACCCTCTCTTTATCAGATTAAGAAGATGGATAAGTTCAACTCCAGAAGAGGCGACTTCTCTCCGATGCTGCTTCCTCCCGAAGGAGATCAACTCTACTTTACTTCCTTCCGCGATCAGACCGTTGGCGATAAAATCAACGGAATAACCGGTGCCCGCTTCAATGATATCTTTGTAGTCCTTCAGAATGAGAAGAAGGAATGGCTGCTCCCTTCCACCATTGAGTCGGAGATCAACTCCGAGTATGACGATGGCGTCTGTTCGTTTACGGCCGATGGCAAGACAATGTATTTCACCCGTGGAAATATGGATCCCGAACGTGCCGCTCCGGCAGAGATATACTCTTCCAGTCGTACCGAGGCAAGCTGGGGTACTCCGAAAGCCATCGATATTGTTAAAGACAGTATCACTTCGGTCGGCCATCCGGCGGTATCTCCCGAGGGAGACTATCTGCTGTTTGTGTCTGACATGGCCGGCGGACAGGGAGGCAAAGATATCTGGATGTACCACCTCACAGGCACCGAACAAGGGATGTATGAGAACATGGGACCGATCATCAACACACCGGGAGATGAGATGTTTCCGTTTGTGCGCGACAGTGTGATCTATTTCGCATCCGATGGACATCCCGGTATGGGCGGTCTGGATCTGTTTAAGGCTACCAAGGTACAGGGACATTGGGAGATTGACAACATGCGTTACCCGATCAACTCCAATGGCGATGATTTCGGGATCACCTTTTTCCCGAAGAAGGAAGAGGGTTTCTTCTCTTCCAATCGCGGCGATGCCCGCGGCTGGGATCACCTCTACAGTTTCTCCTATCCGACATTCACGACTTTGATTACCGGTATCGTATGGGACAGCGAAGATGAACCGGTAGGCGAATCGGTTATACGGATCGTGGGAGACAATGGTACCAACCAAAAGGTGGTTACCAAACTCGATGGTACCTACTCCTATCCTGCCGAACCGGGGGTAACCTACATCATGCAGGCGAGCAAAGAGGGGTATCTCAATGCGAAAGAAGAGGTGATGACGCTCAACGAAAGCAAGGATCACACCTATCTCAAAGACTTTACCGCCATCCTGATAGGCAAACCGGTGCTGATCGAAAATATCTTCTATGACTTCGATAAGGCTACGTTGCGCAAAGAGTCTGAAGAGTCACTCAACGAACTGATCAAGGTGCTCAACGACAATCCGAATGTCTCCATCGAACTGGGTGCGCATACCGACATGGTAGGTACCGATAAATATAATCTGGATCTCTCTCAACGACGTGCCGAGTCGGTGTGCGAATACCTGATCAAACAAGGGATAGAAGCTGGACGACTCACAGCGAAAGGCTATGGGGAGAGTTTGCCGGTAACGGTATCAAAAAAGCTGGCTGCCACCCACAGATACCTGCAACAGGACAGCATACTGACTCCTGACTATATCATGAAGTTAACCCCCGAACAGCAGGACTCAGCTTGTCAGATCAACCGACGCACCGAGTTCCGCGTATTGAAAACAACGTATAATCTGTATTGACAATGAAACAATATCTCGACTTATTAAATCGCGTACTAACGGAAGGAACACACAAAGAAGACCGTACTGGCACAGGAACACTCAGCGTCTTTGGCCATCAGATGCGTTTCCGCATGGAAGACGGCTTCCCCATGCTCACCACCAAGAAGCTTCACCTGAAATCTATCGTGTACGAACTGCTCTGGTTCCTCAACGGCGACACCAATGCGAAGTATCTGCAAGATCACGGGGTGCGTATCTGGAATGAATGGGCCGATGAGAATGGCGATCTGGGACATATCTACGGTTATCAGTGGCGTTCCTGGCCGGACTATAAAGGCGGCTCTATCGACCAGATCACCGAAGCGGTGGAGACTATCAAACACAATCCGGACTCACGACGTATCATTGTCAGTTCATGGAACGTGGCTGATCTGCCCAACATGAATCTGCCTCCCTGTCATGCCTTTTTCCAGTTTTATGTAGCCGACGGCAAACTCAGTCTGCAACTGTATCAGCGCAGCGCGGATATCTTCCTCGGAGTGCCTTTCAACATTGCCTCTTATGCCCTGCTGTTGCAGATGATGGCACAGGTCACCGGACTGAAAGCGGGCGATTTCGTACACACACTGGGCGACGCGCATATCTATACGAACCACATCGAACAAGTCAAACTGCAGCTCTCGCGTGACTGTCGCGCATTGCCGCAGATGCAACTCAATCCGGATGTAAAAAGTATCTTTGACTTCAAGTTTGAAGACTTCGAACTGACCGGCTACGATCCTCATCCACACATCAAAGGAGAAGTTGCCGTATGATCTCGATCATTGTTGCCATCGCGCAAGAGAATGCCATCGGAGCAGGAAACCGCCTCCTCTGCCATTTATCAGACGATCTGAAGCGTTTCAAACGGCTCACAACCGGCCACACGGTGATCATGGGGCGCAACACGTTTGACTCGCTACCCAATGGTCCGCTGCCCAACCGGAAAAACATTGTGCTGACCTCCCGCCCGCAGTCACTACCGGAAGGATGCGTTGCGGTCACCTCGCTGGAAGAGGCAATAGCCTGTACCAACAAGGAGGAAGAGCTGTTTATCATCGGAGGAGCCTCTGTGTACAAACAGGCGTTACCTTTGGCAGATAAGCTCTACCTGACGATCATTCACCACTCCTTTGCCGAAGCCGACACGTTCTTCCCCGAGATCGACTTCTCCCAATGGCAGCTGACTGCCAGCGAAGAGTTCGAGGCCAATGAGAAGAATGCCTTCCCCTACTCGTTCGATGATTACGTTCGGGTGTAAGTTCCGCTTCTGAAAGTCATCCCGTTCGCTTTCCGAACGGATCCGTATCCATTAAAAAAAACATCCTGATGTTTCTTCCGTTTCACATATATGAAACGGAGCACGGATGCCTATCCGTAAATCCATTCATAAGGACAAACGGATCTGAATGTAAGACCTTATTTAAAAAACGACTCTCTCTATTGAGTGCTTGAAGATACTAACCCGTATTCACTGATAAACAATTCTTATATCTAAAAAGCGTATGTCAATCAAAACATGGAAACTGCTCCCGATCTTGCTGATCCTTTCGGCAGGAGTCACTGCGCAGACCCTCTCTGTCTGTTCCTTTGATAACAATAAGACAATCTGGAAAACTACAAAAGGCAATGCCGTCATTCTTGAAGAGGGCGCCTACAAAGGCAAAGCGTTGAAAATGAGTAAAGCGACGACCGTCTCCTTTCAACTCTCGCTGCAGCCCGGTTCTTCCTACAAACTCACCGCGTGGATGCGGACGGAAAGCGGTTCGGATGCCGTCACCATGCAGGTCAACAATCTGGGTAAGAACAATGTCAATGCCACAACGGCACTCGCAAACTGGACCAAAGTGGAGCGTACCTTCAACGTCTCCGCCGATCAGAAAGAGGCTGAACTTGAGTTTCTCTTCCCCGACAATCCAAGCAACACCAGCGCTTGGATTGATGAAATCACGTTGGAACGCACAGGCAATTATACCGAGGAAGTAGCCAAAGGTATTCCCGCAGCAGGCAAACGGATCGTCAAAACAGAGATGGGCATCGCGATGCAACCGGATGAAAAGATGCAATGGATGCTGGATGGCAAACTCGGTATGTTTATCCACTGGGGACTCTATGCCGGTCCGGCGAAAGGGGAATGGTATATGGAAAACAATGGAGTATCACCGGAAGAGTATCGCAAACTGGCCTATCCGGCAGCCGGAGAACAGTACTTTGACGCGAAAGACTTTGATGCCCGCAAATGGGCCCTGCTTGCCAAAAAGGTCGGAATGAAATACATGAGTCTGACGACGCAACATCACGACGGTTACGCGCTTTTTGAAAGCAAATACATGAACGCCTTCACCTCCAAGCAGACGCACAACCGCGACTTCGTGAAGGAATATGTGGCTGCCTGTCGCGAACAAGGTTTGCGTGTGGGTCTCTATAAGACGCTTATCAACTGGCGTTTCCCCGGCTATTACGATGTGACCGGCACCAGCTGCGCGACCAATAAGTTTGGCTACACCACCGATCCGATGCACAAAGAAAATGCGCGACTGATGAAAGAGGAGCTCTACTGTCAGGTACGCGAACTGATGACCAACTACGGACCGATTGACCAGATTTTCTGGGACGGAGGCTGGCTGGGACAAAAAGGAAGTGATGCTGACGCCGCCTATTTCTGGGAATCGGGCAAATACCTAGATCCGAAGAATGAATGGCCGGTAAATCCTTATTTCCAGGACATGGATAAAGAGAGTGGAAAGCCCCTCGGACTGATGGGGATGATCCGTAAATATCAGCCTGACGTACTGGTCAACCCTCGGTGCGGTTGGTGCGGGGATTATACCTGTGAAGAGGGAGGAGCCATGATTAAAGGGGGTATCCGCAAAGAATCTGTCGTAGAAAAGTGCATGTCACTCACCTCTGCTTGGGGATACAATACGCTGATGGAAGATCCCTCCCGCATCATGTCTCTCGGCACCATTCAGCGCATCTTTGCCGACTGTATCGTTCGCAACATGTGTTTGTTGCTCAATGTCGGTCCCGACCGGCACGGCAACGTTTCCAAACCGGTGGAAAGCCGTCTACTCGAGTTTGGTGCATGGGTAGAAAAACTCAGCGAGGGCATCTATGGCACACGCGGTGGTCCGTGGGAACCGGAAGAGGGTAAGTACGGCTTCTGCTACAAAGGAAACACGATCTATATATGGTTGCTGGGCGACTACACAGACCACACCTTTACGCTCTCGGCAGTCAACAAAGGTCAGAAGATGGTGAAAGCCTACGATGTAGCAACCGGAAAGAAGCTACAGGCGACGCAGAAAAAGAATCAGATCACCCTGAGCGGTATCACTCCGGTCAAAGGGGAGATCTCCGTACTGGCAGTACAACTCAACAAAAAGGTGCAGGAATAACTTTATAGTGAAAGAGAGATGAAGAGCGGGCTTCTATTTCACCTTTTCAGCTCAAGGTTCACGCTGTAAAATGAGCGCTGAAAGGAGCAAAAGAGAGTCCATTTCTCTTCGAAAAAACTATTAGATGTTTTTGCAAACGGATGCCTATCCGTGAAGAAAGTTTCCCTGATGAAATTCTTCACGCATAGGCATCCGTTTGTATGCAACTACAGACCGCTGTGACGGCAGAATAGGAAAAAAGGAATTACAGAACGATCGTCACAAAAACACCTTGCGGACTGTTTTCAAAGGTCAGTTTGCAGGTCTTTGAGTTCTCGTCCCACGCATGCTTTGCCTCGGGCATGTCAATGCCCTGCGCATCCTTAACAATGATCTGTTTCGGTTCAGCATTCAGCAAAATGCGCATCACATTGGTGGTCTTCACCGGACTCTTCGCCACAAAGGAGTAGCGTCCATCCCTGATCTTCTCTTCATACACACGGGCAGCAGTAGCCAACACCTGCGGTTGTTTTTTGTTTGGGACACGGGCAAGATCATACAGGAAAGCCTTCATACCGGGTGTGACTACCTTTTCAGCCAGCACCGGCAGTTCGGGGTCAAACAGATCAATCACCGGACCTTTTACCACATAAGGCTTCGTATCGCTGTTCTCATCCATGACGGAAACGATATCAAAAGGACCTCTCTCCAAGTAAAAATGATTCTTGAAAGATAACGAACCGGCTTTCGCAGCCATCTCGTAGGCCTCTTTCACGCGACTGACAAACAGTTCATCACCGTTCTTTTCGAGCACATACTCCTTCGGATTCTGTCGAAGCACATACACAGTGCCTTTCCCAAAACTATATTTCCCTTCAGCAGCCTCAGCCTTCATATGCATCAGTTTGAAAAGATGTTCGGAGGGTGTCTTATACTGGTTACCCTTGGTATTCCACCACTCCTGAACAGTCTGATACGGATCATTATCTCTGGCACAGTAGATGATCACTCCTCCTTTATGCACCCAATCGGCCAGCTGTTGATGACTCTCTTCGGTCGCCGGTTTCATGTTGGAATAGCTCATGATAAGCACCTTGATATGCTTCAGCGACTCCTTGTAGCCCAGATTCTCAATATGCACCAGTTCGACAGGAACTCCCTTTTTCAGCAAAGGGAAGGTCTGTCCGTAGAAGTTCGAAAACTGCGGATCATCGTAGCTGTTATGTGTCGGGAAGCGTTGAAACATCAGAGAGTTGGACATCAGAACGCCAATCCCCTGCGCACCATTGACCCGATTGGAAGATACAGGCATCTGGTTCAACGCATTGACCATCACCATCATCTTGGTCGAATAGTAACGGGGGATCAGGATCCGTTCGTTGCTTCCTGCCACCGGATAGGTTCCGGTAAAGATACGTTCCGGCCAGGGCATCACCTCATAATCAGCCACACCCGGATAAAGCAGTTTGGCGGTAAAAGTCGCCTCATAGTTCCGTTCGTAGTCCTTCCAGTCTTTGTTTGGATTATCTTCAATGGGGTCGGTCAGGAAAAAGATCTTCCGGTGTGTCGGAGCAGTCATGGAGACCATCGAACCATATTCCAGAAAAGCATTCTCAAAGACCCGTTCTTTCCGTTCGCCGTTGTAGAAGGTTGGTTCGCGGGAAGTGCCGGTCCACACCTGCGCGATATAGCCGTCGATGCCGGGTAACGAGGCCAGACTTGCCTCCGGACTCACAATACTCCACGAAGAGTAGTTGACCAGCGAATGGGTGGGGATATATACTTTCACCTCTTTCCCCACGCTTTTTCCATACGCCTTTGCATAGTTGGAGACTTCCTTCAAAGCGTTGTAATAGAGGTGATACTTCAATTTATTGGCCAGATAGGTATTCTCAGGCGATTCATGCTGCGCGCGCCAATCAAAGCCATAATAGGCTTTCCACTCCTTTTTGAAAGACTCGCTATAACCTCCACGCGCCCAGAACTCAGGCTCTTCCAGATAAATATCACAAATGCCTGCGTCAATCACTTTCTTGATATGTGCTTCATTCATGTATTTGATAAAATTCACTGTGGGAACAATGTAAGGAACCATGCGCCCATGCCAAATGGTATCCCCGTTTTGAGTCACCTGTCCCTCGTCCAGATGCCACTTGCCGTCCCACTTGCCGGTAAAATAATCCTGATATTCTCCCCAGGCAATTCCCGTCATGAAATGAGTCTGATAATCGTGCTCACGCCATGAATCGACACGTTGCTGAAAAGTCATGCCGGTGCGATCGTTGGCACCATAGACGATCGCTATATCCGAACGGACATCGATCTCCGGTCTCCATGAACTTGAGGTTTGAAACGCGGTCTTTTGAAGAGCCGTTTGAGCAAAGGTTGTACCGCCTGAAAGCAATAGCAGTGCGATACAACAGGTACAATTTGTATTTTTCATCGATTTATATAGATTAGTCCTTCCATTCATTCCTCCTTTTAAAGGAGCTCTTCTTTTCAGTGTCCGGTAAGTTCTTTTGTTTCGGGAGCTTCCAGATGGATTGAAGTTCGTATCCTTCCAACACCTTAAACTTCACATTACCCCCTGTAACACTGACTTTCATGGAAAGATTCTGAGGATCCGGGAACAGTGGCATCGGCACATATACCAACCCGTCGCTCGCAAACACTTCCAAAGCAGTCCGGTCCGCATAGACAATGATCTGTTGACGTCCATTGACCAACGGTGCATGCACACGCTCTCCATTGACTGTCAGTTGCTGCGTTGCGGCATCATACGTGATCGCTATGCCGCGTACCTCAAAAGAGGTGGTTGAAGTTGGTTCCGGTATAAAAGACGCCCTGAGCTCCAGCAGTTCACCCTTCACCTTTGCAAGCGGATTGGCATCAGCCGGATGAAGTTCCAACTTCCCAAGGCGATAACTTTTCGCACGTAATCGTTTTAATTCAGCCACCGGTGTCCAGCTCAACCGTGGACCTTCGGCAGTAGGAAGAAGCTTCAGTTCGAGGGGCAACGACATTCCCTGGTTGAAGGGCATGCCGACGGTTCTCATTTGAAGCCATCCGATCTGAACGATCCGTCCCTTCGGCTCATTCGAGAACGTTTGCGCCGCATAAAAGCCTCTTCCCTGATGTCCTTTCAGCAGAGGAGTCTGAGGAGTGAACGTCTTTCCATCAAACGTCCCCAACATGTACTCACTGCTTGCGCCGGTCAGCACCCACAGTTTCTTTCCTTGGCAGGACAGTTCAAAGAAATCAGGACACTCAAAGAATCCCGGAATTCTGCTCTGGTAGGTCCAGTTCTTCAGATCGGGAGAGGTAAAGAAGTTGAAGTATCGTTCATCACCGATCTCATCATAGACCACATTTACCCAACATTTCGCAGGTTCGTACCACAACGGACGGGGATCCCGGTTGGCACGTGTGATGACAGGATTAGCCGGATACTCCTGAAAAGTCCGTCCCTTATCATTGGAATAGACCAGACACTGGCCACGTCCGGTGCTGGTGTAGGTCGCAACAATCAACGAGTTCTTACCCATTCGCAGACCGCTGGTATTCTTTTTATCCACCACCGCTCCTCCACTGTAAGCCATATCACCATATTTATAGCCGTGTATGGCTATCGGCAGTTCTTCCCAATGCACCATATCTTTGCTGACAGCATGTCCCCACGACATGTTTCCCCACTCCCATCCATAGGGATTATGTTGAAAATAGAGATGATATTCGCCATCGGCATAGACCATTCCATTCGGGTCATTGTTCCATCCCCGGCGGGGAGAAAAATGAAGCTGCGCACGCAGCGGTTCGCTGTACACCTGCTCTTCGTTCCAGATGGAATCCGATTGAATGATCCGATCCAGAGCTTTCAGGTTGTCTGTGGCATTCTCCACACGGACAATCACCTTCTTATGCAGCCATTGGCTCATATCCAGATGCGCATACCAATCCGGATTCTCCACCATATTCATGTCAAACTCGCGAACTGCCGCGCCATCGACAAGAACGGATACATGCTTTCCTCCTTTTTCTTCTGTATATTTGAGAGGAAATAACAGATATCTTTTCGAAATCATCAGTTCCTTTTCAAGGGTTCCAACCGTTGTTTCAGATACTCCACTTTGAACAGGTTGCTCTACTTGAAGAGGCTTTCCGGCAACAGACGACGTTGCAGAAAAACAAGCTGCAGATGGCTGCAGAAATAGAATGAGGAACAAACAAACAGCGTGGCTGTTTGAGAATAGAGGTGTGTTTGCTTTCATCGGTATGTTTGATCTGTTGTTACTCCTATAACTGGTATGATATCTCTCTTTTCGGAATCTGGGAATAGCTCTTTATAAAGGGCATTAATCACGGACCAGAAACTTGTAAACTGTTTGAGATTTATACGTCTCTCCCGGCCTTAATATAGAATTGGGAAAGCCCGGATGGTTTGGCGAATCCGGAAAATGCTGCGTTTCCAGACAAAAAGCACCATTCTTTGTAAACGGTTTTCCTCCCCTTCCCTTTGTTCTTTCACTCAGATAATTGCCCGTATAAAACACCACACCAGGCTCAGTCGTGTAAACCTCCATCACCCTTCCACTTAAAGACTCATAGGCAATGGCGGCTAGCGCCAGCTTACCTGTCTGGTTACGTAATACATAGGTAAGGTCATAACCATTATTTTCTTTCACTTCCGCAATCCGTGAGCCAATCAGTTGAGGTGAAGTAAAGTCAAACGGCGTTCCTTTAACATCAATGAGTTTCCCGGTAGGAAAATTGCCTTCACTTGCCTCCAGATATTGATCACCGGCAATGGACAATTCAGTATTTAAGGATTTATTGTCCTTGCCTCCGGAAAGATTAAAGTACGAATGATTCGTAAGAATAACAGGTGTCGCTTTATCCGTTTTTGCCGTATAGTCTATCTTAAGTTCATTCGCATCCGTGAGCGTATAAACAATAACCACATTTAAATTGCCGGGGTAACCCTCTTCTCCATCCTTGCTGTTATACGTCATCCTTAATGCTACTTCTTTCTTCCCCGGTAGTTCTTTGATCTCCCAAATCCTTTTATCAAATCCTTTCATGCCCCCATGAATATTGGACGTCAGGATATATTCTTTACCGTCAAGCGTGAATTGCTTGTTTGTAATACGATTAGCCACACGTCCGACGGAAGCTCCCATAAGGGCATTTGCACGACCGGTGTACGATGGTAGTGAATCGAAACCAAGCACGACGCTTCCCATTTCTCCCATTTTATCCGGTGTGATGATAT
The DNA here is from genome assembly GCA_028709785.1 of Bacteroidales bacterium. Lineage (GTDB taxonomy): Bacteria > Bacteroidota > Bacteroidia > Bacteroidales > JAQUTK01 > JAQUTK01. Next base: position 32,964 of record JAQUTK010000005.1, read on the forward strand.
CAGTAATGGTACCACCATAGTTAATTACCTTCACCTGCATACCCTTGCTGTTCGTAAGCGTATACTGGTAGACCTTTTGTCCATCTGTTTCACCGAAAAAGGTTTTACTGATCGCCGGAGTCTCACTCTTACCGCCGGATGTCTGCTGAGGATACGATCCGGATACTTTTGCAGGTGCCAAAGCATAAACGGTAATCAAAAGGAGACAGAATAATCTGGAGGGAAAAGCAACTCGATTCATCTGATTTACGTTAAGAGGATTCATATATTTGTTTCTCTATCTGGTCGTGATCACCAATGTCTTTCCTTTTTTCAGTGCCTCGTGCGTAATAAAATATCCATCCACTTTCTTGCCGTCATACGAAACAGAGGTGATCTTCTTTCCGGTATTCTTCTTTAGGATTGTAAAAGTACTGTTTTTTCCCATATTAAACTCTACTTTATCAAAAAGTGGTACGGAAATAATATATTCCGGATCAGCCGGCGAGAAAGTATAGAGTCCGATGGCATTAAAGACGAACCAGGAGGACATCTCACCGGCATCATCCATTCCCGGATAAGCCAGCTTATCGGTACCCATATCATAGTAATTGTTCATGATGCTATCCAGATAGAGCTGACATTTTTCCTGTTTGTCTACAAAGTAATACATGTATGGAGCATTGTGATCCGGCTGATTACCCTGACAATACTGTCCGATGAACACAGACATGTTATCGGCTTCCTGTCCCTTAAAGGGAGTCGAAAAGAACTCATCCATCTTCTTCTCAAAAGCTCCTTTACTCGGATACAGGGCAACTAACCCTTTCGGATCGTGAGGCGCAAAGAAAGAAGACTGCCAGGCATTTGCCTCGCGGTACATATATTCGTAGTAAACATACGTCGGATCAAACTTCTTTATCCACTCGCCATTAGCCAACTTACCTCTCATAAAGCCGGTGGAGGGATCAAACACATTTTTATAGTTGCTTGTCCGCTTCATCAGCATGTTATAATTGTCCGTATCGCCCAGTTCTCTGGCCAGCAGAGCCACCGCGTAATCATCGTACGCATATTCAAGCGTCTTCGTTACCGCTGCATTGGCTACCGTTTGAAGTTTGGGGTTTTCCAGATCTTGTTCCGGCACGTAGCCTTTCTCAATATATTCCAGCACATGAGGTCTGCTTTTATTTTCAAGCGTAGCATTGCGCAACATCAGGTTATAGGCGCTTTTGACGTCATATTTCCGTAAACCTCTTAAATAGGATCCCGTGATAAAAGGAGACGCGTGATCGCCGTGAAAGAAGGTCGGCATGACTCCTGTTTTTTCTCCTTTGTCTATCAGCGACTGAATGACATCATTAGTAACGTCTGGAGAAAGCATCCCCATCAAAACAAGTTTGTTACGGTAATCATCCCACAAAGAAGGCTCGGTATAATAATTAAAACCCTTATTGACAACTTTGCCACTCTGGTCTGTAAACTCTCCGTTACAGTCACTTCGTAAAGCAGGCCACAGGAAAGAGCGGTATAACGTAGAATAAAACAATCCTTTCTGCCGCTCAGTGCCACCGGTCACTTTGATCTTAGACAAGATTGTTTCCCATGTTTGGTTTGCTTCCTTTCTTACCTGCGCAAAGCTTTTTCCCAGCATCTCTTTCTCCAGGTTCTCCTTTGCATTCTGTATGCTTACAAAGGAAAAGCCGATCTGAATCTCCAGCGGTTTGGATTCATCTTTAAAGTTGACCACCGATGCGACAGCCTTGCCCTCTTTTTGCAACAAGTCGATGGACTGAATCGGATGATTCGTTACAGCATAGAAATACATCTTCTCACCTATTTGCTGATAACCGGTAAATACATTCTCACCTTCCTTCTCCAGATGCCAGTCACGTACTCCCTCATTGGCTTTCGATAGATTGGCCAGGAGTTTTTTGCTCTCCCCTGCTTTGAAGGTGTATTTATGATACGCGCAACGCAAGGTGGAGGTCAGTTCGGCATTAATCCCGTATCGTTCGAGATATACCTGATAGTAGCCCGGATGCGCCGACTCATTGGTGTGACTATACCGTGAACAGTAATCATCTGCCGATACAGTGCCGGTTACGGGTAACAACGGGATATGGCACAAATTCCAATGTCCCTTACTGGTATGGGCAAAGCCATAGATCACCGTATCTTCATACTGATACCCCGAACCGCTTCTGAACTTTGTGACCGGAGTCAGCTGTACCATCGCATTGGGTAACGACGAACCGGGGAAAGCCTCCGCTCCCCAGGTACGGTGCGTTGGTCTATATCCAATGTCTGTACTGTCCCATAAGGTGGCAGTACCTAAGAATGGGTTCACATAGTCTGTGAAACTTTTCTGCGCCTGCACAAAAACCGGTACTGACAGGAGCAAAACAATCGCTGCTAAATATCTTTTCATATCACTTTCTTTTTACTGTTTACTTTTTTACGGGGATTGGTTTGAGTACACACATGGCTTCCATCAGCATACAACCCGATAAGTGTGGAGTGAGTCCCACTGCTTCTGTCGTACCGGGTGCCTTGTGCCAATTGCCTCCGTAAAGCATCGTTTCCTGATTCACTCCTTGTTCAGCCAGTACGGTAGCACAATGAGTAATGTATTGATGAAACTTCACGCGAGCAGCATTATCCAGATCCGGTTCGTTAATCAATTTGACAAAATAGCGGAAGAAGATTCCATTGAATAAGCCTCCATCGCCGGAAGTCGCATTGCCCGGCACGCCTCCATTGTTTGACATGTGATCAATGACATAAGTTGACGCTTTCACCGCATCAGCCAGATATTCTTTCTTACCGGTTATCTTATACAATTCGTGCGCAGCACCGATAAAAGTTCCCTGATTGTACGTGTAAATGGCACGGTTCACTTCGCCCTTTGCATTCATATTGTCATACACTTTCCCTTCAGCAGCGTCATACAGATTCTTTCTTAACCAGGAATAAATCTGAATGGCTTGATCCAAATAGGCTTGTTTGGATTTCTTCCCGGGTTGTTTTGCCTGATCATACATCGAGTATATTCTCGCGGCTATTATGGCTGCCGGTCCGTTGGAACAAGCATTCTTCGTCTTCTTTACATCCGTCTTCCAGGTGATTCCACCATACCAGGGAGCCTCATCCTCCGGTCCCCATGTTGGCCAGATCCAATCATTATACATCTGTTTTGCCTTGGTAAAATACAACTCATTTTGGGTCGTTTCAAACATCCGTAACTGAGCCAAAACAATCCACTCCATATCATCCACAAAGTCATTCCACCAGCGATCTTCCGGTCTGCCGGAAAAGTTGTATTTGGGAGCTCCTTCCCACCACAAGGGATAAAAGTCGAGATAATATTGACTCTTTGTGCGCATATAGGCATCGACAATCACGTCCATGGCATGCGCTTGCGGCCAGTAATGATTGGTAGTCATGCTTGACATGTCACTCCCATAATTAAAATAGTATCTGTTTGCATGCCCTTCAAATTTGGCACCCCAAAAACGATTTACCAAAGCTTTACTCATTCCTTCGGCCATCTTCTCCCAATAGGCACGATCCTTTTTCGTTTCCGTCACTCCTGCGTTTTGTTTCGCAGATATCATATTCTCAGTACTGTAAGCAACGCTTTTTTCTTTTCCCTGTGAAGGAAGTGAGAGTGCTGTACACAATAAAATTAAGATAATGTTTTTCATATAGATCATTTATTATTTTCAGACAAATCGTAATGACTTTCCAACCAGGCGAAGCGCGCCAGAATTTCCAACATGCCTCCTTGTTCCACTAAATTATACAAGCCGTTCTTATTCTGAAACAGTCCCTGTTCGTTCTTTTCATTCGTTACAGCATAATCCAGACATTTCTTAAAGCCAAGGATATACTTCATATCCTTGTTGTATTTCAACAGGTGCTGGTAGGCTCTCAACAGCACGGCATTAAACCAATAGCCATCTCTAAACTTGTCGCGACCATAAAAGAAGGTTAGAGAGCTATCAGCAATGGCTTTTGCCTCTGTAAGATAGTTCTTATCACCCGTACACTCATACAGATACACACACGACTGGAGCATCGTTCCTGTATTGTAAGAGAGTGTGTTCTTATCCACACTGCCGTCTTTCGTCTTGATATTATCATAGAACAATCCCGAAGGTGCCTGTAACTTCTCTTTCGTCCAGTTGAAGAGCATTAAAGCCGTATCCAGATAACATTTCTCTTTTGTAGCCTGGTATAATTGGAGAGCCACGAGAACACCAGGTCCATTGGAGCATGTGTTCTTACTGCTTTTAGAGGTCTCTACCCAATACAATCCGCCACCCAACGCCTGGTCGTAGGCTGTCATCATAAAGTCATACATCGCCTTCCCCAGTTTTAAATCGGACGCCTTCTTTTTGCGTGCGTACGCATCCAGAGCAGTAATACCAATCCATTGGTTATCATCATAATAACGTTCTCCGGGCTTCAGCTTCATGATATAATCAGAATAACCGGGCTTAGGAGGTGCTGCATCATAATAATTATTGATATTCTGAAGCATCGGTTCCATCAGTTTGGCCTTCTTGTCTATCTTCTCAATCTCATTGGTAGCCTGATACAGGGCACACAAAGACCACAAATAGGTGTACTCCCGGTGATAACCATTTTTAGTTTCCCGTTTTGCCGGATCCAACTCCACAAAATAATAGCCGGAGGCCTTATCGTAATAATTCTTCTGAATAGCATTCAGATGTGATTTCATCTCTTTTTTGTAAAAGTCATCACCCATTTTCAGACTCTTTTGTGCAGAGACCTGACTAGAGAAAAGGGCAACGAATAAAACAAGGGAAAAACTGTTTCTAACGATCTTCATACTTTGTCATTTATATTTATTTATTGAGAGCGATTACTTTGGAAACTACACCAGGTATCGCAGAGTAGCTTCCATTACCTATTCTGTTAATGTTCCGATTGTCCGGGAATCTCCGGAACACCCGGATCATCCAAAACTTGTACGCTGGTTACCGGACCAAAAGTCTTCCAATCCTGCAAAACCCATACTACTTTCTTATCACGAGTTACCTCTACCATTTGCGGGCCATTGCCATCATTGTCGCCTCGTGACGTGAATATGGTATTACCATTGGCCAAACGGGTACAAGTCTGCGGAGCAGAGGCAAAACGGTACGCTTCAGGCAGATCATTTTTGGTGCTGAATTGCCAGACGGTATCTTTTTTGGAATTAAGTTCGACAGTAAGGTTATCGGCCTCATTGGTAATTAAGGTATTGCCATTCTTAAGACGAAGTGATGACCAAGGCTGTTTGCAATTCACTCTCCAAATCTCATTAAAGTTTTTGTCGTATTCGGCTACATAACCCAGTCCGAAAACCGAAATAAGGTAGGTTCCCTGTGCTGTGATACGAGCCCGTCTGTATTGACCGTGAATACCATTCGGATTTGCCGGTAAGGTATAAGGAAGTTCATGCTCTACCTCTGTTTTTCCTGTTTTGATATTGACAATCATCAATTTAGGTGGCAAACCATTGACAATAAACATAACCTTATCCAGACCAATGGGCTGACAGGTATGGATTTCTGTATGTTCAGGACTGCCTGGGGCCGTTTTACAATCATATCGCCATATTACTTTCTTATCCGGAGTAATCTCAGCAATGTATTCCTGGCGGGTAAAAAGAATATTACCGTTAGAAAGCATCCACACATCATCATATTCATAACTTTTGCCGGTGGAATAGCTCCAAATCTCTTTGCCATCTTTAATGAGGGACATTTTGTCGTAATTCTCTCCCACTACCAACATGGGATGTTGCGCCAGTCCCTTGCCGGGTAAATTGGGCGGAGTTACTCCTTTCACCCAATTACCAACCGGAGCATAAGTTTCGTCCGGACCCATAGCGGGCACGTTGGGTGCTGTAAAGAGATGAAGTACATCCATACAAAGTGTCGAAGTGGATTTATCTGTTGATATATCCGCTGCTTTTATGTTCTTTTGTGCCGGGAGAGCGTTTGAAAGAAGCATTAAAGCCAGAACAAGAAAGGAACCATTTTTGTTCATAATCAAATCTTTTTTGTGTAAATATTAAAGCGAAAAGACCTCTATTTCATTACAATTGGATATTTCCAGGCATATTCTTTTATTTTTTATTCATGATTTGCTTTACAATCTTGTCGCAATCTTCCATGATCATTTCATCGCGAGGATCTGTACATTTCAGCTTAAATTGAATATTATACAGCTGAAGGTTATCAATATACCGAAGGTATAAGCCATAAGTCGATAGGTTCCCAAACGTGTCCGGTGACGGATAGCCGGGTTTTCTTTCTTTCAGCAACTTAAACATATCCGTGTTTCTGTCTTTGGCATTTCCGGGATAAGCTAATTCTATGTGTATGTTTTTGAGTGTTATGTTACTAATCCGGTGCTCATTATCTAATCCGGTGACAGAAGAAGATATCGGACCGGCTCCTGTAGCTGTTACATTTGATATCAGGATGTTATTGATCGTTCCTATTCCCGGTTTGGGTGCTGAGTCTGTATGTTTTCGGTTACGGTTGCCCAGCGTCACAAAAATAGGTGTTACACAGTCTGTTGATTCAATGGAGTCAAACCAAATATTTTCCATCACTCCACCGTCGGTAATGATGAGTGTTATGGCTGTTCGAGTCGTTTCTGTCCCGTTTACAAAGTGACGACCGGTGCCCGATTGAACCACTTTACAATTGCGATAGATGATATTCTTATATCCCCCTGTTGACTCTGTGCCCAGTTTTAATGCGTTGCAATGGCTTGACGCAGTACAGTTTTCAATCAGGATGTTTTCACAGGCGGAAAGTCCGTTGCTCTTTAAACAAATGGCATCGTCATCACTGTCTATGCGACTATTGCGAACATACACATTACGACATCCATCAATATCGATTCCATCGTTGTTTTGGTGAGCATGATTAAATACAGTGATGTTTTCAACCATTACATTCTCGCAATCAAGATAATGTTGTAACCACTGAGCTGAATTCATAAGCATCAAACCGCTTACATAAATATTTTTCGAACTCACAATTCGTATTCCAAAGGGACGGCGTGGATCGTTATTACCTGTAGGCCAATAAATAGGATTCGTACCCTGAAAATCAATGATGCCTTTACCAGTAAATGAGATTCCATCTACATTCTCCGCATAGAAAAGGGATTTGTCCACCTGTCGGTCGGTATTGTTTTTATAGGCGGGCATGATAACCAGATAGTCTTTGGGATCTGCACTACCCAGTATTTTAGCTCGTTTATCCAGTTCAATATGTACGCCCGATTTAAGTACGAGTGTCCCCGTGAGGTAAACTCCTTCAGGAAAGAATACACGTGCCGGACCGATCTTCGAACAGCTATCAATGGCATTTTGTAATTGTTTGGTGGTAATGGTAAGTCCGTTGTTGATTGCTCCAAAATCCTTTACTACATCTAATACAGGCAACTGATTGTGACTGACAGCAAGCGACTTCTCAAGCTTTTGGGACATGTTCTCAAGATTAGCAGCTAATTTTAGATGATCAAACGTATTCTTTTGAGCTGAAGCGCTGTTTATAAATAAGATCAGCAGACAGATGATAGCGGTTTTTGATTGGGTATTCATATACTGTTTTTAAATGGTCGTTTTGTAAGGAAAAAGAGTAAGTGACAGGTATCTGCAATTTACTGTTTCTCGTCGTGTATTTGTCAGTGTATCTCTCCAAACTTAACTTTCTCTGTCGTACGTGGTTCACTTAAAGGCACAATAATGGTGGAAGGACCCAGATTAGCCGGTTCGTCCCAGGCACGCAGCGCCCAAACGACCTTCTTATCCGGTGTTACTTCAATCGCCTGAAGAGGTAGATTGTTTTTATCGAGTTTATCACCCCATTGATTAAACCAGTTGCCGATCAGCGTATTGCCATTCGCCAGACGGATAGAGACCTGCGGGGAGTTTATCACATAGTCGGCTGTAGCCTCAAATGGATATTCCCATACCACCTCAGACTTACTGTTTACTTCGAAGACTTTATTTCGGGTGGTAATCAATATGTTTCCGTTTTTATACGATTCAACGCCCCATACTCCCGGTGCTTCGATGGTGCGAAGTTGGTTGCCTTTGGAATCATATTCCTTCACTTTACCCATATCCATGTGGGCTACCAGGAGCGTTCCTTTTGAGGTAAGACGGGCATGACGCAACTGACCATGCGTACCGGTCGGATTACCGGTTGGTATCGGCAATTCCTTGATTATCTTGCCTGACTCCTTATTGATAACCACAATCTTGGCAGGATTACTGCTTTGCACAAACAGAACCAATTTTTTACCTATTGCCTGAGCGGTATGAATCTCGGTGCCTTCGGGTGCGTCATACTTCCACAGAACCTTCTTATCCTGACTAACTTCGGCGATCCCATACTGATGGGCAAAAAGAATGTTTCCATTTGAAAGCATCATCGCATCGCTTATTTCTCCTTTACCATCGTGCGTATACGACCATACGATCTTACCATCGCGGACGATGTACATATTTTCCTGTTTGGCTTCACCGGCATAAAAGAAATCAAAGTGTGACAAACCATTGCCGGGCAAGAGTGCCGGTGCGAATGGTTTCACTTTTGTCGAAGCAGGTTCCTGGGAGATAGCTTGGTGGCAAAGTCCAAAAGCAAAAACAGGAATAAGTAATCCCATTTGCAACTGAGACCTGAAAGCGGAAATCATCGTGGTTGTTTTCATGAGTCAGATAGTTTATTAAATAGTACTTCTATTTGGTTCCTAAAGGGATATAAATAAATTCGATGCCACGACCCTTCTTCGGATCCAGGTTTCGGGAGTATTTCATCTCACTATCATTGTTCCAATGTTCGAAGGTACCCAGACTCTTAACAGGCTTGCCATCTTGCACATACTTCGTTCCTGATGGTGCCTGATCGGGAATAGCCATTTCGCGAAGGAAATCATCCGCATTCTCACGCACCAAGATACGTGGTACATTGTGATAGGTCGGTTCGGTGTTGTTCTTGCTTTGAGCATATAGGATGTCAAGTCCCACAGACTGTATCGCAACGCCATCGAGTGAAGCCAGCATACAGGAAGGCCATTCCGGATTTTCATAAGGAATCACCTGATTGTTGAAAGGAGGATTGGGGAAATGGAGCGGGTACGTACGCCATTTGCGTCCGCAATACAAGCCGTCCAACATATACAATATGGTCTTTCCTCCCAGATTAGGGGAAGCAGCCAGGTCGACCAGTGGAGAATACGCATTCTTCTTTCCTTCCTGTTTGGTGTTCAATATGGAGTGCAATTCAGGTGTGCCTTTTATCGAACCGGCATGATTCTTACCGGTCATCGTCACGGCCGTCTGACCTTCATCACCATCTTCCATATAATTATAAGGATAAGAATGCAATTTCAACATGGCCATATTGATCAGGTATGTCGCGTCTTTAATCTGACGGGGTATCAGTTTGGCTTCCTTGTAATTGACGGCTGAATAGCTGACACCTTCCACCCAATCGGCAGCTTCGATACCGTGATGATCGCCATAAGCCGGGTTCAATGGTTGGTTCTTCGTTGCAGGATCTTGTTGCAGAAAACGAACATCCTTAAACTCTTTCCAAACTGTGGTCAGCATCGCAGGATAGAAGTTACGCCGTACATCGTAAATAATAATATTGTTTTGAGGAACTTTCGCCTCATTGACCAACTGTCGTACCATGGCCAAAACCATCTGTGGAGATGCATCGCTCTGATTGTCCTTTTTCGTATCGCTGCTGTTGTTCAGATTAACCTTCAGCGCTACAACCTCACCGACCATATATTTCCGGTTCTTCAGGTTGCGGAAGTTTACATTGTAATAGGTAAAGATCTTATTCCAGGCTTCCTTGTCTTTACGTGTGCCTGTGAGCTTTTGCAACGTGACAGACATCATCTCGCTGATTACATTCACATCCGTATTCTTATCCAACCACCACTGATCTTCTTCCTTTTTCCAGTTACCGGCCCATTTGCAGGCCTTCGGATTGCGTGCCATAACGACACGACCCGGATAGATGCCCTGAGCAACTCCGATAGGCTGATTAGAGGGTCCCGGCTGCCAGTCATATCCCACTGCAGGTTCAAAAGGTTTGTCATCAGCAGTAGCAGCCAGCGCTTCCATGATGCCTGAGGGCAGTACCATCAGCCATCCGATCAACACAACGGAAGAAGCAATGCCACAAACGGTTACAATCATACGGTTTGAAGCAAATTTCTTCCCCAGCTTTTTGAAAGCAAATAAGCTTGAGAGTGTTGCTGTGAGCCAGATGACAAAGGCACTGGCAATAGGAAATGCTGCTTGCTGACAGGGGTATGAAGCTCTGCTTGGTTTTGGTATCACTCGTATGAGGAACCAGATCAACGCCGCCAAACCAATGATTATCGCTGAAGTCTTATTCCAGAGTTTAAACAATGGAAGCGATAGTTTTACCAGAATAGAATGAAAAGTCTGTTTCATGTTTGTAACTAATTTAAGAGAAGTGTTTCTGTGATTGAAAAAAGATATTGTAAAAAAACATACATGTAAAGAACAACAATCACACACTTCCACAGAGATGCAAAAGTATGTGATTGTTGGGCTACATCAGTGTAATAATGTGCCATATTAGTATATAAATGAGCCGAAGGGTCTTATTCTCCGAATTTAAAATAGATCTTTCCTACGAAAAGTGTTCCGTCGCAGAGGTTCTTGGCTCCCTGCGGACCTTCCTCATTGGCTTGCGAAAACTTCGTACCAATGGGACTGATGGTATTCAGTATCGATATAGAACCCGTTGGGAAAGGTGGATAGACACCCCCGGTAGACTGTACCGGCTTTTCCGGGGTAAAGAGATGCAGGAACAACTCTTTTGTCGCAGAGACGATGGTGATCGGCAACTCTCTTGTTTGTATCTTCACCGCATAGAAATTGGAGTAATATCCTTTAAATTCGGGATAAATCCAGGTCTGTCCGGTAATCGTGTTATTGTATTCTTTTTCGTACACACCAAACTGAGTTCCTCTCAATCTATTCTTCCAGACATGATACGGACCGTTTGCCATCAGAGTGGCTCCTTTTACCTCACTTTCCGGATAGGAGAAGGTGATGCCGGTATAATCGAAAGAGCCCTTCGGACTGTATTGATACTCCAACTGCAACCATCCACCCCGAAGCATTGTCCACTTCGCATGGCAGATAGAGTCATAGACTAATTCAACGACAGTGCCATTGGGTGCTGCGTAGTGTTTCAACTCTTTGAAGGTGGTAGTAAAGCCCGCAAATTGAGGTCCGTTAGTAAAGGATATTTTCTTTCCATTCGTAACAACCTCCGAAATCAACCCGTTGTTTTTGTTGAAAGTAACGGATGTCTTTGCCGATTGTACCGTTAGAAATCCATCCCGATCACTTACCTCTACCTGATCGTTGCTTTCAGACACAAGTTGCGTTGCCATTGTCGCGGGAGTAGTGATATTCCAGGACCAGGTATTTATGTGTCGCTTGTAGCGGTCGGTTGCGGTAATGTAAAGCGCGTCATACTGTTTCCAGTCTGACGGCAATTCCAGTTTCAGCAATCCGCTTTCACCCGGCGCTACTGAAGGTGCTTTCATCGTTCCGGCCTGCTTCTGCATTTGCAGTTTAGTAAATGGCTGTTTGAATTTAACCAGTTCGTATGAGAAGGTACACTGATTCAGATTGCTATATAAGAAACGATTGCTTATATTTAAGCTCCCATTAAAGTCGGCAGGTAAAGTTGTCTGCTTGAATTGAACCGGCGACCATATCTCTTTGATGGTATAAAAGCTTCCCTCCTTCTCGTGATGCGGTCCTACAATACCATCGGGCGCCAGATTGCCCCGTGTGTCGATGGAATCATTCTTATCTCTGCGTACCACACCCTCATCGGCAAGCACCCAAAGAAAACCTCCCGCCGAAAGCGGTTTAGAGAGCATTAAGTTCCAATAATCATCCAATCCGGCACCATGACCCCCGTCATAAAGTCCGTGCAGGAACTCTGTCGGGAAATAGACCGTATTCCCTTCGTTCAGCGCATTATACACATAACCATATTTGGGATAATGCTTCGTATCCGTATCATTGACTTTCGACCACGGTTCGATCACCATTCGCTGTTGAGGATCATACAGGGCATAGTCACCCCGCGCCTCTTTATTAAAGCCCCCTTCATTGCCATTGTCCCATACGACGATGGAAGGATGATTGACATCGCGTCTGACCATATCTTTGATCAGTCGTTGAGCCGTCGGTGTATCGTAGAATTTCTGCCATCCCGCCAGTTCGTCGAGCACAAACAAACCGAGTGAGTCACACACATCCAGAAAATATTGATCGGGTGGATAATGGCTCATACGCACCGCGTTCATATTCATATCCTTAATCAGATTGACATCATCAATGGCCAATGCTTTGCTGCTCGTACGACCGGATTCCGGCCAAAAGGTATGTCGGCAGACCCCACGAAACAGGATCTTTGTACCATTTACATAAAAGCCATCGGCAGGTCTGAGTTCCACCGTACGGAAACCAAACTTCTGCGTATATTGATGTGTAACCGTCTTCCCCTTCTTCAGCAGCACTACAACCTGATAGAGGTTGGGATCTTCCGGATTCCATAGTTTGGAATTTGCAATCGTGCCTTTGAGTGTGTACTTTTGATCCTCTGCTTGCACATTTGTAGTCAACAGTTCACCCACCTTCGTTCCATCCAATGTCTGAATCTGAGCCTCCACAGAATTCTTTTGGGTAGCATCTTGAACAAAAACATCCATATAAAACGAGCCGCTGGCTTTGGCGTCAATGGCAACACTCTCTATATGCGATGCGGAGGTTGCTTCGAGATATACCGGACGGAAGATACCACCAAACACCCAATAATCAGCAATTCGTTCGGCTCTGTTTATACTCTCATTGGCTGATTCCTTACTGACCGTTACTTCCAACAGGTTCTCCTTCTTATAATCCAGCAGATTGGAAATATCATATTTAAATCGATAAAAGGCGCCTTGATGAATCGGACCGGCCAACTTGCCATTGATCTTTACTTCGGTGTCGGTCATCGATCCTTCAAAAACGATCTGTACTTTCTTGTTCTTCCACTGTTTGGGAACGGTAAACTTGTAGGAATAGAGTCCCTTTTCATCGTTTTTGGGTTTATCATGGCCATAGTTATAGGCACCGAAACCTTGTTGTTCCCATTGAGAAGGAACTTGAATCGTCGTCCATTTATTGGAATTCATACCACCGGTACAGAAAAAGTTCCAAACCACCGTATGGTCTTTGTCGGTTCCTGAAAGGTATTGAACTTCGGTTTTCTGAGCACCGGCAAATCCGGCAAACAGCAGCAGCAAACAGAGCATTTGATTTCTTCCGAGAGTCTTCATGGCGATAGTGATTTTAATTAGTGTAGCATCAAACTTACTCTATAGGATACAGATTGACAGGTATCTGTGACCTCCGCATCATTATAGAAGAGTGCAAACATACAACTTTCTCAAATACGCCCCTCTTCTTTATCAAAAAGATAGTCTGTTATAAAATACTTTTAACAGTCAACAAGAGACCGGACAAAAAAAATGCCACTTCAATGAGTGGCATTTTTTGATTCTAGTTATTTGGATGGACTCACCCGGTAAAGAGCGGCTCCATGAAACGGCACAACCGGCGCAAACTCTTTACTGAAGGTGCCGACATCTTTGTGCTGCCAAAGGTCGCGGATCTTCACCGAACCGGTAAATCCTAGTTCCTGAAGGGAAACAGGTATTTTGACAGGGTCATTCACAACATACGGAGAGGCATTGAAAACCATTACTTTTACGGTTGCTCCTCTTCCCTGATCGATACCTCCCTTATCCAGACCGCCAAAAGTCTTGAATCGTGTGTATCCTTCCGGAAGATCGAACTCGATAAGGGATGGAGCATGTGTTCCGATACCATAAGCTATCTTTTTACCATCTACTGACATGGGAGCTCCACCTACTGCCGAAGAGGTAGTTGCTCTGCGCCAGCCGGAAGTGGCACTCTTCCATTTCAGATCAGTCAGCTTCAATTCACCTTTAGGTCCGACAAGACGCGGTTCGCACCAGTCAAAATGATCTGACGCAAAATCATCGTTACCGATATCTGCAAGTAAGAAGAGCTTTTTAGCATTCGTAATATCGACATCTATCTCCACACCATGTCCGGGAGTTTGTCTGGTAATCAGTTCACTGCTGAAAACAGCCTTTTTCGCATCCATCGCTTCTTTATCGCGGGTATTGAACAGTGCCAGATATTTATCTTTACTTCCCGGCACATCGGCAACCCAGGCTATTAACCCGTCTTCCGTGCGATACAGCTGACGATTATTTTCACTGTGTTGATTGACAGCGAGCACTTCGTCATTGGTAAGCAACGAGAGAGTCAGAGAGTCGGTCTTTGTCATGTCGCCACCATGCATAAGAGGTGAACGGGCAATGCTCCAAAGCGTCATCAAAGTAAACTGTTCCTCGGTGGTAAAGTTTGTCTTTCTTCCCAGTTGCAGCATACCCAACGGAAGCATATCGGCATCCGGATAGGCTCCGGTAATACGATACGGAGTCCAGTCGTGGAGTCGCTTGAACTGATCATACAAAGCTCTCCAGTTATCCCAGAAATCGTCGCTGACACGCCACATGTTTGCATTTTGATTGACACTCGGTCCGGCAGAAAGCGGTGTTTCGCCGGGTGAGGTACTGAACACAATCTTACGGCCTGTTTTGTCGATTGCTTTGCGAATCGCTTCTACTTCAGGTTGATGATAGGGACGGCTGAGATCATCGACTTTGATGAAGTCAACACCCCAGGAAGCAACCATTTCCATGATCGAGTTGTAATATTCCTGCGCTCCCGGCTTGGTCATATCCACACCATACATATCCGGATTCCAACCGCACGTACTGTTTACATCTGCAATATCTGCGGCACGGGCAGTCGTTCCTTTTATTGGTGTGTTCTGCTTCACTGCCTGACGAGGAATACCCCGCATCATGTGAATACCAAACTTAAGACCTTTGGCATGAACGTAATCAGCCAGGGGTTTAAAGCCTTTGCCATTGACGGCAGATGGAAACTTCTTGGGAGCCGGAAGAAGACGGCTGAACTCATCCATCGTCAATACGGCGTCTTTTGCATATTCATATCCCTTGGAATTCTGTTCATACCACTGGATATCTACCACAAAATATTCCCAACCATGCTTTTTAAGATTTGCAGCCATGAAATCCGCCTGTTGCTTTGCTTCACTTTCAGTGACTTGCGTGCCAAAACAGTCCCAGCTATTCCAACCCATCGGTGGAGTTTCTGCCCACATGTGGTAATCCTGTTTCGATTGCGCGCTGACAACAGAAGCACAGGTCAGGCAGCCTACAAGTAAAAGAGATTTTAGTTTTCTCGAGTTCATTTTCGAATATCTATTATTAAACGGTGTTTGATTTATTTCTTATCGTTTGGATGGCACGCTCACCCCTTCTGGTGTTAGTGTTATTGGTTTAATGCTTCCATCCTTATTGAAGTAAAGATGTTCAGCGCAAACCTGGCGCCGACAATCACCTCCAGGTGTACCATTCAATGGATACGACCCGTCATGATAGAAGAAATACCATTGTCCTTTAAACTCAACAACTGCCGGATGGATGGTAAATCCGTGCTTTGCAGGTCCGGTAACGAAACCACCATACGTCCAGGGTCCGGTAATTTTTTTCGCTGTTGAATAGCATATTTGCTCGGGTTGCACCCCGGGAGCATCAGCTGCATACACATTGTAATACAGATCGCCACGTTTAAAAAGCCATGGTCCTTCCGAAAAGTTCCTGTATGGTACTTTCGTGATTGGTCCATCAATTTCCACCATATTTTGCTTTAGCTTCACCATGTAGCAGTCACCGTTGCCCCAAGCCATCCATGAAGTGCCATCATCGTCCGTAAAAACAGTCGGATCAATATCGGAGTTTGCCCTGTGCGAATCTGTTGTCATCGCATCGGTAATCAGAGGTTTACCTGGAAGTGCCTCCTTAAATGGTCCTGTTGGGCTATCTCCCACGGCTACTGTAATGAAGTGACCTTCTTTACGATCCAGTGTAACATAGAAATAATATTTTCCCTTTTTCTCCACCACCTGAGCGGCCCATGCCGAACCGCCATTCGCACCTACAAAGTCTTTTGCAGCCAATACCGAACCATGAGCTGTCCAGTTCTTCATATCTTTGGTCGAATAACAGAGCCAATCAGGCATATTGAACCACCCACCGGGAGAAGCAACATCATGTCCCACATAGACAAAAAGTTCTTCGCCAACGACCAAGGTAGAAGGATCGGCGGTAAAGGCATCCGGGAAGAGCGGATTCTGACCTGCCACATGTGGCATGGGTTCACCCGAGATACACACCTCATCAATGCCACCGTCAAGCACGGCAAGATTGTTAGGAAAACCTCCGGGATACCCACGACCAATGACCCACTGACCTGCGCCACGATTCATCGCTTTACCTTTAAAGGTAGTAAAGGCCAACTTTCCAAAGTTTTTCTGTTCCGAGGGTTTAACCTCGATTTGCAATTTGGTTTGATCACTTTTGAGATCGTAATTGGCCTGAGCACGAACATCGTACCACTTCCCGGCTTCTACATCCTCGCCTGCCACAATGCGACGCGGCACTCCATCGGCACACATCACTTCTACAAAGTACTTTTCGTGCATATTATCAAACCCTATAGACACATCACCAGCCATCTGTCCGTTTCTTGCTTCTTTGCAAAGATAAACCTGTTCGGTGCCAAGCAGGTTGCATTGTAAGCTTGCCTCTATCATCCAGCTCTTTTGCATATCGTAATAAGCCAGCGGACGGTCAAGAGTTACCACATATTCTGCATTTTTCAATACAAGAGAACGAGTATTGGGTTTCCCATTGACAATACTTACCGATACTTTGTCTGAAAAGACGTTTGGAGATAATCTGCTACCACGTGTCTGTACGTAATTTCCTTTACCTGACTCATCAAAAGCAAAAGGCTGCGGCTCACTCGAGCCACGATCCGATGCCGTAAGAGGCTGCCCTATGATGGAAAGAGAGGTTGAATCTCCTCGAAGATGCTGTACTTTCTCAAAACGCCAATAAGCAAGTACTTCACCGGTTGGTGAAGTACTTGCTCCGACTTTTGATACACCAGATACACATCCAATAAAGAACAGCGATAACGCTAAATGCACATTGATTGCACGCATCTGATTATGGTTCATTTTTTTGTTTTACTTGCTTGGAATTTCCACCAGTCAAAGTTAAACAATTCTCGTCCGGCTGTAATATTTAGACCGTTAAAACACAAATAAATATCATGTTTTCCTGTTATCTCCTGTTTCAATGGAGATGTAAACACCTTGAATTGGTCCCATCCACCGGTACGAGGCAGCGTGTCTGAACATACCAACGATCCGGCAACACTATCCAAACGAACTTCCAGAATACCACCATCAACACCCGCTGCCAATGAAGCTGAGAATGAAACAGGCGATTGATCGCCAAAGTTCACCTCACGTACTTTGATATAGCCTTTCCCGCGGGTACCGGTAACATATACACCGATCTTCTCACTTTGAGCAATGGTACATTTCTGAGACCATGCCATTGTTTCTGCCTCCACACGGTTGTAGGGATTCACCTCACCTACCGGTTTGGGACCTTCTTTGGTAGCTGAGACTGCAGGAATAGTTCCATCCGCATTGTAAGTGAATTGCTCCACACAAGCAGATCTTCCGTAACTGCCACCACCCGGAAGCCATGCGGTATGATAGAACATATAGGAGTTGCCCTTGTAATCAATGATTCCACCATGATTGGTAAAACTGTTTGTTTTTTGGTCTTCCATAATCTTACCCTGATATTTCCATGGACCCGTCGGACCGTCGCTCATGGAGTAAGATTGAGTCTCACCTCCTTTTCCCATACCGGCAAAGACCATGTAATACTTGCTGTTGCGTTTGTAAAACCAGGGTCCTTCCACAAACATATCTTTATTCTGGACATTGGCGTTACGGTCGCCTCTGGCACCTCGGGCACCTCCAAATGTCTCAACAGTAAGTGGAACCTTTTCAATTTCGCCAGAATAGGAAATCATATCCTTGTTGAGTTTGACATAAAACAAACTGCCATTTCCCCAATAAAGATAGGCCTGACCATCGTCATCAATCCAGACAGTAGGGTCAATATTCGACCAACTTCCGTTTTGAATTAAGGGTTTACCAATCGCATCTTTGAAGGGACCCGTCGGGCTATCAGAAACAGCCACACCAATAGACATATCATTTTTTGTACTCTGAGCACAAATGTACCAATAAAACTTGCCGTTGCGTTCAATACACTGAGCAGCCCAGGCACGATCGCGTGCCCATGTGAACGATTCCAATGAGATTTGTACGCCATGATCGGTCCAGTTTACCATGTCTGTAGATGACGCTACCCGCCATTTGGTCATGTAGTAAAAGTCAGTACCCGGGATATCATCGCCCGTGTACATATAGACAGTATTATTATATACCATCGGTGCCGGATCTGGAGAATAGTGTGTCTGAATAACAGGGTTATCTGCCCGGGTCATACCAAATGATGCAACGAAAGCAATCATAAGAGCTACACAGCTCTTCCTGCTCAGCCACTGAGAGTGATTATCTCCGTATGTGAAGTTTTTCATATTCGTTTGTTTAAAGTCTTGATTATAATTCGATTGATTCATCTTAATTCATTTTCCACCAGTCGAAGTTGAACAAGCTGCCCTCTCCGCCTTTAAATACGAGGTACACATCATGTACACCGTTCGTACTTTTTAATTTTGAGGTTTGCGCTGCCCAGTTCTGTAATCCACCGGTACTTTTTACTTTCAGAGTTCCCAGCAATTTTCCGTTTGGCTCGTCGATGCGAACTTCAATCTTTCCACCGGAAGCAACAGAAGCAACACTGGCTTCAAATTTCTTTGCTCCCTTTCCAAAATCCACACCTCTGACTTTAATCCAGTCGCCGTTTTCTATTTTGCATACATTCATACCACCGGCAGAGCAGATTTCGGTATAGATACCTGATTGTGCATTCATTGTTTCGGCTTCCACACGCTCGAAAGGATTCAAATTAGACAATTGTGCCACGCCATCAACCGTGTTCTTCATTGTTTCGATTGTACCGTCGGGATTGTGTTTAAACATATCCAAACAAAGATTGCGTTTATATACCGGAGCTATTTTTGCCGTTTTAGCAACCACACGGTTGTGATAAGCCTGGTACCATTGATTATTCATCTTGAAGATTGCCTGATGATTGTTGTTGTCATTGAGAGGAGGCTGGTTGGAAACAGCACCTCCATAGGTAAATCCGGATGTCGGACTATTGCTCTTCATATAATCAATGCGCATCTGAGCTCTGGGATTGGCTGAATAAGAGAAATAGTAAATACCATTTTCCTTGTGCATCCAGGATGCTTCAAAGAAGTTTTGCGCAGATAATTTGATTGCCGGACCATCCACACTGATCATGTCGCGGTTCAATTTGATCACACGTACGTTATCGTCGCCATTGCCACCAAAATACATGTAAGCCTGTCCGTCGTCATCAATAAATGTCATCGGGTCAAAAAGCCACATGTTTCTGGCCGGTTGTACTCCGGGTGTGCTGTTTTCTACCAGCGGTTTGCCAAGAGGATCAACAAAAGGTCCGAGTGGATTGTTAGCAGTAGCTACACCAATACCATTTCCTCCATTACCAAAATAAAGGAAAAACTTACCGTCACGTTCTATAGGTGATGGAGCCCAGCTTCTGGCAGCCCATGAACAATTCTTAGGAACCTCAAACACGATTCCGTGATCGGTCCAGTTCTTTAAATCGCTACTGGATACGCAGACAATGGATTTCATCTGGTATCCGGACCGGTCATCTCCGGGGTTTTCATCATCATTTGAGCAATACAGGTACACGCGTCCGTTAGATACCATCGCACCGGGATCGGCTAGAAAGCGGTGAGATACAATCGGATAATCGGCCGATGCTTTGGGAGTAAATCCGATCAAAGCAAGAAAGAGTAATACTAAAAAATGGATTCTGTTCTTCATAATTCTAAGATATTTATTTGTAAGTAATAATCGCAGCATAAAACATCTAAATGATTTTGGAAAACTATACTGAAAGTTTTCCGAAATCATTTAGATGTTTTTAAAATTTCCACCAGTTAAAATTGAACATATCATTGGCAGTTCCCTTAAAGACAAAGAATACATCGTGTACCCCTTTCGTTTTGGTCAGTTTGCAGGAAACGGTTTTCCAGTTTAGAGTACCTCCCGTGTTTTTTACATGTAAAGTACCTAACAACGCACCCTCTTTACTGTCCAGACGGATTTCAATCTGTCCCCCTTCGCTTGCTGTCGCAACGCTAGCTGTAAATTTCGTCGCACCTTTACCGAAATCTACACTGCGCACTTTGATATAATCGCCGTTATCAATGTCGGTGACATAAATCGTTCCTGCCGAACTTTTAGCCGTTTCAATGCCCTCTTCCCACGCGATGGTTTCAGCTTCCACCTTATTATATGGGTTCAAATTGGACGCACTTTCAGGTACGCCCTCTCTGGTCGGTGTAATTAATGGAATGGAGCCATCAGGATTAAATTTGAATTCTTCCACACAAACCGACCGTTTAAAGCCACCACCCTCGGGCAAAGCGCCATTGTGATAAAACAAATAAGATTTTCCTTTAAATTCTGCGTATCCCGGATGGTTGGTAAATGCTCCACGATCCTGAATCACATGCATGATGGTGTCTCCATAAACCCAGGGACCTGTTGGCTTATCACTGGTTGAATAGGCTAAATGTTCAGGTACTCCACCGGCGGGATAAAGCAAATAGTATTTACTGTTACGTTTAAAAAACCACGGGCCTTCTTCATAGGAAGCTGTCCGGTTATCTATCTTTTTGGCACGGTAGCCAAAATTCTCATCTTTCAGATCTTCCTTGACAACACCTAGTTCCTGATCGTAGGAAATCATGTCTTCATTGAGTTTGACATGCCAAAGGTTCGGGTTTCCCCAGTACAAATAGGCTTGACCATCGTCATCAATATATACAGTTGGATCTATATATCCATAACCAACCAATAACGGTTTGCCGAGTGCATCTTTAAACGGACCCGTCGGACTGTCAGATACAGCCACTCCGATTGCATTCCCTCCGTTTTTTTGATTAACAGGAACATAATAATAAAACTTTCCGTTCCGATAGATACACTGACCTGCCCAGGCATCTCCTCTCGACCAACTGAAATCTTTATAAGACATCACGGTTCCATGATCGGTCCAGTTGACCATATCGGTTGAAGAATAACATTTCCAGTCATTCATCGTAAAGAAGTTTTTCACGGTTACATCTTCATCATGACTGGTATAAACATAAACAGTACCATTGTGAACCATCGGAGCCGGATCGGCGGTATAGTTAGTCTGGATAATTGGATTTTGCGCAAAACCGTTCAACGCATTAGCAAACAATGCGATCGAACATAAAAGAAATACTTTTCGTGCTTTCATTCGTTATGATTTAAATAATTAATGTACAATGTTGTTTTGATGAAATAACGTTGTTGCTGACACTTTACTTCCATGAGACAACAATGATACTATTCTTCATCTGATTATCTGTTATTCTTTACAATAATCTTTCTAAGTTGATACTGTTTTTCATCACTGATTTTCACAAGATAGATACCATCAGCGAGTTGAACAGGAATACGCAAATCACTCTCCCCATTTGTCTCACTGCTGATCACCTTAGTGCCAACGACAGTAAAGACCTCCACCTTGTTGTGACGAAAATCAGCCGCATGGATGTTTATCTCGTTTCTGACGGGATTAGGAGAAATCGTTACTTTCTCTTCAGACACATCATTGATACCTGTTACATCCACACGAATGTCTAGGTAGTTAAGATTAAAGCCACCCGTAGTAGCAACCAACTTCAGATAATGTTTTCCGGTAGGTATCGTAATGTTTTTTGTTACCGAAGTAAATGTCTGCCAGTTTCCCGTGCTCGGTACAGTTATTGAGCCAACACTTTTATCGTCAATATAGCAGTTGATTACACCGTTACTGCTGGTTGAAGCAACGCGATAAGTTATTTGATAACTCGTCGATGTCGAACTGTTTTCAATGGCATACTCCATCCAATCGGCATTGTCTATATAACCAACATTTGATCCGCCTCCGGCATCACTGGTCGTTTCTGTTTGAACACCGTACTGAGCAATGTATTTTTCCGCTTCAATTTTGGCAGGAAGTCCAACATAAGAAGGAGCAGTTACGCGATTGCTGAGAGATAACTCACTAACTGCTTCCAACGCGCCTTTATCAGCGGCTGTCACAGTACCGGGTGTATAACTCACAGAAACCTTATCGCCAAAATGTACGTTCTTAAGAAGCTTGAACTGGATGGATGTATTGGAAACAAAGATCTCGTTGCCTTTCACAATCACATCATTGACTCTCACGACAAACTGCTTTAGCTGAATTTCTTGCATGTTCATGGGTTTTGAAAATGTCAGATACACAGAAAAGCCATCCGATTCAATTCGACCTGATTTCATCTGTACAGGCAGACCTTTTGATAGGTTAGTCACAGGAAAAGCAGTAACAGGCTGTAGCAGTCCGCTGTCGGAAGAAGCAATCGTATTGCCCGTATAGCTGCATGAAAGCGCATAGTCTGCATACACACGTTCGTTCAAAGCAAATGCCAACCGGGTAGAATCGTTCCTGTAAAAAACACATTGAAGCATCGGAATCTTCTTTGTTCCATTGTATTCAGCAGTAAGCGACAACGAATCGCTCTCTGTCGGTATCAACATCTTCTTATTAAACTGAACAATAAGCGTATCTCCGTTTTTGTCCGATGTTATTTCGGTAATTATCGGAGAAGAACCTTGCAGCAGATTCACAACGGAAGTATTCTTAAAGTTTTCCAGTTTCTTGTCATACGTAGAGAGTACATTACCATTATAGTATGTCAACAGAACATTGTTTTCCTTGCGAATGCTGTCTGCTAAATGAACGGTCAGATGGGTTGAATCACTATACACAACGCTATCCACTTTCACCACCTCATTATCCACTTTGACAACAAATCCGGTGTAGGCATCCAGTTTCTTCAACGCAATACTAAAAGCTACTCCGACCTGCTTTGGAGTAGTATCAGCCACAGAGGCAGAAAGATACTCAGGAACACCAAAACCAAGCGAAAAATTCTTGCAAAAGTTCCAAATCTCCTGGCTGGTATTTACTCCATTTGCATCATTTGAATGCCAGTGCCCCACTCCTTCCAGACTCAACAAGACAACCTGCACCTGATCCTTTCCGGGACCCCAAACATATTTTGTTCCATTGGATGAGGTTTTACCAACAGGATAAGGTTTGGTTACTTGGGCAGTAGCAGGACATTCATTTCTGGAAACCCAGGCATCCAGACAGGTTTGAACTCCGCTATAAGGAACAACGGGATCGCCTGTGCCATGCGTATGGATAATTGGAATCGGACGGGTACTGTTCGTATTCGGTCCACCCATCAGATAACCACTTACCGGAGCAAAAGCAGCAATTTTATCAGCGATCACATTGGCGGCATGATAAGTCATCATGCCACCCATTGAAAATCCGGAAAGATAAACACGCTTGCGGTCAATGCCATAGCGGTTAGACATTTCATTGATGATAGCCAGGATAAAATCAGTATCTATCGTTCCTGAAATATCCCATGAATTATTGATACCGGCAGGATAAACCACCACAAATTTGTTGGCTTTCGCAACAGTCTCCCATTGAGCTTGGCCTTTCTGATAGTTTATATCCTGATTCAATCCATGTAAAGAAAGGAGCAACGGCCTGTTCTTTTCGATTCCCGGAGGCGCATACACCAGCATGGTCCGGGTTCTCGTTCCTACCTTAAGGGTCTCAGTCTGCGCTTTTATTGCGGATGAGTGCAAGAAAAGAGCCAGCAGTGTCAATAGCAAAGGAAAACGCATGATTTTATTTTTCATTTGATTTACTTTTTTGAATACGATTGGCTGAAATGATTATTTACCAACGACTATGATCCGTTGTATCTGAGATTGCTTACCGTTATTCATTTTCACAAGATAGATACCATTGTTCAAGCTAACAGGTATTTGCAACTCAGGTTCATAAACAACCTGTTTTTTGAGTAGAGTTTTTCCTGCCATATCCATAATCTCAATCTCATTGTATTGAAAATCTGCTGAACGAATGACCATCTCGGTTGAAACCGGATTAGGATAAATCGTTATGTTAGCTGCATTTACCTCTTCAATGCCCACCAAACTAGTTACAAGCATGTAGTTTAAGTTAAACCCACCTTTTGTCACTACTACTTTAAAATAGTGTCGTCCGGTTGGGATCGTAATTGGTTTCTGAACAGACTGCCATACCTGATAGTTGGTTGTATTTGGAACTGCAATCGAACCAATTTTCACATTATCTATATAATAATCAAGGCTGGTTCCATCAGAAGGTGTTGCTACCCGAAAAGCAATATCATAGGTAGTCGTCGAACCGGGGTTGTCGATGGCATATTCCATCCAATCTCCGGTATCAATCCAACCCACATTCAATCCACCTCCGGTATCCTGACAATTTTCTGTTTGCACACCTGATTGCATGGCATATTTTTCGGCCTCAACTTTACCGGGAATCCGGTTCCACGTCGGAGCTAGCAGAGGATTTTCAAGCTTATAGTTGGTGAAAGCTTCGAGTGGTCCCAAATCTGTAGCAGTCACAGTACCGGGTATATAACGAACCTTTACACTATCTCCATAATGCACACTATTCAGCAAAGAGAATTTGAGTGTTTTGTTTAATACAAAGAAATCTTTGAAAGGAACACTCTTTCCATTAACTCTGATAATAAAACGACTTGCCTGACCAATTGCTATAGCCAATGGTTTAGAGCATTCCAATGAAACGGAAAAACCATCCGATGCGATTTTTCCGGATACAATCTGCACCGGTAAACCGATCGATTTATTGGTTACAGCGCGATCTGTAAATGCATTCATCAAACCATTGTCTGACGAACCGAAGTCGCTGCCTGTATAGGTAAGCTTAAGATCGTAATCTGCAAATACCGTATCTTTCAATGAGAAGGCCAATAAGGTGGAATCATTATTGAAGTATGAAACTTCATTTATTTGAATACTACTCGTTTCATTGAAGGTAGCACTGAGCGCGAAAGCGGACAGATCAGAAGGAAGCTTCATCTTCTTATTGAATTGTGCCAGAAGAAGAGATCCGTTTTCATCTGTAGAAAGAGTAACCATTTCTGGCACAGATCCTATCATCTGATTACCTACCATAGTATTAGTTACTTTATCCAACGCTTTATCGTACACGGAAACGACATTGCCATCGCTGTAAGAGAGGGCGATGCGGTTCGAATTCGTAAGAGCGTTCTGAAGATTGATAATCAGTTTATTGATTGTATCACCGATTACCACGTTCTCAATACTTGCAGCCTGATCATCAACAGTTACCGAGAACCCTTCAAAATGAACAGAATCGTTGATCGGATGGTTAAATACCACCTGTATCTGTTTGGGGTTGCTTTCGAATACGGATGCATAGCGTAGGTAAGGTGTGCCATCATCCGGACCTTGAGAAGCGTAGGATGGTTGCCATTGGAAATAGGACTGAGCACCTTCGCGCGGACTCAAATAGCAACTCTTCGGGCGGCTCTTGGTCAGGTTTTCCAAAAGGTCACCAATAAAGCCTACAATATAGGAAACATTGCCCTGATTGTCCATGGCCTTTTTAATGGCATTTCCAAACACTGCAGATTTTCCATTCACCAGGTTCATTGGATCACTCGGATAGGGTGTCCAGAATAGTTCGGTAATAATCATCGGCCAACGGTCTGCCGCCGGTTTGTATTGTTTGTTCCACAAATCCTGCACCTTTGTAGCATTGTCAAACACACCACCATAGGCTGGATAATAATGCGCTGCCACACCTATATTTGTTCCGGAGAAAGGAAACTCCACCCATTGGTGAGGTGTGCCCTGCCACTCAAGTGTAGGCACCCATATTACGTTATTGGCACCGTTATCACGAATCACGTCAATGATCGGTTGAAGCCAGTCTCTAAAAGCTTTATAGTACTTTGATTGGTGATTTCCCCAATCACCTGCTCCAAAACTGGATTCAATGGTAACCGGTTCGTTCATCAGCTCAAACATGATATTATCGGCATTCTTCACACCCGGAGCATTGGATACCCTCTTCCAGAAAGTAAGGAAGCGTTGCTGGCATTTTTGAGTTAGGTTCTCGTTCGGAACAGTCATGGGTCCGGTGGCACTCAATACAAGATAGAGCCCGCGGGTACTCAGAAACTTGGCGTATGGAACAATAAAATTGCTGATCCATGCATCAAATTGAGTCGTGTCAATCAGTCCGGCCTGGTTGGTCCAACCACCTACCGCATCCGTATTCATACGCACGAAACTGGTGTACCAGCCGTGTGTCTGATTGTATTTCGGAGTGGTATCGGTCATGAGGGTAGCCACTTCTTTCAAATAGGTCATAAATCCGTTAATATTGCTGGGATCTTTCCAGTTGCTGGGGTCGCTGTACCATTTTCCTTCTCCATTAAACCAGTTTGATGTAGGTTGCATCCATCCGTGAAGCAAGACTTCCTTTCCAGTAGGGTCTTTGAGTTTGTTTCCTTCAACGTGCAAAGGAGGAGTTGGCATACCCTTCCACGCAAACAATTCAAAGGGAGAACTTAATACGCATACAAGAAGTAATAACTTCAATAGTTTGATCATAGTTGTAAATCTTTTAATTTGGAACACTATAGAAATTTGTTTTATTTTTTAGGTATGAATTTATACAAGAGTACTCCGTGAGCCGGAACTTCAATGTCAAGCTGATCGTTAGCAGTATCCATGCTCTTTATGTCTTTCTGTCTCCAGAGATCACGGACTGTATTTTGTCCGGTAATACCCAGTTTGGCGAATTCATTGTACGACATATTTACAAGTTCGATGCCAAAGTTACAAAAGCCCACTGCTTTGCTACCGTCTTCAAGTTCCTTGACATAAATACGTAAATCGCCGATGGTATGCACACAGGTTGCTTCCTTGCCAAGCGGATCCTGATTGATCTCAATCACTTCATCGTTCGTGAGTAAGTTTAAGGTGAACTCATCCAGCTTTTCCATGTCGCAACCGATCAGAAGCGGTGCAGAGAAAAGACTCCAGAGACTGATGTGCAGATACTGTTCGTCGGGTTTAAGACGGCTTGGATGTGGATTACCCCACCCTACTGTACCAACAACCAACATATCCGGATCGTTCCAGTTGCCCGGTTTGGCATAAGGAGCAGACTTTTCCTGATCCAATGCGATATTCTTCACACTCACCCAGGTATCGTTGATATCATTTGTTGTACGCCAGCAGTTACCATTGACCGAACCGCCCCATTTCCATACATCAGACATACCGTATTGGCACACGCTAAACACGATATCGCGGGGCTGACTGCGAAGCAGTTCGCCCATCACTTTAAATGGTTTCATCGCTGTATTCAATTCGCCACCACCGTTGTACGACAAAGACGATACTTTATACGGATCATTATCTTTCAATCCATTGATAACATTACCATAGCTGCACCAGTCATATTTCAAATAGTCAAATCCCCATTTGGCATAACTCTCGGCATCCTGCTTTTCGTAGCCATAGCTACCGGCACAACCACCACAGGTCCACGGGCCGGGACTTGAATAAAGTCCTATTTTTAAGCCCAGATTATGCACATAATCAGCAAGAGGTTTCATATCCACAAAACGAGAGTTGGGAATGATATAGCCAGCTTCGTCGCGCAATTTTCCACGTAAGGTCTCATCTTTTGAATCACGGTGATTCTCCCAGAAATCGTCAATATTGATGTAAGTCCAGCCATGATTGATCAATCCGCTCTTAACCATCGCATCAGCAGCCCGTTTGACTTTATCAGCCGACACTTCATTGGCAAAACAGTTCCAGCTGTTCCATCCCATCGGCGGTGTAAGCGCAATCTGGTCGCCACAGACGATCCGCAATGTTTTCTCCGCTTTTCCTTTTGCGTTCTTTGCACCCAGGGATACAATGTATGTTCCGGCTTTGGCAATCTTACCGGTGATAACTCCTGTTTTAGAATCAATCTTTAACCCTTTTGGCAATCCTTTCGCTGTAAACTTCATGGGACGATCGCCTGTGGTAGCTACAAGAAATTGAAATGGAGAGCCAGGACGAACGCCAAACACCTTTGCTGTGTTGATTCTTGGTGTAGCTGCAGCAGGAGGCGTAAGAATATATTTATCACTGGAAATAGGATTGTATGTCTTGAGAGAAGTTTCACCTGTCGTCTCAAATTTAGCATTTACCCAATCTACGTGATCATAATAGTTGCCGTTACCGCCATCGTTCACCAGCAATTCAAGCTTCTTCACTCCGACAAGCGATACTGAGCAAGTTCTGGCAGTATCGTTGGATCGCATCACGCCACTGGACCAAAGTTTTTTATTATCACCCATTACGACAAACTCAGCAGCAGGATTACGGCCGATAACCTCATCATCAATACCAACCTGCGCAGTAAACGAGGTTGCTTTCCCTTCCAACAAAATCAGCAGCGAACTCACAGAATGTGTACCAAAGCCACGTTCGTACGTTTTTCCTGCGATTGTCAATACCCTTCTATCTACCGTTTTGTTTTTCATCGGCATACCACTACCTTGTGTGGCGTTACTGAGATCCAATTGATCTAGCCATACTGTTTGAGCTGACGCACGATTCATTCCGATCGTACTGCAAGCAAGAAAAAGACCTAAAAGGGTCAACATCTTCATTTTGAGTGCTACTTTCATTCTATTGAGAGTTTAATAATTAATTTTCTAATATGCTTTATTTTGTGTGCCGTATAGGATTACCGATCGTTTTATTTTGCCAGAAAGCTCCACCAGTCAAAGAGGAACAAATCTTTTTCGCCTCTGAAGACAAAGTATACATCGTGCACACCTTTCGTATTTGTAACCGGAGCCTGTATCTTTTTCCAAATGTCACCTTCACCGGAGGTATTGATCTGAACAGTTCCTATGGTTGGTCCGTCTATCTTGTCAATATGGATCTCCATCTTTCCACCGTATAAAGAGGCAACGCCCACTTCAACCGAAGCGGCTCCCTTGGAAAAATCAACACCTTGTACCTGGATATAATCTCCATTATGAATAGACGAAACAAACAATCTGTCTGCCATCTTTTTGCCTTTATCCCATGCCACGTTTCTCTCCCACTCTGTGGCTGCTTGTGTTTTAACCCCTTCGCTGAAAGCCATGGTCTCCGCTTCATTTTGAACGTAAGGATTTAAAGTACCGATTTGTGAGGCTCCCTTTGTGGACCACCAGGGAAGTTTCTGAATGCTACCATCCTCGTTAAATTTCATTTGTTCAACGCAGATAGAACGTCTTTCATAGTGTTTTGAGAGAGTCTGCTTCTGAATGGCATAATTAAAACCAAACACATACCAATTTCCTTTGTATTCAATGACTCCCGGATGATTTCCCGATGATCTTTGGTCTGGATCCATGATGGTACCCATACATTTCCAGGGACCTTCAGGAGTAACGCTCATGGCATATCCAATGCCTTCGGGGCAACAACGGGATGCCCATGACAGATAGTAATGATTTTTTCTCTTAAACAACCACGGGCCTTCCGTGTAGGATGCTTCCGGAGCGGTACCTGTAAAGTCTATGGATGCTACTTTGATTTCACCTGAAAGAGAAATCATGTCTTCATTCAATTTC
Source organism: Bacteroidales bacterium (assembly GCA_028709785.1). Taxonomy (GTDB): domain Bacteria; phylum Bacteroidota; class Bacteroidia; order Bacteroidales; family JAQUTK01; genus JAQUTK01. The sequence goes on from JAQUTK010000005.1 coordinate 62,884, forward strand.
GAAAAATAACAGGGACCATTTCCTCCCCAGTATAAATAAGCCTGTCCGTCATCATCAATGAATACAGAGGGATCATAGTCGCTTGGATTGCTGCGGGATACTAAAGGTTTGCCCAACGGATCAGTAAACGGGCCATAGGGAGTGTTGGCAACAGCCACTCCGATTGCCATCTTTCCCTTGTAAATAGTAGGACAATAGAAATAGAATTTACCGTTTCTGGCTATACACTGGGGTGCCCATGCACTATGTCCATCGGCCCAGGCGAATGTCTTGAATGGTTCTTTTACTCCGGCAACGATACCATGATCGGTCCAATTGACCATATCGGTGGAGGTGTAAAGCATCCAGTTAAACATTTCAAAGCCGAAGGCAGTGTCCTCATCGTGACTGGTATATAAAAAGACTGTGTCATTGTACACCATGGGTGCCGGATCGGCGGTGTATTTGGTTTGGATGATGGGATTGTGAGCATGTGCCACAAAAGACATACCTGACACAATCGTCAAAAAGGAGGCTACAATAATTACTTTCGCTTTCATGACATATAAATTAAGAATTTATTCATCGCCAAAGGTAAAGCATCTGCATACAGTAGAAAAAAAAGGATGTAACAAAAACTTTCTCTCCTGTTACATGAATAACAATATATTTAATTATATCCAAGATAAGAGTGTGTTAAAGCCTCAACCTGCATGCAAAAATGAAAAGGGCCTGTCAGTTTATTGACAGGCCCTTGACCAACATACAATCTTTGTATTTTAGTTATTCAGTTGGAAGGTATAACTGAATTGAGTTGGTTTGGCATATACCATGTAAGGTTCAAGAGGTCTTGGTCCGCATCCATTGGATCCGACACCCAAGGTGAGGTGACTTACACAAAGAACAGTCTTGTTGCTTTGCGGAAGATCAATGCGATATTCCGGGACTTCCAATTCCTCGTCACTGTATGGAAGAGCAGAAACTTGCAGCGGAGTGCCATTGCTCATGACAGTCAAACCTGTACCCGATGCATTCTTCACACTCGCCCACTTCACATCTTCATGATTACCACATTCCATCGGTTTCTCATAAGGAGTTTGTTGCTCTTTGACAGAGCTGGAATAGAGTCCGATATCCATGGAGTGTTTACGGTCTGAATAGTTTTCCATTGGTCCGCGTCCGAAATAGGTGAAGCGGTCAAATTGCTTATCCAGCATCATACGCACACCGATTCGTGCCACAATAAGATTTGGTTTCGTGGTATTGACGTCATTGTCAACTTTCACAGATCCATCACCTGAGATGGTATATGTTGCAGTATGAGATACTCTGAATTTCTCTGCTCCTTCGCCGCTGAGAGTCGCTTTGATCGTGACAACAGACTTAGCGGTTTGTTTCACTTCCAGATCCGATACTGACCATTTGAGCTCTTTGAGTCCATTCTTTCTCCAGTCGCCATAGGCCCACATGTCATCCTTCTGGTGAGGAGCACGCCACAAGTGAAGTCTCGGTCCTCCTTCGCTGGTAAGGATATTGACCCCGTTTCTTTCTATCCGGGTAAATGTACCGCTTACTTTGTCAAAAGTCAGCGAGAACGCATTGCCTTTGACAACGATCTGTTGATTGTCGTTTGTCATTGTAAGCGGAGGCATCTGAATGGTCTGTTCCAACACAGCGGGAGCTGAAATAGGTAATTTGAATTGCTGCCAAGCAAGTTCGTAGCCTTTTTTCGCCCACAGCTTATCTTCTCCCAGAGAGAAAGAGACACGCAGATAATAGTCTGCACCCGGCACAACATTCTTCACGTTACAAGGGATGGTAATCACTTTTTCTTCAAACGGTGCTATAGAAGGAAGTTTGATCGTTCCTTTACTGATCTCTTTGCCATTCTCAGTAAGTGTCCAAGCTCCTTCAAAACCATCGAGAGTGATAAACTGATAACGGTTACGGATTCTGATTTCTCCTTTGGCCAGATCTTCCGCAGAGATACCAATCCATTGGTACACATGTTTCATCTCCGGATAATGAGGTTTGGGCGAACGATCAGAAGCTACCACACCTTTGTGGATGAAGTAATGGTCATTGGGGAATTCACCGAAACCGCCACCATAGGCAATAATCGGATGGTTCGGGTCACGGCGGTTATAGATTCCCTGATCCTGATATTCCCAGATAGCACCACCAAGCAGTGACGGATATTTGTCAAACAGATCATTGTATTCTTCTACCGAACCCATTGAGTTGAACATCGCATGCGCATATTCACAGAGATAGAATGGCTTGGTGTATTTCGGATCCTTAGCAATACGCTCCACCTCTGCCGGACCGGTGTACATACGGCTGTCAATACCGGCAGGATTTCCCTCTCCGATACCAAATGGCTCGTAATGAACAGGACGGGTTGGATCAACCTTTTTCACAGCTTCCAAAGCAGCAAAGAAGTTTACATTACGCTCGCCGTTCTCATTTCCCAGAGACCAGAGAAGCACGGAAGGATGATTCTTGAAGTTTACCGCATTGCTCACGTTACGATCCACAATCGCAGCTTTCATGGAAGGATCAGCTACCCACTTGCGGTCCAGTCCGTGACACTCTACATTGCCTTCAGCCACGAGATAGATACCATATTCATCGCACAGTTCATACCAACGTGGATCATCTGAATAGTGACATGTACGCACATGGTTACAGTTACCTTGCTTGATCACTTCGAGGTCGCGGATCATCTGTGCTTCAGTCACCGCATGACCAACTTCCGGCCAGTTCTCGTGACGGTTTACACCTTTGAGTTTGACGGGCACACCATTAACCAGGAACGAACGGCCTTCGACCTTGATCTCGCGGAAACCGGTCTTTTGTGAGAGAGTCTCAACGATAGTACCTTTTGCATCCTTCAGGTTGATTACCGTAGTGTACAACCGGGGAGTCTCTGCAGTCCACTTCACCGGATTAGTTACCGGAAGTGTCACATCCACAACTACTTCTTCTCCGGCTTTCAACTTTCTGACATCAGCCGCAGCAGACGTAGCAATCAGTTTGTCGCCATCATAAAGGGCCATCTCCAATTTCTTTGCCTTGGCACTCTTCGTACTGTAGTTCTTAATGGTCGCAGAGAGTTTGAGGGTTGCATCTTTGTACTGATCATCCAGATCCGTCACCAGGAAGAAGTCACGCACATGCTGTTGCGGTGCACTCCAGATAGTAACGTTACGGAAAATACCGCTCAGACGCCACATATCCTGATCTTCCATATAACTGCCCGAAGTGTATCGGTACACCTCTGCGGCAACCATATTCGTACCCGGCTTTACATAGTTGGTGATATCAAACTCGGCAGCATTACGGCTGTTGACACTGTATCCCACTTTCACTCCGTTGACCCACAGGAAGAAACCGGCATCCACACCATCGAAAGTAAGAAATATCTTACAGTCTTTCCAGTCTGCAGGAACTTCAAACTCGCGACGGTAGCTACCCACCGGATTACGTTCGGCATACGAAGTATAGTTGCGGGGAGGTTCACTCATTACTTTCGGAAAATCTACCTGAAAAGTGTAGCCAATGTTCCTGTAATAAGGTGTACCATATCCTAATACTTGCCAGTTGGATGGCACATCAATCTCTTTCCAGGAAGATACATCATAATCCGTTTTGTAAAAGTCAACCGGACGTTGTTGTGGCCATGCCACATAGTTAAACTTCCATTTACCATTCAGACTCCGGCAAAAAGAGGATTGGTGACGGTTTGCCTTCAGAGCCTCATTCAGGTTTGCATACGGCATAAGAGTTGCATGCGCGGGTTCTTTATTGATACCCAGACATTCAATATCCTCAATTTCTTTCGGAATGAATGCTCCTGTTACTACTGTATCAGGGGGCATGGACTGTCCCGCTGAGGCAGAGACTGCCATCAGAGAGAATAGCGAAGATAAAAAGAGATTTCGATTCATCATTGTTAGTTATTCGTTTTATTGTAAGTAAGGATAATGTATTTAATTTGTCAGAACAGGATGCGTTAAACAGTTTGATTATTGACGCTTTTCATTGAATTTTCAGGAATAGATCGTGTTAATTTTGTTTGGTCCATTTGAAATAAAATTCCGCAAGCAAAAGTATCTTTTTATGTCATAGACTCAGTTCGTTTTTGTGCCAATTGAGTACAAAAATGTAACAAGAGGATTCCTTTCAATACCTTACTCGTATAAAGAACGTCAAGAAGAGCATTTAAGTACAGAGCGGGCTACCTCCCTGACAGAGATAACCCGCTCCTACTATTACTGACCTATGACTTCAGAATAATATCATCGCACCGAAGGCTATGGAGTGAACATCCGGACCTTTGTGGTCTTCAAAGACAGGGAACAAGCCATACCGGGCATAAAGACTAAAATGATTTCCTCCTGTCTGAAAAAGCAAATCGGCATTGACCGGACGGACATTTAAATCACGGTTATAGGTGACATCGCTCTTTGTACCATAGAAATGGTCATAGCAGGTAGCACGGGAAAACGAACCGAGCTTAAAGGCGGCAACCGCACCAAAGGACATGAAGAACTCCTGTTTGTCGCCAAACTGACGTTCAATCAACATTGGAACCGTGATGAAAGTAGTCTGAAAACGACTTCTTTTGATGTCCATGCCCAATCTATCATCCGTCCGTACCTCCGTGATTCCCTGACCACTCTCTTTCAGATAGGTATTATTCCCATCCAGGAAATAGCGGTTCCAGCGAATACCCAAACCTGTTACAGCAATGGCCAACCCATCACGTCTCAGATTCCAGCTATGCTCAATGAAATTGAAGTCATATTGAAAAGACTTTCCGCCAACCAGAGAAATGTCGCGGCTGGAATGCATCGTACCACTAGACACGAGATTGGTAAAACCCATTCCAAAGCCTGCAAAGTGAGGGTTTTTATTTCTCCGGAATGGCTTGCGGATTTTAAATATAAAGTAATCATCTTTCTTCAACTCACGTTGTTCATTCGATATCTCCACCGTATCATTTCCCTCGACAACTGTAGTAGTTATCGTGGTGGTTGTTTCCGTGGTAATGATCGTATCATTATTCTGAGATAGAAAAGCCAGATCATTCTTCAGTTCAGATGAATCAGCCTGCATCGGTCCGACTTGAGCGATAGCTGAGAGGCTCCCGGTAATAAAGAGCAAGCTACATAAAATAACATGTTTCATGACAATATATATTGTGATATTAATACTATTCCGTTTTAACCATAAACAACAAGGTGACCAGGTCTTCCGAATCGAGTTTTCCCTCGATATACACCACACTAACACTTCCTTTGCGCGAGACTTTAAACAAGATGAAACGATTCATCCCTTTGTCTGTTTTGGCAACCAGTTGATAATATCCCGATACGATCAGGCCTTTATTGACAACCTCCTTGATCTTTTTCGCTTTCTTTTTATCTTCCCCGATATACTTTTGGGCTTTTTGGATGGCTCCCTCATCCTCACTGATTGTTATGCTCTTGTAAAGCGTCATATCATACGTTTCCAGCATCTCTTTAGAGAGTTCGACCATGGTACTCCCCTTCTTCTTGCCGTATTCATCAAACAGTGCCATGATCTTCAGATCCTTCTGTGCCCATCCACACAAAGGAATAAGCAACATGACGACTATTACGTTCCAGCGCTTGAATAATTGTTTCATCCTTCTTTCTCCTATCTTGTTATTATTCTTTATTCCTGATACTCACCATCCAGAAAGAGCACATCCTCCGGATAATCTGTTACTGCGGCCATCGAATTTTCCATGCAGGAAATAATCAGATTTTTATCCGTAGATCGTTCGCCATTGATAATCACATACCCTTTCTGAGCATCTTTCGAGTGGTAATACATACCTCCACCGATAGACAGACAGAAAAGTATCGCAACAGAAGCTGCTGCCTGCATGAAGATACGATGTCTGCGGATCGTGGTTGTTACCGGTGTCATTATCATGATTGGTTCCTTCTTTCTCTTCACATCAGACAGCAATGCCAGCGAGACAAACATTTCGCGATATGCTTGCAAGTGTGAAGGAATCTCTTTCTCCTGAGAGAAATAGTCTTTCAGCTGCTGTTCTTCCGCACAGGAAGTAGCTCCTTCAAAATATTTGTCCAGTAGTTCTTCGATCGTCTTCATTATCTGTTTCTCCTTTCATTGATTTTCATATATTCTTCGCGTACCCGTTTGCGTGCCCGTGAAAGCGTCACCATAACGGCTGTCTCTTTGCAATCCATAATTTCTGCAATCTCATCAACTTCATATCCTTCAATATCTTTCATCCGGATCACCATCTGCTGCAACGACGGCAGTGTTGAGATGATTAGTTTGACAACTTCCACTTTGTTGCGGGTCTCGAGCAACTGATAGGGATCTTCCCCTTTGTCTTGTAGTTCTCTGACTGTATCCAACGGTGAAAACTGATATTTGTGTTCCCTGAGTTTATCCAGACAGATATTCTTTAGGATGGTTTTCGCTAAAGCCTCTTTACTCAGATAAAAAGAAAGTTTGTCGCGTACGTTCCACAAACGGATGAACGTCTCCTGCACTGCATCTTCGATATCCTCACGATCTGCCAGATAGCGCGTGGCATAGATCGAGAGTTTTTCTCGGAGTGGAACTATCGTTTGTATGAACTTCTCTTTATCCATAGTTATTTGTAAGACGACAAAAGCGAATATTTATAACAGTCAGGTCATGATTTTAATACAACAAGAGGTATATTTAACAGAAATAAAGAGAATCCATCGGATGCTCTTGCCGGAAAGAAGACGAAAAGAGATCGCTATACATTAAAGTTATAGAACCTCAGCGTGAAGACAGAACCTTTGCCGGGTGAGGAAGTGACAGAGATAGTGCCGCCATGCAAACTCATGATCTGCTTACATAAGCTCAGTCCGATGCCCGATCCATTGGTTTTGGTGGTAAAGAAAGGGATAAACACCTTATCAATGGCTTCCGGCACAATGCCGCGTCCATTATCTGACACGGTAATCTGGTAACAGTGAGGCAACGTGAGCAATGTTCCTTCCACATGGATACGAAGTTGCTGCCCTTCCACTCCCGCCTCCTGCGCATTCTTGATCAGATTAATCAATACCTGTTCGATCTGCGAGCGATCCACAAACAATTCGGTGCGCGGATTGCTCAGCACAAAGGAGAGCGAGGCCGTATCATCGGGAAAAAGACTGCGTATATCCGAGAAAAGAGATTCCGCAAAAAGAGGTTCTAATTTGGGAACCGGGATCTTTGTCAGTTTGCGGTAGTTCTCGACAAAGCCCAGCAATCCCTTGCTGCGTCGGTGGATCACCTGCATCGATTGGAGCATCATCTCATAATCCTTTTTGTTCATGCCATTGCTCTCCGCTCTTTCAGTCACCGTTTCCGAGAGCGAGATGATCGGTGCGATGGAGTTCATAATCTCATGCGTCAGGATGCGGATCAGTTTCTGCCATGCCTCAATCTCATTCTCTTCCAGTACCGAATGGATATTCTTCAGACTTATCAGCATCAGTTCGTTGTCCTGTGAGACAAACGACGAACCGGTCACTGCCAATTCGCAGCTTCCTTCCGGCTGATCAATCAGTATCACTTCTGTCTTACCGGGTCGCAGGGAAAGCAACAAATTGGGAAAGTTCGGATGTAAAGAGTGAAGATCATCCACATGTTCCAGTCTCTTTTTGCTTAGCAAGCGGAGCACAGCCTCGTTAGACCATTGCACAACTCCCTGTTTGTCAATCACCAGGATACCTGCATCAACCGTGCTCAGTAAGGAATCATAATATTGTTGCCGTGCCTCCCCCTCAAACTGCCTCTGACGAAAATAGGTCAGCGCATTGTCCATCTGTCGGTTCAGATTGAAGATCACCTCTCCAGATGATTTCAGCACGGGTTTATACGTAAAATCCGAATAGCGGATCGCGTCAATCATCCGCTCCATACGATTCGCAAGAATTATTTCGCGTCGGTAAAGGTACCAGACAAGCAACAGCTGAAGCAATATGCCAGAAATGGCTGTGAAGTAGAATTCGTGATTATAAAGCCACCATTCCACCACTGTCAGCATGCTAAAAGCAATGCAAACGGCGAACAATATCCCGAAGCCGCGTTTCATAAATTCAGTTCTTTGAGTTTGCGATACAATGCATACCGTGAGATTCCCAGCATCTCACCGGCACGTGTCACATTACCATCGCAAAGCCGCATGGCCTTTTCAATTGCCTGACGTTCCAGTTGTTCGAGATTAAGAGACACTTCTTGCTCCTCTTTTACTTTGCGCGTCGGAGGCTGGAGCGTAAAATGCTCGGAACGCAGCGTCTTGCCATCACACAAGATGACGGCCCGCTCCATTGCATGTTGCAGTTCGCGCACATTGCCGGGCCAGGCATATTTCAGCAATTTGGCTTGTGCGTCAGAAGCGATCGAATAGATCACCTTCTTATATTTATAGGTGTATTTTGACTGAAAATACTCGGCCAACAGCAAGATATCTTTGCCACGCTCACGCAAAGGCGGAATATGTATCTCCATCGTATTGATGCGGTAGAGTAAATCCTCGCGGAAAGTTCCCTCTTCTACCATTGCCCGCAGATCTCTGTTTGTCGCACAGATCAAACGTATATCGACCGCTATCGACGAAGTAGCGCCCAACCTGCTGATCCGTTTCTTCTCAATTACAGTCAGAAGTTTGGCTTGCATCTGCAACGAGAGATTGCCTATCTCATCCAAAAACAAAGTACCCCCGTTAGCAACCTCTATGCGTCCCGCCTTGGCAGCTTTGGCATCCGTAAATGCACCTTTCTCATACCCAAAGAGTTCGCTTTCAAAGAGAGTTTCCGGAATAGCCCCAAGGTCAATGCTTACAAAAGGAGCCCCAAAACGTGGTGAATTGCGGTACAAGGAACGCGCCACCAGATCCTTTCCGGTCCCATTTTCTCCGAGTACCAGGATATTTGCTGAAGTCTCCGCCAGCTTTTCTATTGACCGGAACACCTCTTCCATTGCCGCTGATTGGCCGATCATCTCGACTGCCTCCTCCCCCGGTGTTGTCAATGCCGATACTTGTTCCTTGAGTTGGGTTACTTCCTGTTGAGAATAACGAAGTTTGAGGGCGGCCGACAAGGTGGAGAGAAGTTTCTCCCGTTCCCATGGCTTGGGGATAAAGTCCATCGCACCCGCTTTGATCGCACGCACCGCCTTGTCCGTATCGGAATAAGCAGTCATGAAAAGCACAACCGCCTGCGGATCGATGCAAAGGATATGCTCCAAACACTCGAAACCTTCCTCACCCTCAATCGCATCACTGCTGAAATTCATATCCAGCAGAATGACGTCCGGCTGGAAACTTTTGACCAGTGCCTCCGCTTTCTCCGGTGAAGTAGCGACCTTGATCTTATCCACTTGAGGTTCGAGCAATAAGTTGAGTGCGAAGAGCACATCTTTATTGTCGTCCACAATGAGGATTTTCCCTCGTTTATTCATTACTTTTGTTATTAAGTAGTTAGACCACTGCAAAGGTAAAACTATTTTGTTAGCATTGTGTGTGCGTTTTCGCACATTTTTGTGCGGATTCGCACTTTGTTTCTTGTACTACAAAAACACTATCTAATTGATATACATATTCTTAACCATTTGGCATGGAGTTTGTTATATGATTAGCAAGTAATCATCTTAAAAAGACATTGAATCCATGCTGCTACATTATGTGAAAGTCGCTCTGCGCAACCTGATTAAGTTCAAGACTCAGACCATTCTCTCTATCGCGGGACTCGCCATCGGCTTTGCCTGCTTTGCCTTGTCGGTCACCTGGATCCGTTACGAGATGAGCTTTGACACCTTTCATCCAAACGGCGACCGGATCTATTCGCTGATCGAGACGCAAAACAATGCCATGGATAAAGCATTTCTAAGCCGTCCATTGGCCAAGCATTTTCAAAATACTTTTCCTGAGGTGGAAGTGGCAACCTTCGTTGAATATGGGAGATTATGGGTTGAAGGATACGATAAGTTTCTCTTCTTTCTCGAAACAGACTCTGCCTTTCAGAAAATGTTTCCCTATCCTTTTGAAAAGAATCTGTATGTTCAGCCGACAAGTGCAGGTTCTTTTCCGATGATTGTATCGAAAGAGAAGATGCGCGAACTGGCAGACAGTTCCAAACAAACCATCGGAGCGGTGTACGATCAACGTCAGATCGTCGGAACCATGAAAGAGTTTCCCATCAACAGTCGATTCCATTGCGATGCGATCTGTGCAGTTGTGCCACCAACGCTAAGTCCTAACGGTAAAACGTCCTCACGATCCTTCTCGTATGCACCTAATTATCTGGATCTCTTTTTGCAGCTCAAAGAAGGAACGGATGTAAAGGCTTTTGAAAAAAAGATCAGTACGGTCGAATATGAGGGAGTGAAGCATCACTATATACTTGTTCCCCTGAGTGAACTGCGATTCAAATATCCTGATCCGGAAGCTTCTCTCAAGTTTGCGCATATCGTGATCTTTGCCTGCGCCGGTGTGCTCCTCATCCTCTGCGCGCTGTTCAACTACATCACTCTCTTTATTACCCGTATCCACATGCGGGGAAGAGAGATGGCACTCCGCAAAGTAAACGGTTCGTCCAACAAGCAGCTCGTTTCCCTCTTCTCCACGGAATATATCCTGCTCCTGCTCTTCTCGCTCTTCGTGGGTGAAATTATCATCGAGCTCTGCATGCCCAAATTTGTCACTCTTTCGGGCATTTTATTGACACGTGGCGCCATCTATGGGGAAACGCTGGCGTATGCTTTGTTGCTGATCGTCCTCTCTTATCTGGTGGGCATCATTCCTATCTCCTACTTCCGTCGCAAGACACTACAGGCCAACATACAGCCGCAAAGCGGTCCGATACGCCATCTCTTCCGCAAAACGACACTGATACTTCAGTTGATTATCAGCATCGGATTGATCTTTGCGACCATGGTACTCTTCAAACAAGTGTATTACATGACGCATGAAGGAACAGGTTTTGACAGCAAAAACGTCTGGAACGTCAATGTGCCGGTGAGGGATTTCAATGTGGCTGATTACGCGGAAAAGATTGCCCAGATCCCGACAGTCACGGAAGTGAGCAAACAGGTCAGCAGTATCTTTCCGTATGATGGTTTTGGTCAGATTACGATGACTAGCACGAATGAAAAAGGAGAAAAGACGACCCGCTGTTATCATGCCATGCAGGTAAACGAAGAATTCTTCCGCTTTTTCAAGTTTACATTCCTGATTGGAGAGCCTTTCAAAGAGGGTGAGAAGAATGCCGTCGTGATCAATGAGTCGCTTCTGAAAGAGCAAGAAAATGAGACACTGGAGACCATCATGGGAAAAAACATCTTATACGGTAAAGTGGTCGGCGTAATTAAAAACTTCTATTCCGGTTCGCAGGCAGAAGAGCAAAAGCCAATCGTTCTCTATTCACCCGATTACAATGATCACGCCGGCATGTTGCTCTATCGGGTGATGGACGGAAAAGCGAAAGAGACCAATGAGGCGATCCGCACATTACTTGAGAAAGAGACCGGCAATACAGACTTTCAATTTAGCAGTTTGGAGGAGTCTCTGGAGAAAGCCTATCGCTCCGAACGTGCCTTGCTGTTGATGCTCGGTATTATTACGGGAGTCTGCATCCTCATCTCCATCTTCGGAATCTATTCGATGGTGTCGCTCACCTGTCAGCAGCGGCGCAAAGAGATCGCCGTCCGCAAAGTGTTTGGAGCTTCGGTGGCTCAGATTCTGCACTCTTTCTTCCGCGAATATGCGCTGCTGCTCGGCATTGCCGCACTCATCGCCTTCCCTGTGGCATATTACCTGATGCGCTTGTGGCTGGAGCAATATGTACGACAAACCTCCATCGACGCATGGATCTATCTGGTCATTCTGGCATTGGTGGCACTAATCATCTTACTGACGATCGGATCGCGCGTATGGAAAGCAGCCTCTGCCAATCCGGCGGAAGTGGTAAAGAGTGAATAAAGAGGTTTCTGAATGGATCGATAACACATAATAGAAGAAATAATTACTTGTCCCCATGTTCATACATTACATTAAAGTTGCTCTGCGCAACCTTCTGAAGTTCAAGACACAAACGATCCTCTCCGTCATCGGACTGGCGATTGGTTTCGCCTGCTTTGCCTTGTCGGTTACCTGGATTCGATATGAGATGAGTTTCGATACCTTCCATCCAAACAGTGATCGGATCTACTCAGTCATAGAAACAGAGAACGGAACGATGAACAAGTCGTTAATGACGCTTCCCCAAACTGCATTTTTCCGTCAGAGTTTTCCAGAGGTAGAACTCTCTACCATGGTCCAATACTGCTACATAGACTTTGGAGAAAATATCAAAAAAGGTATTGTACTGGAAACAGACTCTTCATTTATCAAAATGTTTCCCAATCTCTTTGAAACGAATCTGTATGAGCAAACAGTAGATTCAGGTTGTAGACCGATGGTTATCACCGAAAAAAAAGCACTCGAACTTACCGACAGACCCAAAGGCACCCTTCGAAATATATTTGGAATGCATCAAATCGTAGGGACGATGAAAGAGCTTCCCATAAATAGCCGATTCTATTGTGATGCGATAACAGCTATTGTAATTCCAAACGAAGAAACGGAACAACCGGTGCAACCTTCCAACTCTAAACCGGGGATTTCGAGCGTTTCAATAGAAAGATATTCAAAACGTGCCGTATTTACTCCTAATTATCTTGATCTTTTTGTCTTGCTCAAAAAGAATGTTGACAGCAAAGCCTTTGAGAAGAAGATCAGTAGCATTAAATATGAAGGACAAATACATCATTTCACGCTTGTGCCACTTACCGAACTTCGTTACCGTTGTCCAGATCCGGATGCTTCACTGAAGTTTACTCACATTGTCATCTTTGCAGGTGCGGGAGCACTTGTTATTCTTTGCGCACTTTTTAACTACATCACTTTATTTGTAACCCGCATCCGTATACGTGGCAGAGAGATGTCTCTGCGTAAAATAAATGGTTCGACAAACAGACAACTCGTTGCTTTGTATTCCACTGAATTTCTCTTGTTGCTCTTCTTTTCACTCTTTGTGGGCGAGATCATTGTCGAACTCTGTATACCGAAATTTGTCACTCTTTCAGGTATTTTTTACACACACAGCACAATCTATATCGAAACATTGGCCTATGCTCTAATGCTCATTATGCTCTCATTCTTCATTGGAATCATTCCCATCTCCTATTTCCGTCATAAGACACTGCAAGCAAATATTTGTCCGCAAACCGGTACATCACACAACCTATTCCGAAAAATCACACTGATACTTCAGCTGATTATCAGTATCGGACTGATCTTTGCAACAGTCGTGCTATTCAAACAGATAAACTTTATGGTGAAGGAAGGAAGCGGATTGGAATACAAAAATATATGGAATGTGGATGTAGCAGACCTCAATGAATCTGACTTTGCAGATAAGATTGCTCAAATTCCTACTGTTGTGGAAGTAAACAAGCAGGATAAAGGGTTCTTCCCCGAAGATGGTTGTAGCAAAATAACTATTACTGAACGCAACGAAAAAGGAGAATTTATCACCCGCTGTTACAACGTACTCGTTGCTGACGCAAGTTTTTTTCAATTTTACAAGATTCCCTTTTTAATAGGAGAACCGTTGAATAAAGGAGAAAAAAATAGTGTCATCATCAATGAATCCATGTTAAAACTACAGGAAAATGAAACTCTTGAAAGTATTATCGGAAAGAGTATTGTTTTTGGAAAGGTAGCCGGTGTTGTGAAGAACTTCTATATCTGTTCGCTCTCGGAAGAACAAAGACCTATGGTATTCAATGCATCTAACCCAATGGTATTCAATGGATCTAACAATAAATACGATAAGTTGTATTACAAAGTGATGGATGGAAAAGCGAAAGAGGCCAATGAGGCGATCCGCAAATTGCTCGAAAAGGAAACGGGCAGTAAAGAGATTCAGTTCTATAGTCTGGAAGAGCATTTGGAGAAAGTCTATCGTTCCGAACGTGCCTTGCTGTTGATGCTCGGTATTATCACGGGAGTCTGCATCCTCATCTCCATCTTCGGTATCTATTCGATGGTGTCGCTCACCTGTCAGCAGCGGCGCAAAGAGATCGCCATCCGCAAAGTGTTTGGAGCTTCGGTGGCTCAGATTCTGCACTCTTTCTTCCGGGAATATGCGGTGCTGCTTGGCATTGCCGCGCTCATCGCCTTCCCGGTAGCTTATTATCTGATGCGCTTGTGGCTGGAGCAGTATGTGCGACAAACCTCAATCGACGGATGGATCTATCTGGTCATTCTGGCATTGGTGGCACTGATCATCTTTCTGACAATCGGATCGCGCGTCTGGAAGGCAGCCTCTGCCAATCCGGCGGAAGTGGTAAAGAGTGAATAAAGAGGTTTCTGAATGGATCGATAACACATAATAGAAGAAATAATTACTTGTCCCCATGTTCATACATTACATTAAAGTTGCGCTGCGCAACCTGATTAAGTTCAAGACACAAACGATCCTCTCCATCATTGGATTGGCGATTGGTTTCGCCTGCTTTGCCTTGTCGGTTACCTGGATCCGTTACGAGATGAGCTTTGATACCTTTCATCCCAACGGTGACCGGATCTATGCCGTGAATGCAACACAAAATGGTGCGATTGTCAAAAGTCTGCTAACGCGCCCGCTGATTGAGCATTTTCAGAAAACATTTCCGGAAGTGGAACTGGCAACAATGGTTGAATATGGCAAACTACCGATTGGAGGCGACAAGACAGATACATGCATCTATTTTCTTGAAACAGACTCCGCCTTTTATCAGATGTTTCCTTTTCCTTTTGAGAGTGATCTCTATCATCAGCCCACCGCTACCGGTGCATACCCAATGGTAGTCACGCGAGGAACAGCCAAACTACTGAAAGGGAAAAAAGGTTCAAACGGAGCAATCTTCAATCAGAGAGAGATAGTCGGAACAATGAAAGAATTTCCTGTCAACAGCCGTTTTCATTGCAATGCCATCGCAACAATCGTTCCTCCTCCACAAGTTCCGGAAGGAGGAGGTTATTCAAGAGACTTCATTCATGCACCCCTTTATATGGATTTCTTTGTCCAACTGAAAGAAGGTAGCCATGCTGAAGATTTTGCGAAGAAGATCAGCAGCCTATACTATCAGGGAGATACTCTTCATTTCACGCTGGTGCCACTGAATGAATTGCATTACAGATTGCCAGACCCGAATACGTCCTATAAGTTCTCGCATATCATCCTCTTTGCAGGTGCCGGTGCGCTTGTGATCCTCTGCGCACTCTTCAACTACATTACTCTTTTTGTTACACGTATCAGCATACGGGGAAGGGAGATCGCCCTGCGTAAAGTCAACGGGGCATCCAACGGTCAACTCATCCTTTTGTTTGCCATTGAATTTCTTATATTGATTTTCATTGCGCTCTTTATAGGTGAGTGTCTTGTTGAGCTCTGTATCCCGAAGTTTATCACACTCTCAGGAATTCTTCTCACACGGGGTGCCATCTATGTCGAAACCATTGTGTACGCGATACTCCTCCTGCTGATTTCTTTCATTGTAGGCATCATTCCTATTTGTTACTTCAGAAGCAAGACACTACAAGCAAATATTCAATCACAAACTGGTCCGGCAAGAAATCTTTTCCGTAAGGCCACACTCATACTCCAACTGATCATCAGCATCGGACTCTTTTTTGCCACCACAGTACTCTTCAAACAGGTGCATTATATGACTAATGAAGGAAGCGGATTTGACAGTCGGAATGTATGGTATGCAGAAATGAACGATTATAATGTATATGATTATGCGGACAAGATAGCACAGATCCCTTACGTGACTGAGATAAGCAAGGAATACTCGGGATTCTTTCCGGGATATGGAGTTGCACGTGTCAGCAGTAGCACCGGCTCCTTGTGTATGATGCATATAAATCGTGATTTTATACGTTTCCACAAGTTAAAAGTACTTGCCGGTGAACCTTTTAAAGATGGGGAGAAAGATGTAATCATGATTAACGAATCGATGCTAAAACTTCAAGAAAACGAAACACGTGAGAGCATTATTGGTAAATATGTCATGTATGGAAATGTCGTTGGGGTGATCAGCAACTATTATTCCGGTTCGCAAACAGAAGAGCAAGAGCCGGTTATCTTCTTTCCGGCACAGGAAAAGATGTCTTTCGTATCCATGCTTTATCGCGTGATGGACGGAAAAGCAAAAGAGGCCAATGCGGCGATCCGCACATTACTCGAAAAGGAAACGGGCAGCAAAGAAGTTGAGTTTAAGAGTTTGGAAGAGCATTTGGAGAAAGCCTATCGTTCCGAACGTGCCTTGCTGTTGATGCTCGGTATTATCACGGGAGTCTGCATCCTCATCTCCATCTTCGGCATCTATTCGATGGTGTCGCTCACCTGTCAGCAGCGACGCAAAGAGATCGCCATCCGCAAAGTGTTTGGAGCAACGGTGACTCAGATATTACACTCTTTCTTCCGGGAATATTCCGTGCTGCTCAGCATTGCCGCACTCATCGCCTTCCCCGTGGCAACCTACCTGATGCGCTTGTGGCTGGAGCAATATGTGCGACAGACCTCCATCGACGCATGGATCTATCTGGTCATTCTGGTGTTGGTGGCACTGATCATCTTAGTGACGATCGGATCGCGCGTCTGGAAAGCAGCCTCTGCCAATCCGGCGGAAGTGGTCAAGAGCGAATAAAGAGGTTTCTGAATGGATCGATGAGTAAACAATAAAGAGCGAGTGAAAACAAATTATAATAAACGGTGAAAGAATTGTTCTTTTGCGATATCTGTTTATCTTTGCGGGTACCTTAATATACAATGTATAATACATTGATAAAAAACACAAGCAAATGAATTCAAATCGCAGAAGTTTCTTAAAAATGGCAACAGCCGGAACCGGTGGATTGCTGTTATCGAGTATGGCTGGTTATGCCTCTGTAGGCGCACTCAACGAGGCTGTACAAGAAAGCCAACGGAAAACAAAGAGTCATAAACAGCTTTTCAACATGTGCAACTTTGCCGCGCCTGCCATTCCTGTCGTACGGATTGGTTATGTGGGCATTGGTGGCAGAGGTAGTGGAGCTGTCAGCCGAATGACAAATATCAAAAACGTAGAGATTAAAGCACTTTGTGATATCCGCGAAGAAGCTGTCAAAGCCAATCAACAGACGTTGAAGAGTAAAGGACTTCCTGCTGCCGCAGAATATTTTGGAAGCGAGACTGCTTTCAAGAAGATGTGCGATAGAGACGATATCGATCTGATTTATATCGCCACCTCATGGGACTGGCACACTCCGATCGCCTTATACGCAATGGAACACGGCAAACATGTGGCGTGCGAAGTGCCAACTGCCAAGACGTTGGAAGAAGCATGGCAACTCGTCGAAACGAGCGAACGTACCCGTAAACATTGTATGCAGTTGGAAAATTGCTGTTATGATTTCTTCGAGACCCTTACCATCAATATGGCTCAACAAGGACTGCTGGGTGAATTGGTTCATGGCGAAGGAGCTTACATTCACCCCTTAATGGAAGGCATGTTCACCAAACCAAACAAACCGGGCGGTTATGTGTATGAGGGATGGCGCTGGAAAGAGAATCAACTCAATGGCAATCTCTACCCGACTCATGGTCTGGGACCGGTGGCACTGGCCATGGAGATCAACCGTGGCGATGCTTTTGAATACATGACTTGTATGGCTTCCAATGATTTCATGATGGAACAAACGGCTGAAAAACTGATAGCTACGGGCGATCCTTTCTACAAACAGTTTGGAAACAAGCAGTATCGGGGCAATATGAACACCTCTTTGATCAGAACCTACAAAGGGAAAACGATCATGGTGCAACATGATATCACCTCTCCCCGTCCCTACAGCCGTCTTCATACACTGAGCGGTACCAAAGGATTTGCTCAGAAATATCCGGAACCGGGACGAATCACTCTGGGACACAGTGAGAGCTCGACTCCTGAAGAGATGATGAAGTTTCAAGAGTTGTACACTCCGGAAGTAGTCAAACATGTAGCCGATGCAGCCAAAGTTATTGGCGGACATGGTGGTATGGACTTCATCATGGATTGGCGACTGATTGACTGTTTGCGCAACGGTTTGGCGTTGGATATGGATGTGTATGACGCAGCTGCCTGGTGTGCTGTGACTCCGTTGAGTGTCTGGTCAATTGCCAATCGCTCCAACTCTATTGATTTTCCTGATTTTACAGGTGGTCAGTGGAAAAACAACAAACGGGTGGATCTGACCTTGCGTGGCGGTGGCAACACCACGGTTGTAACCCGTTAGAATAAGACCTCTATTGCAGAAGAACATTCGTTCTTCTGCAATAAATAATTATCTTTGCATTCACCTGAAAACAGCAAAGATATATGAGAAAGTGCTTTTTCTATTTGATTCTTCTCCTCGTTGTATTCAGTTATGGCTGTACGCAAGAGGATGTGATCAGCAACGAACAGCAACAACTATCGTTTCATATCGCTGAAGGAAAGACCATCAAAAGAATCGAAATGAAATCTGAGGGACTGCAGATCGTCTTCTCTGATAACAGATGTGTGCCCCTCTCCAATCGCCGTACGCTCCTGCTCACCATCGGAACAGATGGTAACTGGTGCCTGAACGGGGTCATCGGATCTATACCTTCCGGTAGTACGGATAGCACAATGGCTGCAATCCCGACAATCACAATCGGCAATAACGGCAATTGGTTTCTGAATGGGACGGACAGTGGCGTCCAGGTGCCGAAAGCGGAAGAAGAGTCTGTTTCCGCTTATCCTGTCGTCAAAGCTGTTGTACATCAAAAAAACAGTTACACGTTCTGTTTCTCAGATGGTACATACCGCTCAACGGTGGCGACCGGCAGTCTGGGCACGATTGTCTCTTTTGGCGATTCAGTGACGGACTGGGGCAATTATCCGGGACAGATAGCTGCTCAAACGGGGTCTAAAGTGTATAAAATAGGCTTCAGCGGCTGTCGGATGGGCGAACACCAACAAGCTGCTTACAACGAACTCTCGATGTATAAGATCGCTGAAGCAATTGCAACCGGAGATTATAGCAAAATGGAAGCTGCTACTCGTAAGATCGGGAAGGATGAAGAGGTGATCCGACTGCTCAAAACCATTGATTTTAACAGTGTCAGCATTGTGACGGTGTTCTTTGGAACGAACGATTTTACGTCAGAGTTCGTACGGATAGGCAGTGTGGATGATCATTCACCACGCACCATTCAGGGAGGTCTGAATCTTAGTGTGGAAAGACTTCTGGCGGTCTATCCTCATCTGAAATTTGTCTTTGTAACACCCACTCACAGGTTCTTTGGTAAAGGTCATAAGAAAGACAGCGATCGTGATCCCAACGGTTTTGGTTCCTATCTGTACGAATATGGTGATGCCATCGCTGCTGCGGCGCAAAAGAAAGGATTTCACTGTTATGATCTTTATCGTCTGAGCGGATTGAATAAGGGGAATCACTCGATCTATTTTCGCGATGAGGTTCATCTGAATAATCTGGGATGTCGGTTGGTGGGAAAAAAGATCGCTGCCTTTCTCACGGATTTATATAGTCATTGAAAGAATAAACACTACATAATTAAAATAAGATGGAAACTACATTTAACGTACGCTGGAGTCTGCCGGTAAAGATTATTACTACCGCTGTCTCTTTTTTACTTCTCGGAGCAGTCTATACGCTCTACAAATCGTATGTAGACACCGGAGCATTCTTCGAGTTGATCCTCATGATCATTATTTTCGTCCTCCCCTTGCTGTTTCTGCTCAATGCTCCTCTCTCTGTCACCCTCAGTGAGAAGAGTTTCACCTTAAAAAAGATAGCCGGAACATTATCCATTGACTATGACCAGATCAGTGCCATTCAGCCGTATAAGTTTGGTTGCGATATCCGTTTGTTTGGGAGTGGCGGACTCGGTGGATACATCGGACTCTTTTCCGGCAAGGAAATCGGCAAATATTACGCGTTTGCCGGCGACACCGAACAAGCATATTGTATATTTCTAAAGAGTGGAAAAAAGTATGTATTCAGTTGTGAAGATTACGAATCTGTCATCGCATTCATTAACAAACGCATCCATTTCACACCAAGCACATTTACATTTACCTCCGATTCGGAGAACTGACCGGTACTTTCATTTGCCTATCACCTTATCACAGAGTCTATTGACAAGGTGATAAATGGATGCCTATGCGTAAACAATTTCGTCCTTATGTTTGTATCGTTTCACTTATATGAAACGATACAAACATAAGGACGTTTTTTGTCGGCGAACCGTATAAATTTCCGAGGCGTTCTGTACAAAAAGAGAAATAGACTGCTTCATCACACGCGGAACGAATAAATCGCATGAAAAAGCTATTTTTTTCTGCTGTTTTTTGCTTAGATATTGTCAAATATAAGAATAATACCTATCTTTGCAGTCACTAAGAATTTGTTTTAAATACCGATGGTGCTTTTTGTCTGCGAAGATCGAAGGCACTTCTTTTTTTATATCACTTCCCGTTGACCACAAAGTTGCGAATCTGACAAGCCGTACGTCCACTCTCTTTATTGGCCTCTTTAGCGATGCGAAGCACCAGTGTATGATTGGTATCTGACAGCTGTGTCTCCAGCATAAATACCCAGGGGATATAAAGTCCGTCGCTCCATGCGGTATGTGTGTCAAGCGTCTTCATCGGTGCTCCGTCCACACTATACTCCAGAATGCCTGCCTTTGGTCCGGCAACACAGAAGATACCAATCGCCTTCCCTTTAAAGTCTAGCGTCAGTTTGTCGCCTCCCTGCGTAGCCTCCAGCATCGGCACCTCCACAAATCCTCTGCGGGTACCCGCGTTGTCTGCCGGCTTCCAGTTCTCCACATATTTCCAACTACCACTGAAACTGGCTTTCTTGATGTCTATGAATTGTCCTTCTGAGTAGCTATACGGATCCAGCATCTGAGGAAGCTGATGTGCCTGTTTGCTTTCGGGGGTTTGTTTCCACATCGCATCAAACAGGTGATTGATGGCAGCCGCATAGTACCTGTGACCGAAAGGTTTGGGATGGGTACCTCCAAAGGTATCCCAGTCAAACTCGCCATCACGCATCCGTTCGTTGATCTCCTGCTGCAAGTCTATGGAAGGGATCTGATAGTGGTTGGCTACCCGTTCGTGGTTATAGATTACATCGGGACGAATGCCGGACTTAAACAGATCGATGAAGGGATCATAGATGAAGTGAAGCATCACGATATCCATCTCCGGATTACTCAGTAAGGCCTTGCGTACCTCCCCTTCCATGCCCCGCGTCTGTGCGATGTAATCAAAACCATTGGTATGATCATTGACGGCAGCTTCGACAAAAAGGAGGTCGATCTTCCCTTTGGAAAGTACGTCGTTTTGCATCCGGAAGGCTCCCGGTGTAGATCCCGTCGAACCGATACCTGCTTCCACAAACTCAAATTGTGTGTCCGGAAACCGTTGTTTCAGGTCTTCTTCAATCATGTCTTTCCAGCCGTTCATCTCTGTAATGGAGCCACCAAGGAATGCGACACGCCCCTTGCGCTCTTTCTCAAAGCAATAGAGCGAGTTATTCAGTGAACCGCGTACATTGATATGATTATAATCTGCATAACCAACCTGATGACGCAACACAAAGTCCACCACCGGCGTAGGGTCTGCCAGACTGTGGGGATGATGACCGACACCCGGTTTCAAGACCACCTCCACCGGACCGCCCATGGCACGATACTTTTCGCGCACCACACCCATATTATCTTTGTAAGGAACACCGGTATCACTGTCGCCACACACCGAGAAGATCGGTATCCGGGCTTTCGCAATCGGAGCCAGATGATCGATCGGATTGTCGGAGAACGAGTTCATCTGTTCGTCCGTCAGGTTCCACTCTTTCAACATAGCGTTCCAGTATTCCGGCTGATGTCTGCCCGGCCAACTAATCAGATTGCAGACCGGAGCATCCACATAGATACAGGCCACCTTCTCGGGATTTTGAGCTGCCCAGTTAAATACGGCCAGTCCGCCACGGCTAAAACCTTCCAGCGTCACCTTGGGGGAAAGATTGTACATCTTTACCATGTGATCATAAAAATCATTTCCCAGTTTGACGGCACGCGGCGAACCGTACAGATGGGTCAGATCGTAATAGACGATATGAAAGCCCTTTGTCACCAGTGCACTGTCTACCGAAGGGAAAGCATCAAAAAAAGCAGGACGCCATATCCATGGCAATCCTTTCGCCGGGTTCTTCGGTACGGCTACGGTAACATCTCTTCCGTTAAACTGGAAATCATAGCGATCGACTCCTTTCCATTCGCTCTTCTTACCGGGGAAAGCCTGCATCTGATGGTCAGAAGCTTTTCCCATGATTGCTTTATAGACCGTTGCCGCAATGGTATGCGCTCCGGCAGCATTGGGATGAATCTTATCGGGGAAGTTCTCAGGCATGCCCGAAGTAACGCTATGCAAGTCGATGACCGGACAAGCGGTTTGTTTGGCTACCTCATCAATGTAGGGGATGACACCCTGCACGATGATGCTGTCATTGATGTCATATTGCACAGCATACGCTTTTGCCGGGTAACAGAGATAGATCTTTGGATGGGAGGCAAACATCTGAAAGGCGCGTACCATCGAGGTAAGATCTTTCTTGAATTCACTCTTATACATCCAGTTTTGAGGTTTGGTATCGTTGGTACCCAGTTTGATGATCACGATATCAGGATTATAGCCCAGCGCATCCTGAAACATTTTTTCCTTCATGTAGGGACGATCTCCCTTATTCAGACAAGTACGCGCACTGAATCCATAGTTGCGCACTTCATATCCCTCACCCAGCATCTGTCCGAGTACGGACGGGTAACTATCTCTGTCGCGGTTACTGATACCTGCTCCGTAAGTAATACTATTACCTACACAAGCTACTTTAACAACCGAAGCCTGCAAGTTGCTTAGGAAGCAAACGAGCAGGCTTAGGATGATCAATTGAATTTTTCTCATTATCTGTTTAGTCTATACGTTTTTCCTGGCGTTGTCTGAATGTCGTATTCATACACCTTGTATAGTAACGGTTGTTGAGGATTAATCTTGTCTGAAACAAGCGGTTTTTTTATCGCGGCTGTTTCAAAGAGCGGATTGGGATTGTCACCTTTTGCAGGAGTAAGTCCCTCCCCTTTCAATGGAACATACGAACGGATGCGAAGATTGCCTCCTAACTTCGAAAGAATCTTAGCCTCTTTCAGTTGCGCTCCATCCCACTCCATAGATACTTCAAAACCACCACGAGCCATCAGTCCGCTGATGCTTCCTTCGCTCCATACTTCTGGAAGGGCAGGCAGTAACTGAACAGCACCATCCTGACTTTGCAACAACATCTGTGCAATACCGGAAGTAAATCCGAAGTTGCCGTCAATCTGAAAAGGCGGATGCGCGTCAAAGAGGTTCGGATAGGTACGTCCGTCGCGACTATCACCAACCAGTTTGAGCATGTTTTGAATAATCTTATAGGCGTGGTTACCATCCAGTAAGCGGGCCCATAGATTGATCTTCCAGCCAATAGACCATCCGGTGGCCTGATCGCCACGATGAATCAAAGAAGTCTTTGCAGCCTGAAACAGTTCCGGATTGGAATAGGGAGAGATCTGATTGCTCGGAAACAATCCGTAGAGGTGAGAGACATGTCGGTGATCTTCTTTTGGATTGTCTACATCCTCCAACCATTCCTGTAGCTGATTGTACTTTCCGATCTGCATCGGGGCAAGCTTATCAATCATGTTCTTCAGTTTGGTCTGATAGGCAGCGTCGCCACCCAGTGCCTGAGTTGCATGAAGTGTATTGCTCAAAATATCAAAGACAATCTGATTGTCCATCGTACAACCGGCTACGATCGTACTCTTTCCGAGCGGACCATGTTCCGGTGAGTTGGAAGGTACAGTAACCATCCAATGATAGGTCGGATGCTCAACCAGGAAGTCCAGGAAGAAATCGGCCGAACCTTTCATTGCAGGATAGACCTCTTTCAGGAATTCTTTGTCACCTGTATATTGATAGTGCTCCCACAAATCATTGCATAACCAGGCACCGCCGTTGGGCCATTGTCCCCAGGAAGCGGCATCCACCGGACCGGTACTGCGCCACATATCAGTGTTGTGATGCAACACCCAACCATTGCAACCATAGAGTGCGCGGGCCGTTCCCTTTCCACTCTCCGACAGTTCTTTTATCATCTGGAACAGCGGTTGATGTGTTTCAGACAGATTAGTTACTTCTGCCGGCCAGTAATTCATTTCCGTATTGATATTCACCGTGTATTTACCATCCCACGGAGCCATCAGTTGGTTGTTCCAGATACCCTGCAAGTTAGCAGGCTGTCCGCCGGGCTGCGACGAACTGATCAGCAGATATCTGCCAAACTGGAACATAAGTGCGACAAGATTCTGGTCATTTCCCTTGAAGAAGTTTCTCACACGTTCGGGAGTCTCTGCTTTCGAAGCTTCTGTCGGAGCCAGATTGAGTGCAACCCGGTTGAACTGTTTCTGATAAGCAGCCACATGATCAGACATTGCTTTGTCGTAGGATTTCTTCAATGCTTCTTTCAGATAGGCAGAAGCCTTCTTTTCCGGATCGGCAGTCACCGTCAAGTAATCCACAAAGTTGGTCGCAGCGGAGATGTAAATCGTCGCGGTCGTTGCTCCCGATACCTTGAGGTTGTTTGTTCCGGCTTCCACTTTTCCGTCTGTGGTTTTAATATAGGTCTGGTTCTCCACACGGATCACCCCCTTTATTCCTTCGTGGTCGGAGCCGTTACCGTTGAGGATCAGTTTGCCGTCACGCACCTTCACTGCAAAACCAACAATCGGTGAAGAGTAATCGGCTGTGAAATTAAGTGCCCCTTTCTTATCGGCAGTGATACGCATGATGATCACATTATCAGTCAGTGAAGCAAAAAGCTCACGCGTATAGTTCACTTCATTGGCAGTGTAACGTGTGGTAGCCACTGCATTTCCGATATTCAGATCACGGTAGTAGTTTGTAAAGTTTTCATGTCCGGCAAAATGAAGTTTCAGACTTCCGATCGTCTGATACGGCATACCATTCTGAGGAGTCTTGAAATACTTATTCAGCATATCCTCCGCCTCTCTGGTCTTGTCGGCAAAGATCAGTTGACGTACCTCAGCCAGATGAGACAACCCCGCCGGATTATCATTGCGGTGCGGACCACCTCCCCAGACTGTCTCTTCATTGAGTTGCAGTTCTTCATTGGCAGGATTGCCATAGACCATCACACCCAGTCTGGAGTTACCCAGTGGGAGTGCTTCTGTCCACTCTTTAGCAGGAGCCTTATACCAAAGTTTCAGCTCCTCTGCCTTGGCAGAGAGAGCTGAAACCATAAGGACTGAGAGTACAATTATCTTGATTCTCTTCATTTCCATTTAAATAATATGTATTAAATATGCTGATTCACAATACTTTCATACAATTCCTGTTTGCCACTCATCTGCTTCGGTTCACCATCGCGGATGGCAATGTTGCGAAGCTCTTCAAGAGTCAGTTTGCCCTCTTCAAATGCCTTACCTTCACCAGCATCAAACGAAGAATAACGTTCAGCACGCATCTTGTTGTACGGAGATTTTTCAATGATCTCAGCAGCAGACAGCAAAGCACGTGCAAAAGTATCCATACCCCCAATGTGTGCGATAAAGAGATCTTCCTGATCGGTAGAGTTTCTACGAATCTTCGCATCGAAGTTTGTACCACCGGGTGCAAGTCCGTCACCCTGAAGAATAACCAACCAAGCGTTCACAAGTTCGCCGATATTCATCGGGAATTGGTCAGTATCCCATCCATTCTGATAATCACCTCTGTTGGCATCGATACTTCCCAACATTCCGGCATCCACTGCAACCTGCAATTCATGTTCGAATGTGTGTTGTGCCAAAGTAGCATGATTCACCTCAATATTAAGTTTGAAATCTTTATCCAAACCATAGTGACGCAAGAAACCAATCACTGTCTCAGAATCGAAATCATACTGATGTTTAGTTGGTTCCATTGGTTTTGGTTCGATCAGGAATGTGCCTTTAAAGCCATTCTTACGAGCATAGTCACGTGCCATAGTCAGCATTCTTGCTAAATGATCCTTCTCACGTTTCATATCTGTATTGAGCAATGACATGTATCCTTCACGACCTCCCCAGAATACATAGTTTTCACCTCCCAGGGCGATAGTTGCGTCAATAGCATTCTTGATCTGCAAACCAGCTGCAGCTACTGATGGGAAATATGGATTGGTAGCAGCGCCATTCATAAAACGAGCGTTACTAAATACATTGGCAGTACCCCAAAGCAATTTGATACCAGACTCAGCTTGTTTTCTCTTTGCGTATTGAACCATTGTAGCCAATCGCATTTCATACTCAGCAAATGAAGTTCCCTCATCTACCAGGTCAATGTCATGGAAACAATAATAAGGGATGCCGATTTTGGTCATAAACTCAAATGCTGCGTCCATCTTATCTTTTGCACGTTCAATAGGATCACTGGATGTGTTCCATGGATGATTTTGCGTGCCTCCACCAAACGGGTCATTTCCTGTGGCACACAATGAATGCCAGTAAGCCATAGAAAAACGGAAGTGATCCTTCATCTTTTTTCCCATAACCACTCTTTCCGCATCATAATAGCGAAAAGCTAAAGGGTTAGTTGACTCTTTTCCCTCGTAAGCAATCTTTCCGATACCCGGAAAGAATTCCTTTTTTCCTTTTAAAATTTCCATTCTAGTTTTGTTTTATAGTACCTTAAATTATTTATTTGTCATACTCGCGTTCAACACTTTCTTCCAGCGTTCGTATGATTGAAGTGTAGCATCTGCAAAAGCAGGTGAAGGATCAATGACACGAGATAAGTTGATGGAAGCAAATGCTTCTTCTCTGTTTTTATAATAGCCACATCCCATACCTGCTCCTCTTGCAGCACCTTCTGCTCCGTTGGTATCAAAAATTTCAATGGATGAACCTGTCACATTAGCCAAAGTCTCCCTGAATACCGGACTCAGGAACATATTGGCGGCACCGGCTTTAATTACCTGAATATTCATGCCCATACTTTCCATTATATCCATTCCATATTTCAGTGAGAAAGCGATTCCCTCCTGAGCGGCACGGTAAATCGTACGATTATCATGACGAAGGAAATAGAGGTTATGGATAGAAGCACCGATCTCACGATTGAGCAGGATGCGCTCCGCACCATTTCCAAAAGGAAGCACAGACAGTCCGTCTGAACCAACAGGAACTTGTGCACTCAGGCTGTTAATTTCCTCATACGACAGGTTACCGCCGGCAATCGAATTGCGGATCCAGCTGTAGAAGATGCCGGCCCCGTTGATGCAAAGCAACACTCCCAGACGAGGATCTTCAGCCGTATGGTTGACGTGAGCAAATGTATTCACACGCGACATTGGATCACACTCCAGCAAGTCATTGATACCATATACCACCGCAGAAGTTCCCGCTGTAGCAGCCACTTCACCCGGCTCAAGCACGTTCAGAGACAATGCGTTATTAGGTTGATCACCTGCACGGTAAGTAATCGGAGTTCCTTCTTTCAATCCCAGTTCGGCAGCTGCTTGAGCAGTAAGTCTTCCTTGCTCTCCAAACGTCGGCACAATCTTAGGTACGATATCTTGTGAAAATTTGAAATAGTCAAAGAGCTCGGATGAAACCTTGTTCTCCTTAAAGTCCCAGGAGATACCTTCAGAAAGACCGGATACCGTAGTACAAGCCTCGCCTGTCATTTTCATGGCGATATAATCACCCGGCAACATGGCTTTATCCACCTGTTCAAAGAGTTCCGGTTCGTTATCCTTCAACCAGGCCAGTTTGGCAGCAGTAAAGTTGCCCGGCGAGTTGAGCAGATGCGAAAGCACAAAACCATAGCCCATGGACGAAGCAGCAGAGTCACCATACTGTACCGCGCGACTGTCGCACCAGATAATAGAAGGGCGAAGTACCTGTTGGTATTTGTCAACGACCACAAGACCATGCATCTGATAAGAGATACCTATCGCGCCTATCTGGGCAGTATCGATCTTTGCAGTTGCCAGCAGTTGCTTCGTCGCATCGCAGATGTAATACCACCACAAGTCCGGATTCTGTTCAGCCCAACCGACCTGAACCGAGATAATCTGCATCTCTTTTTTGGGTGAGTAAGCACTTGCTACACACTGTCCTGTTTCTCCGTCAATAAGCGATGCTTTTATGGAAGAGCTCCCTAAGTCATATCCTAATAAATACATGTCTGAATCTTTTGATTATTTGAAAACTATCTATTGTTATTATTTACATTGTTGTCAGTCCGAGATGACGGTTGTACGATACCTTATCAAAACGATAATAGCGGGCAGCGCGATGAGCCACATTCTCCTCTTTCTCATCGAGAGCAATCAGATAAGGCGAACGCTTCACCTTTTTATGGAAGTTACGCACATCCATTGTCTGATCATACACCACTTCATACAAACGACGAAGTTCAAGAAGGGTGAACTTTGGGGGAAGAAGGCGATAAATAATGGACGGATCAAGTCGAATATTCTTACGAATCTCAACGAGTGCCTCTTTGAGTATCACATTATGGTCAAATGCCAAAGGTGGAACCTCATTAACAGGACACCAGCGTGCACTTAAATTAGCTGCCGGTTGAATCTTACGGGAGGTGATTCGGATCAAAGCCATATAGGCTACGGTCACAATACGTCCGATTTTAAGATCAACAGCCTCCTGCAACCAGTTCACATCTTCGGGTCTGGATGTACGTTCCGGATCACCGAATACTTTGAATTGTTTGAGATACGCGTTGTGAATGCCCGCCCATTCTTTTAATAACGACTGAGCCGCCTTGTCAGGATCCTCGTTGTTATAAATAAGTCTGCCGGGGAGTTTCATTCCATTGAATTGCGCATGATTTTCTACAAAATTCTTCTCCAATAGAAGCACCTGAAGACTATCTCCATTGTACCCCAATAAGACACAATCAACAGATACATGCGGATAGAAAGAGTTGTTTCCAGTTTTGTTCATTTCTCAATAATTAGATCGTCAAGCAAAAGTAGAATTCTTTTTGAATTACCACAAAGCTTTTTCTACTTATTTTTAGCGAGTTAGAGCCTATCTTTGCGTAATGCAAACAATAAGTAATTACGCTTATTGTCTTATATACAGTCAATATGAGAGAAACACTCATATTGTTTCGCAGACAATAACAAAAGATTGTTAATAGGAAGATTGTTTGTGAGAATAGAGACTTTCACTTTTGATTGAGTTCTAACAGAAATGATTTACATCGGTTTAGCAATGAAAGGCATAAAGAGGATTAAGAAAAAACATAGAAGCAACAGGAAGGATTCAAAAGGATCTTTTCTCTTTTTGATACGGAAGCGTTTCCCGTTTCACCGGAGCGAAACGGAAATTATGCTGCAGTGAAACGAGAATAGTGCTGGAGTGAAACGGGAAATGAGAAATAGTTCTATAAGACGGACGCGTTGACTTTGTCAAAGAACCGGCACGAGACAATGCCAGGGTCATAGAGTCAACACAATAGGAAGAAAGCACTAGCATGTGACAGAAAAGAGGCGATCTGATCTGTTTGTACTGTCAATGCATAAAAATATCTGAATAATCCAATGATTTCGGCCCGTACCAGGCATCTCTGAAATCACTGACTCTTACATTCTGAACCAGCGGTTCGTTATTCAACCAGTTAACCACAATCGTTCTCTGTTCTTCAGTTGCAGATCCGCGACTGCGTCTCACAATCATCAGCCTCCCTCCTGCTCCGATCCCTCCCCCACATAGCAGATCATTCTCCTCAATCGCTTCTTTTAAGAAACGAAGACAAAAATCCAGATAATCCTCCTGACTCATTGTTGAATCGGGCAGATCAAACTGAAGTTCAAAGCCCAGCTCTTTAAATTCGGCTTTGTGCAATTTTTTTCTGAGTCTCTTTTTCATAGTTAATCATCTTGTTTAGAAAGTGATGCAAGATAACAAACGTATGAAAATAATCATACATTTCCAAATAAACGGACAGCAATTTAATAGATAAAATGAACCGTTTACGAGTAAATTTTCAGAAGGAGACGGAGTTATCGGAGGATGTGGAGAAGATGGGCCACCTGAGGTATTATGGGATGGATTTCATCATTCATAATGGTATAATCAGCAAGGGAGTTTCGTTGCCTGTCGCTCAGCTGATTGTTCATACGATTGAGTACTTGTTGATGAGTCAAGCCATCCCGAAGCATGACGCGATGCAAACATTGCTCCTTTTGAGCAGACACATTGATCGCAACATCTACCAAACGATTAAAACCGGAGTCAAAAAGGATAGCACTCTCAATGGCAACGATCGAAGTCACCTGTTGATCGCTCCAGGCGGAGAAGTCGCGCGACACAGCCGGATGAATGATGCTATTGACTTGAAGAAGGTTCTCTTTATCCGTAAAAATAAGTCCGGCCAACCTGGGCTTGTCCAATTGTCCGTCGGCTCCATATAGTTCCGGACCAAAGAGAGAGATAAGTGCAGCTCTTACTTCCGGATCTACATTGACGATTCGTTTAGACTCAGCATCGGCATTATAAACAGGAATGCCCATCAGTCGGAACAGGTCTGACACAACAGACTTTCCACTTCCCATGCCACCGGTGATTCCTATCTTTTTCATTTCAGCTTATTTGTTTGCTGAAACAGCGGTAGCAACTTTTGTTTCAGAAGCGCCTTTATTCTTTTGTTGCTCCTCATCCAGCTCAGAAGTAGGTATTTCTTCAACAAGACATTCCGTCTCCTCAGGATTAATACGTACATTAAATATATAGTCGGGCGCAGAGAGCAGATCGATTTTTTGAATACTTTCGCGCTGATCATCCATGATCGTATTATAGTCGATGGCCAGCGTAAAGTCACTCTCTTTGACCTTTGAATACTTGCTGAGCACAACGCAGTAAGTGACCCGTACACGGGAAGGAAAGGTAACTAGACGCTGATGCTTGGGAAAATTGACTCCTGTGACAGGCAATTCAAGGAAAGTCTCCGTAAAGGCTTCCACAGGAATAGTTACATCTACAAAATCGGGCACAAAGCGGATTCCATCGGGTGCTTGTAAAGGAGCTTTGAAAGTCAGGGAGTCTTTGACTTGTTCTTTCAGAAAGAAAATGGTGGAAACCTCCTTTAATGTATCCAAAGCTTGCTGACTGCCATAGGCTTTCACGGTAGAAGGCATAGCGGAGATCGTTCCGTTGAGAGTATATTGTGACTCAAGCTGTACATCCACGTTGACAGTAACCGGCAACACTTTTTCTTTTTCTATCGCATAATTCAGCACCAGATTATCCGGACCAATACTCAAGATCTTGGTAGTAGACTTAAAACGCTTACGGATGGCTTCTTCATACATACCGGTGAAGATCGAATGAATACCGGAACCGTCCATCTCCTCTTTACTCAGATCGATTTCTACCGGAACAAAATCTTTGCTCGCCAGCGAGAGCAGTTCAAGACCCTGGTCTTCTACCCTCACATGAAAATAGAGAGGAGGTTTTGATGTCAGCAGATAGCTCTCAGGAAGATTGATGTAACTGATCGGAACTTCGAAGTTTGCTTCATAATTGTCCTTCGAATTCTGGATGAACCAGAGTATAAATGAGAGAATGACAAACACGAGAAAGGTCAGTAGTTCTTTGAAAGAGCGACTTCCAAAGAATTTCCTGACCTTATTCCCTACTTGAATGAGCGTCTTAATAAGTTCGTCCATTCTCATGAGACACTTATTTTACAGATTGCTGCACATCAGCAGGAGATGCAAAAATCGAATTGCGATCTACTGTGATACGCACATTATCAGCAATCTCAATAACGATTACAGTGTCTTTGATATCTTTGATTTTGCCATGGATACCACCAGCTGTAACCACTTTATCGCCGACAGCAAGTCCTGATCTGAATTTTGCGATTTCTTTCTGTTTCTTCTGTTGCGGGCGAATCATGAAAACATACATGATCACGACCATTAATACAATAATGATCAGATTCATATTCATTGATCCAGCACCTGTTGCAGCTTGCAAAAAAATAGTTGAAGTCATAATACTTTGTGTGTTTAAAATTAATATACTCTATATAATCCACTGAAGAAATTACTTCTTCAGCAGTCTGTTTTCCGTTTTAAGTTTGGCAACGATGTTATCCAGAACGCCATTGATAAAAGTACTGCTCTTTTCAGTGCTGTAATCTTTGGCAATCTCCAGAAACTCGTTAAACGTTACATTCACCGGAATGGATGGAAAGTTAATCAGTTCGGCGATTGCTACCTCCATTATGACGATATCCATGAATGCGATCCGTTCGATATCCCAATTCTTTATGCTCACATTGATCATCTCGCGATACTCTTTCTCGTTTGTGATCACATCGCGAAGAAGTTTGCAAGCATAATCTTTATCTTCATCATCTCTGAACATGGGAAGCAATTCCTGATCTCCTCCCTGTTCCATATCCATCCGTTTGATGGTCTTCAATACAAATGTGCTGACAATTTCCAGGTCGTCATTCCAATAAATCGACTTCTCTTCAAGTAAAGCGATCAGATCGTCATCTGCAAAAATAACATTTTTACAAATCTTACGCCAGAATTCCTGGTCATTTTTATAGGAGAAGTCATCTGACTCCATATACTCCTTATAAATATCAGAAGCAATTATCTTGCCCAGCATATTTTTCAGGAAGGTATCATCCCAACTGATACACTTCTCTTCCACATAGGCCATAAGCGCCTTATTTCTTGCCATCAGGTCGGCAAACTTATTGTCAACAAAACGGGTATTGGGAGTAAGATCATCAACCGTAGGCATCAGCTTGACTCTTCCATATTCAAGGCGACGACGGGCAAGAGTGGTAAGTTGTACAATCAGATACAATAAAGCATTATATAGCTCATACGATTTTTCAAGACTGAAAAGCAGTTCCTTCTGTGCGGTCGAAGGATTTGAGTTTCCACCCTGATAAAACGAATATAAGATTTGTATCGTTTTGATTCTGATAAGTATTCTGTTGATCATCTTTAATATAGGTTCATTTGAGTCACAAAGATACTACATTTTTCTTCTCTGTGACTTATTCACATTGAGAAATCATGCGAACGGGAGAAATATAGTAGTCCTATCATCCATCAGAATGAGCGTATCTGCTCTTTTGTATGGGCATAAACAGTAAATAAAGAGAGGCCTTGAATTTTCATTCAAGGCCTCTCTTGGCAAAATCTACAAGCAAGCTTATTCAGCATTGTATCTGAATCGAACATACTGTTCATTATCAGGACCTTCCAATCTCAGTAAATAGATTCCGGACTCTTTTAATCCTGTAAATGAAGCCGTTGTTGTCATCGCTTCCTTACTGAACGTCTTGTATTCATCCATAACAGTCTCTTGCAAAATACCATACACATCATATACTTTCAAAGAAACCTGACCTGGTTTGATCACATTGTACGTGATAGTCACCGGAGTATTTCCCGATACCGTTGTGGCACTCATAGAGAGTTTCATATTCGTCATATCCTCTTGAGAGTAGATATTATCAAATTCTTCAACACGGTCATACTGCTTGATCGAAAAATTTCTTGCTTTTCCAAGAGCCAGAATTGCGTCACCGGCAAATGTACCACCGGTCAGATACAAACCAATAGCAATATTATCGTCCACTACACCTTCCGAGAGAAAACTGATTTTAAGCGGATCAAGAAGGAAGTCCCACCAGAAGAGGTTATCGTACGAATAATAAGCAGTCAGATAATCCTGTGCATAGTAATTCAGACGAAGCTTTATATAAACATCGTGTGCTATATTCTCTAAATCCAGTTTTTTGTATTCATAATTGTATCCCCAACGGTAAGTCAGACGCCCTCCTTCAAATGAACCAATTCCATAAGATACTGCAGGAGAGTTAGGAGAAACCTGATCATTCAGTAGAGTACGCAACATTACTCCCATATAGGTTCCTCGTCCGGCATTGCCAATGGAGTCAATCTTCAACGATATTTCAATTGGCTTGGATGGATCGTATCCCTTCTTATACAGATAACTGGTCACGTCAATATGCTTCATCACCTGTTGTTGAGTCGTGATGAAAGAGAGAGAATCAATTGTACCCGTCAGACTTCGTTTAATGGTATCCAGAGCAGCCAGTTTCTCCTTCTTGGTACCATAAGGAACCTGCATACTATCCAGTTCAGACTTGAAGCGATTAATTACCTTATCTGTATCATAAGCAATTATTCTCGGAAAGGTTAGTTTTACAGAGTCCATAAACAGCTTGTCAGCATCAGATGCTGTAGGATAAACCTTCAGAATAGAGTCATACATTAGTTTCTCTTCATCATTCATCAGCTGCATATCAATTTCTTCACTTGGAAGGATATACTTTGTCGGATTTAAAGAAAGGCCGGCATACGGTTCTTTGCTTGAAGTACTAAACAACACCCTAAATCCCAACAGATTAAATGTAGGTGAATTAGAAATAAACTTCAGGAGATTCTTACCTTTCGCAAGCAAAATTTTACCGGTACCCCCTTTCTTCCAATCCTTTCCGTTAGCTCCATTCGTGATCGTAAGAGTGGGAACCTGCATAATTCCATTCACCTGAACCTCCATACTTTTGTTCGGTTCTTTACATGCAGCAACAGGAGAAATCAAATAATAACCGGCTCGCGGAGCATACACCGTATACGAAACCCAATCACCCGGCGAAATATTTGTTATATAAGGTAAACCACGTACAGGCTGACCTGTTGCTCTGTCTGTATAGTTGATTCGTTCCGTCCAGAAGCCCTTACATTCATCCCATATTACTTTATTACTGGGATCTTTGGAAACTACAAATACCAATTCATCACTACCCTTTGACGGACTATTCTTTTCTGATCCACCCGTATAATATACTGTGTCAGCAGACGAATTCTTTGTCAAGAACGCGAGATCGATGCCCGATCCCACAAAGCCTCCTGTTTCTCCACGGAGCGTATCCTTGGCATAACCGGCAGCTTTTGTATACCTGAACAATTCATCACGGAACGTATATCTTTCAGCTCCTTGTACGTAGATCTCAGATGATGCAATAGCTGTAGGTTCTCCGTTGCCCACTAACTTAGAGTAATTACCCACGCCTAATCCACCCCAATTATATTCCCAGCTCCCAATAAACACAGGATATTTTGTACTGATACTCAATTGCTTCGTTACAAATTCATCACCCCATTCCAGCACCGGTTCAACAGGAACCTCCATATTCTTCAGTTCCCATCCAAAAGGAGCATATGTATTATCGGCATGAGGTATTTTTCCACCGGCCACACAGACAGAATAATCTGTAGTCATTGTATGGCCCTGGATAGTACAAGTCATTTTTATAGTTGTTACACCAGGGCGATTACCGGTAATATGCAAAAACCTTCTGTATTCGTCTCCTGTTAACAGATATTCTTCATCTGTAGCTTTCTTCTCCCAAAAATAGACATCCGCAATAGACTTATCTACTGATTCTGCATCAATTGTAAAATACTCACCCAATGCATGTCCGAAAACACTAGTGACGTCAACATCTTTTCCTTTTCCACCCACTCTCAGAGGCTGAGCAAAAAACGCATCCACATTCTCATCGCCAACAACCTCATAAGGAACTTCAATATCAGTCACAGTTACATTATCAAACAACATGATAGCAGGCACTGGTTCTAGCGGATGATCTTCCATATGTCCACAGGCACCAATTCCCATATACGCCTTGCCTGATAATTCCAATCTGACAACAGCAGCTATTTTCTCCCAGGGAGCACCTTCCACATCATCCTTGTGATAAGATGTAACGTACAAACCCTGACGAATAAATTTCATCCAACGAGGAAATGTTGTTTTTTGAGTACTTGTCTCCTTATCTTTTGTATAGATACACCTGGAATCACAACCGCCTCCAGTCTCCAAACGAAAGTCAAAACAAACCTGGCCACCATTTGCCGTCTCTTTCGTTTCTTCATACACCATGGAAGCATTATCTGCTAAAGACGAACGGATCATGATAAAACCTTTCTGATGGGAATTCTTAATGACTTCAGCATCCATGATACGGGCAACCACCTGTTTATCTTCATCTGTCTTAAAATAGATGAAGCCAAACTGATCTTGAGAGTTCCACACATTATTTCCATATGCCTTCAAGTAATATTGACCCGTAGCTGCATTATAGCACCAATCGGTCTGCGGTGAGATATTACCAACATCTTTAAATGCCCAACCATCCGGTAGCGGATCAGTCAGCCCGGTAGGGAGCGGACGTGGAATACGATTCACATCATAAGCACTTACCTGTAATGCAATAAAAAGAAATAAGAATGATGCTACAAACATCTGCAACAAATTAATCTTCTTCATGGCGTGTTATGTCTTAATGGTTTATAAAGTCCTCAAATGTATAACTATTTTTTGTATTATACGAATTTATTTAAGAAATAATTCTTTAAGGGCATTTATTTTTTCCAAGATAAACAATTAGATACTTATATCTTCATAACAAGCATATTCAACCAACACACGGCACACCGTAAAAAGAGAGGCCTTGAATTTTCATTCAAGGCCTCTCTTGGTAAAATCAATAAGTGAGCTTATTCAGCATTGTATCTGAATCGGACGTACTGTTCATTGTTAGGACCTTCCAGTCTCAGCAAATAGATTCCTGATTCGGTCAATCCTGTCAATGAGGTTGTTGTTGTCACAGCTTCCTTACTGAATGTCTTGTATTCATCCATAACAGTCTGTTTCAAAACACCATACACATCATATACTTTCAATGAAACCTGACCAGGCTTAATCACATTATATGTGATAGTCACCGGAGCACTTCCCGCTACAACGGTTGAACTCATGGTCAATGTCATATTTTTCATATCTGCCTGAGAGAGATATTCATCAAACTCTTCAACACGTTCATATTGTTTGATCGTAAAGTTTTTAGCTTTACCAAGCGCTAACACCGCGTCACTTGCAAAAGTACCACCTGTAAGATACAATCCAATAGCAATGTTATCATCTGAAGCACCGTCAGAAAGGAAGCTCACCTTCAATGGGTCAGCAAGGAATTCCCACCAGAACAGGTTGTCATATGAATAATAAGCAGTCAGATAATCCTGAGCATAGTAGTTCAGACGAAGTTTGATATAAACCTGTTGCGCAATATTCTCATTATCCAGTTTCTTATAGTCGTAGTTGTATCCCCAACGATAACTTACACGACCTCCCTCAAATGAACCTATTCCATAAGACACTGCAGGAGAGTTCGGAGAAACTTTATCATCCAAAAGAGTACGAAGCATAATACCCATGAATGTACCACGACCTGAATTAGCAATAGAGTCAATTTTCATGGAAACTTCAATCGGCTTTTTCGGATCATATCCACGCTTAAAGAGATAACTTGTCACATCAATATGCTTCATCGCCTGCTGTTGAGTCGTGATAAACGTCAGAGAGTCAATTGAACTGGTCAGTTTATACTTGATGGTATCCAAAGCCTTGCTCTTATCAGCAGCAGTCACATATGGAACCTGCATGCTATCCAATTGAGTCTTAAAGTGACTGATCACTGTGTCAGTATCAAAATACCTGATGGACGGATAACTCAGGATAATCGAATCCATCAACAACTTATCATCAGCTGAAGCCGAAGGATAAATCGTTTGAATGGAGTCATACGTCACTTTCTCTTCATCCGTCATGACTGTCGTATCCACTTTTGAACTTGGAAGTGTATACTTGTCTTTGTTCAAAGTAATACCTGCGTATGGTTCTTTACTTGCAGTGCTAAACAACACTTTAAAGCCCAAGAGATTAAAGCTGGCATCATTGGCAACAAACTTAAGTTGATTCTTACCCTGAGCTAATAAGATCTTATCTGTACCACCTTTTTTCCAGTCTGATCCACTCGAACCTTTGGTTAAAGTCAATTTCTTGATCTGAACAATACCATTTACCTGAACCTCAATACTCTTTTTATCTTCTTTGCAAGCCGCAACAGGAGTAATCGTGTAATAACCGGAACGTGGCGCATAAACAGTATAAGCAACCCAGTCACCTGCAGAAATATTAGTTAAATAAGGAATACCGCGTACCGCTTTTCCTGACGATCTATCCGTATAATTGATACGTTCAGTCCAGAAGCCTTTACATTCATCCCAAACCACATTTCCGCCTGCATCTTTCGAGACAACAAATATTAGATCTTGTTTTCCACTCGTATATGTAGCAGTATCATTCTTTAATGAGAATGCAAGGTCAATACCTGAACCGGCAGGACCACCAACTTCACCACGCAACGTATCCTTGGCATAACCGGCTGCTTTTGTATATTTGAACAATTCATCACGGAACGCATATTTTTCAGCTCCGGCAATATACATTTCCGAACTTGTTATAGTTGTCGGATCTCCGTTGCCGACAAACTTAGAATAGTTACCTACTCCTAATCCACCCCAGTCATATTCCCAACTACCGATAAATATCGGGAATTTCTTACTGATGCTCAAATTCTTCGTTACAAACTGTTCACCCCACACCAGATTCGGTTCAACAGGAACCTCCATATTCTTCAGTTCCCATCCAAAAGGAGCAGCAGTGTTAGCCGTCTTCGGTTTTGTCTTTCCATCAGACACATTCAACGAATAATCGGTATCCATTGTATAGCCATTGATGGTACAAGTCAGTTTGATGGTTGTCACACCTTCACGAATACCTTTTACACGTACAAACTTACGCCACTCCTCAGCATCTTTGTTTTGCTGATCAGAAGTAGCTTTTTTCTCCCAGAAATAAGCATCGGCAACTGTCTTATCCACAGATTCCGCCTCAACGGTAAAATATTCTCCCAAAGCATGGCCAAACACCTTGGTAATGTCAATATCCTTGTACTTACCAGGCTTCAGATTGGAAGCAAAATCAGCATCTACTGATTCATCACCCACCACTTCATAAGGGATTTCAATATCAGTAACAGCAAGGTTGTCAAACAACATAATTGCCGGCACAGGATTATCCTGGTGATCATTTAAGTGTCCGCAAGCACCAATACCCATATACGCTTTTCCCGTCATCTGCAATTTCTTCACCGCGTCCATTTTGACCCAGGATGCACCCTCTACGTCATCTCTATGGAATGCTGTTACATACTGTCCCTGACGGATAAACTTCATCCACCGAGGATAAGCATTTGGAGGAACATTTGTACTTCCGTTTGTTCCTGAAGGCTGCTCAATGGAAGCAAAATTACCTCCGTTATCCAAACGCCAACAGAAACAAACCTGTCCGCCATTAGAAGTCTTTGTTTCGATATATACGGCTGCATTGTTATTGGAAAGACCGGAACGGATCATAATAAATCCCTTTTGAGAGGTACCCGCTAAAACTTCGGCATCCATAATACGAGTTACGACCTGTTTATCTTCATCTGTTTGAAAATAGATAAAGCCAAACTGATCATCAGTGCCCCATACATTCCATCCGTACGATTTCAGATAATACTGACCCGTGACAGAATTATAACACCAATCAGATTGTGGAGTAATATTACCCACATCTCTGAAAGCCCAACCATCAGGAAGAGCACTGGTCGTACCTGTAGGCATCGGACGTGGAATACGGTTGGCATCATAAGCATTTACTTGCAGCGCAACAAAGCCGAATGTCAAAGCCGCTGTAGTAAAGATCTTTAAGAAGTTCAAATTTTTCATAGTCTGAATAGTTAATATAGCGTGTAAAGCTACATACATTTATTTGTATATTCAAAAACAAAGCATGCAATAATTAATGTATTAACTAATTTTACACTTATCGGGAGTAATTCCCATTTCGAAAAAAAATTACATCTTCACATTTCTATACAATAAGCATCGTTTGCAAGCAATTATTCTTTTCGATTTTAACGTCCCACAAGAGCTGAAGCCCCACATATACGCATGGGGGATACTCCAAACACGTCAATATTAGATCGTGTTATGTATACAATAAATAATCAATTCACTATCCTGTGAGTATAACCAGGAATTAATCCATCAGTAGCGTCAGATCAATCTCCTTTCCGGTGGATTTATCCTTCGGCTTTGGCAATTTCATGGCGGCAATTTCAGCCTTGCAGGCATCGACCTGTGCCTGAGTCATTATATAGGTATAAGCACCATAATCATCGATATCAAATTTTCCCACATAAAAGAAGCCCCATTTTTCAAAGAAACCTGTCAGGTCTGTTTTACTTACCTGACAAGCCTTTTTCACAAAGTTCAGCTGATACTCTGTCAGGTTATGAATACCCTCCTTCCATGCCGGATCCAAATCATCTGTATGACGCAACGACTCATACAAGTCGGGATAGAAGTCCTTGTAGCCTCCTTTCTCTGAAGCGAAGTACAACTGCAACTGCCAGAACGGAACCAAACGCCGGAACACATCCTTGTCTTGCAGGTATGAACATTTTCTTCCAATGATGGAATCACGAGCTGGCTGATAATACGGAGTCAAGCGACTTTTTACCCCAAATGATCTTGTCACATACATAGACACGATATTGTTACTGGTCTCCCCCAGCCCACCCCATGACAAATAGGGGCGCAACTGATGCACGTGTCCCACCTCATGGCTGAAGCCCCAGCAAGGATCACCGGAAATCACCACTTTCGGATCAGCCACCAATCGCATGGCATCATACTTATAAGCGACCCCGTTTCCATCCCGAAACATGTAATACGCATGATTTACACGCGCCAGAATACGGTTTGCCGGCACTTTATTATACTTCTCCAGTCCGATAATACGATATTGCCTTGTCACTAGTGAGTCATAGTTACTGATTAGTTCCACACCCCTTCCATACGTATATTGTTTCAAAGCGACCACCGGATACATCACCTGAATATTTCTTCCACGACAATCCATTATCGGAGCCACCGCTTGATCAAGCAATTGATTAAAGTCCTGATCATTCTGTTTGGCAACATCAAAATACCCATTCACAGCAGCCAACGGGAAATGGACCCTCACCACGTTCTCTTTCTCCGGAGTTTCCGAGTAATAATTCAGATACGCAAGTCCGTCCCACGAGGTATTATTGATCACATTCAAACCATTCTTCAACGCAAACCCCACATTCTCTATCCCCCAGCTTTCAGGATTTGTCAAGCGAGGTATCCACAAACTCAACTGTTTGCCCTTCGCCAGATTATCCACAACAATCACATGCTTTCCTTTCGGCAGATAAATGCCGGTCATATTCTCATATTGACTGTAGCCATCACCGATATGAAGTTCCTTTCCTACTGTAGACGGATCCTTATACGCTTTATAGTCCGCCAGACGATATTTGAGCGAATAGTTTCCGGAGAGAATCTGAGTAGCCAGCGTTTTGACAAACGGATTGGATATTTTATCGACCTTCTTCTGAGTGACTCCCGGTTTTAAGGTTGTCATTAGTTTGTCCGCAAAAATTGAAAAAGCAGGATCTACCTCTGTGGTAGCTTTGAAAAACTCCATTTCCACACAACTGGCAAAGCCCTGTCCATCTCCGGCACCCGATTTCAAAATCAGCCGGATACTTTCCGGATGACGCAATCCACCCTCAAATGAAACACAAGACGCACTGCCTGATCCACCAAAATTATAAGAGCTGTAGGAAGTATAGTCCGTTTGTCCCTTCAACTTATATTGAACTTCCACCTCTTTAAAGCGTCCGTTGACTCCATCTTGCCGGGGATTATATATAAGGTAATCTATCTTATCCGCATTCTTGAAATTGTAGGTCAAAGTAATCGGAAAATACGAGGTACCGGAATTATCATAAGCAGAGTGATACATGGTAGTAAAATCGCCGTCAATAGACCTCTCGATACTTTCTATTCTTTTGTTATTTGAGGAAGTCGTCGCACTGGAGACCAAAACTTTGGTGTCTCCTTTTACATACTCACCAAAGTTATTCTCATTTAGCGTTGTCTCCTTTGGATTCGCTTTGCAGCCGGGTGACACAGTCGTTGCAGTAGTAATCGCAAGAACAGCCAGCAATAAAAGTCTTTTTCTCATTGTATTATATAAGTATTATTAATTTCAGGTCATAAAAGTACAACACCTTATTCTACTTTC
Source organism: Bacteroidales bacterium (assembly GCA_028709785.1). GTDB lineage: Bacteria > Bacteroidota > Bacteroidia > Bacteroidales > JAQUTK01 > JAQUTK01. The sequence continues at coordinate 105,171 of JAQUTK010000005.1, forward strand.
CATCCTATTTCTCCATTATTTGCAAAATATCTGTACAAAAACTGTCACAAAAGCGTTTAAAGATAACGATCTGTTTATTTGTTTATACACGAACATTCTCTACATTTGCATCCATTACAAACCATTAGATGAAAAACAACAACATGAAAATCTCAAAAGTTAGTATACTATCGATCCTCCTGATCCTTTCAGGCAGCCTTTTTGCACAGCAAAACAAAGAATGGAAATTAGTATGGAGCGATGAGTTCAATACAGACGGCAAACTGGATACCTCTATCTGGAACTATGAAAACGGATTTGAGCGCAACGAAGAAGCCCAGTGGTACCAGTCGGACAATGCCAACTGCAAAGGTGGCTATCTGATCATCGAAGCCCGGAAAGAAAACAGAAAGAATCCTCGGTACGAGGCAGGCAGCAGAGACTGGCGTAAAAAGCGTGAATTTATCGAATATACCTCCTCATCGGTAACCACAGCCCGCAAGAAGGAATTTCTCTACGGCCGTTTTGAAGTAAAAGCCCGCATACCGGTGGCAAAAGGATCATGGCCTGCCATCTGGACCCTGGGACGTGGTATGCAATGGCCTTCCTGCGGCGAGATCGATATCATGGAGTTTTATCACATCAAAGGTATTCCTCACATTCTGGCTAACGTCGCCTGGGGAAAAGACAAGCCTTACGAAGCCATGTGGGATACACAGACAGTACCTTACAGCCATTTCACAGCCAAAGACAGCAAGTGGGCAGAGAAGTTTCATATCTGGCGGATGGATTGGGACGAACAGGCCATCAAATTGTACCTCGATGATGAATTGCTCAACGAGACGCCACTCTCCAAAACAATAAACGGAACCTTCGGTAACGGAACAAATCCGTTTAAGCAGAAACATTACCTCCTGCTAAACCTGGCGATCGGTGGCATGAACGGAGGAGTTATCGACGAACAGGCACTCCCGATGAAATACGAGATAGACTATGTTCGTGTCTATCAGAAATAAGTAAGCATCAGGCACTTTCACAGACTCAAAAGGATGGGGAAATTATCCACAGAGAGCTATTCTCTATCGGATAATTTCCCCATCCTTTTGAAAAACAAGAAAAATTTCTTCATTTCACGTCCTCCATTAATTATTAAGGAACAGTTCATGTATGCTTATTACTTCTCGAAAATTAGAAATCTCACGAACAGGGACTAACTTTCCAAACACATTCTTCTCTACACGCTCAAAACCGGGCAACGCAGACGCTCCCTCTCCTACATAGGTAAGGAAATAATGATCCGCATCTCCGTTCCACACCCTACAATTCTTACCAAGATAATCCGCCTGCGAACTGATATAATATTCCGTTCCCCAATACTCCCTGACGTCGTTCTCTGCAATCTGGATTTTCTTATTGCCCCCCAGATAACTCATCAAGGGATAATAGTTGTTCTCAACCCATCCGTAGATTCCGTTTCGCACCAGACTTCCTTCTTTCGGCGCACTTTTGGAAGCCCGAGTGGACGGTTCGGTCGTGACCCACTTTGTACCTTTATATGTAGCGCGTAAGATCTCATATCCCAATGTCGTTACCTCGTACAATTCAGCACCCTGATCAGGTGCGAAATAGTTGCTGAACGTGTATTCCGGCACTCCCCCTTTGCCCAGCGAAGAAGAGGTAAACCCACCTCCGGTATTTGGCCACGCATGCGCATAAGAGCCACCCATCTCCACACAATACGGCACATTCAGCATCTCAGTTCTACTGCTGGTAAAACGCAACACAGCATAACCCGCGCCTTCAGGCAAGAACTTTGTTCCGGGATAGTCCAGACGCATCCCCCAATACACATCATGCATCGTGGAGAGACTTTTCACATCTGCCGCTACACTGACAAAACCACCCACCGTGCCTCCATACGTATTATTCATATACGTAGCAACATCCTGAAGGGCTACAATCTTTTGCAGAAGTGTAGAGCCTGTCGGTGCAGAAAGACGATTACGAAGCTGTTTGAGTTTGTTTCGGTCGGCTTCGTTCAAACTCCAGGCCGAGTCCGTGCTAAAGGAAATAAACTCCTCATCAGACATTCCCACAGCAGCTAAAAGCGTCTTTTTCTGATCAAAGAATCCTTTGAGCTTTTGCACCTGTTCTTTATCAAGCTTACCCGCGGGCCAACTTATCACATCCTTCTCCGAATGGCTACATCCCGAAGTCAGAAGCAAAGCGATCCCTAAAACGAGACCTGAAAAAGAACAGATGAAACTCTTCCTCATTTGTTGCCGTCGATTCATACACCTATATATATAAGGTTAGTAACTTTTTCATAGCATCTCATTTATTAATTGATCGGTCCAACAGGTTCAAAGAGAGCAACCTGATTATTCCATTCTGTTACTCATGAGGTTTATCTTTTTCTTAAATTAATAGGAAAGAAGCGGGGCACCCTCCTTTTATACTCCCTGTATTCCTCTCCAAATTTCTTGATCAACTGCTTTTCCTCCCACAACACAATTTCCAGGTAATTACCCAACAGCCATATACTTGCAGCCAACAACAAGACAAGACTATCCAACACGATGGCCGTCCCCCAAAACATGGCGTTTCCTCCAAAATACATTGGATTTCGGGTGTATCCATAAGCCCCTTTCTGTCTGAGACTTTTCGCTTGACCCACAGTACCCGCAGGTTTCAGATCTTTCAATCCCCAAACATAAATAAAAAATCCAATGCCGATCAATGAGATACCTATACTATATCGGAGGAGGATGGGCATTCCCAAGCTGGTCTCCCACTCCAGCCAGAGCAATAAATAACGCGAAAAGAGAAGCACCAATAAAACAAGCATCAGCACAGCAACAGGTAAAGCAGGTGCCCAAACAGGTATCGTTTCTTTTAAATCTCGTTTCATGATTAGAGAAGGATAATAATCGCTACTTTTTTAGGAAATGTTTCTCTTCAACACCGGCAAAGATATAAACATTCGACAACCATTACAATTTTTAAAGGAAAATAAAAGGAATCACGGAGATATTTATTTCAATTAATTTCAAAGGCATTAAATGATTTGCAAAACATTTTATCTATATTCGCAGCCGTTATATCCAAACGTCTTATTTCGAATATTCCATAAAACAAATTTTAATCTCATCAAACAAAAAAAGATGGCTAATATCAAGTACTACTTAGGAGAGGAAATTCCTCTGGAGATGCACAAAGTGAGGGTTGTTCAACGTCTGGACCTGGTTCCCATTGAAAGACGACTAAAAGCAATTGAAGAAGCAGGTAACAACACCTTTTTACTTTTCAACAAAGACATTTATCTCGACATGCTTACCGATAGCGGAGTCAATGCCATGAGCGACAAACAAATGGCGGCGATGATGACAGTAGATGACAGCTATGCCGGATCAGCTACGTTTACCAGACTCCAAGAAAAGCTTTTCGAAATCTTCGATAAAAAATATTTCCTCCCCGTTCATCAGGGACGAGCTTGTGAAAATCTACTCTCTCAGGCGTTTGTCCGGAAGGACACTTATGTGCCCATGAACTATCATTTCACAACGACCAAGGCTCACATCAGGGTCAATGGTGGTGAAGTATTAGAGTTACACATGCCCGAAGCCCTCAATACAGTTAGCGATGTTCCGTTTAAAGGAAACCTGAATCTGGAGGCCTTACAGCAATTGATCAATAAGGAAGGAGCAGATAAAATCTCCTTTATTCGACTGGAAGCCGGAACCAACCTGATTGGAGGTCAACCGGTTGCTCTGGACAACTTTATAGAGACAGGTAAGATTGCCCGTCAGTATGGAATACCTTTCATTGTCGATGCAAGTTTGTTAGCCGATAACCTGTACTTTATCAAAACACGCGAAGAAAAATACAAAGATCTTTCCATTCGCGAGATCACCAAGATTCTTTCTGAAACTGCCGATATAATCTATTTCTCTGCCCGCAAACTAGGTCATGTCAGAGGCGGTGGTATCATTACCAACAACGAAACAATCTACAAGAAGCTTCTGGAAATGCTACCTCTTTATGAAGGCTTCTCTACCTACGGCGGTATGTCCACACGCGAGATGGAAGCCATGGTCGTTGGTTTGGATGAAACGATGGACGAAGAGATGATCAATCAGGGTCCGATGTTTATTAAGTTTATGATCGACGAACTGGTGAAACACGGGGTTCCGGTAGTTACTCCGGCCGGTGGTCTGGGCGCTCACTTAAATGCAATGGAGTTTTTACCACACGTACCGAAAGAACAATACAGAGCCGGTGCGTTGGGTGCCGCATTATATATCGCAAGTGGTGTCAGAGGTATGGAAAGAGGTACCATCTCGGAAGAAAGAGAAGCAGATGGAAGCGACCATCTGGCTGCTGTCGAACTTTTACGACTTGCACTTCCCAGACGCGTATTTACCCTATCTCAAGTGAAATATACGATAGACAGGATTGTCTGGTTGTATGAAAACAGGAATCTGATCGGTGGACTCGAGTTTTACGAAGAGCCAACAGTTCTCCGTTTCTTCTTTGGTAAATTGAAACCCACATCAGATTGGCAAGAGAAATTAGTAGCGAAATTCAAACAAGATTTTGGAGATAGCCTCTAAACTCAACAAGTATGAACTACTTCAAATTTTCAATTGGATTAATCGCATGGATTGTAGCAAGTTCCATGTCAGTGACGCAGGCAGAAAACTGGGCAAACTGGCGTGGTCCCAATGGAGACGGAATCAGTAACGAGACCAACCTACCGACCAAGTGGGATTCGACGACCAACGTGCTATGGAAAAGTCCCATACCGGGCGTCGGACATTCCTCTCCCATTATTTGGGAAGATAAGCTTTTTACGCTCACCGCTTATCCTGAGAAGAACGAGAAAGCACTCCTTTGTTATGATTGTAAGAATGGCAAATTACTGTGGCAAACAACCGTACTCAAATCCAAGTTAGAGAATAAACACGGCGACAACAGTTTTGCATCGGGCACACCTGCCACAGATGGGAAATGGGTGTATGTGTCATTCCTTGACGGAGAAGATGTGGTAGTAGCTGCTTACGACTTTACAGGAAAACTGGTCTGGATACAGCGACCGGGTAAATTCTCAAGCCCACACGGCTATAGCTGTTCGCCGGTGCTTTTCGAAAACAAAGTGATCATCAATGGATGCAGTAAATCACCAGATTCATTTGTAGCTGCTTTGAGCCTAACAGACGGGAAGCCACTTTGGAAAGTGGCACTTCCTAATCTGTCCCACAGTTTCAGCACCCCGATATTCAGGAAGATTGCGGGAAAAATGCAAATGATTTTTTTAGGCAATAAGGAAGTTGCTTCCTATAATCCGGAAGACGGTTCAAAATATTGGTTCGTCAATGGCCCTTCAGAAGATTTCTGTGCCACTCCGGTTTACAATGAAAAGAGAGGATTGATCTTGATCAGCAGTGCCTGGCCTCTCCGTAACCTGTTAGCAATCAAACCTGACGGCCAAGGTGATGTAACTAAAAGTCATGTCGTTTGGCAATCCAAAGAAGGTGCTTATTACGTACCCTCTCCGGTTTGTACCGACGATTATCTTTTTTCTACCATGACCAATGGCAAGGTTAACTGCATTGAGATAGCCACCGGCAAAGTACTTTGGACACAAGAATTAGGCAAACAATATGCCTCTCCGGTTTTGTCCAATGGTCTGGTTTACATGCCCAATGACGATGGAGTGATCACGGTGTTCAAAGCGGGACCCACTTTCGTACCCGTGGCAAAAAACGCTATGGGCGAAATGATGTATGCATCTCCGGCGATAAGCAATGGGAAAATATATCTGCGTGGCGACAAACACCTCTTTTGCATCGGAAAGTAATAAAGAACTATCCTCATAAGGAAACGCAGCCTTGCAACATCAAGGCTGCGTTTTTCATTCATTAATATACAGGATAGCAACGGCTTATCCAATTAAAAACAACTCCAACTTATCCACTACCTATCGTAAGTAATAAATTCACAGCAATCACAAAAACTGACCCATCCGAAGAGATTGTTCAGTAGCTTGTAATTTTTCATTCGATTAGAGTCTTTATTTTATACTTCAATATTGTTCACATACTAGAAACGAAAATTATATCAAATTATTTTGTGCCAAATCTGAAAATTTCAAAACATTCAATTATATTTGCAGATAAGATCCGAGAGAATACCCAATGAGCTGTAATTATTAACAAGCAGAACCTTTAAAAAACGAAACTATGAAAGCATTACTGACCGCCCTATCGATCCTATTCAGCATCAGCTGTTTCTCACAGACTGTCGCAGAATTAGAACTTGATTTGAGAAGATCCCAATCAGGTGAACGTTTTGGTAATAAAAAAGAGCAAGCATTTAAGTTGTTGCAACTGGACAAATTCAATGAAAAAGCGATAAACTACTTAGTCCGGGCGTATAGCCAAAATAAGCAAAAGGATTCAATTCAATGGTTATATGACAAGCTCATCAAAGAGAACCCCAATCGGCCGGAGCCCTATATCATCCGGGCAGGCTCTGAAAATTCACTGAGTGAAGGAGTTACAGCTGAGCAACAAATCTCTTATCTGAAAAAGGCGCTGGAGATTGATCGCACCCATGCAGAAGCGAAATATATGCTTGGCAAATCGTATTACGACCTTTTTGTAAAGGAGTATCGTGCCGACAAGAACAGTTCAAAACTCACCTCCTATGCCAATCAGGCACTGGAACAATTTGATGCGGTATGCAAACAAAAAGAGAGTTACAAAGAGACCTTGAAATATCCTTCGTTGCAACTCGCCCATTATTTAGCAGATGCCAATAAGATCAAGCTCTATGAACAATACAATGTTCAAACCACCCAGATCCCCATATCTGCATTCATGAGTATCCCCGCTGACTGGCAAACAAATTACGCTGTTAATGTGATGGATTATGTATCCCGTACAGATAGTAATTTTTCCGGAGTTCAGTTTGCCGTTTTCTTTATGAACTGGTATTCCAAACATCTTACCGCACTTGAAGAACCGGCACTAAACGATTCCTCCACCACAAAAGTATATCGTTTTACCTGGTTACGTTCCTTCGATCATCCGGTTGCCATACGGTTGGAAAACAAGAAAGACCGCATCACATTATACTGGAAAGTTTGCGATGGAACAGGCGGATACGAACCGGGCAAACTCGTAACAGACAAGAAAAAGGATTTGAGTATCAAGGAGTGGGCACTCTTTCAACAGAAAATTGATTCGATTCAATTTTGGAACGCACCCACAATAGACAATAGCCGATTCGGAACTGATGGTGCACGGTGGATTTTAGAAGGAAAAGAGTCCGGCAAATATCATATGGTGGATAGATGGACAGGTCAGGGGTTAAAACTCGTCTGTTTAGACTTATTGAAAATGACCGATCTGGAAGAGAATGTAGGCAGAATCTATTAAAACGATGAAACAGCAAATGACAATCAGAACCTTCCTGGTAGTAACCTGCTTATTACTGGGATTTAGCCTGCAAGCACAGACACGAACCATCCATGTAGAGACTCCGGGTACTCTTTCTACCTATATAGCCTCTGAAGAGAAAAATCTGATTACCAGTCTCACGTTGACCGGAGATTTGAATGGAACAGATATCCGCTTCATTCGGGAGATGGCATATCGCCATCCTTTTTACGATTATTCAATAGGAAAGCTTACCGTCCTTGATTTATCGGGTGCGAATATAGTGGCTGGAGGAGATTCCTATTATTCAAGCATGGAAGATTCTATCGGTTGTTATACTTCAGATAATACATTAGGCAGTTCGATGTTTCGCGAAACCCAACTTACATCTATTGCACTCCCCAATAGTATCACTTCGATTGGTAGTGCTGCATTTTATCATTCTCGCGACTTAACTACAATTTCTATTCCCAACGGTGTTACCTCCATTGGTAGTGGTGCTTTTAGTTCTTGTCGCGGATTATCTTCTATTTCTATCCCCAATAGTGTCACCACCATCGGGAATGCCGCTTTTCGTGCCTGTGAGAAATTAACGTCCATCACGATTCCCAACAGTGTCACCTCCATTGGAAACGAGGCCTTTCGCGCCTGTTTTGCTTTAACGTCCATCACGATTCCCGAGAGTGTCACGTCATTGGGTAGTGAACTCTTTTCTGATTGTAGTGTATTAAAAGAGATCATTGTCTCCGATGAGAATAGTCGTTATAGTTCCATAGACGGAGTCCTGTTCAGTAAAGACAAAACGATTTTAGTCGCATACCCGAATGCAAAATCACCGAGTTACCTGGTGCCCAATAGCGTCATATCGATTGGTGATATGGCCTTTGCGAGTTGCAGCGGACTCAAATCCATCACCATTCCGAAGAGTGTCACCTCCATTGGGAAATATGCATTTTCATATTGTACCGCATTAACCTCTCTCCTTATTCCTGAAAGTGTCACGTCCATAGGCGAGAGTCTGTTTTGGGGGTGTAGTGCTTTAACATCCGTCTCTACCGGCAATGGCATCACCTCTGTCAGTAAAAACACATTTGGAGGTTGTGACAAATTAAACTCCGTTATTTTAGGCAAGAAAGTTACTTCAATTGGTGAAGGAGCCTTTGCTAATTGTGGCGAACTCGTATCCATTTCCTTTCCTGATAGCCTCACGTCAATTGGTGATGAAGCCTTTTTCAATTGTAAGAAATTAGCCTCATTCACTTTCGGCAGTTGCATCACTTCCATTGGTAAACGTGCATTTGGCGATTGTATCCTAATATCCTCACTCACACTTCCGAAAAGTGTCACAACTATTGACAAATTCGCGTTTAGGAATTGCAGCTCATTAACTACTGTTTCTTTCGACAATTGCACCGCTTCAATTGGCGATGAAGCTTTTCGAAACTGTATCGCTCTCATCTCTGTCGCTTTCGGTGATAGCATCACCTCAATAGGTAACAGTGCATTTGCTGATTGCAGCAAATTAATTTCTGTCACCATTCCAAACAGAGTCACGTCCATGGGCAACTCTGCATTCTTGAATTGTAGCGGATTAACCTCCGCCACTATCGGAAGTGGTGTCGAATCGATTAATGATGCCGCTTTTCAAAATTGCACCCGATTAACGTCTGTCACGATCGGCAATAGTGTCACATTAATTACGAATGACGCTTTTCGAAATTGTAGCGGATTAACCACTCTCTCTATCCCCAAGGGTGTCACATGGATTGGAAGTAATGCATTTTCCGGTTGTAGCGGATTAACCTCTCTCTCAATCCCTGACAGTATCACATGGATTGGCAATAGTGCCTTTTATAATTGTGTTGGATTGACTTCTCTCACGATCCCTAACAGTGTCACTTTTTTGGGTGGTTCTGCATTCTCGCATTGCATTGGATTGACCTCTTTCACTATTCCATCCAAAGTCACTTCGATTAATAATGATCTGTTTTGGGGTTGTTCCGGTTTGAAATCCGTCACTATTCCCAATAGTGTCACTTCCATTGGTAGTAATGCATTCATGGGTTGTAGCAATTTGACTTCGCTTGATATTCCTAACGGCGTTACTTCGATTGGTTTTGGTGCATTTTGGAACTGTAGCAGATTATCTTCCGTCACGATCCCAAATAGTGTTGATTCCATTGGCGATGCTGCTTTTTTAAGCTGTTTCAAATTAGATTCTGTGATTATCCCCAATAGTGTCACTTCAATTCGTCAGTCTACATTTTCATCTTGTATAAGTTTAACTGCAGTAACGATCCCCAACAGTGTCACATCAATTGGTAACGGTGCATTTTGGAATTGTAGCAAATTAGCATCTGTCACGATCCCCTATAGCGTCACTTCAATAGGTAATGGTGCATTTGGAAATTGTACTGCATTAACGGAAATCCACAATAATAATGCAACACCTCAAAATATAGATAGCGTTGTCTTTCTCGGAGTTGATAAAACCACCTGCCTGCTTTATGTGCCCAAAGGCTCTTTGGCGGGCTATCGGACTGCATCGATATGGAGTGAATTTGCAACCATCCTGGAAGAAGATCTAACCTCCACTCCACAGATTCAAACCGGCAACATGAAGGTCTATTCAGAAGCAGAGGCAATCGTAGTTGAAGGAGCAGAAGCCGGACAATCGATCCAGGTTTATGCCGAGTCGGGAGCCTTACTACAAACCACACAGGCTACCGAAAGCAGTATCCGGATCGCGGTTCCCCGTGGACAGGCCTATCTGATCAACGTAGCCGGAAAGACTTTTAAGATTGCATTATAAGACTAGTCCTTTTGACGTAAAGAGAGAAAAAATTTAAAACACTATGAAACGACAAATGACACTCAGATCCTTTCTGGTAGTAATATGCTTATTACTGGGATTGAGCTTGCATGCAAAGTCACGAACCATCCATGTCGAGACGCCGGGCACACTTTCTACCTATATTCCAAGTAATGAAAAATATTCGATTACCAGTCTAACGTTGACCGGCGATCTGAATGGAACAGATATCGCCTTCATTGGGGAGATGGCAACTTGGGATCCTTATGGCCATTATACAAACGGATCGCTTTCCACCCTTGATCTTTCAGGAGCAAATATTGTGAAGGGAGGAGATCCTTATTACGGTTCTTATTATTCTTCAGACGATACAATAGGTTATAGAATGTTTACCTCTCCTCATCTTACTTCGATTTCGATTCCGAACAGTGTCAGATGGATCGATTCTGAAGCCTTTGACGGCGATTACCTATTAAAAAAGGTCATTATTGGCAATAGCGTCACTTCGATTGAAAATAAAACATTTTACCAGTGTGGTGCGTTAACCTCTGTTACTCTAGGCAATAGCATCACTACGATTGGTGAATCTGCCTTTTATGGTTGTGAAGGATTAACTTCCGTCACAATCCCCAACAGTGTCACGACAATTGCATATGCCGCATTTGCGGGTTGCAGTGGATTAACCTCTGTCACTATTGACAATAGTGTTACTTCGATTGATTATGGTGCATTTGAGTATTGTAATAAACTAACCTCTGTCAATTTGGGCAACAGTGTTACTTCGATTGGCTCTAGATCATTTTCTGGTTGTACCGCATTAACTTCTGTTACTATCCCCAACAGTGTCACATCTATTGGTGGTTCTGCATTTTCTGGTTGTAGCGGACTAACTTCTGTTACTATCCCTAACAGTGTCACTTCGATTGGATATGCAGCCTTTAGTCGTTGTAGCGGACTAACTTCTGTTACTATCCCTAACAGTGTCACTTCGATTGGTTATTATGTCTTTTCTGACTGTTTGGGATTGACGTCCGTCACTCTTGGCAATAGTCTCACTTCGATTGGTGATTTTGCCTTTAGGAATTGTACCGGATTGACTTCAGTCACAATCCCCAATAGTGTCACTTCAATTGGTGCTAGCGCATTTTCCGGTTGTAACGGATTAACCTCCGTCTCTATCCCCAACAGTGTCAATTTTATGGGTGATGACGTGTTTGTGGGCTGCAGTGAATTAACTTCCATCACTATCTCCAACACGCTTACTTCGATTGGTAATAATGCTTTTAAAGGTTGTAGCAAATTAACTTCTTCCGTCACTATTCCCAATAGTGTCACTTCAATAGGCTCCAGTGCATTTTCCGGTTGTATCGGATTAACTTCAATCACGATAGGTAATAGTGTTACATCCATTGGTACTGGAGCATTTTCCAGCTGCGCAGCTCTGACTTCAATCGTAAGTTCAAATCCGGAGCCCCCCGTTGCTTCAGAAGCAACTTTCGAAAATGTAGGTGCTAATAAATGTAAGATTTATGTACCGGTAGGTTCAAAACAAAAATATGAAGAAGCGATTGGATGGGATAAGTTCTCGAATATTATTGAATCAAGTGATTTGGGTACTATAAACATAGTGCTCTCTATTTCTTCCGGTGAGGCTGGTGCTATTGAGCTTATCATGAGAAAAGGAGATATATTTACTTTTAAAGTAGTCCCTTCAACGGGTTGGAAAATCAATACCGTAATGTATAATGCTTTAGACGTAACTTCTCAATTGGATGCTCAAAACCAATTTACAACTCCAATGCTTGAAGCAAATTCCACAATCAGGATCAGTTTTGAAAATACCCTCTCTTCGGTTGATCAGGTTGAAACGAGCAATATAAAACTATTCTCAGAAGGAGAATTTATTGTCATTGAAGGTGGTGAACCGGGAGAAACAATTTCTGTTTATACTGAATCGGGATCTTTATACCAAACGATGACATTGACAGACAACATTCTCAGAATCAATGCACCACGGGGACACATTTATTTAATCAAGATAGCCGGAAAGAGTTTCAAGGTCGCATTATAAGCGCAACCCAGCAGCTCGTTTTTACGAGTACATTCATACACCTTTATTTCTTAACTAAGCAAACCGCGATCCGGACAGAGATTTTCTCTCCGGATCGCGGTTCATTTGTTGCATAGCCTCACATTCCACTAAGCGAACGGCTCCGCCCACTCCGTCATTGCGGGCTACGACCCGCAATCTCCTCAAAGGGTCGTTTCACCAGTAGCGGTACCGCCACCCCCTGAGAGTCCAGTATCTGATCAATGGTGAGGAGACCGGCAGCGAAGGTGAATAGGCCCCGGACTATCGTCCTGCGCTCTTTCTCCGCGTCAAAGAGCTGATCGGGATCGTCGATGCACGTGTTACTCTCACAGTGTAGCATCACTGAGAGCTGGGCCATGATCTGCGTGTCTCTATAACTTGTGTATAAACTGTTGTAGCTGATCCGGCATTGGTTGAGCGGGATGAGGTTGGGGGCGATTGGACTGGGCGTTGTTTTCATTTGTTCTTATTGATTATTCGTACATTTTTAAAGAAGTTCCATTCATGCGTCTCACGATAAGCATCTTCTGAGCCTTGGGGAATCATCAGTTCGCAGGTGTCGTAATCAACTCCCGCAAAAGTATCTTCAGCCGTCAGTATGGGTGGAATGGGATTGAGTGAGATGATCTGTCGGAGTCCGATACAACCCTCGAAAGCTCTGGATCCGATGTTCTTCAGGTGTTTATGAAGAGTGATTGACGTGATTCGGGAGCATCCGGCAAAGGCCATGTTGCCTATAGTGGTGAGTCTGCCGGGTAGATTGATGATAGTGATGTGCTCGCACTTTCCAAAAGCTCCATCGCCGATCCGTTGGATATATTGAGAGAAATGCACACTCGTGATTCCCTTTGCGTTGTAAAAGGCATCATCACCGATCTCTGTGATGAAATAGACACGCTCACTGTACGATATTCTTTCAATCACTACCAGTTCGCCATTGATGGGACGAATACATCCAATCATATTAAAAGAGAGCTTTTGAATGGTTTTCTTGAATCGGAACTTGCCGATTGTCATTTCTTTTTCAAACATGAACGGTTTTGTTGGATGAATGACTGACAAGTTCTGTTTCTTGCAGTCTGATTGGGATTTTTTCTTTTTAAAACTATAGATCTTATTATTGCGCAATTGTTCGAAGATGATTACCGGAGAGGTCACCAATTCACCGGTTTCTGAGTCACAGAGCATAGTAACCAGATCGCAGCGGAGAGTAATGGCCAGGCCTATCATTTTGACGACGCTAATCTTCATTCTTTCATAGTAAGATCCAACCCATCCGATCTCAGTCTCAGGATCGAAGGTATTGTCTGCAATCACTACTGCCTGTGATTTGTACTCTCTGGTGATCGGATCTTGAAGGACACAGACCAGATTACAAAGCTCTTTCTTTGCCAGATGGAGGTGTTGCGTCAACGGTTTTCTTTTCAGATTATAACCGGCTTCTGACAGGAGTCTTTTAATGTATTTGAGTATTGTAATTAATTTAGAACCAACATTACGTTCAATGTACACCGCTGTACTATGCGCAAGCTCATCATAGACTACAATATCGTGAATGGATAAATGTGCATTCTTCCTTATAAACTTCAGAAGACTTCCTATGTGGGGTACTAAAAGCTCAACAGAGACAAGTTCATTAAAGTCAAAGGGATCAAGAGTTGTTAATTGCGGTAGAATATAACTGTTTGGAAGTGGAATAACAGAGAGCTGTAGCTCTTCCTGAAAGTGATTTTGTGACATTAGTATATAATTTCGTGAATAAGACTAGCAAAACTACACTCTGTAATTAAAAGAAATTTACTCATTTTTTATAATTGATAGAAAATGAGTAAATTTCTTTTTATTGGAATGATTTTCTTTACAGTGTCGCTTCACAAACTGTGGAGCACAAATAAATAACCTATTTAAGATGAAAGAAACAAAGTCTGAATTATTTTCCAACCATGCAATGAGTATCGGGGAAATCCTGGCTACCATGTTTGGTGAAGAGCGTTTTCCAAAACCTGATGCTGTCCATGATGCGGCGACAGAGGGGAGTATTAACCGTGAGCAAAAAGAGAAAGAGAGGCGAAGTTGAGTTCGCCGATGATGGGATACTTCCGCTCGGTGCTGGACAAAGATCCAGCCCGTGCCTCGCTCGAAAGTATCATGAAAGGGATCTGTGAGGGAAAGTGGAAGGAACCGGTGGAGCGGATCCGCTCCTTGCGTGCGGAGGGCAACAAAGCGGAGGCAGACAAGGTGAAGCGGATGCTGAGTGCCTTTACGACTTCGGCAATCTGCGTGGGCGGTCACGCGCTGGCCCATGTGACGGACTACACAGGTCTGATGGGGCTGGACTTTGACAAGGTGCCTGCGGAGATGCTCGATGAGAAGATCAGGCTCTGCCAGGAGTGCGTCCACACGATGGCGTTGTTTAAGACGTGTAGCAACGAGGGTTTTCGGGTGATCGTATGCACCGACGGAGGTCAGGAGGATCATCTGGTAGCTTATCGAGGTATCGCTCAGTTGTATGAAAAGCTGCTGGATCTCAAGTGCGACGAGCATTGTAAGGATGTGAACCGTCTGAGCTTTGTGTCGTATGACCCTCAGGCATATTACAAGGAGGACGCCGAACTCTTTTCGGTGCCTTCGCAGACCAGTGATTTAGCACAGCTTCTGGACTCTTATCTCCCTAACAACCCCATTGAGCTGGGAGGTCGCAATGCCGGGGTGTTTAAGTTTGCATTGCTGGCCAAAAGTCACGGATTTACCCAGTGGAAAACAGCCGCTTTGCTGATTGCCAGGTATAGCGCGCCCGACTTTACCGTCCAAGAAATTGACGCGGCGATTGCCTCGGCTTTCAAGGAAAACAGAGTCTTGAACACCCCTGTTCATTCGTTTCAGAAACAGGGGAAAAGTACCCAAAATGGTGCCCTTAGTGCCCTAGTGCCTCTTATGTCCCCGTCCATACCTATAGAACACCCATTAAATGGATCTAACTCTAATGATTATGAGGATCTTACAGCAAATACTCCGACGCTCCCCGACTCAATTTTCAGCTGTCTTCCCCGGAGGCTGCGGAGGGCAATTGAGCATTGCAAAAACCCGAAACAAAAAGACGTCATGCTCATCAGCGCGATCGTTGTTTTGAGTGCCTGTTTGCCCAAAGTAAAAGGACGTTACGGAGAATATACCTTCAGTCCGCAACTCTTTTTCTTCCTTCTGGCAGAAGCTGCCTCCGGTAAAGGAGAAATGACCTTTGCCGGCAAACTCTTTGAAGCCATCGACGAACGTTTCAAGACTATCTACGTGGAAGACATGAAGCGATATAACCGCCTTCACGACAAGTGGCTTCACGACAAAGAAGCTTCCTACAAAGAGAAGCGAGAGTTTGACGTTCCCGAACCCGAGCAACCGAAGGAGGTCGAATTCAGCATCCCGGCCAACATCAGTAAATCGATGATTCACCACCATCTGGATCAGAATGGCGAAGTAGGCGGCATCATGTTTGACACAGAAGCCAACACCCTCAACAGCGCCAATAAGATGGAGTGTGGCAACTTTGTAAGCGACCTTTGTAAGATGTTTCATCACGAACCCATCGCCTCCTCATTCAGGATACTGGGCAAGATGATCTGTGTGAAGAATCCCAAGATGGCACTGGCACTCTCGGGCACACCCGATCAGTTGGGCAAACTGATACCCAACAAGAGAAGTGGTCTCTTCAGTCGTATTCTCTTCCTCACCATTACCGGTGATGCCCTCTGGTATGATCAGACCCCTGATTATGAAAATATAAGCACACAGGGATTTTTCGAACATGAGAGTCTGGAAGTGCTCAACGACTATGATTTTCTCGACATGCACCCTACGGATGTGCGCCTCTCACCTATCCAGTGGAAGACGCTCAACCAACAGTACAGTGCCATGCTCAAAGATGTGGTGCTCGAAGAAGATATCACCTTGCAGAGTATTGTAAAGCGTCACGGAATAATGACGCTGCGTATTGCCATGGTGCTGACAGCCCTCAGAAAAGCAGATGACAAGAGTTACCAGCCGACGATTTATTGCAGCGATGTAGATTATACCACCGCCATGGAAATCACGAAATGCTGCATGGAACACAGTTTCCTGCTGAGCACCACTTTGCCGGACAATGCGACAGGCATGCTCCCCGTGCGAAAAGCCAAACGGATGCAAGCCATGTTGGATTTGTTGTCGGAAGAGTTTACCACGAAAGAAGCCTTGGAAGCAGGCGCATCACTTGGTATCGACAAGCGAACGATCTACAAATATCTGGCAAAAGCGATCGGGGTAACAATAGAAAAAATAGAGCCGGGACGCTATCGCAAGCTTTAATCGGGGGCCTAAGAGGCACCAGGGCACTAAGGCACCAAAAGGTCACTCTTTTGGGACTCAGCAGGAAATGAAGACAGCAGATAGAAGCTTCTGTATCAGTTACTAGCAACTAGCAAAAGGGAAAGCCACCCTCCCGCCTTGCCTCCGGTATTACTTAGTTTTGCCTCCGGTAACGGAAAATGTTTTTGAGAGAAATCCCCGGGAGAAAACTTCCGGGGATTCTCTTTTTTGCTCCTCTCCGCTCCCGTCATTTCGACCGTATGTTCCGGTAAAAACTATTAATAGTTTTTACCAACGGATAGGCATCGCTTCAACCTTTCATCTGTATGTTTTTTTGGGCTTAGAAGGTTGCATATCTCATTGATAATGAGTATATTTAAACAATAATAAAACCACACAAAATGATACAGACAGAACACACAGAGCGATATCGCGAGGCAGAACAGACAGCAAAAACAGAGCAGCAGCACAAAGAGCGCACGGCTCACAACGAGACGGTGGGAGGCTTCAGGATACGCAGTTACAGCAAAGCCGAGCTGGGACTGCTCTACGCCCCGCAACGCAACAAACACAACGCATGGGAAGCGGTAAAGAACTGGATCGACCGCTGTCAGCCTCTCCGCGAAGCACTACTCAACAGCGGACTCACTGCCAGCACCCGGGTGCTCACTCCCCGCCAGGTGGAGCTGATCGTAAGGTATCTCGGGGAGCCGTAGTCAGGTAGGTTGTATGGGGAGCTGTGGTGCTCTTTGAATTGTCAACTCACCTATGCCCACTAACCACCCTTTATGTACGGAGTAAGATTTTTTCTTGATTGTTTTTCAACTTGTATAGTGAGATAAATATAACAAATGTTTATCTTTGACATTTGAAAAGCTTGTAACTCTTGAACAGAATAAAGGCAGTTTTAGAAGGAAAAGTATAAAACAAACTTGGCTGGCTGAGAAATTAGGAAAGAGCTACAACAGGGTTGACTCTTATATCTAAAACCGACAAAAGCGTAGGCTTGAGTTGCTTTTTCAGCTAGCAAAAGTATTGGAAGTTAACCCCCAAGATATATTGAAAGAAGATTCATGAGTAAAGAATATCAAATAGAAGAAAATCTAATCAAGCAACTCATCGAGTTGAAGTACAACTATCGACCTGATATTGTAGACAGAAAAACGCTTGAACAAAACTTCAAAACTAAGTTTGAAGCACTAAATCGTGTTCATCTTACTGAAAGTGAATTTTTACGCTTGCGTGAAGAAATCATCAATCCGGATGTGTTTGCTGCATCAAAGATGCTTCGTGAACGAAATTACTTTCAACGTGAAGATGGTACGCCTTTGCATTACACACTGGTAAATATCAAAGATTGGTGCAAAAACGAGTATGAAGTTATCAATCAATTGCGCATCAATACAGAGAACAGCAATCATCGTTATGATGTTATTTTGCTGATTAATGGATTGCCTGTGGTGCAAATTGAATTGAAGAAAGTAGACGTTTCGCCACGAAAAGCAATGCAGCAAATTGTTGATTATAAAAATGATTCGGGCAGCGGATATAGCAATACTCTGATGTGTTTTATGCAGTTGTTTATTGTAAGCAACAGCAATAAAACGTACTATTTTGCCAATAATAAGAACCAGCATTTCAGCTTTAATGCGGATGAACAGTTCTTGCCTATTTATGAGTTAGCCGATGAAAGCAATAAAAAAATCAACTATTTAGAAGATTTCACGGATAGGTTTCTTAGAAAGTGTACTCTTGGCGAAATGATTAGCAAGTACATGGTGTTGGTGGAAAGTGAGCAGAAACTTTTGGTTATGCGTCCATATCAAATTTATGCCGTAAGAGCCATTGTTAATTGCATTCACGAAAACCGGGGTAATGGTTATATTTGGCACACTACCGGCAGCGGTAAAACCTTGACTTCTTTCAAAACATCTACCTTGTTGAAAGACAACCCCGATATTGAAAAATGCCTGTTTGTGGTTGACCGTAAAGATCTTGACCGACAAACCCGTGAAGAGTTCAATAAATTTCAGGAAGGCAGCGTAGAAGAAAATACCAACACAGAAACATTGGTAAGGCGTTTATTATCGACCGACTATGCCGACAAAGTTATTGTGACAACCATTCAGAAATTAGGGCTGGCTTTAGATGGGACCTATAAAAAGAACTACAAAGAGCGCTTAGAGCCATTGAGCAAAAAACGTATGGTTTTCATCTTTGACGAATGCCACCGTTCGCAGTTTGGCGATAATCACAAAGCCATAAAAGAGTTTTTCCCTAACGCTCAACTGTTTGGTTTTACAGGTACACCTATTTTTGATGATAATGCAAGTTATAGCACCATTGAAGGGCAAGAGGCATCTTACAAAACCACCGATGCTATTTTTGAAAAGCAGTTGCATGCTTACACCATTACCCATGCTATAGAGGATAGAAACGTTCTTAAGTTCCACATTGACTATTTCAAAGGCAAAGGAACTCAAAACGCAAAGCCGGGTGAACCCATTGCACAACAGGCTGTAGTTGAAGCTATTCTCGACAAGCACAACGCAGCAACCAATTCGGGGCGTTTCAATGCAATATTGGCAACGGCTTCCATCAATAACGCGATTGAATATTATCAGTTATTCAAAGCAATTCAAGAACGGAAGCAAGCTGAAAATGAGGATTACGTGTCACTAAATATTGCTTGTGTGTTCTCTCCGCCATCGCAACTAATTGCAAAAGAGGGTGACCAGCAAAGTCAAAAGAATGCTGACGACATCAAACAATTACAAGAAGATTTGGCGCAGGAGAAAGAAGACAACAAACAAAATCCGGAGGAAAAGAAAAAAGCGTTGATTGAAATTATTGACGACTACAATTCGCAGTATAAAACCAGTCATTCTATCAACGAATTCGATTTGTACTATCAGGATGTGCAACAGCGCATCAAAGACCAGAAATACAGCAATAAGGATTACGCACACAAACATAAAATAGACATTACCATCGTTGTGGATATGTTACTGACAGGTTTTGACTCCAAATACTTGAATACCTTGTATGTGGATAAAAACCTGAAATATCACGGTTTGATACAAGCATTCTCACGTACCAATCGTGTGCTGAATGACACGAAACCTTATGGTAATGTTTTAGATTTCCGTTCGCAACAAGCCGAGGTAAATAAAGCAATTGCACTATTTTCTGGTGAAGATAGTGGAAAAGCAAAAGAAATTTGGATGGTTGACCCTGCTCCTGTGGTCATTGATAAATACAAACAGGCTGTAGAAGCATTGGGCGTGTTTATGCAGGATCATAATTTGGTAAGCGAACCGCAAGAAGTGTATAACCTGAAAGGCGATGCTGCACGCATATCGTTTGTGAAAAACTTTAAGGAAGTACAGCGTCTCAAAACGCAATTAGACCAATACACCGACATAACCGATGAGCAGCAAGCCAACATCGAAGCCATTTTACCTACCGAAACTTTGCAAGAGTTCCGTAGTTCATACATAGAAACTGCCAAGAAATTAAGGGAAATACAACAAAGAGAGGGTGACCAGGCACCACCCACTGTTCAACAATTGGATTTTGAATTCGTGCTTTTTGCTTCAGCTGTGATTGATTACGACTACATCATGAACCTGATTGCCGACAGTACGCAAAAGAAGCCAGCTAAGCAAAAAATGACCAAAGCACAGGTAATTAGTTTGCTGAGTGCTAATGCCAACCTGATGGACGAACAGGAAGATCTGACAGAGTACATCAATGGACTGGACTGGAACAGCGGACAGGAAGTGAACACCTTAACCAAAGGTTACGAAACTTTTAAAGTGGAGAAAAACGAAAAAGAACTGGCTGCCATTGCTCACAAACACGATTTACAAACAGCAGACTTAAAAGACTTCGTTGAAAATATAATGAGCCGAATGATTTTTGATGGTGAAAAACTAACCGACCTTTTAGAGCCGTTGGAATTGAGCTGGAAAGAACGCAGGCTAAAAGAACTGGCTTTGATGGAAGATTTAGTACCCCAATTAAAAAAAACAGCCCAAGGGCGTGAAATTAGTGGCTTGGCAGCGTATGAGTAAAAATGAAATAGCACCAATAAGCCCCAAGGATTACGATGTAATACTGCGACAGGCTGTCGCAGAAATCCGCACGGCTCGCACTTCCATTGCTCTGCAAGTAAATAGTGCTACCAATTCTGTGTATTGGAATTTGGGCAAACTGCTTTCTGAAAAACAGTTGGAAGAAGGGTATGGCAGCGGCGTAGTGAAACAATTGTCGGTGGACTTAAAAAATGAGTTCCCCGATATGGGTGTGTCACCCCGCAACTTATGGAATATGAAACGCTTCTATGAGCGTTATTATCAAGCAGATAAAAAACTGCTACAGAGCGTAGCAGTTTTGCCTTGGGGGCATAATTTACTATTGCTTGACAAGATACAAAAGCCTGACGCTGTTGAGTTTTACGTCAATGAGGTAATTGCAAAAGGCTGGTCTAGAGATTTGCTTCTCAATGCCATTAAAATGGATACGTACAGCCAGGCACAGCAACAAATAAAAACACATAATTTCAACAATACACTTCCCGAAGCCCATGCCGATTATGCCAATGAGGTTTTTAAAAGCACTTATAATTTAGGCTTTCTGGGAATTACCGAACCTGTTCGGGAATTGGAGCTGGAAAATAGACTGATAGCTAAAATCAGAGCCTTTATTCTGGAGCTAGGAAAAGGATTTAGTTTTATTGGCAACCAATACCGATTGGAATACAACAATAAGGAATACTTTATTGATATGCTTTTCTTTCATAGGGGTTTGCAGTCATTGGTGGCTATTGAGCTAAAAATAGGAAGCTTTAAAGCCGAATATGTAGGCAAAATGAATCTATATCTCTCGCTGCTCGACCGGCAGGAAAAAGGAGAAAACGAAAACCCATCCATTGGTATCATTCTGTGTGCCGACAAAGACCACCTCGATGTGGAAATTGCTCTGCAAGATATCAACAAACCAATAGGAGTAGCTGAGTATCAGCTGCTACTGCCTAAAGATAAGTTGCAATCCTTGCTACAGACCGAAATAAAAGCCATTGAACAAGAAAACGAAAATCAAGAATGAATAAAGAGACAAATAAAAATATACCTGAATTGCGGTTTCCTGAGTTTGTGGAGGATGGAGAATGGGTGGAAAAGCGTTTTGGGGATATCGGCGAATTTTTAGGAGGAGGAACACCAAGTAGATCAAATAGCGAGTATTGGATTGGAAATATCCCTTGGATTTCAAGTTCTGATATTAGTGAAGAAGATATTCATAACATTTCAATTTCTCAATTTATAAATGAAGAAGCAGTAAAAGCATCCGCAACAAAGATAATTCCTAAAGGAAGTATATTGTTTGTTTCAAGAGTCGGAGTTGGAAAACTGGCTATAAATAAAAAAGCTGAATTGTGTACAAGTCAAGATTTTACGAATTTCTTACCAACTAAAGTTTTGAATTATTTTATTGCATATTATTTTTCAGCCAATAAAAACCTACTGAAATCTTTAAGTCAAGGAACTTCAATACAAGGATTTTCAAAAAGCGATTTGGAAGATTTTAAAATTGGATATCCTGTGAGTTCAGAAGAACAGCAAAAAATCGCCAACTGTCTTTCATCCTTAGATGAAGTAATTGCAGCCCACAGCCAAAAATTGGAACTTCTCAAAGAGCACAAAAAAGGCTTGATGCAGAACCTTTTCCCACAAGAAGGTGAAACTGTGCCTAAATATCGGTTTCCGGAGTTTGTGAATGATGGGGAGTGGGTGAAGAAGCGTTTTGGGGATATCGGCGAATTTTTAGGAGGAGGAACACCAAGTAGGTCAAATAGTGAGTATTGGATTGGAAATATCCCTTGGATTTCAAGTTCTGATATTAGTGAAGAAGATATTCATAACATTTCAATTTCTCAATTTATAAATGAAGAAGCAGTAAAAGCATCCGCAACAAAGATAATTCCTAAAGGAAGTATATTGTTTGTTTCAAGAGTCGGAGTTGGAAAACTGGCTATAAATAAAAAAGCTGAATTGTGTACAAGTCAAGATTTTACGAATTTCTTACCAACTAAAGTTTTGAATTATTTTATTGCATATTATTTTTCAGCCAATAAAAACCTACTGAAATCTTTAAGTCAAGGAACTTCAATACAAGGATTTTCCAAAAGCGATTTGGAAGATTTTAAAATTGCATATCCTGTGAGTTCAGAAGAGCAACAAAAAATCGCCACCTGTCTTTCTTCCTTAGATTCTCTAATCACGGCGCAATCGGAAAAAATCGAGCAATTGAAGTTACATAAAAAGGGATTGATGCAGGGGTTGTTTCCCCCAACTGTATGAACTATGATTAGTGCAATTAAATAATTACGATGATGAAAAGAGAACAAAAGCAAGTCCTAAAATCAAGATTCAGACAATGGGTTTGATGCAGGTAAAGCTGATACAACGCAACAAACAAAAACGAAGTTTTACAACCTCGATGCCATCATCAAGAAACTAAAATAAATGACACACAAAGAACAACAACAATTGGGTAAAACCCTTTGGGATATAGCAGATAATTTAAGAGGTGCTATGAATGCGGATGATTTTCGTGATTATATGCTTTCGTTTCTTTTCCTTCGATATCTATCTTTCAATTATGAGGCATCAGCCCAAAAAGAGCTTGGAAAAGATTATCCCAGCACTTCAAGTGGTATCAAATCTGACTCAATTGTGCCTCCACCATTAGAAATCTGGTACAAAAACAACAAAAATGAGGTGGAAGAGTTTGAAAAGCAAATGCGCCGTAAAGTGCATTATGTTATTAAGCCTCAACACCTATGGAGCAATATCACAGAATTGGCTCGTACGCAGAATGGAGAATTACTGATAACACTTGAAGCGGGTTTCCGGTATATAGAAAACGAATCGTTTGAAAGTGCCTTTCAGGGCTTGTTTTCAGAAATAAATTTGAATTCGGAAAAGCTTGGGAAGACTTCAACTGAACGTAACAAAAAGCTCTGCATCATTATTCAGAAAATTGCTGAGGGAATTTCGGATTTCTCACAGAAAGTAGACAGACTTGGCGATGCTTATGAGTATCTGATTGGTCAATTTGCCGCTGGTTCGGGCAAAAAAGCAGGTGAGTTTTATACGCCACAGCAAATCTCTACGATCTTATCCGAAATTGTAACGCTAGACAGTCAGGATCCTACAATGGGGAAAAAGAACAAGCTGGACAAAGTACTAGATTTTGCATGTGGTTCAGGATCATTGTTGCTTAATGTACGTACCCGTATAAAGGATAATGAGGGAAATATCGGTAAGTTATACGGTCAGGAAAAGAATATCACCACCTACAACCTTGCGCGCATGAATATGCTT
The DNA here is from genome assembly GCA_028709785.1 of Bacteroidales bacterium. GTDB lineage: Bacteria > Bacteroidota > Bacteroidia > Bacteroidales > JAQUTK01 > JAQUTK01. The sequence goes on from JAQUTK010000005.1 coordinate 129,222, forward strand.
TTGCACGGTATGAAAGATACTGAGTTCGAGATATTTCACGGCGACACCTTGGAAAATCAATGGTCGATGCTCAAAGAAATGAATCCGTCAAAGAAGATAGAATTTGATGCCATTGTTGCAAATCCACCGTTTAGCTTACGATGGGAACCCAACGACATTTTAGCTGAAGATTTTCGTTTTAAAAGTTATGGTTTAGCTCCCAAATCGGCAGCCGACTTTGCATTTTTATTGCATGGCTTTCACTACCTAGCCCAAGAAGGTACTATGGCAATCATATTACCACACGGTGTTTTGTTTCGTGGTGGTGCAGAAGAACGCATCCGCACTAAACTTCTAAAAGACAATAATATTGATGCCGTTATCGGCTTGCCATCAAACTTATTTTACTCTACCGGAATTCCGGTTTGTATCTTGGTATTGAAGAAGTGCAAAAAACAAAATGATGTGCTGTTTATCAATGCCTGTGAGCATTACGAAAAAGGCAAACGCCAAAACACACTAAGAGAAGGCGAAGGCGATGAACCAAATGATATTCAGAAAATAGTAGATACTTATAAATATCGCCCAGAGTACATTGAACGTTATGCACGCAGGGTTTCGATGGATGAAATTGAAAAGAATGGCTACAACCTGAACATCTCAAGATATGTAAGTACATCCGTTGACGAAATAAAAATTGACTTGAAGGCTGTAAATTCAAAACTGAATTCTATAAATGAAATCATTAAAACAAACACCGACAAACACAATGAGTTTTTGAAAGAACTGGGTTTGCCATTGATATAAACGAAAGTAGTAACGTGCATACTCAGGTTATAGAAAATGTCATTCGCAAGAAGTTATCTATAAACATGAATAGATATTCTGGTGATAGCCACCCACTCACCAGATATGACACATTTGTTATAATCAATGGGTAATAGGCATGGAAAAAATAAGAAGACTAAAGACTTGTAGTGTGTTTAAAATGTTGTATTTAGGGTAAATATACTCCATTTCATCAATCCTCTTCGACTATATTTTTGAAGTAGCGCCACCCGGGTGCCCTACTATAGCTAGTGGACGATCCTTTTGGCACATAAAGGGTGCAGGTCGTCATATCAACTTCGCCAAAGACCTCACTGAATATATAGACAGGTTTTGCTTTTTTGTTGTGGATTTCTTTTAATCCGGTACAGTTATAAAATGCCCATTGTTCAATCGAAGCAATACAGTTAGGGATAGTAATTGACGTTAAACTGCGACAATCGGAAAATGCATAACCACCAATAGAAGTGACACAAGGACCCATTGTGACTGTGGCTAGTGCTGAACAGCCTGAAAATGCATAACCACCAATAGAAGTGACATCACTACCGATTGTGACTGTGGCTAGTGCGGAACAACCGAAAAATGCAAAACTACTAATAGAAGAGACACGATTACCGATTGTGACTGTGGTTAATTGGCTACAATCTGAAAATGCATATTCTCCCATTGAAACAACACTGGCAGGGATAGAAACAGAAGTTAATCCGCTACAACCTGAAAATGCATAATCTCCTATCGAAGTAACACTGTAAGGGATAGTAATGGAAGTCAGTTTGTTACAACCTGAAAATGCATACTCATCAATAGAGGTGACACCACTACCTATAGTGACTGACGATAATTCGCTACAACCGGAAAATACATTTTTTCCTATTGAAGTGACACTCTTAGGGATACTAATGGAAGTCAACTTGTTACAACCGGAAAATGCAAACTCACCAATCGAAGTGACGTTATTCGGTATTATGATAGAAGTGAGTAATTTACATTCAAAAAACATATAATTCCCTATCGAGTTATCGGAAGTATACAATGAATTAAATGAATAATAATGATAATAATCTCCTCCTTTCACAATATTCGCACCTGATATATCAAGGACAGAAAGCTTTCCTGAATTTGAAGATCCGCCATACTCTTTTTCTGCCATCTCTCTGATAAAACGAATATCAGTGCCATTGAGATTGCCCGTTATAGTAAGTTTGGTAATTTGATTTTTCTTACTCATTGGAATATAGGAAGAAAGTGTTCCTGCTTGCTGCACGTGAATAGCAGGGGGCTCATTTGATATATTCGTATTACCATCTTGTATAATGGAAAAATTTCTCCATCCTGATGCCAGCCAGTAGGTAGCATACGACCCTTTTGGTACATCAAGAATGCATTTTGTCATGTTTATTCCGTTAAATGGATCTACGCCAGCCCATGGCGGAATAGCTCTATTCACGTAAATTGCTTTTAATTGCGAACAGCCTGAAAATGCATAAGATCCGATAGAATCAACACTATTAGGAATGATGCAAGTATCTGATTTTGCACAGGGATATGCTAATAGAATCGTTTGTTCTTTGTTCAATAAGATTCCATCGATATCTGTGTAATTCTTATTCTTCTCTGAGACTATTATTTCTTTTAGATTTGTACAATTCATAAATGGATTGCTACCCATTGAAGAAACACTACCTGGAATAGTGACTGAAGTCAATCCGCTACAACCGGAAAATGCAGATTTTTCAATCGAAGTGATGTTATTGGGTATTTTTACTGATTCCAATCGTTTCATCCCTGAAAACATATCAGAGCCAATAACCTTATCAGTGGTTGTAAAGTCAGAGAGATATGGAGTCCCTCCCGATACGATATTCGCTTTGGACAGATCCAACGTATTCAGACTGTCAAGCTCCCTTATAAAACAAATATCTGCTCCATTTATATTTCCTATCAGAGATAGAGAGTGCACTTTGTCAGCATCAGCAACAGAGATAAAGGATGGCAAGGATCCGGCCTTTTCAAGCTTCACTGTCATCTTACCGTCTTTGATAACTCTATATTGCATAGAGTCTTCGCTATCATCACTACAAGCAGTTAAACCGGCACATAACAATCCAATCAGTACTGTTGTAAGAAATCTTATCGTTTTCATTCGTTCATTTGGTTAATACGCAATCTTGAATGTATTCCCTGTTGTCCTGATCAGATAGGTATGCCCACCGGGAACATTGAATCAGCTTTTCCAAGCTCTCAATTCAAAATAAACAGAAGCAATTATTTCATATTTATTTTAATTGCAAATATAGAAGAGTTTTTAATAAATACCAAAATACTATGAATTTATTATAAATGCCATTATCGGTTGGCTCTTCTCAAAGTGCTTCTCTCCTATTTACTGCTTTCTCCTTCTTTATTCCTGCTGAGCTCGGCTGAACTCGTATCGCTCCTATCTGCCTGTCGTATCTTTGTATTGCTGCCGCAAGGATCCACGGCGCAGAGTTTTCTTATTTATTTATCTTTTAATTTAGTGTATTATGAGTGTTGCGTATCAATTGGTGCTTCGGCCCAATCCGAAGGACAAACTGGCTCCCAAGAAGTATTATGCTTCTGTGAAAGCCAGCGGGACTACTGAGTTTGAATCATTGTGTACAACCATCTCCGACCGTGGTACTTGTATCAAGGGAGATATCCAGGCGGCGATCGACGGACTGATCTTCTCCATGAAGCAGGGACTGGCTGAGGGACGGATCATCCAGCTGGGTGAGTTTGGCAATTTCCGAATGAGTGTGGGAGGCACGGGTGTAGAGGATTCTGCCGAATACTCCACGTCGATGATCCTTCGGAAGAAGATCATCTTCACGCCGGGCAAACTTCTGAAGGATATGATGAAGACTATCTCGTTCAAGTCTGCCGGTGTCAAACCTCCGGAAGTGGTTACTGAACCGTAACAGGTGGTTGGTATCATGAGTGCAAAAATCAAAGTGATCTTCGAATGGCTGCTTGCCATGCTCCGTTTGTTCAAAAGTGATCCGGCAAAGGCTCGGGAATTCACCGAACTGGTGACTGACCAGTATGACTACCTGGTGGTGCAGATCGAGAAGTTTCAGAAGGATTACTTCGAACTGTGTGAGCGCATCAAATTGCTCTATACCGAGATCAGTGGTCTGCGCGAGGAGATGAGCAAGAATGCGGGATTGAAGTGTAACGTGAAGGATTGTAACACCCGTATTTCGGGCTAATTGACTGGAGAGGGCTTTCTTGCTGCAAGGCGGGACAGTCCTCTCCTTTTGTTATTCTATAAAATGTGTCGTTATGAGAATTATCAATAAAATCATCATCCACTGCTCGGCTACTCGTTCGGACATGGATTTTTCGGAGAAACAGTTGGAAGCTGCGCATCGGTTACGCGGATTTAACGGGTGTGGGTATCATTTTTATGTGCGCAAGAGTGGCGTCATCTCGACAATGAGGGATGTGTCTGTGCCCGGTGCGCATTGTAAAGGGCATAACCGGGATTCCATCGGTATCTGCTATGAGGGCGGACTGGCGCCCGATCGTACGCCTGCCGACACACGTACCTTCGAACAGAAATATGCGCTGCGTTCGCTGGTGCAGTGTCTCTTGCAGGATTACCCGGACGCACAGGTGTATGGGCACCGAGAGCTCTCTCCTGATCTGGATGGCAATGGCACGATCACGCCCAATGAGTGGCTGAAAGAGTGCCCGTGCTTTGAGGCATCTGAATTACGGTTTACTTCTTGAGTAGCTTCTCTGTAAAGATCCCTTCTTCCGTCTCTAGCCGGATGAGATAAAGTCCCTTGCTTAGCGAATTTATATCGACAGAGATTGTGCCGCTGGTCTTTGGCATGAGCTGAAGCAGCGGCTTGCCGGAGAGATCAAAGATCTGAAGCTGGGCGACCGGACTCTCAGATTGTATAGTGCAGATACCGGTATGTGTATGGGTCGTGATGACGGGCTTCATGCCTGTATATTCTCCCTCAACAGACAGAAGATTATAAATAGTGACCGGCAGGCTATTGTTTGCTGTCGGAGTCAGAAGTGTCTCACTTGGGTATTCCTGATTGTTGTTGAAGTCATACCAAAGGTCCATGAGATAGTTGCCGGGAGGAAGTGTAATTCTACCGGTAATTTCTACTGTACGAGTATCTCCGGATTCAATCGTATAGATATCATGACCAAAATACTGGAAGGTATCGACTTCAGCTCCTTCTAACGAATGGATACGGAAATGAAGATATGAACTGAATGTCTCTCCCTGATTCTGAATAGTCGCGGAGAGAGTGGTTTTCTTACTAAAAAGAAGAGAGTCGGTCACTGCAATCGGCTGGGTGAGCTGCAGCTCGGGATAGTAATCGGGCGTGGTAATCCGGATAGTGGTTGGAGCTACAGTAACGTTGAGCCAGGATGGATTACCTATAAAGTTAGTGAAGAGTGACCACTTTTCCTTATCATTTGCCTTATAGGTAAGACAGAGCTGATAAGTGCCATCTGGAACATCGGAAGGGATAAATAAGGAGCCATCTGACTTGTTCTTAAGATTAAACCCGCAAGGAAAATAGATGCCTTTGTATTCTTTGATAATGGATATAAGAGAGTCCTCCTTGTACAGTCCGAGACGTATATCTCCTTCAAAGTTGTTACCTCCGTCATTGGCATAACCGAAATATATTTTAAACGTAGACTCACGGGCAATGCGCTCCTTGTCGACTGTCGGAGTGTATAGCAAATGCATTTGATACTCCTTGACTGAGGTATCAGAGGGTTTTTGAATACCTGTGATGACAGACTGCCATACGGTAAATCCACCATTGGTGCCTCCGTTTCCAGGGGTAAGGGGATATATGGAAGAGAGTTCGAAATAGCCATTGTATCGGCCACCCCATCCCCAATTGAAGTGGAAAAGATCATCGGTGTCATACCCATCACAGACAAATAGATGACCACCTCCAATGGCTAGAGAACCGCCATAAAGAACGGGGCGGCTAGCGTTGAACTCTGTTTTCAACTTGTCAACCCATTGGGCATTGGTAAAATAAGGATGGTGATAGATCTGTACATTCTTATCATAGCCGAAATAAGTACTTAAGGCTCTGGGTACATTGTTCCTTTGAGCTCCGGAAAATTCAACACCGTAATCCATCTCTACCGCTACTCCACAGTGATACATAAGTGTAGCAACCGCTGTGTCTTCTTCTGTAGTACTGGTACTGTCGTAGGCTGAACACATGTGTGCCCAGTCGTAAGTGGTGGAGGAGAAATCAACAGAGAGGGAATCATCAAGCCTTTTTGGTTTATAGGTCTTGCTTCCTATACCAGTGATGGGCCACTGATGGTATCTCATCACTTGGGCCATGGCTGTAGCGACACAACCGGTGATACATTGCGCGGAATCTGTATTCGGACACATGATGTTGTAGGGTGCAGACTGGTCCCAGGCGATGTCAGCTAAGAGGGGCTCTACGCTTGTGGCAAACGCATTGGTAGCCGTTGATTGTGTCTTGGCTTTTGCGGATGCTATAGGGCTGGCAGAAGGGTCTCCTTCGGGCAGGAGAGCGAGTGCTTTCAGCTCTTGCTCGTAGATACCAAGCCAGACTCTGAAGTCGTCGGGCATGTGTTGCTGTGAAAAACTACCGCCATCGGAATAACCGAGAATCTCTTTGGCACGATCATCACCGGAGACGATAATAAAGCCATTGTTATTACCGGTATTGACGATGTAATAGAGGGCATTGCCTGGAGAAGAGGAACTGTCTGTGCAGGTATAGGCAATAGTGAAAGAGGTTGCTTCAGCGAGGCTTCTTGCTGCCACAGATGGCTTTTCTTTCTGAAGGAAGGTACGGGCGGCACTGAGTGCTTCGTTTCTGGTTCTGGATCTGCCGGATGCACTGGGGACTACTAATGCGAGGAGGAGAATGAGAAGGAATGCTCTTTTATAGCTGTTTAGGGTAAGAGAGATAATACAGTTTGTTTTCATGGTATAGTTGTTATTTCATTTCACTGCTAATTGCCGCAATTCATTTATTGAGCGCTAAGGTAGGCAAATTATATTAGCATCAACCAGTTTGATGAAAATTATTGCTGTCCGGCTACTCGTTCGGACATTCTTGCTGGTATTCGATGCTTTTAATCCTTCAGACACCCAATCGGTACGACATATACTCCGTCTTCCCGTCGATAGGCAAACTTACCAACAGCAGTCAGAATCATCAGGAATGCAGGATTCTTCATCTTAGTGGTATCAATCTTTGCAGCAAGTGCACGGAGTGTTTTTGAGCCTTCTTCTATCAACCGGTCGCCACCCAGTTTAATTTCGATAAGACCATAAGAGCCATTACGAAGGTGAACCACAGCATCGCACTCCAACCCTGTCTTGTCTCTGTAATGATAAACTTCACCATCAAGAACCTGAGAGAAGACACGAAGATCGCGAACGCAAAGTGTCTCAAACAGCAAACCGAACGTCTCCAGATCATTCATCAAGTCTTGCGGACCCAAACCGAGAGCAGCTGTTGCAATAGAGGGATCAACGAAATAGCGGGTATCGGCAAAACGGATAGCCGTTTTGGAACGTAGATTGGGATTCCATGCGTGCATATCTTCGACTACGAATATCTGCCTTAGCGCATTCAGATAGGATCTGATGGTATTTTCATCCATGGCATTCTTATCGTTCGCTTCTATGTCTTTGCATATCTCTGAGAAGGAGGATTGGCTACCTTGGAAACGGGCGTATGAACGCATTAAGCGTTTCACTCGTTCGGGGTCTCTGTTGACATCATCTACTCGCCGTATATCTGCATTGACTACCGCATCATAATAGTCGATAGCCTGATCCAAGGCTATCTCTTCATCGCCGCTCATCAAAGCTGCTTGAGGCCAACCGCCACGGCATGTCAGGAATGCTATTTTTCGCAGGTCGGTATCGCAAGCTGCTGCTATATGCTCAGGTGTATCAAACAACTCACGAAGGCTTACCTTGCCGTTTGAATCGCCCGATTCCCAAAGACTCATAGGGCGCATGGTCAACCAGGCAAAGCGACCGGTGCCGGTATGAAGTATCTCATCACGTCGGACTGGTACTGCCGAACCTGTGAGGATAAAGTGTCCCATTCCTTTTCGATGGTCAACTTCGAAACGGATTTGGTCCCAGAGTTTTGGTGTCTGTTGCCATTCATCAATCAGACGGGGTGTGTCGCCATCAAGGATCATCTCAGGATTGGTATCTACAAAGAGGTGATATTGGTCACGATACTTCGGGTCGGACATGTAAATGATGCTTTTGGCTTGTTGCTCTGCTGTAGAAGTTTTGCCACACCATTTGGCTCCTTCTATCAACACCGCTCCTTTTCCTCGTAATTTCCGACTTAGGAGCGAGTCTATGACTCTGGGTTTATACTTATCTTCTATCATCTGTAACTCTTTGATTTACTTTGGCAAAGATAATATTCTTTTTTGAATTACGTCATTTGGACATAAAAAATTCAGTCGTTTGGACGTAAATGATTCAGTTATTTGGCTATCAAATACATTCGTTTCGAACGGTAATTCCTCTTTCTTCCAGTGCTTTCTTTAGTTCGAGCCAAGTCTTGTCACTAAGTGTGCAAGCCTGAAAAAAATTGGACCGATAATCTTTTGTTATTATCGTCAGACAGTTAGGCAGCTTATAATGAAAGTTATTATAGATTACTTCTTTTATATTGTCTATCCTATACAGCTTTTTCTTCCAGATGAAGACATGATTTTTGACAACGAAATAATCGCGCGATACTCCAAAGTAATTCATAAACCAGGAATTGAATGCAATCCAACCAGCTATTACAATGTAAACAAGAATCATATTTGTTGTTAGTAGTACTGACGCATGATTTGAAAAAAGCTGATGAGCAAAACCACAACCGATAGGCGCCCATAACAATAACCCGCGAAAAGTGAGGAGTTGAATACCTTTATAATACTCAACTTGGGCATACCGCAGTTCAGCTGAATCAATCGGGGTACTATTAACTTCTAAACACTCTTTCTTATTTATGATGACCTGCTCCATGAATAACTTAATTTGCCACGAATTGGAATACATTGGACCAATGATTTTTTTTGTCTTCCCATTGCTAAACTCTATGATAGCTCCTTTAGTCAAATTTCCAGACCTGTATTTTGATGGTTTTTTTCCAGTCAACATGATATTATTAATATCTGCTACATTGTAAACCTCCTTCAAACCAAAGCGTATGGTATGCTTGTCTATCGTAATTGTAGGGGAATTCTTGACATAAAAATAAACGGCGTAAACAGCAACTGAAAAAAAAACACAACCGAGAAATAGCCCAATATAACCGTTAATTCCAATGTGATGACCGCTATTTAGTTCTTGAATATAATGCTCAAAAATGATTGCTGAATATCCGAAAAGAGACAGAGATATATATAACATGAAAAAGAAGCTGCGTATGCTTCGCTTTGTTGTCACTGTTGTCATACAAGTTTATTTATTTTTGTTTTGAACGGATTTTCCGGACTGGATATTTGTTTTATAATGCGATTTTGAAAGTCTTTCCTGCTGCCTTGATCAGATAGGCCTGTCCACGGGGAACAGCGATCCTGATACTGCTTCCGGTAGCCTGTGTGGATTGAACTAAGGCTCCCGACTCGGTATAAACCTGGATCAGTTGTCCGGCTTCTGCTCCTTCAATCACGATTGCCTCTGCCTCTGTGTAGATCTGGATCTTGTCGGATGGTATCTGAGGGGTTGAGGTTATTTCTTCTTCAAAGAAAAATGTAAAGTCTTTCCATACAGGTGCAGCCTGATAGCTGGACAATGAACCTTTGGGCACATAAAGAATGCTGGTCGGTTTTGAAAAACCTTCAAACACCGTGCTTTCCACAATTTGAGGAATGGCATTGTTATTGTGGATTTCACTTAATGATATACAATTAGAAAAGGCACCTTTTCCAATCGATGTGACACTACTACCAATCGTCACAAAAGTTAATATCCTACAATTACAAAATGCATAATCACCTATTGAAGTGACACTGTTAGGGATAGTCAGGGTAAACAGTCCGTCACAACCAGAAAATGCATAGTCTTGAATAGAAGTAACACTATTGGGAATCGTGAGAGAAGTCAATTCCCTACAGCCTTCAAATGCCAGGGAGCCAATCGAAGTGACACCTTGTTGTATAATGTAACTACTTGATTTAAAGAACGGATACAAGAGTAATGTGGATTTGTCTTTACTAAAGAGCACCCCATCAACTGAACAAAATGTACTATTTTCTTCGGAGACCAGTATTTCTTTTAATCTTTGACAACCAACAAATATTTTCTCACTCATCGAACTGACACCACTGCCGAAAGTGATGGATGTTAACTCGCTACAATCCTGAAATGCCGCATAACCAATCGAGGTGACACTACTGGGGATAGTTATGGATGTGAGTCCGCTACAACCGGAAAATGCATCGTCATGGATCGAAGTAACGCTACCGGGGATAGTCATGGAGGTTAATCCTGTACAGCCCAAGAAGGAAGCACCACCTATCGAAGTGACACTAGTGCCCATTGTCACAGAAGTTAATCCTGTGCATTGATAAAATACTTGATGACCCAACGAAGTGACGCTATTAGGGATAGTAATGGATTTTAAACCACTACAATTATAAAAGACCCCATCACCAATTGAAGTAACACTAGTAGGGATGGTAACGGAGGTTAATAAGCGACAACCATCAAATGCATAATTATCTATTGAAGTGACACTATTCGGAATAGTGATTGACGCTAATTCGCGACAACTAGAAAATGCATATTCACCAATATGATTGTCAGTAGTGGTATAGCTTTTATAATATGGAACACCTCCGCTTACTATGACAGCATTCTCCATATTCAGTGTTCTGAGAAGAGGAAGTTTTGATCTGATAAACAGAATATCGGTTCCATTTATTGGACCGGAGATAGTTAGTTTTGTTACTTGTTTCAAGTTACTGACTCCCAGTGTGCTTTCTAATTGACCTGCTCCCTGTAAGGTAACATCATGTTCCACAACAGTTCCTTCTTCAAAAACGATCGGGAAATCATGCCACACTTTTGCCGCGAAATAGTTCATAGTAGCAGATTGGGGAACCCAAAGAATACATGTGTATAAATCTATACCATTAAAACCAGATATTTCCAATTTAGGGGGATAGCTTCTTTGACAAATAATATCTTTAAGTCCGCTGCAACCATTAAATGCTAATGATTCAATCGAAGTAACACTTTTAGGGATAGTGATAGAGGTTAATCCGGTACAACCCTGAAATGTGCCATATCCAATCGAAGTGACACTGTTAGGAATTGTGACAGAAGTTAATCCGGTACAACCGTCAAATGCCATGGAGCCAATCGAAGTGACACTGTTAGGAATTGTGACAGAGGTTAATCCGGTACAACCCGCAAATGCAGCAATACTAATCGAAGTGAGACTGTTAGGAATATCGACAGATGTTAATCCGGTACAGCCTTTAAATGCAAAATCAATCGAAGTAACACTAGAAGGAATAGTGACAGAAGTTAATCCGGTACAGCCGTCAAACGTGCCAAAAAGCGACGTGACACTACTTGGGATAACAATAGATGTTAATCCGATACAGCCAGAAAATGCGCCATCATCAATCGAAGTAACACTAGTTGGGATAGTGACAGAAGTTAATCCGCGACAACTCTCAAATGCCAAAAACCCAATTGAGGTGACACTACCAGGGATAGTGACAGAAGTTAATCCGTTACAACTCTCAAATGCCATGGTACCAATCGAAGTGACACTACGAGGGATGGAAATTGAAGTCAATTGAGTACAATCAATAAACATATAATTGCCTATCGTATTATCCGAAGAATAACAATCAATAGAAAAATAATAGTAATCTCCTCCTGCCACAATATTGGCTTCTGAGATATCAAGAACGGAAAGCATCCCTGAGATCACATTACCATGCACATCTCTGCCTGCCATCTCCCGAATGAAACGGATATCCGTTCCATTCAGATCGCCGCTCAACGTGAGACTGGTAATTGAATTCTTCTCTTCAGGTGTCATATAGGAAGAAAGAGTGCCCGGAGTCTCCACATGGATGGTTCGTGACTGTGCATGGATGCCAAGGGCGAGTAATAAGCTTGTTAATAGCAGGAAGGATCTGAGTTTCATTTGTTGTTTCATATTGTTTTACTTAATATTGATCTTGGACGTATAGCTTCCAATCTTCAGGTTTTTAGCTCCCGGTTTGATTTTGTTTCCTAAGATTGAGATTCCCAACAGTTTCACATCGTTTACTGTGTGATTTTCATCGGCTCCGACCAGCTCAATCGTGTATTCTCCGGGCACGTTGCCTGTAACGGCTATGTTCTTGAAGGTAATGTCATCGATATGTCCTGGAGTCATTGTGCGCATATATTGATTAACGGTAGGCTTTATTCTGATAAGCTCCCTCTGCCCTTCTCCATGAATGGTGAAATTCTGAAACAGCACATGCTGCATTTTCATCTCTTCGCCGGGTTCTAAAAGGAAGGATTCGGAATGAAATCATCTTTGGGATTAGCAAACAAGAGTAACGGAGCGTTTTTACCATCCGGCTCAATGCTCAGTTTGATGGGTTTGTCAATCGTAAATGAGATTTCATTCTCACCCGCAACATATCGTTTGACTTTGGACTTTTCAGGTCGAAGGATCGTATGTTGTAAGGATTTCTTTGATCTATTGAGACGTTTCATTCCGGTTGTAATTTAGTATGCGTCAATCTTCAATGACTTTTGTAAAGTCGCACCAAAAAGCGGGCCATCCATTGGCTTGCCAATAGCTCATATAGGTACCTTTGGGGAGGAAAAAGGTACAGGTCTCTTTATCAACTCCACCAAAAGAATTGGCTCCTACTGTTGGAGGAGGAACGACTCTTTTGCAATGGATTTCTTTTAACCCACTACAACTCTGAAAGGCAAAATCTCCGATTGAGAAGATACTGGCCGGAAGCGTTATGGTGGTCAATCCGGTACAATTCTGAAAAGCAGATTCGCCTATCGTTTGGACACCCTCACCGAAAGTGACGGAGGTTAAGGCTGTCAAATTGTAAAATGCAAATCTGCCAATCGAAGAGACTCTTTCACCGATAATGACAGAGGTTAGTCCGCTGCACCCTTCAAATGCACGTTCACCAATCGAAATGACATTTTTTGGAATCGTGATGGATTTTAATGCGGAACAGTTTCCAAATGCATTGTAACCAATCCCCCCTAAATTATCAGGGAGTGTAATAGACTTTAATCCACCACAACCGGCAAAAGCACTAGTGCCAATCGATGAGACAGATTTGCCAATAGTGACAGAGATTAATCGACCACAACTCTGAAATACACGGTTTTCAATGGTTCTGACTCTGTTGCCAATCGTGACTGTTGATAATTCTTTACAACCGGCAAAGGCTCCTTCGTATACTGCATAGACGGAATTAGGGATAACAACGGAAGTGATTGCGTAACAGCTCTGAAAGGCAGACGCACCTATTAATTGGGGTTCACTGAATTATTTGATATTAGCGAATATACATCTAAGCTGTTAGTTTCAAAAACAGGGAATAAAATAACATTCCCGTATCCGGCAATCGTACAGATAAAAAATAGTTTCTTTTCATCAGGGC
>JAQUTK010000054.1 GCA_028709785.1 Bacteroidales bacterium
CCTGATGAAAAGAAACTATTTTTTATCTGTACGATTGCCGGATACGGGAATGTTATTTTATTCCCTGTTTTTGAAACTAACAGCTTAGATGTATATTCGCTAATATCAAATAATTCAGTGAACCCTAGATAACAAGTAAATTACAACACGTAAAGGAAAAGCTCTTTTTCAAGTGCTCTTTTACAGGTACGTCGCAGGGTTTTGAGAAGATACTTTATCTGGTAATTCTTTTGTGCCGGTGAGGATTCTTTGTACAAATAGATAGTTCTTCAAATAAATAAGGCCACCCCAATAGGAGCGGCCTTATTATTATTCAAGGGGTCTGTAATTACTTGTTGTTTACAGAAGCCATGTGAGCAACCAAGCTCAATACTTTGTTTGAATAACCCCATTCGTTGTCATACCATGATACAACCTTTACGAATGTGTCAGTCAAAGCGATACCTGCTTTAGCGTCAAAGATTGAAGTGCGGGCATCTCCAATGAAGTCAGAAGAAACTACATTTTCCTCTGTGTAACCAAGGATTCCCTTCAATTCATTTTCAGAAGCTTCTTTCATAGCAGCGCAGATTTCTCCATATGTTGCTGGCTTAGCAAGGTTAACTGTTAAGTCAACAACAGAAACGTCCAGGGTAGGAACGCGCATTGACATACCTGTCAATTTGCCATTCAGTGCAGGGATTACTTTACCTACTGCTTTTGCAGCACCTGTAGAAGAAGGGATAATGTTGCCTGCTGCAGCACGACCGCCTCTCCAATCCTTTGCAGAAGGACCGTCAACAGTCTTTTGTGTAGCTGTTGTAGAGTGAACAGTTGTCATCAAACCATCTGTGATTCCGAACTTGTCGTTCAATACTTTAGCGATAGGAGCCAAACAGTTTGTAGTACAAGATGCATTAGAAACAAATTGAGTTCCCTTTACGTAAGAATCAAGGTTTACTCCGCATACAAACATTGGGGTGTCATCGCTAGAAGGAGCAGACATAACAACGTATTTTGCGCCAGCAGCAATATGACCCTGAGCTTTCTCTTTTGTCAAGAACAAACCAGTAGATTCAACAACATATTCAGCACCTACTTCATCCCATTTCAAGTCAGCCGGGTTTTTTTCAGCTGTTACACGAATAGCTTTTCCATTAACAACCAACTTACCATCCTGAATGTCAATTGTACCTTTAAACTGTCCATGAACTGTATCATACTTCAGCATGTAAGCCATGTATTCAACACTGATCAAGTCGTTTATACTCACGATCTCGATGTCATTTCTTGTCTGAGCAGCACGGAAAACCAAACGTCCGATACGGCCAAAACCATTAATACCTACTTTAATCATTTTCTTTAATATTTATTTGGTTATTGAAAACTTATCATGTTTTATTGTTTAACTTTAGTTGCAACCACAAGGAGTTGAACAGGCAACAAAAGTTGCAGAGATTAGCAGAAAAATTGTAATTCTATAGATGTATCTCATATGATTCAATTTTACGAGGCAAAAGTATAAAAATATTTGCGAATAAGCATCTAATAGAAAGTGAAATATAGCAAATAATGAGTAGATTCCTTCGTTTTCTCAACGTTTGGTTATCAATTGATAAGATGTACATCCATCTGCGGAAAAGGAAAATGAAGATTTTCTTTCGGGAATGTGTCATATATTTTCTCATTGATTGAGTAATATACAGTCCAATAATCTTCATTTTTTACCCATACACGGAACGTTATGATTATCTGTGAAGCATCTAGTGATGATAAAGCAATCATTATATCATGATCTTTAAGCACTTTCTTTTCTTCGTTCAGCAAACGGGAAATAATTGCCTTGGCTTTCTCGTAGTCATCTCCATAGGAGATACCAATCTGCCATTGAATCCGACGCTTCTCTTCCCGTGAGAAGTTTTTCATCGTTCCGGTAGCTAGTCCGCCGTTAGGAATAAAAATGACTTGATTATCCAGAGTAAGTAACAGTGTGTTAAATATCTGCATTTCTTTTACAGTTCCTGAGAAACCTTGAAACTCAATGGAATCACCCACTTTGAATGGCTTGAAGAGAAGAATCATAACTCCACCTGCAAAGTTCTGGAGCGTGCCGCTTAAGGCCATACCAATGGCAACTCCGGCAGAAGCAAAAAGGGCAATGAAAGAAGAGGTGTCGACACCTAAAATCCCGATAACGATGACAATTAATAAAATGGTTGTCGTGATTTGAATCAAGCTGGACAGAAAGGTGCGTAATGAGAGGTCAACCTCTTTTTTGATCATGATCTTCATGCATAGCCTTCTCAGCCTGATAAAGATCCAACGTCCGACAAAGTAGGCAATTATGGCCAGAACAATGTTTTTACCAGCCTCTATACCTAATTCGATCAGTTTGTTGATAATATCCTCAATCTTACCACTTTCTAAAAGAGCTTTCGCTTCTTCTGTTTCTGCAGGCGTCAACATATAGATATGTCTATGTTATTTACAGGCTATCTTGTCTATTCTTCTTTGATGGCGTCCCCCTTCAAATTGGGTGGAGAAGAAGGCATTCATGATTGTATCTGCCTCTTGAGTAGTGAGAAAACGTCCGGGCATAACCAGGATGTTTGCATCATTATGTAGTCGGGATAAAATTGCCTGTTCTTCAGACCAGGCAATGGCAGCGCGAACTCCCTGATGTTTATTTAATGTAATAGCGATACCATTGCCACTTCCACAGATAGCGATTCCCGGATAACATTCACCATTTTCAATTGCATTCGCTAATAAATGAGCGTAATCGGGGTAGTCGCAGCTTACCTCAGAATAGGTGCCATAGTCTTTGTATTCAATTTTCTTTGCTTCGAGCCATTTGATTGCAAACTGTTTGAGTTCAAAGCCTGCGTGATCCGAACAGATTCCTACCATTTCTTGTCAAATTTATGGGAAGTTATTGAATTGTTTCCACCTGAGCTTTTACTCAGGTGGAAACCTATTTTTCAGAGCATCTCTTTTATTTGTTTGTATACATTCTCAGCAGTAAAGCCAAGTTTTTCGTCGAGTACATTGTACGGAGCAGAAAATCCAAAGGATTCCAATCCCCAAACCTTACCGTTGGCACCCACTAATCCTTGAAGATTAACCGGAAGTCCTGCAGTAAGTCCGAAAACTTTTGCTCCTGCTGGAATAATAGATTCCTGATATTCTTTACTTTGATTACGGAAGAGTCCTTCTGAAGGAGCTGAAACGATGCGAAGTTTGATTCCATCTTTGCGAAGAAGTTCGGCACCAGCTACCAAAGTAGATACTTCAGAGCCTGAAGCAACTAAAATTACATCCGGGTTTTCATCAGAACCTGCAACAATATAGGCTCCTTTCGCAGCATCTTTATAGTTAGTGCCAGCAGGCAAATTCGCAATATTCTGACGAGAGAAGATTAATCCTGTCGGAGTTGTTGTGTTCTCCATAGCCAATCTCCATGCTTCTGTTGTTTCTTCAACATCTGCCGGACGCAATATCAGCATTGAACTATTTCCTTTGTGGTTCTTCAGCTTTTCCATCAAACGGATTTGCGCTTCTTGTTCAACCGGTTCATGAGTAGGGCCATCTTCTCCAACACGGAAGGCATCATGTGTCCAGATAAACTTTACAGGCAATTCCATCAACGCAGCCATACGAACAGCTGGTTTCATATAATCTGAAAATACAAAGAATGTACCACAAGCTGCAATCACACCACCATGAAGTGCCATACCAATACACATACAAGCCATGGTAAGCTCTGAAACTCCAGCTTGAAAGAATGATCCTGAGAAGTCTCCTTTAACCAACGCATGTGTTTTCTTAAGGAATCCGTCTGTCTTATCAGAATTTGAGAGGTCTGCAGAAGCACAAATCATATTCTCTACCTCTGTAGCCAAAGCAGTGAGTACAGTAGCTGAAGCTGCACGGGTAGCTCCTCCGGCTTTTTGTTTAATTGCGTCCCAGTTTACAGCTGGCGCTTTACCGGAAAAGAAAAGTTCAAGTTTAGCAGCAGCTTCCGGGTTTGCTTTTGCCCAATTAGCTTTTGCCGCATATTTTGCAGAAACGATTTCTTGTAGTTCAGCAGCTCGTTTTGCGTATAGTTCTTTTACTTCAGGGAATATCTGGAATGGATTCTCTGGATTTCCCCCAAGATTCTTAATTGTTTCGGAATAGGATGCTCCGGCAGCGCTAAGTGGTTGACCGTGTGTAGAGCATTTGCGTTCGAAGTTGCCTGATTCAGCTGTCACCGCACCCTTTCCCATAATGGTTTTTCCAATAATTAAAGTAGGGCGTTCTTTTTCTGCTTTTGCAGCAGTCAGTGCTTTCCGAATTTCATCACAATCATTTCCATTAATTTCTAATACGTTCCACTTCCATGATCTGTATTTTGCAGCAACATCTTCACTGGTCACGTCCTTTGTGTCAGTTGAAAGTTGTATGTCGTTTGAATCATAGAACATGATCAGGTTGTCGAGTCCCAAATGTCCAGCAATACGTCCGGTACCTTGTGATATCTCTTCCTGAACACCTCCGTCTGAAATAAATGCATATATAGTTTGGTTCATCACCTCTCCAAATTTTGCTTTCAGGAACTTTGCCGCAATTGCTGCACCAGCAGCAAAAGTGTGACCTTGTCCAAGAGGACCTGAAGTGTTTTCCACACCACGCATGATATCAACCTCAGGATGTCCCGGCGTTACACTTTCCCATTGACGGAACTGAGCCAGTTCGTCCATTGTGTATTTGCCTGTTAGAGCCAGAACTGAATAGAGCATTGGTGACATGTGACCCGGATCTAGAAATAAACGATCACGACCTTCCCAAGCGGGGTTCTTTGGATCGTATTCCAGAAACTCAGAGTACAGAACATTAATAAAATCAGCTCCTCCCATTGCTCCGCCCGGGTGGCCGGATTTAGCTTTTTCAACCATAGAAGCGGCCAAAATGCGCACATTATCTGCTGCACGCTCCATAATAATTCGACTGTTCATACTATTTTAGATTGTATTTTTTGCAAAGATATGGAAGTTATTTCAAACAGCGAAATAGTTGTATAAAAAACATTTATTCTTTTAAAAGGAATGATAGTGTATTATTTAGCTGCTAATCAAACCTTTTCATTCGGACTATATTTGTTTAGTATCAGCGATACGTCAGATAAGCTTCTGTTCGGCAAAACATCTAGACACTTTTGACAGAATGATCTTTTTTTTACTGATATTTCTTCTTATAGATAATGTTTTGATACTAATATGTTTCGGATTCAGAATTCTTACATATTGTACTTGTTAGCTCTTAATATGAGGGAATAGTGCTTCTATTTTTAAATTAAATAACACTTGAAAGATAAAATATCGGGCGTAAATTACTGGTTATACTGTTGATTATCGGGTAATCCCTTTACTCCGGCTCCTTCTTTCATCAATCGTTTCAATTCATGCAAATGGCTTTGGTCGATTTGCCTTGGAGAGCTTTTGTGTTTTTTACAAAGTGAAGCTGCCATACCAATAACTTCTCCCATCATGCCTGTTGTTCTCATTACTCTTACGGTTCCTAAAGCTACGTGCGACACACTAATGTTTCGTCCGGCCATAAAAAGATTATTTATATTTCTGGAATAAAGACAACGATAGGGTACTGCATAAGGCTTTACTTGAATGTGTTTTGCTATCGATTTGAACTCCATATTCTGGAAATAAAGGCTGTTGTTTGGATCGGGATAATGAAGATCAATACTCCATGTTGTTGTGAACGAGGCATCTTCATAAGGAATTTGTTCGATAATATCTTGCTCTTTCAGAATAATATCTCCTAAGAGGCGTCTGGATTCTCTTTTGCCTGAGATATAGGAAACCCAGCTTAGTTTCCGTTTGGAAAAGTTTGCAGATTTGGCGTATTGATTCTTCAGAAAAGACCAGTTTGAATAGACGACCATCAGACCGTAGTCACGGATTCGTTCATAATCATCAATTTGGTTGAGATTCATCCCGGTTTCCCAGGTCCATTCACCCATGACTACTTTCTCGGCACTTTTCTCGTTGAATGGAAGACCGTAGGAGAACATAGGAAATGAAGAAGCTGTATCTTCTTCTTCTGAATACCATTGAACAGAGCTTCCCATTGTTAGATTGTCTGCTTTCTCCGGAGCACTGTTTTCGTTATATACGCTTTTGTTTTCTCTGCCTGTAGCAAAGTCTGCACCTGCAAGAAAGCCAATATTACCATCTCCAGTGCAGTCTGCAAAGAGAGAGGCTTTGAAACGAAGTTCTTTTCCGCTTTCAGTTTGTTTTGCAATTAAAGAATGAATGTAATTATCTTTTGTCTCGGCATCAATTACCCGATAATTGGTAAATAGAGTGATATTCTTTTCTGCTAAGACCCAATCCATTTTCTTTTGATCTTCGTAGTATTCAGCAGGTTTGGCATTACCTCCCCGCGATGGACCAAATTCTTTGATCATATTGCCCAAAGCCGGATAGGGATCTTTGTTGATTCTTCCTCCAAGGTGTACGCGCACTTCCGAACTGTTGTTCCCTCCCAATGCAGGTCGGTCTTGAATGATTGCTACTTTCATTCCGGCCCTTGCGGCAGATACTGCGGCACACATTCCGGCAATACCACCTCCTGTAACGACAAAGTCATAAGTACCTCCGTCTGTCGGTTTGCGTGTGCTTTTCAGAATCTTTTTGCGGAAAGCATTTAATTCTTTCAAGTTTGAGGGAGGAATATCGGAGACTTTAGTCGTGAAGTAAATTGCATCACAACGACCATTAAATCCTGTAAGATCATGCAATGAGAGCATAATTACTCTGGATGAAAGATCTGTTTTGCCCGCATATATCCATTCCCATTGTGTTCCGTTGTTGCCAAGTTCTTTGGAAACGGCCTTTCCGTTGATTAGCAGCTGAAAACGACCGGCACCTTCTCCTTTGAACCAGGGAGAAGTCCAGTTGTAAGTACGAACAAACATATAATAGGTACCAATAGAAGGTATCGTGACTTCGGTAGAGGCATCAACAACCGGAATTCCTAAGCCATGAGCCATCAGATAAGGAGATCCCATCTGGTCCATACATTGAGGATCATTTACCCATCCTCCTTTATTTGCAAAAGACTCTGCCTCGACCAGTAAACGATCAGCTTGTGCATATCTGAATGGAAAAAAGCCAATCATCAGAATAAGAAATAATCTATTCATTGTAATATGTATTGTATCTGAATGTAAAGATACTGATGCTTATCAGAATAGGTAGCTTTCATCAAATATTTTTAGCACTTCCCCTCTTTTTTCAAAATATATCGTTCCTTTGCAACTTTCCGCAAGGTTCGTTCCGTCTAAAAGATAAATTCAATGTTTATCAACCAATTAAATTTTAAAACGATGAAACAAACAATGTGTGCTTTACTTTTGGGAATAGTGGCTCTGTTCTTTGCCTCCGTTCCGGTCTACGCTCTCTCGTCACCACAAACAAACATTCAAATGACTGTTTCTGATAAAGGCGGACAAGTAACTGTTTCTGATAAAGATGGAAAGAGTGATTCTGTAGCAATCAATGTAGTCGTTGATTCTTTAGTTCAAGCCCGAATGAATGAATTTGCATCCAACCCTGAGCCTTTTATAGAAAAAATGATGGGAGGTTCCTTTGATGAGATTGGAGATGTGGCAGGAAAGGTTATGCTGATCCCTATTCTGTTCATCATTTTTGTGATGGCAGCACCTATTATTCTGATAGCAGTCATTGTTATCGTGCTTATTACCTCCCATTATTCATCCAAAAAACGCAAGTATGCATTGATGCAGGCAGCAATTAACTCCGGACAACCGATTTCTGCAGATGTTATTAAAGAGTTGGAAGTTGGCAAGAAAAAGAAGAGTTCTCTTGATACAGGTATTATAAGTATCTCATTTGGAGTTGGGATTTTTATCTTGTTCTGGATACTGATCGATATCAAAATGGCTTTTGTCGGATTGGTCTTTGTGCTTGTGGGTATTGGTCAGCTGCTGAGTTATTTTTTGATGAAAAAGGAAGAAAACAAAGAGCAAACGACAGCAGCTCCGCTGGAATCTAATCAAAACGACGAAGTTCAGCAATGACTTCCCCCGTTGACATCTCTTTGATCGCGCAAGTTTTATTATTTGACAATAAACGAGCGTTTGACCAGCTGGTGCGGAAATATCAATCTCCCGTCAGGAGTTTTCTGATGCGCCTGACGGCGGGAGACAGCGAACTTAGTGATGATCTGGCGCAAGAAACTTTTATAAAGGCCTATACTCATCTTGATAGTTTTCGTAATCTCTCAGAATTTTCAACCTGGCTTATCCGTATTGCGTATCATACCTATTATGATTATATTCGCAGCCGGAAAGAATGGATGTCAATGGATGAAGTTGGAGTTGAGTTGTCTCATCATTGTGTACAACACGACTCGGAGCAATTAATGGACGTTTATGCCGGTCTTCACTATTTAAAAGAAGAAGAACGATGTTGTATCATCCTTTTTTACATGCAGGATCTGAGTATCCGTAAAATTTCATCCGTCATGAATCTTCCCGAGGGAACTGTGAAGTCTCACCTTTCCAGAGGAAAAGAAAAATTAGCGCACTTCTTAAAACAAAATGGTTATGGTACATGATAGTGATGATCAATTGATCCGAGATTATTTGAAGCAAACAGAGAAGGAACTGCCTGACGATGGATTTTCTGCGCGGGTGATGCGTCATTTGCCGGGAAGAGCAGATCGTTTTGTGCAGATATGGACGCTCATCTGTGTCATTTTGGGTGTCTTTCTGTTCGTGCATATTGAAGGATGTCAATTACTTGCCAATCTGATGCAACGCATCGGGGTGGCCCTGCTTGACTCGGGAATTTTACAGCAGAATCCTTTACACCTGGCACTTTTATCTACATTGATAGCGGGCTATATTGGATATAAGGTTTACTCCGATGTGGTGAAATAAGCATTTTATAAAGGAATAAAAAGAGGCTGTCTCAAAATAGATTGAGGCAGTCTTTTTTTTATGCTCAATAATTTGTTGATATAAAAAAGAATGATTATATTTATGTCGTTGATATACAAATAAATATATGCGATTCAAAGAATATAT
>JAQUTK010000055.1 GCA_028709785.1 Bacteroidales bacterium
CAGTTGCAATATTCACCCATGCCCGTTGAACAGCAAGTGGCCATCTTGTATTGTGGAACACATGGACTACTTCGTAATGTACCTATCGACAAAGTGCATACGTTTGAAAAGAGCTTCGTGACTACGCTTGTGCAAAGACACAATGAAGATGTACTGCAAATGCTGAAAAAAGGTGTGATCAATGAGGAGGTAACCAACATTCTGGAAAAGGTGGCTGCCGATGTGGTAGCAGGAATTTGATTAAACGAAGAGAATAATGGCTTCACTTAAAGAAATAAAGGGTAGGATTGAGACTGTAATCAGTACACAGAAGATTACCAGTGCCATGAAGATGATTGCTTCGGCAAAGTTGCATCGTGCACAAGGTGCAATCAGAAACATGCTACCGTATGAAAAGAGTCTTAATGATATTATGCTTCGATTGCTTTCATCTGGTGGAGAATTGTCATCACCATATATTGAAAAGCGTTCCGTACAGCGTGTGGCAATTATTGTTTTTTCTTCCAATACGACCTTGTGTGGTGCCTTTAATTCAAATGTGAACAAGGAACTGACTCAAATCATCGATTCGTATCCTGAAGTTGGGAATGAGAGTATTCTGATCTATCCGATTGGTAAGCAAATTTCTAAGCAGGTTGTAAGGGCAGGATTTACTCCTCAGGGAGACTTTGAAAAGTTGGCTAATAAGCCGGATTATAATGAAGCTTCCGAATTGGCGCACAAACTGATGAGAATGTTTGAAGCGGAAGAAATTGATAAAGTGGAATTGCTATATCATCACTTTATCTCAACAGGAAAGCAAGTGCTGACGCGTAGCACCTATCTTCCTTTGGATCTTCAAAGTGTAAAGACACTGGATGCTGAAGCACAAACAGATTACATTATTGAGCCTGAGGAGAAGGTACTTATACAGTCTCTTATACCCAAAGTACTTTCTCTTAAAGTATTTACAGCTTTGCTTGATTCAAATGCATCGGAGCATGCGGCTCGTATGATGGCCATGCAGACGGCAAGTGATAATGCGCGCGACCTGTTGCACACTCTTACTGTACAGTACAATAAATCGCGTCAACAAGCAATCACGAATGAACTGTTGGATATAGTGGGGGCATCAACACATAAATAACACAATGAAAACATCTGCCTGCGTTCTTAAGGATTTGCTTCGTTTCCAAAAAAACGAAATAACCGAGAGTGTGGTATATTCACGTTTGGCAAGTATTGAGAAGAATCCTGATAACAAGAGGGTTCTGGCTCTGATTTCGAAAGAGGAAGGTCTGCATTATCAGATTCTGAAAAAGCATACAGGGAAAGAGGTAAAAGCTGATTTCCGTAAAGTCTTTGTCTATTACTGGATGGCACGCATACTTGGCGTTACATTTACCATCAAACTGATGGAATCGGATGAGAAATCAGCTCAAACGACTTACAATGCTTATCAAGAGCATGATGACATTCTTCGGCTTGCTGACGATGAAAAGGTACATGAGGAGAAACTGATTGCCATGATCAATGAGGAGCGCCTCTCTTATATGGGCTCGATTGTTCTTGGTCTGAATGATGCTTTGGTGGAGTTTACAGGTGCACTTGCCGGTTTTACATTGGCTCTGAATGATGCCAAACTGATTGCTTTGACCGGAAGTATTACCGGTATTGCGGCAGCACTTTCCATGGCTTCCTCTGAATATCTCTCCACAAAGACAGCAGAAACTAAAGAGAAACATCCTGTGAAAGCTGCTGTTTATACGGGTATTGCCTATCTGATCACAGTGATTTCATTGGTATCTCCATTTATGTGGATCAGCAATGTACTGGTAGCTTTGGCGGCCATGCTTTGCATTGCTACGATCATCATTGCACTCTTCAATTATTATTATGCGGTGGCTCGTGGTGAGAGTTTCCGCAGTCGTTTTACGGAAATGGCAATACTGAGTTTTAGTGTAGCTGGGGTGAGCTTCCTGATCGGATATCTCCTGAAGATGTTTATTGGCGTTGAAGTATAACTAGATATTATTACAGACAAATAAGGCTGCCCGTCATCGGGCAGCCTTATTTGTCTGTTTCTGTGTTTCTTATTTTGTATAGAGTACTGCGCCACTTTCCGGTTTTAATGTCAGCTCGAATTTCCCTTTTTCTTTCTTTATCAGTTCCATCCATAGAAGCGTTTCTTTTTCCCTGTTCGCATCCAACAGGATAATCACGTTTCCTTCACCCATAAAGGAGAGATCCAGATCTATCTTACGTTCCACAACGTCACCATTGATGGCACCGATATACCACTTCTCACCACTGCGACGTGCAATGACACAATATTTACCGGGGAAACCCTCAATAAACTTTGTTTCATCCCAAGTGGTGGGCACCCTTTTCAGATATTCTGTTACGAAGTACGGTTTGTTAGGATCATAAGGAAATACGCCGGTCTCGACTAAACTATCCGGCAGATTGGTTGTTATTTTAATATCATCCGGTGAGATTGAGGAGTCCTTCGGTGCAATAAGATTGTCGGGAGTAAGTCCGAAATGCTGGATCGGAGAGAAGAATACAATCGGCAAGGCAAGTTCGAAGGCTGCAGAAGTGCGGCGTCTCGATCCATTCTGTTGGTCTTTGCTCAAGCGGTTATTGAGCACGGTCGGTGTAAAGTCCATCGGAGCAGTCGTGTTGCGGGTGAACGGAAGTATCGTACTGTGCATCGGTTGTTTGTTGCAGGCCTCTTGGGTAAAAATACAGTTTTCCATACCGTAGACTGCTTCAGAAGTCATATAGTTCGGATACATACGTTCCCACCCACGAGGCAGAGTGGCGCCATGAAAGTTTACGCAGATTCCGTATTTGTTGGCATCTTTCACTATATCCTCATAGAGTTTCATCGTTGATTGTTTATCTCCTCCAAAGAAGTCAACCTTGATCCCTTTAACTCCGATACTTTGCATCCAAGCCATCTCTTTCGCCCGAGCTTCGGGCGTGTCCATACAATCCTGAGGAGTCTGCGGAGCATTGTTCCAATTGCCATTGGAGTTGTACCAAAGGATTGGGCGAACATGATGAGCTGCGGCATATCGGGCAAGTTCAGCCACTTTTTCACGACCGATGTTTGCATCCCACCAGTTGTCAATAAGTACATATTCAAAGTTTAGCGAGTCAGCCAGATCAATAAACTTGATCTGATCTTCAAAGTTGATACTGTTGTCTTGCCATACCAACCAACTCCATGTGGATCTTCCAGGTAGATACTTTTCAGAAGCTTCATATTTTGGAGAGACCAGGTCGGTAGCTATTGTAGTCTCGACAATTGGCTTCAGATTATCACCCAGTGTAATCGTACGCCATGGAGTCTGCAAAGGAAGAGCTGCTGTCACAGTGTTGGGTGTCTGACCGTTGTTTTCCCCTTGTTGTGGGAATTGCACTTTATACACACCTTCTTTGGTGCCTTCACTCAGGCAAGTGCCCACGTAGCGGCTGTCCACATCGGTTTCACTGATCAGCACCCAGCCAGCATCACCTACTTTAAAGAGTGCGGGATAGGTAAATCCTATTCCATATTGGGAAGGCTTTCCAACAGGTTCATTCTCCGTGTAATACTCTTCATAGCTCGGCTTGGACTCTTTCCATCCGCTCATAGGAGGAGCTTGGGGGGTGATAAAGGTAGTCGTTCCTTCCGGAAGATCATACGTTGTAGCTTCATTCTCAATGATACAACCGTTTGTACTGTCTGCGAGTAACTGATAACAAAATGCCACATCATTATTGCTTATTCGAAATATGATACGCATCATTTTTCCCTCTTTGTTTTCCAAAGTATACGTAACCTCATTGGCTGTATAGGTTATTTGAGACGCTTTGCCACGATCCAATTTGTATGACTTACTTAAAAGAAGAGGTTTTCCTCTGTTCACCAGTTTCATCTCTTTCGAAAAACTTCCCATAGAGGTTTCGAGACCCAGAGGAGAATCTTCGATCAGCATCTTTCCTTTATACGAAAGAGAATAAGTTGGAATTCCTTCCTTTACATCAAATTGTAACTTCGTCTGCTTGTCCGGACCGGAAACACTAGAAGAACTGCAACCTGATAAAATAAACAGTAGGATAGCAGCCTGAATAATAATTGTTTTCATTGATGAGTAGTTTAAATATCCATATACCATATATGAAAGCAAAGATATACGATTTGTTTTTATTAATATGTGTTGGATTTGTTTTTTTGATAAAATTGAAAGGAACGTGAGTATGAATCATATTTATTGGTTACTTTTGCCGTATATGTAATCTTTGGATAGCAGATATGAATGAGAGTATTGTACATGAAGGTGTTATTGACAGTGTCTCAGAAAAGGCGGTGAAGGTGAAGATACTTCAAGTCTCTGCGTGTTCTGGATGTCATGCGAAGGGAGTCTGTACTTCTGTCGATCAAAAAGAACGCATTATTGAAGTGCAACCCGATGGCAATTCATACAAGCTAGGCGAAAAAGTATCTCTTTATGGAAAACGATCGTGGGGTCTGAAAGCTGTCTTCTGGGCTTTTTTTCTTCCATTTGTATTAATAATCGCTTCTCTTATTCTCCTTTCTTTACTTCAATTATCTGAATTGATCTCAGGTCTCTTTTCATTAGCCGTCCTGATACCCTATTATATAGTTCTCAGTCTGTTTAAAAACCAATTGAAGAAAAGCTTTTCTTTTACCATCAATAAAATAACTAACTAACTAGCAATGAATTTGATCGTTATAGCCGTTATTACTCTTGGAGCCATTGGAGCATTAAGTGCTGTTGTTTTGTATTTTGCTGCAAAGAAGTTTGCCGTTTTTGAAGATCTGCGTATCGCTCAGATAGAAGAAGTGTTGCCGGCGGCTAACTGTGGCGGTTGTGGAAATCCCGGATGTCATGCTTTTGCTGAAGCTTGCGTGAAAGCGGAAGATTTTAGTAAAATGTATTGTCCGGTAGGCGGAGCCGCAGTGATGTCTAAAGTAGCCGCGATATTAGGCAAAGAGGCCAAAGAAACAGTGCCAATGATTGCAGTGGTTCGCTGTAATGGAACATGTGCCCATCGTCCGCGCACCAATATTTATGACGGTGCCACTTCATGCGCGGTAGCCTCTGCACTTTATGGTGGTGATACCGATTGCAGTTACGGCTGTCTGGGGTGTGGAGATTGCGTTGTTGCCTGTAAGTTTGACGCCATTCACATGAACGCTGAAACTCGTTTGCCTGAAGTGGTGGAAGAGACTTGCACAGCTTGTGGCGCTTGCGTGAAAGCATGTCCAAAA
The DNA here is from genome assembly GCA_028709785.1 of Bacteroidales bacterium. Taxonomy (GTDB): domain Bacteria; phylum Bacteroidota; class Bacteroidia; order Bacteroidales; family JAQUTK01; genus JAQUTK01. The sequence continues at coordinate 5,264 of JAQUTK010000055.1, forward strand.
TCCATCATCGAACTTCGCAAGAAAGGTCCGAAGTCACGACGCATATTTGTTTCCTGTGTCAACAAAGACAAAGGTGCTCTTTCAAGAAAAGCATGCGAGGTGTCTTGCATCGCATGTGGAAAGTGCGAAAAGGTCTGCGAATTTGATGCAATTACCATTGAAAATAATCTGGCGTATATTGATTACAATAAATGCCGTTTGTGCCGTAAGTGTGTGGAAGTATGTCCGACGGGTGCGATCCAAGAGTTGAACTTTCCTTCAAAGAAGGTTGAGAATAATTGAAACGGCACTTCAAATAAAGAGATTAACAACGAATAGACTTTAAATAGAAATGTTGAAGACATTCAGAATAGGTGGTATTCATCCACCGGAAAATAAACTATCTGCCGGAAAGAAGATTGAGCAACTTGCGTTGCCTGATCAGGTGGTCATTCCTCTTTCACAGCATCTGGGCGCACCAACACAGGCTGTTGTTGCCAAGGGTGACAAGGTGAAGGTCGGCACTTTGATAGCAAAAGCAGGAGGTTTTGTCTCTGCCAATGTACATGCTTCAGTATCCGGCACCGTAGCAAAGATTGATACGGTAGTCGATGCCAGTGGATATCGCAAACCGGCTCTATTCATCGATGTGGAAGGTGACGAATGGGAGCCATCCATCGATCTAAGCGAAGAACTATCTGCACATATTGACTCCATCTCAGCAGAAGATATCCTTCGGAAGATATCAGAGAATGGAATTGTAGGAATGGGAGGAGCTACTTTCCCGACACACGTCAAGTTGACGCCTCCATCAGGTATGAAAGCGGAAATACTGATCGTGAATGGTGTGGAATGTGAGCCTTATCTTACTGCCGACCATGCGTTGATGTTGGAAAAAGGCAAAGAGATTTTGATTGGCGTCAGACTGTTGATGAAATCTATTCAGGTGAACAAGGCAATTATTGCGATAGAAAATAACAAAAAAGACGCTATTGCTAATCTTGAACTTCTTGCACGTGAATATGAAGGCATCGAAGTGTGTCCTTTGCAAATGAAATATCCACAAGGGGGAGAGAAGCAGCTTATTGATGCTGTGATCTCTCGTCAGGTGCCAAGTGGCGCTCTTCCGATTGCTACCGGGGCGGTCGTACAGAATGTGGCTACTGCTTTTGCAGTATATGAGGCAGTAATGAAAAACAAACCTCTGATTGAACGAGTGGTGACTGTGACCGGCAAGTGCCTGACGCATCCATCCAACTTCAAGGTACGTATTGGTACATCGATATCCCTGTTAATTGAAGCTGCCGGCGGACTTCCTGAAGATACAGGTAAGGTGATTGGTGGTGGTCCGATGATGGGTAAAGCATTGGTCAGTACATCGGTTCCTATCACAAAGGGAAGTTCAGGTGTGCTGTTGATCTCTCGTAAAGAGTCACAACGCAAAGAATCCACCTCTTGCATTCGCTGTGCAAAATGTACTTCGGTCTGTTCCATGGGGCTGGAGCCATTCTTGCTCGGAACTCTCGCAGAAAGAGGAATGTTTGAAGAGATGGAAAAAGAGTTGGTTATGAATTGCATTGAATGCGGATCCTGTAATTTTACTTGTCCCGCACACCGTCCGCTGCTAGATTATATCCGTTTGGGTAAATCAAAGGTAGGAGCAATCATCCGTAACAGAAAGAAATAAAAACAGATGTATGGAAAATAAATTGGTTATATCGCCTTCTCCTCACATACACAGTGGAGATAGTGTGTCAAAAAATATGTATGGCGTATTGATCGCTCTGATTCCCGCTTACCTGGTCTCGTTGCTTTTCTTTGGAATGGGAGCGCTTATCGTGAGTCTGACTTCAGTGATTGCCTGTGTAGGATTTGAGTATCTGATTCAGAAGTATGTACTGCATACCAAACCAAGTATCTGCGACGGTTCGGCAATGCTCACCGGTTTGCTGCTCGCATTCAATCTTCCTTCCAACCTTCCTGTCTGGATGATCGTCATTGGAGCACTTGTATCCATAGGCATCGGAAAGATGTCGTTTGGAGGACTTGGTAACAATATCTTCAATCCGGCGCTTGTCGGACGTGTATTCCTGCTGATCTCCTTCCCAGTAGAGATGACCAGTTGGCCGGAGCCGGGACAGTTGACTGTTTATCTGGATGCAATAACAGCAGCTACACCATTGACCATTTTGAAGGAAGGGGGACACTCTTTGCCCGAGATGCAAGATATTCTGATTGGACACAAAGGCGGCAGTATAGGAGAGGTTTCTGTCATTGCACTGCTGATTGGTTTTGTCTATTTACTGTATAAAAAGATTATTACCTGGCATATACCCGTAACGATATTCGTCACCGTAGCTTTGTTCTCGGGTATTTTATATGGAATTGATTCGGTCAAATATGCAACACCGATGATTCATCTGGCTACCGGTGGATTGGTTTTGGGTGCTGTATTTATGGCTACTGATTATGTCACCTCTCCGATGTCAAAAGGAGGGATGATCGTGTATGGAGTAGGGATCGGAATCATTACAATCTTGATTCGTGTTTTTGGCGCTTATCCGGGAGGTGTTTCTTTTGCCATTCTGATTATGAATGCCTTTACACCGCTTATCAACATGTATATCAAACCTAAACGATTTGGAGAGGAGAAGAAATAATGGCAGGATTAGAATCAACATTTAAGAATATGTTTCTGGTGCTCACAGGTGTTACTGTGGTCGCTACAGGCGTTTTAGCCAGCGTCAATCAGCTTACAAAAAAAACCATTGAAGCAACAGACAAGCAGCAACAGATCGACGCTATCAAGGCGGTATTACCTGCGTTTGATAATGATCCGGTCAGCGAGATTTATTATGTGACCGACTCTAAAGGTGATTCATTAAAGGTCTTTCCTGCCAAAAAAGGGGATGCTCCAGTAGGTTTGGCCGTAGAGACTTTCTCAGACAAAGGATTTGCCGGCAATATCAAAGTGATGGTTGGGTTTGATGTCAATGGAACTATTGTAAACTACAAAGTGCTCCAACATTCAGAAACTCCGGGACTGGGCTCCAAGATGGACGATTGGTTTCGTACAAACCGAAACAGTCAATCTATCATAGGGAAGGTGCCTGGTGATGAAGGATTGCAGATATCAAAAAAAGCAAATACAGAAGGATATGTGGACGGAATAACAGCAGCTACCATCTCTTCTCGTGCTTTTGCCGATGCCGTAAATAAAGCTTATAAAAGTGCCTATTCTATGAATGATGCGAGCACTGGAGCGACCTCACAAGATGAACCAACTCAAAAACAGGAATGACTATGAATAAGTTTAAAATATTAATGAACGGTCTCATCACTGAGAATCCTACGTTTGTGTTGCTATTGGGTATGTGTCCGGCGTTGGGCACCACCTCTTCTGCCATGAACGGTCTGGGCATGGGACTAGCTACTACATTTGTGCTGATTGGTTCGAAT
>JAQUTK010000032.1 GCA_028709785.1 Bacteroidales bacterium
CTCTTTTTTTACAAGGGCTTTACCGGAATACAGATATCCAGGATAAACTTGTGTTCGGGATGTTGTGTGTGATCGTTGTAATACAACTCATACGTGCTTCCTTCGCCCGGTTGGTATCCGCTTTCGGTAAACCACATACACATGGTATTCCAGGCTTTCTCAAACTCTGTTTCACCGATTTCAAAACGTCCTACGGCATATTTTCCTCCGGCAACCGTCATTTTCCCTATTTCACCTTCCACCTTGACTTCCTGATCCATCATGATACAGGCATCTTGTCTCACGTTCTCGATCGCTGTAATCGAAGGATCGTCATGATAGACGGTCAGGTACTTCATCTGCGGATTATTCAGATATCCACGGGGCCCTGCCCATTTGCACAGTTTCTCGTACGCATACTTAATTTCATTAAAAGCGCCTTTGTGGCGACAATAAATAACCTTCATTTCAGGCATCTCTTTGATCTCAATCTTTGTGTCCATAATTAGTAATTGTTTTAAGTTGACACTGCAAAGTTGAGCATTATAATCTGGAAGCTCTTGTCTTTTCTTGCTAAGCAGTTGACCATTCTTGCTATAGTACAAACCGTTCATTGTAAGTATGGCTTTGTCTGCTTTACGAAAGTCAGAAGCACTCATATTGAAATGTTTCCGGAAGGTACGGCTAAACAAGGAGAGACTACCGAAGCCACAATTATATGAAATCTCACTGATGGGTATTTCTTTGTATTCCCGAATCTGACCGGCTGCCTTTTCGATCCTTATCCGTTGGATAAAGAGCGCTGGAGTTTCTCCCGTAAGAAGAGAAAAGATGCGGTGAAAATGGTAAGGGGAGAAGTTTGCTATCTCTGCCATATGACTCAGGTTGATTGGTTCACCGATGTGCTCCCCTATGTAATTTGTTACTTTGTTAATCCGGGCGATGTATTCGCTTCTGCTTTCTTCTTTGAGACTCATTTCTTTCGTTGATTCGTGAAAAAGACAAAGTTAGCAGTAAATCCGGTTTCCTGTTTTACTTATCTTGCTCTTTTTTGAAGAGAGACCGGTTACTGACCGAGATACGATCCGTTGGCCTTCGTGGGAGTACTGATAACATCAATTAAGTTAACGTGCAGAAGCGGAAACCGTACAAAAGAGACGCAAAAAACATACGGTTCGCCGGGAAAAGTTTTCAGGTTGATTTTGTCAAGCGAACCGTATGTTTTTCTCCTTTCATACAGATGAAATTTGCCTTTCATCAGGTCGTTTTTTACGTCCTTTCAAATTGCTGATAATCAATAGACTAATAATCTTCTTTTGAGCAAAAGAGCGGGCGGTAGATCGGAACTGATCGGCGTGTTATTCGGTGCCTGGAAGGATATTAACTTAATAAAAGTATGTGCTAAAACGGTTCAGCTGCCTGGATCACAAGAAAACAATGCACCACCTATCTGTTGATAAGTGATGCATCGCACATATAGGGACTGAAAAAACTTACAATTCGACCAGAATGCGGAAGACCTTCCCGGGGTTGGCTGCCCATTCCTGCATCGCTTTCAGAGCGTTCTCCGGCTTCACAATGTTTGAGATCAGTTCGTCGATCGGACAGGTTCCCTGTTGCAGATAATGGATGACCGCACGAAAATCGGACGGCAACGCATTACGTGAACCGCGTATATCCAGTTCTTTCTGAACAAAGTATTTAGTCTGGAAAGCAACTTCGCTTTTTGCATAGCCGATGCAGACCACTCTTCCTGTAAATGCCACCTCATCCACCGCCATGACATACGTTGCCGGACTGCCGACCGCTTCAATAATGACATCCGGACCGAGGTTGTCGGTGAGTTGTTGCAACCGCTCATGCACATTCTCATTCTTTGAGTTGATAGTGTACGTAGCACCTACACGTTTGGCGATAGCCAGTTTCTCATCATCAATATCGACTGCAATCACAGTAGCTCCGCGCAGGGAAGCACGGACAATCGCACCCATACCAATCATGCCGCATCCGATCACCATCACGATATCAATATCAGACACCTGTCCGCGCGATACCGCATGAAAACCGACACTCATCGGTTCGATCAGCGCGCAATCTCTGGGAGTCATGTCGGCCGCAGGGATAATCTTTGTCCAAGGCAGAACGGCATATTCACACATCACTCCGTTGCGCTGTACGCCCAACGTCTCATTGTGTTCGCAAGCGTTGACTCTTCCGTTGCGGCAGGAAGCACACTTCCCGCAGTTGGTGTACGGATTGAGAGTCACACTCATGCCCGGAGTGAATCCGGCGGGAACATTGCTGCCGATGGCTTCAATAACCGCGCCTACCTCATGTCCCGGGATAACGGGCAGTTTGACCATGGGATTGCGTCCGAGAAACGTATTCAAGTCCGAACCGCAAAATCCGACATATTTCATTTTAACGAGTACCTCATCCGGCCCAAATACCGGTTTGGCTATCTCTACGACCTGCATCTCAGAAGGTGCTGTAATTTGAACTGCTTTCATTTTAAATAGTTGAAGATAGTTATCTGATTCTGATTAGTCAATGATTTTATATCCTTTCCATCCATAATAAGCACAGAATGCAAAGCATATCATTGGGATGATATACGCCAGATAATACATCTGTGCGTTGGCATGCATGAAATAGGCTGTTAGTTGTGGCAGACAGGCATTGCCCACAATCGCCATAACAAGAAATGCCGAACCACTTTTCGTATTGCTTCCCAGACCTTTAAGCGCCAAAGAGAATTGCGTCGGGTACATGATCGACATAAAGAACGAAATTGCCAGCATGGCGTAAAGACCGGTCATTCCTCCGTAAGTGATCACGACACCACACAGCAGCACGTTGATAATCGCATAGACCAACAACATGTCCTGCGGACGAAACTTCACCATCAGCAGCGTTCCGATCCATCGTCCGGAGAGGAAAGCAAGCATGTAAAGTCCGAAGAAAGTAGTTGCAGTGCTCTCTTCGATCCCGGCATAGGTGCAGCAATAGACCAGAAACAGACTGTTGATCGCTGTTTGTCCGCCGTTGTAGAAGAACTGGGCGATGACGCCCCAACGCAGATGCGACCGTTTGAGAACTGAAAAGTTGATCAGTTTCTCTCCTTTCGCTTCTACACCTTCCAGATGAGTGCCTTCTTTAATCTTCGGGAGTTTGGAAAATACAAATATGACGGCGATAACGATCAATACAAGAGCCAATATCAGATAAGGAAGTTTCATTGCATCCGTTTCCATCTGAATATATCCTTCCCAACCTCCGGGAATGTCTGTCGGGAGTGTTTCGCGCGTATAATGATTGCCGCTTAAGACCAGTTTGCTGAGAAACATCGCCGAAATAAATGCTCCCAATCCGTTAAATGATTGAGCCAGATTGAGTCTACGAGGTGCCGTATCCGGATTGCCTAAAGAGGTGACATACGGATTGGCCGCCGTTTCCAGAAAGCACATTCCTGTGGCAATGATAAAGAAGATACAGAGATAGGCCCAGTACTCCTTAAAGATAGCAGCCGGAAAAAACAATAGACCTCCGAATGCCGCGATTAATAGACCCAGGATAATACCGGATTTATAGCTGTAGCGTTTCATATACATCGCTATCGGAATAGGGAATATAAAATAAGCCAGCCAGTAGGCAGTTTCAGTAAAAGAAGCTTCAAAGGTGTTTAACTCGCAGGTTTTCATCAATTGTCGGATCATTGTGGGCAGCAGGTTGCTGCTGATAGCCCACAAAAAGAAGAGACAGAAGATCAAAGCGAGGGGTAACGCGTTACTATTTTTCTTCATGGTAGTGTCGTATGTATTAAGAGTTAAACCAGCTTACACGTTTTTGATCTCCGATAATATCCTGTACTTCCTTCACGAGGTTCCAGTCGATCGGTTCTTCAGCATAACGGATATTTTGAAGGACATTGTCCGGATTGGCCGAACTGAAGAGCGTCGTTGTAACCCTTGGATTGCTTACAGAGTACTGAATGGCCAGTTTCTCTATCGGATAGTTCTTTGCCAGACAATGTTGCACTGCCTTTTGACAAGCTTCTACCAGTGCTTTGGGTGCCGGATGCCATGCCGGAACGCCCCGTTGCGAAAGTAAACCCATAGAGAGAGGAGAAGCATTGATGATACCTACATTGTTTTTTTCAAAGAAATCGAGAAAGTCCACCAGCTTATCATCATTCAGACAGTAGTGGCAAAAGTTCAGAATACTTTCCACGGTGCCCGGTGCAGCATGCTCAATGACCCATTGCAGGTTTTCCAACTGAAGATCTGTGATACCGACATGTTTGACGACACCCTTTCTCTTCAGTTCGACAAGTGCAGGAAGTGTCTCTTCCACAATCTGGTTGAGGTCTGCAAATTCAATATCATGCACGTTAATCAGATCAATGGATTCGATATTCAGACGTTCCAGACTCTCATAGACACTGTCCGTTACCCGCTTGGCCGAGTAGTCCCAGGTGTTTACGCCATCCTTACCATAGCGTCCCACTTTTGTGGAAAGGTAATAGCTGTCTCTCGGGATAATCTTCAGTGCTTTGCCCAAAACAGTTTCTGCTTTGTAGTGACCGTAGTACGGTGATACATCGATAAAGTTCATTCCGTTTTCTACAGCGACACATGCCGCTTTGATTGCTTCCGCTTCGCGGATATCGTGAAATACGCCTCCTAGTGAGGATGCTCCAAAACTGAGGTTGGAGACTTTCATGCCTGTTTTGCCAATTTCGTAGTAATGCATGGCTAGTCTATTTAATTAAGAATTATATTTTAAACGGAGCAAAAGTAATGACTTTTCGAGATTTTACATCATTAAAAATGGATAATTTCAAGCCATTGCGATGATATGTTTGGAAAAACTGTTATTTTTACACCATTAATTTGAAAAGCATACTATTCAGTCGTACCTGTTTAATGAAAACACAAAAACAATCAAATATGATCAAACAGAAACTAGCGGCGTTACTCCTGTTGTCAGGATCACTAGCCATCAACACAGTGGATACTTTTGCAGATGCTCCTGATTCCACGTACCTTTTTTCCTATGTATCCAACAAAAATGGCGGTCGTAACGGATTGCATTTTGCATGGAGTTCGGACAGTAAGCAATGGAAAGAGATCGGTCCGGAATATCGTTTTGTCGGGAGCGATTATGGTCCTTGGGGCTCAGAGAAGAGAATGCTGGCGCCTTACCTGACGAAAACAGCGGATGGATTATGGCATTGTGTCTGGAGCCTGAATGAAAAGGAAGGCCGTCTGGCGCATGCCTCTTCTGTCGATCTGATCAACTGGAAACGCCAGGCGTATCCCAAAGTGATGGAAGAAGGTAATTGCCTCTATCCGGAGATCTCTTACAACCAAACAACAAAAGAGTTTTTATTGACCTGGCTGATTGCGACCGGGGCGAATGACACCGTGGTTTATTGCACCACCACAAAGGATTTTAAAACCTATACACCCACAAAGAAAGCAACAGCCGCAATCCGGATAAACAATCGCACTTCATTGGCATTAGCCGACGGATCAGTGACGGGCGTGGTGACCAAAGTGGCGAAAAGTGAGGCCGATCGTTTAAAAGACGCGCGTGACCTGAATGAATACCGTCAGCAGAAATACGACGAACGGACAGAGTCTGACGCTATCCGGTTTGCCGGATTACAGCCGGTTGAGGCTACCATTACGGTCGATAAGAATGAGAGTAAGGCTATCAGTGATCTGTTGGTCGGTGTATTCTTTGAAGATATCAACTATGCAGCCGACGGCGGACTCTATGCCGAACTGATTCAGAACCGTGACTTTGAATATGATCCTTCGGATACACAGGGAAGAGACAGGAGTTGGAACAGCACGAAAGCATGGAGCCTGACAGGTGAAAATGGTACTTTTACCATCGATACAGTGGCTCCGATACATCCGAATAATCCACATTATGCCGTACTCTCTGTTAAGGAGAAAAATAGTGCCGGATTAGTGAACTCCGGTTTTGATGGGATTGTACTAAAGAAAGGGGATGCCTATACTATTTCGCTCTTTACACGACAGAAAGACGGAAGCAGAGGCAAACTGGTTGTACGGCTGGTTGGAAAGAATGGTGCGGTATATGGTGAATGCAAACTCCCAACCCTCTCCTCTGTGTGGAAGCAATATAAAGCTGTCATAAAAGCGGGTGCTGATGCAACGGATGCAAGTTTGGTCGTTGTTCCGCAAGAAGTGGGTACCGTTGCACTGGATATGATCTCTCTGTTTCCACAAAAAACCTACAAGAACCGTCCAAACGGTCTGCGAACTGATCTGGCAGAGACATTAGCCGCTATGCATCCGCGTTTTGTTCGTTTCCCCGGTGGTTGTGTGGCTCATGGTGGTGGATTAGAAAATATGTATCGCTGGAAGAATACCATTGGTTCGCTGGAAAGCAGAAAGCCGCTACGAAATATATGGAATTATCATCAAACAGCCGGCTTGGGCTACTTCGAGTATTTTCAGTTTTGCGAAGATATAGGAGCGGAGCCACTTCCCGTATTACCGGCAGGAGTGCCTTGCCAAAACTCCCCCGGAGGGCAGCAAGGTGGAATACCCCTATGCGATATGGATGAATATGTACAGGAAGTACTCGATCTGATTGAGTGGGCAAACGGTGATGCAAAGTCCACATGGGGCAAGAAACGGGCGGAAGCCGGTCACCCGAAACCCTTCAATCTGAAATATATTGGGATTGGCAACGAAGATCTGATCAGTGATGTCTTTGAAGAACGTTTCGAAATGATTTTTAAAGCTGTCAAAGAGAAACATCCTGAGATTACCGTTGTCGGTACGGTCGGACCTTTTTATGAAGGAACGGATTATGAAGAGGGGTGGGACATCGCTTCCCGTCTGGGCGTTCCGATGGTGGATGAACATTACTACGTCTCTCCGGGTTGGATGATTTATAATCAGAATTACTACGATGCGTATGACCGTTCGAAGTCGAAAGTCTATCTGGGAGAATATGCGGCTCATCTGCCCGGTCGTCCCAATAATCTCGAGACAGCCTTGGCTGAAGCACTTTATCTGACTTCTGTCGAGCGGAATGGAGATGTAGTCAGTATGGCTTCCTACGCACCATTACTTGCAAAAGAGGGACATACCCAATGGAATCCCGATCTGATCTATTTTAATAATACAGAAGTCAAACCGACCGTCGATTATTATGTACAGCAGCTCTACGGACAAAATGCCGGTAATGAGTATCTGACGAGTCGCATCAAACTTTCGGACAACAGGGAACCGGTGAAAAATCGTATTGCTGCTTCTGTCGTACGCGATAGCAAGAGTGGGGATGTCATCATCAAACTGATCAACATGCTTCCTGTTTCTGTGAAGTCAACACTCAATCTGGAAGGATTGGTTTCGGATGCTTCAAGGACAACCAAGACAATCCTGACCGGTCGTCCTGCGGATAAGAAGCTACAGCCTCAGGTCTCAGAGATAAAGATTACCTCCAATTATACCTATGAGATGCCGGGCTATTCGTTCACTGTCTTTCGCATCACCTCAAAGTAATTCTTCTTCAGACAGAGATCAAAGGGCCGGATTTATTTTCAATACAGACAGCATCAATGGGTCAACCGTTGATGCTGTTTCTGTTGATAACTTTTTCCTTTGATTTTTGCCTTCCTTGTTTCGGAGTTATTCTTTTCTTTTTACCTTTGTCGCAAATACAAGGTTTCCTTGAACGGCTTCTTTGTTCAAGGAATTAAAAGGGAATCCTGTTAAAGTCAGGAACTATTCCCGTAGCTGTAAGTTTCGCTAATGACTGCACATTCTTATGCCACTGTTGTTTAATGAATGGGAAGGCGTGTAAGTCAGAAACAAGTCAGAAGACCTGCCGGGTATTACGTACGGGATTGCTTCCGGGAGTTGGAGCAAAAAGTATCTACGAGAAGTTGTGATACCGGTATTCTTTATGTCGTGTTCATCTCATCCTTTTCCTGATTTCTTTTTCTTTTGATCCGGTTCTTTTTTGTACAGTTATTTTGTCTGGAATCCAACAAATTAATTCGTTATAACAATGGGACACATGGAGTTTTGTATTACAAAAAGGGATGGTAAGAAGGAACCATTTTCCAGTTTTAAAATCAGAAACGCTTTACTGAAAGCTTTTCGTGCGGTAGAATCACCGGTCAACGATGAGATCCTCAATCGTATCCTTAGTCATCTGAAGATTGGTGAAGGAACGACCGTCGAGGAAATTCAAAATCAGGTGGAAACAGCGTTGATGCGGGAGGGACACTATCATGTGGCCAAATCTTTTATGCTGTATCGTCAGAAGCATTTTGAAGATCGGGAGGTAAGGGATAAACTTCGTTTTCTGATCGATTATTGCGAGGCCAGCAATCCGGCGTCGGGAAGCAAGTATGATTCCAATGCCAATGTGGAAAACAAAAATATCGCGACGCTGATCGGCGAGCTTCCTAAATCAAACTTCATCCGGCTCAACCGTCGTTTACTCTGTGATAAGATCAAGGAGATGTATGGAAAAGAGACAGCCGATAAATACATCGACCTGCTCGATCATCACTTTATCTACAAGAATGATGAAACCAGTTTGGCAAACTACTGCGCCAGCATCACGATGTATCCGTGGCTGATAAGTGGAACCACTTCGATAGGTGGCAATTCGATGAAACCAACCAATCTGAAGTCCTTTTGCGGAGGATTTGTAAACATGGTGTTTATGGTCTCGAGTATGCTTAGCGGTGCTTGTGCCACACCGGAGTTTCTGATGTATCTGAATTATTTCATCGGTTTGGAATACGGGAAAGAGTATTATAAACATGCCGATGAGGTCGTTGATCTCTCGCTCAAGAAACGGACAATCGATAAGATGATCACCGACTGTTTCGAACAAATAGTCTATTCCATTAATCAACCGACCGGTGCGCGCAACTTTCAGGCCGTCTTCTGGAATATTGCTTATTATGACCGTTATTACTTCCAGAGCCTGTTTGGCAATTTCTGTTTTCCGGATGAAAGCAAGCCCGATTGGAATTCCCTTAACTGGCTTCAGAAGCGGTTTATGAAATGGTTTAATCAGGAACGGACGAAGACCGTATTGACTTTTCCGGTAGAGACCATGGCCCTGTTGACCTGTGAGGGTGATGTGCTCGATAAAGAATATGGTGATTTTTCAGCGGAGATGTATAGCGAGGGGCACTCCTTCTTTACCTATATGAGCGACAATGCCGATTCGCTGAGTAGCTGTTGCCGTTTGCGTAATGAGATTCAGGACAACGGATTTAGTTACACGTTGGGAGCAGGAGGGGTATCTACCGGTTCGAAGAGTGTGCTGACCATTAATTTGAATCGTTGTATTCAGCATGCAATACGTCAGGATATTCCTTACCTGGTCTATCTGGAAGAGATTACGGACCTTGTTCATAAAGTTCAGCTGGCATACAATGAGAATCTGAAACTCCTTCAATCCAAAGGAATGCTTCCCTTGTTTGATGCCGGGTATATCAATATGAACCGTCAATATCTGACCATCGGAGTCAATGGTTTGGTCGAAGCTGCCGAATATCTCTGTATCCCTATCTCTGATAATCCTGATTATCTCCGTTTTGTACAAGATGTGTTGGGCGTGATAGAAAGATACAACAAGAAATATCGCAGCAAAGAGACTCTGTTCAACTGTGAAATGATACCAGCCGAGAATGTAGGAGTGAAGCATGCCCGATGGGATAAAGAGAATGGTTATGTGGTGCCCCGTAAGTGTTATAACAGCTACTTTTATGTTGTTGAAGATAACTCTCTGAATGTGATCGATAAGTTTCGGATGCATGGACAGAAGTATATCGAACATCTGACCGGCGGTTCGGCGCTACACATGAACCTGGAAGAGCATCTCAGTAAAACCCAATACCGGCAACTGCTTCGTGTGGCAGCCCGTGAAGGATGCAATTATTTTACCTTTAACATCCCCAATACACTATGCAATGCCTGCGGACACATTGATAAGAGATATTTGAAGGAATGTCCGGTGTGTCACAGCAAAAATATTGATTATCTGACACGCATCATTGGGTACCTGAAACGGGTAAGCAACTTCTCAATCCAGCGTCAGAGAGAGGCCGCTGAACGCTACTACGGAAAAGTGACGAATGAACTAAACGAATAACGGAGAAGTACAACATGCTTAAATATGTGAATTACGACATCGTCTTTCAGGAGATTCCCGATGAGGTGACACTTGCCATCAACTTGTCCAATTGTCCCAATCAGTGCAAGGGGTGCCATACTCCTTCTCTGCGGAGCGATATCGGAGAGCCTCTGACTATCGAAGTGTTGGATCTGTTATTGACAAACTACGGAAACGAAGTGACCTGTATCTGTTTTATGGGAGGCGATGCGGCACCCTCCGAACTTGTTTTGTTAGCCGCTTATCTGGGAATTCAAAAGATAGCTCCGGTAAAAGTGGCGTGGTATTCCGGCAAACAAGAGTTGCCTCAGCCTTTTGAAATAAAATGGTTTCACTACATAAAGTTGGGACCTTACAAGGAACAACTGGGTAGTTTGAGGTCAAGAAGTACCAATCAGAGATTGTTGAAACGAACGGAGCGTAATGAGTTGCTCGATATTACGTATAAGTTCTGGCAGACATCCTCTTGCTAAAGGAGATACATTTTCCTTTATGATCCTTTGTTGGAAATAAGAACGTCTGTGAAAATGATTTTTCACAGACGTTCTTTCTATCTGATGGTACCGATCTCTTATTTAAATGCATCCAACGCTTTGGTGGGTCTTCCATCCTCTCCCCAGGCGCTCAAAGCATATCTGCTCCAGCTTCTGGCACCTTGCGGTTCCCAGTAAAGGACCCCTAGTCCTTTGCCGTTGGGCACAGCCTTTACCTTTTCCTGAACCGCAAGCAACATGTCATACGTGTTTTGCACTTTGGTGTCTTCGCCACCGACTTCCACAACCATCACTTCCTTACCATACCTCGAAGCCATGTCATTCAGATTCTTCCCCAGATCATCAATGGAAAGCGTATAGTCCGGATGTCCATCCAGCCAGTAGGGGTAATAGGATAGTCCGATCACATCATATTTGGCACCGTGAGACCTGGCATTATCAAACCAGGTTCTGAACCGTTTGTTATCGTTGCCCCGATCAATATGGAGGATCACTTTGGATGTCGGACTGACGGCTTTGATTGCGTCATATCCTTGGTTGATAAGTTGAGCAAGCTGTGGCCAGTTTGCAACACTGCCTTCCGGGTATATCATACCTCCGGGAGTCTCATTGCCTACCTGTACCCAATCCGGATAGATGCCATTATCTTTCAACGCTTTCATCACCTCAAAGGTATAATCATACACATCTTTCTGAAGCTGTGCAAAGTCATGACCTTCCCATGCAGCCGGTTTCTTCTGTTTGCCGGGGTCTGCCCAGCTGTCACTGTAATGGAAATCAATCATCACTTTCATGCCCCATTTTTGAGCGCGAACCGCCATGGCAACGGTCTCCTCCTTGCTGCAATGACCACTGGCCCTGTTGTCTGAAGGGTTTACCCAGGTACGCAAACGGATCGTATTGAAACCATGATCTTTCAGGATCTGAAAACAATCCTGTTTGTCACCATTATCATTGTAAAAAGTATATCCGGAAGCTTCCATTTGTGGCAGCCAACTGATATCTCCACCTTTGGCAAAGAACTTGTCCTTTGAGACTTTTGAATAAGTAGGAGCACTTACACCGGTCAATAAAGCTATTGACAGAAGAATGGTAAGGAAACTGCCGGATGTTTTCATTTGATTTAAAAGGTTTTAGAACGTTTCGTCGGCAAATATATGGATTTCTTCATTTCTGTTACTGCGAATCAGAAAAAAAAGAATTTAATAGCGGACAAGAAAAGGAAGCGCTTCCCCTTCCTCCGGATTGAACTCACGCAGCGCGCTGGTAATTTCGCCTGCAAGCGAATGCTTCATTCCTTCGACAACCTGTTTGTACGTACAGTTATGACCTAATAAGAACATCAATTTGGTAATCGCAGCTTCCGTCGTACTGTCCAGTCCGCTGATAACCCCAACTTCCATCAACCGTCTGCCGGTTTCATATACATCCATCTCCACCTTGCCCGTTTGGCACTGAGTAATATTTACGATGACGATTCCCTGTTCGATCGCTTTCCCCAATCGTCTGATAAACCACTCTTTTTGCATGGCATTGCCTGTGCCATAGGTCTCAAGGATCACTCCTTTGAGCTGTTTGATGGAAAGCATAGCGTCAATAGTTTCCTCGGAGATGCCGGGAAACAGTTTGAGGATGACTACATTGGTATCCAACAGATAATGTGGTTTGAAATGACCACTGAACTCCCTTTTAAGGATTGCATTTTCATCATACCGGATATGAATCCCGACTTTTGCCAGCGGCGGATAGTTCGGCGAACTGAATGCATTGAAGTTCTCCGCATTGATTTTCGAGATCCTGTTGCCCCGCATTAATTTGTTTTGAAAATAGACACTTACCTCCGGCACCATAGGTTTGCCGTCCTTCTTATCGGCCGCAATCTGTAGCGCCGTAATCAGATTCTCTTTCCCGTCGGTACGAAACATCCCGATTGGAAGCTGCGAACCTGTGATGATTACCGGTTTGGACAGATTTTGAAGCATAAAACTAAGCGCGGAAGCCGTGAAAGCCATCGTGTCAGTGCCATGCAAGATCACAAATCCATCATAATCGTAATAGTTGTCGCTGATGATCCGCACCATATCACCCCAAACATTCGGTTCGATGTTGGAGGAGTCGATGCTGGGTATAAACTGAATAGTGGTTACTTCGAAGTCAAAACTTGCTATTTCAGGCACATGTTTGGCAATATGTTTGAAGTCGAAAGGTTCCAGTGCACCGGTTTCTTTATTTTCAACCATTCCGATAGTGCCTCCTGTATAAATCAGTAAAATGGTAGAATGACCTTTCGTATCGCCTTTCATGCCTGTCTCTCTTTAAATGTTTGCGCTCCTTCTTGTATCCCTGTTATCATTGATTGTGCAAAGATAAGAATTTATGCCAACTCTGTTGCGAAAATAGGAAGGAGTAATCATTCGGGATCATAGTATCCGATGAGGCTGATTGGAATCAGTTTTCCTTAAAAGAGAGCGGTTTGCTTTTAAATGAAACAAATTTGTTTCAAACAAAAATGTTTCATATATTTGTAGCGCTAAATGAACATTACGTATGAATACTCCATTTGTTTTTGGCAAAATAGCTAGATCGGAGAACTTCACTGATCGTGAAAAGGAGACTACATTGCTTGTTTCAAACTTCAATTCACTCATCAACACGATCATCATCTCTCCACGACGTTGGGGCAAAAGTTCTTTGGTAGCCAAAGCTACTGAGATCGCTACAGCTCAAAATGATAAACTGCGAATTTGTAAGATAGACCTCTTCAATGTTCGCAATGAAGAGCATTTCTACGAGCTGCTTGCCCAAAACGTTTTAAAAGCAACTTCCTCAAAATGGGAAGAAGCTGTTGATTCTGCTAAAAAGTTCTTCTCACGGATTGTTCCAAAGATTGTTCTGGGAGGGGATATGCAAAATGAGATTTCTCTTGACTTTGACTGGGCTGAAATAAAGAAAAACCCGGACGAGATACTTGATTTAGCCGAACATATCGCTGCTGAAAAGGGATTCCGGATAGTTATATGTGTCGATGAATTTCAAAACATTGCAGAGTTTGATGCTCCCGAATACTTTCAAAAGAGACTCCGTTCGCATTGGCAGCAACATCAGCGCGTATCATATTGCCTGTATGGAAGTAAGCGCCACATGATGCTTGATGTGTTTACTAACTCATCAATGCCCTTTTATAAGTTTGGTGACTTGCTGTTTCTTGAGAAGATTGACACTCCATCATGGATACTCTTTATTTCGGAACAATTTGCCAATACCGGAAAATCGATTGCCAAAGAGCAATCAGAACTCATCGTTCATCTGGCAGACAATCACCCATACTATGTGCAGCAACTAGCGCAGCAAACATGGCTCAGAACAACAGATCGTTGTAGTGAGGCTATCGTCTATCAAGCTCACACCTCAATCATCGAACAGCTAAGTCTGCTTTTTGTCACAATTACCGAATCACTGACCAACAATCAGATAAACTTTCTCAAAGCAATGATTGCCGGTGAGAGTGCTTTGTCTTCGGCCGGTACTATTGCAAAGTACCGTTTGGGGTCATCCGCCAATATTACCCGTTCACGCAAATCCCTTATAGAAAAAGATATTCTGGATAACAGAGCCGGAGAACTCTCGTTTCAGGATCCGATGTATCGTTCGTGGCTTCAACACAGTTACTTTATTTAATGGACAAACACTATTTAGTATGAAAAAGATGAGAATTACCCGCGAAGATTACATCAAAGCCAATCGCAAAGCAAGTCGAGAGGCAGAGATTAATGATCACACGCACCCGATCAGTTTCAAGAGAGTGCACAAATCGAAAAAGGTCTATGACCGCAAACGCAGTAAGGCAGAGAATAAAAAGGCTCTGCCTTACTTGTTTTTAGTCCGCGCCTCCCTATACAAGGGGTAATCCGGTGTTTGTGCTGCCACTTTATTCATCTCAAAGCACGGAATATAACTAATGCATCTTTATGAAAATAAAACCTAGTCAGGTTATCTTCCCCATCGGATAGGCACTCTTTTAATAAAACGTCTTGATGTTTGTTTCGTTTCACGAACGTGAAACGGAGCAAACATCAAGACGTTTGAATCCATTGGTAAGGACGAATGAGTTCATAGACAAAGATGCATTGAAAAGGCCTTCAGGGTACTTCTGACGGTGTTTTAGAGGGAAAATCCTTCTGAATATTTTTTTATTTTATTTTCATTCTGCAAAAGGGCGGAACCCTTGATTTCAATGCACCAAGTGCACCAAGACCTACCTTCCAGTATACTGTAGGGTAGTTTGCCCTTTTTCTTTTTTACTTGCTCGGTTGATAATTGCAACCATTTATGTTTGCTCGGGGGCTTTTTGTTGCCATTTATTCGTTCTACCTTTCTTCTTATTTACTAATTTTGCAACTACCTGATCAAAGTTTACCACCGCAAACTTTATGACTAACTCCTCAAGTCCATCAAAGATATCAAATTGCATTTATGATACGCAATGCGGGGTGTGCCATTGGAAATATAAATAATACCGCATTCTTCAAAGCCATGCTTCTTTAATATAGACTGCATGATCGTGTTGTCATGATGTGTATCTGCTCTGATATTTTTGCATTTCGTAAAACACCATTGAATACATTTGTCTGACACCCCTTTTTCTTTTCCGGAAGAAGCCAGGCGGTGAATCGTCCCGTATGGTTCGTCGTTTAACCATTTCCCATTATCTATACGGGAGTAGGTAGGATCATCGCCGAGTATAAAGCAAAATGTTCCGACTATTTCACCGTTTTCGTTCTCGCAGACAAAACTGTGATCATTGCTAATCTCTTGTCTGATGAGCTCTTCTGAAGGATAGCCGTTAATCCATTGATTGGAGTTGCCCTGTGCTTGCATGAATCTTCGGGCACGTTCATAGATTCCCATTAGTGAGTGCAGGTCTTTGATTTCTGAAGCCCGGATATTCATAGTCATATTATTAAGGATAAGAGGAGCCAAAAATAGAAACTTATTCCCGTATAACGGCTTAAAAGCACAAAAACTTGAGTTGATCCTTATTTGTCTGATATTGCTATCTACTGTTTTTTTGTTAAAATCAGGCTTAATGCGGCTTATTCGCCTGCGCTGTCCGCAAAATATGCGGCTTATTTTGTGGTTTTAGCTGCAAAAGTTTGTTTTATACAATTTCACTATCTAATTTAGCGGTTATAATTAGATAGGATATGTTTATTCATGAAAGAGAAAAATGGACAGATTTTCGGTGGGATACCAACCAACTGGTTGATGTCCTGTCGCAAGTAAATCGTGAAACCGGTTTTCTTGCGGGAAGATTGAGTGCTATCGGATTCGATGCACAACTGTCTACAGCTGCTGAAACCATTGCTAATGACATTGTGGCTTCATCGGCCATTGAAGGTATTATTCTTGATTCGTCAGAAGTGCGATCTTCCGTAGCTCGAAAATTGGGCATCAAAGTTGCTGATGAAAAAGCTTCAACGCATTATGTAGATGGCATTGTAGAAATGATGCTCGATGCTACAGCAAATTATCTCGAGCCGCTATCTGAAAAAAGGCTTTTCTCCTGGCATGGGGCATTATTTCCCACAGGACGAAGTGGACTTTCGGAAATTCATGTTGGAGCCTATCGCATAGAGCCCATGCAAGTTGTGTCCGGCATGTTTGGCCGTGAGAAGGTACATTATCGTGCACCTGAAGCTGAGAAAGTCCCTGCAGAGATGAAGACTTTTATCGATTGGCTCAACGATAAAGATGTCAAGCCATCATATATCAAATCTGCTATTGCACATTTCTGGTTTGTGAGCATTCACCCTTTTGATGATGGAAATGGCCGAATAGCACGAGCCATCTCAGATATGATTCTATCCCAGGCCGAAAGTAACGGACAGCGTTTCTATAGCGTTTCTTATGAGATAAATAAGGAGAAATCGGCATACTATGATGTACTTGAGCGCACTCAGCATGGTGAAGGCGACCTGACCGAATGGCTGACATGGTATCTGAAATGCATCGACAATGCTGTAATGGAGTCGTATACCATGTTGAGTGGCGTTCTTCGCAAGTCAATCTTCTGGCGCTTACATTCACAGAGTCCTTTGTCTGAGCGTGAGAAAAATGTACTTAATGCATATCTAGATGGATATGAAGCCAAACTTACTATTAAGAATTATGCCAAGTTATGCCAAATTTCTACGGATACTGCCGCACGTGATATTCACGATCTGGAGGATAAAGGTGTGCTTCGCATGGCTCAAGGCAGAGTAAGGGATGCATCCTATTCCCTGGTTTATTCACATGATGCGTTGCAATATGAGAATCTGACTGCTACCGAGCATGACGGCAAACATTACATATCAGCCATATTTTCAGGCCAAAGAACAATTGAAGAGCGAATCTCCGATATCGATTGGCTAAGATTTTCTCAGAAAGAAGTCACCTTGCAGGATTTGGCCTACACGTATTTCGTATTCCTAAAAATGGGATAATAAATCCATCATACATACTATTAAGCGCTACACAACCATATATTCTATTTCCAAAATGTTCTCTACTGTAGCGATGCTTATAGCGGGTTGATCAGCTGACAGGCACAAGTGATAAATAAAAAAAGTCTCACAATATTGATATTGTGAGACTTTTTCGATCCATATTTGCCGTTAGGCTTCATCTTTTGTGATCCGCTTGGGGCTCGAACCCAAGACCCCAACATTAAAAGTGTTGTGCTCTACCAACTGAGCTAGCGAATCGATCCGTTTGATTTTTAAATCGGGTGCAAAGGTAGCGCTTATTTCTTAAGATGCAAACATTCGCTTGTTCTTTTTCGCACAAAGTGCCATTTTTGTTGCATTCAAACGGTTTTTCTTCCTTTTCTTATGGTTGGTAGAAAGCTTTATACTACTTTTACTACTCTTTCAAACAAGATTGAATTATGAACAGGACGGTTTTGCTTTCACTGCTGCTTTTGATACAATGTCATGTTCTTTGGAGTGTAAACAAGGAACTGGATAATGCATCGATCGCTTATTATGTAACGGATGATAAGGGGCATGTGATTGCTCATAAAGAAGAACAGAAAAGTTTGACCCCAGCTTCGATAACTAAAACACTGACCACAGCTACGGTGTTGGAGATGTATGGCGGAACCCATCGGTTTCGTACCACGCTTCAGTATGATGGGTCGATCGGGAAAGATGGTACGCTGAATGGAAATATCTATATCAAAGGAGAGGGCGATCCGACACTGGGTAGTTGCTATTTTCAAACGGATCGCAATCTGTTTCTGAAACAATGGATGGAGGCGGTCAGACAAGCGGGCATTCAATCTGTCACCGGAGGAGTGATTGCTGATGAGAGCTATTTTGACCGGGAGGGTGTCTCTGCGAAATGGATTCGCGAGGATATCGGTAATTATTTCGCTGCGGGTGCGTATGGAGTGGGTGTCTATGATAACCGATATGTTTTGTATTTGAAGAGTGGAGGGGTTGGTTCGCCGGCAGAGATTGTGAGTACTGATCCTGAAATGAAGGAGATGCGCTTTGTCACTCATGTCAGGGCAGCTGCCAATACAAAAGATAGTGTGTACATTAACGGCGAACCGTTTTCGATGCAGCGGACGCTTTTTGGAACGATGCCTGCCAATCAAACAGCCTTTGCTGTAAAAGGAGATATTCCCGATCCTGCCTTGTTTTTGGCGACTCTTGTGCGAAATGAACTGATCCGAAAAGGGGTGTCGGTGAAAGGAGAGCCAACTTCATATCGCTTGCTCGACGAACAAAACAGATGGAAAGAGTCAAAGCGCACGGATCTTTGTGTGACGGAGTCACCGGTGCTGAGCGAGATTGTTGCTGTGACCAATCATGAGAGTAACAATATGTTTGCAGAACATCTCATCAAACATATCGGAATGAAAGGGAAAGGGGGATCGACCCGGTATGGAGTGTGGGCGTTGAAGGATTATTGGGCACAAAGGGGCGTTTCTACAAAGGGTGTGATAATGCAGGATGGGAGTGGATTATCTCCGATGAATGCGATTACTCCCCGTTTCTTTGTGGATGTACTCAACAAAATGCGTAAAAGCAAGGAGTTTGCCACTTTTGAGAATTCGCTGATGCTTGCCGGCGATCCCGAGAGCTCGAGTTTTCTGGCAAAGACGCGACTGAAGCAGCATGCGCGGTTTAAAAGTGGTAGCTTTAGCGGGGTTCTTTGCTATGTAGGGTATGTGACGCTGAGAGAAAAAAGATACACTTTTGCTGTTATGGTTAATCATTTCGACGTTCCTCAGTCGGTTGCGAAGGCGGAAATTGAAAATATTTTGCTCCAAGTGATTCCACGATAATAAAAAGAAGTAATTTTGCGTTGTCTAAGAAAAAGAACTTAAAATTTGAGACGATTATGGGATACTATCAGGAAATAGATATTATACTGAATGATATCAAAGAGTTACAGGAAATGGTCGTCGGTTTTCGTCATGAGACCAATGTTCCTGAATTTATTATTCGTCTGGCTGAAAATAAAGCGGAGAAGATTAAAAGCAGACTGAACACCCTCAAAGAGGAGGCTGCACTGACAGAACAACAGAATAAGACCGCCTCTGCTCAATCAGATTCAGTGGATATCAGAGTGACCGAACAGACAGAAATATCTGTTGTTGAGTCTGTGAGTATTGAAGAGGATGCAATATCTGTTGAGGAGGGTAAAGCTGTTGAATCGATTGCTCCTTCTGATGGTCTTGCTGATACGATCAATGAATTGCTTGCTTCACGTCCGCACTCTTTGCATGAATCGCTCGAAAAAAGACTGGTAGTTGATGTGCGTAAGGCTTTGAGTTTGAATGACCGTTTTCGCTTTCAACGGGAGTTGTTTACGAATGACGCGAAGTATATGGATAAGGTGCTTGATGAGATAGGCTCCTTTAAAAGTCTGGCTGAAGTCCTGGAATATTTGAAAGAGAAGTTTAACTGGAGCAAAGACAATGAACCGGCGATGGACTTTATCAAGATAGTGATCAAAAAATTCTCCTAATATAGCTACAAGGAATGGGAAAACTGTTTGTCGTCCCAACACCGGTCGGTAATCTGGAAGATATGACTTTCCGCGCGATACGTGTGCTGAAAGAGGTAGATTTCATTCTGGCGGAAGATACACGAACCAGTGGCATTCTCCTGAAACATTTTGAGATTAAGAATAAACTGCTTTCTCATCATAAATTCAACGAACATAAGACAGTGGAAAACATTGCTTTGCGTTTGAAGGCGGGTGAGACAGGTGCGTTGATTTCTGATGCCGGAACTCCATCGATTTCTGATCCGGGTTATCTGTTGGTGCATGCCTGTGTGATGCTGGATGTGGATGTGGAGTGTCTCCCGGGTGCGACAGCATTTGTACCTGCTTTGGTTAATTCGGGCTTGCCGAGTGAGAAGTTTTGTTTTGAGGGATTTCTTCCGCCCAAGAAAGGACGTAATAAACGCATGGAGGAGTTGAAAGAAGAACGCCGGACAATGGTCTTTTATGAGTCTCCGTATCGGGTGCTGAAAACGCTGGAACAGTTTGCCGAGGCTTTTGGAGCCGATCGACAGGTCTCTGTTTCGAGGGAGATATCAAAAATATATAATGAAACAGTGCGTGGAACATTGGAGGAAGTGATTGCTCATTTTAAAGAAAAAGAGCCGAAAGGTGAGTTTGTAATTGTACTCGCCGGGTCTGAAAAATAAGTTTTAAACTAAAAAAGGAAAGTATGAAAAAGATTGTGATGTTGTTTGCCTTGGTTGTATTGGTTGCTTCATGCGGTAAGCAATCAGATTCTTATAAACAATTGAAGGCTGAGAATGATTCGTTGATGGAAGTTCACGCTGCTCAGACTGCTGAATTTAATGAGACAATGGCGGTGCTGAATGATGTGGAAGAGAACTTTACCAAACTGCGTGAAGCGGAGAATTATCTGACCGTGCAAAATGTATCAACCGGAGAGTTGTCGCAGACTCAGAAGGAACGGATCACGGAGAACTTTGAACTGTTCTCTGAAATATTGAAGAAAAACAAAGAGGATCTGACACGTCTTCAACAACAGTATGCCTCTTCAAAGAAGCAATCTTCTGAATTGAAAAAAACGATTAAACGTTTGCAGGAAGAGCTTGAGACCAAATCGGCTTTGATCCTTTCTTTGCAGAACGAACTGGGTGCACGTGACGAGAAGATTCGCGAACTGTCGCTTTCTGTTGAGAGTCTTACTTCTAATGTTAGTGATTTGAGCCAGCAGACTGAAGAACAAAAAGAGGCTTTGGCGAAACAGGATGCTGAGATCAATACTGTAAGGTATATGTTTGGAACTTCGAAAGAACTGAAAGACTATAAGGTATTGGTGGATGGCAAAGTGCTTCGTGCAAACTTTAATCCGGATGACTTTATCAAGGCTGATAGCCGCGAACTGACCAGCATTCCTCTTTCTGCAAAGAGTGCGAAAGTGCTTACCAGTCACCCTTCAGACTCATATAAACTAGTCAAAGGTGCTGATAAGAAGCTGACACTGATGATTGTGGATACAAAGAAGTTCTGGAGTTCTTCGAAGTATCTGGTTATTCAGGTAGACTAATTTGCTGTGACTATCTATAAAAATGGAGGTTGCCCCATCGGGGCAACCTCCATTTTTATAGATAGTCACAGGCAGTAGCCTGATTAGCCTTCGTCTTCCATTAGACCGATCTCAATATTTTTGACTTTCTTGAACAGGTTGGATGCAAAGATAAAATCATTCAGTTTCTTATTGCTCGACGTGATAATTTTGTCCTTGCTGCCATTCCATTCCAGCTTGCCTTCGTGGATGAAAACAATGTTGTCTCCGTTTTCCATTACGGAGTTCATGTCGTGTGTGTTGATTATCGTGGTGATGTTGTATTCTTGGGTGATCTCTTTGATCAGTTGGTCGATAACAATGGAGGTCTTGGGGTCAAGTCCGGAATTAGGTTCGTCGCAGAAAAGATATTTGGGCTTCAATGTAATGGCACGGGCTATCGCCACGCGCTTTTTCATGCCCCCACTGATTTCTGCCGGTGAAAGGTGACCAATGTCATGCAGATTAACCCGGTCCAGGCAGGATAAAGCGCGTTCGGCACGCTCTTTGTAACGCATATTTGAAAACATGTTGAGAGGAAACATTACATTCTCCAGGACGGTGAGTGAGTCAAACAGTGCGGAATTCTGAAATAGCATTCCTATTTCACGACGCAGCATCTTGGTTTCTTGCCTGTTCATGTTGAGCAGGTTGCGCCCATCGTAGTTAATCTCCCCCTTCTCCGGAGTCATAAGTCCGATGATGCACTTCATAAGCACAGTCTTTCCGGAACCACTCTGACCAATCACCAGATTTGTTTGACCGGGAAGGAATGAAGTGGAAATGCTCTTTAGCACTTCCTTATCGTCAAAGGTCTTTGAAACTGATTTCAGCTCAATCATGTCAATAGTAATTGGGTGAGCACTAAGTCGGCAATAAGAATCGTAATACTGCTCATCACAACAGAGTCGGTGCTGGCTTTTCCCACTTCAAGGGAACCTCCTTTTACATAATAGCCATAATAGCCGGCTATGGAAGCAATGAGAAACGAATATACCAATGTCTTAATGATAGAATATTTGATATAAAAAGGCACGAAAAAGGTTTGTAGTCCGTACAGATAATTGTCTGTTGTAATCAGGTCGGTAAAGATACTGACCATGTAACCTCCCACTATTCCGATGATCATACTGAATATAACCAATATGGGACTGAACAGAACCAATCCGACTATTTTGGGAAGGATCAGAAAGTTGGCTGAGTTGACTCCCATAATATCCAGGGCATCAATCTGCTCGGTGATGCGCATGGTGCCTATTTCTGATGCGATGTTTGAACCGACTTTGCCGGCCAACAGCAAACACATAATCGTTGAAGAGAATTCAAGAAGCAGGATGTCGCGGGTAACCAGTCCGGTGGTGTATTTGGGTAACATCGGATTATCCACACGAAGACGGATCTGAATGGTGATTACAGCGCCAATGAAGAAAGAAATAATCAAGACGATAATAATCGAACTTACTCCCAGATTGTTCATCTCACGGACGATCTGTTTGCAGGTTTCCCTAAACCGATCCGGCCGCGTCAGGACTTTTTGCATGAGAAGGGTGTATTCACCGACTTTATTGAGTGCTGACATTCTTTGTTTTTATCTGCGTTAAAAGTACAAAGGTAATTATTTTGCCGTAAACGCCGTTTTTCGTACGATAAATTATTACTTTTGTCGGCAAATGAGCATGCTATGAGCGAAGAACCGATGATACTACGTACCGAGAATTTGGTAAAAAAATATCGAACAAGAACAGTGGTAAACCATGTTTCCATCAATGTAAAACAGGGGGAGATTGTTGGATTGCTCGGACCGAATGGCGCCGGTAAGACTACTTCCTTTTATATGACTGTCGGACTTATCACGCCCAATGAAGGTAAGATTTTTCTGAATGATACAGAAATCACCTCTTTCCCTGTGTATAAACGTGCTCAAAATGGTATTGGCTATCTGGCTCAGGAGGCTTCCATCTTCAGGAAGATGACTGTAGAGGATAATATACGTGCGGTTCTGGAAATGACGAACACGTCAAAGGAGTATCAGAAAGATAAACTGGAGAATCTGATCAGTGAGTTTAGTTTGCAAAAGGTGCGAAAGAATCTTGGGGATCAGCTTTCAGGAGGCGAGAGAAGAAGAACCGAAATAGCCCGTTGTCTGGCAATAGATCCGAAATTTATTATGTTGGATGAACCTTTTGCCGGTGTGGACCCTATCGCTGTTGAGGATATTCAGTCTATTGTGTTCAGGTTGAAAGATAAAAACATAGGTATTTTGATTACCGACCATAATGTTCACGAGACGTTGAGCATCACAGATCGTGCCTATCTGCTTTTTGAAGGAAAGATCTTGTTTCAGGGAACTGCGGAAGAACTTGCCGCTAATCAGATTGTTCGGGAGAAATATCTGGGTGTCAACTTTGAACTGAGAAAAAAAGTGGCAACCCTCTAAAGAGCTACTCTTTGATTGCCTGCCTTTGTACTACCCATTGTAAACCGAGAAAAAGGAAAAAAGCTGCGTAACTTACCCAAAGTGTGTCTCCTGTTCCAATTTGTTCCACTTCTTTGCCTAATATGCCATGCTGTTGGAGGTACAAGAGAATAACGAATGTCGCGTTGTTAGTAAAATGTGCTGCCACAGAAATCCAGATGGAACGGGTAAAGAGAAGAAGATAACCTAACCATGCTCCCAATAGCAGACGGGGAATAAACGCAAAGAACTCAAAATGTATCGCACTGAAAATGGCTGCCGTTATCCACACGGCAAGATGCTTTTTGTTTGTGATCTCTTGAATGAAGCGTTGTAAGAAACCTCGAAAGAAGAACTCTTCGCAGATTGCCGGCACTACCGCAATACAGAATAGGACTATGAATAGTCTGGAAATATTATCCATGACAGTCAGTTTTGCTGTCATGTCGGCCAGCATTTTTTGTTGATCACGCAAAGCAGTTTCAATAAAACTCATCCATTCAGGAAAATGAATCGCGTCATTCCATGTTGCAACGAGAGAGGTGAATGGCATGACTATGATTGCGCTGAGCATGGTGAGCGGAAGAATGAACGACGGGGAGAAACTGTTGGAAGAGAGATATCCGGAGGGCGTTGGGCTGATAAGGTAGGCCGTTATCAGTGAGGGAAGCAGAAATGTAAGTACTGATGAAGCGGAATTAATTGCCAATAGTATATCCGCTTGATTCATGAAATCGCTGTAACTTATCGGACCAGATCCTGTTATGCTTGCATAAAGGAAGATAGATAGTACAGAGAGGATGAGTACTCCGATGTAGCCGATTAATATGAATAACAGAAACAAAATAAATTTTCCGCCTGCATTTGTGAGCAAAAAGCTTCCCTTTAGTGACATGGTGGTTGGATTAGAAAATTGTTGGTATGGAAAAGAAAAAGGTTGACTTACGAGAAGCCAACCTTTAAGTATCGTTCAGAATAAAACTGATTAGTTTCTCGGCTTAGCCTCGTTAACTACCATTGCACGACCACCCAGGTCTTTGCCGTTCAATTCTTTGATGGCTTCTTGAGCTTCTGAGTCATCAGCCATTTCAACAAAACCAAAACCTTTAGATCTACCGGTTTCGCGATCTGTGATTACTCTGGCAGAGTTAACTTCGCCGAATTGTTTGAATACTTGTTCCAAATCGCCTTCCCGAACTTTGTAGTTCAGGTTTCCAATGAAAATGTTCATAAAGATAAAAAAATTAAGTAATAGAAATTAGTACGCAAGAAGTTTGAATAGGAGTTGCTTTGTCGTATAAACGTACTAACTAGTTGGTACACCGGTACTAAAAAGAAAAATCAAAAGCAAACTTTTATTGTACGGGACAAAGTAAATCATTTAATTTGAGATTCACATCAACAAAATAGAAAAAAATGATGCTTTTGTAAAAATATTTTATTGTCCTCCTTCTTATTCAATTGATTAGGTATTATTTTCAGAAAGTAGTTTGATAATTGAAAGAATAGAACTAATTTTGCACCCTCATGCAGAAGCATATACCTTCAATAGGATATTAAATAGAATAAAATACAAACCATATAAAATTTTGTCTAGATGAGCGTCTCAAGAAAAGACATTGATAGCGTAAATGCTATCTTAACAGTAAAGATAGGTAAAGAAGACTATCAGGATAAGGTTGAAAAAGAGTTGAAAGAGTTACGCAAAAAGGCCAAAGTACCAGGATTTCGTCCGGGAAATGTGCCTATGGGAATGATCCAGAAAATGTATGGAAAGTCTGCTTTGGCAGAACAGGTTAATAAATTGATTTCTGATGGTCTTTATGGATACATAAAAGAAAACAATCTGAGTATTCTGGGCGAACCCATGCCGGTGATGGACGATAAGAAGGTGGATTTTGATACAGATGATGTGTTTGAATTCTCTTTTGAAATCGGATTGGCTCCGGAAATAGACGTAGATATTGACGCAAAAGATAAAGTTGCCTACTATGAGATAGAGGTTACGGATGAGATGGTAGCAAAACAGATGAAGGCCTATACTTCACGTACAGGAAAGAATGTGGTTGTGGATGGACCATCCATCGAAGGGGATATGATACGTGGAGACTTGACCGAACTGGGTAAGGAAGATGGTCTGAAACGTGAAGGTGTCATTGTGATGGCCTCTTATATGTCAACAGATGAGGAAAAGAAAAAATTTGATGGTGTATCTAAAGACCAGGAGATAACCTTTAATCCTTCGAAAGCCTATAATGGAAATGAACAGGAGATACGTTATTTGTTGCATCTCGAAAAAGATGCAGATGTGTCATCCTATACCAATGATTTTATGTTTAAAGTGACTGAGATTTCCCGTTTTGAGGAAGGACCATTGAATCAGGAACTTTTTGATCAGGCATTTGGTGCCGGAGTGGTTACCACCGAAGAGGAGTTTAAAGTAAAAATCCGTGAGTCACTGGCTTTGAACATGACACCGGAGTCTGATTATAAATTTCTTCTTGATGTAAGTGAGTTGTTGAAGAAGAAAGCTGGAGATGCTAAATTCCCAGATGCATTCTTAAAACGTTTTATGGCTGCAAATAGCGAGAATAAATCGGAAGAGCAGATTGAAGAGGAATATCCAAAGACAATCGAATCTTTGATTTGGCATTTGATCAAAGAAAAGCTGGTGAAGAAAAACAATCTGAAGCTGGAAGAGAATGATGTCAAAGAATTTGCAAGAAAAGTTGCCAGAAATCAGTTTGCGCAATATGGTATGTTGAATGCTCCGGACGAGATCGTTGACAATTACATAAAGGATATGTTGAAAGACCAAAAAACTTTAAACAACATCGTAGAACGTGCGGTTGAGGAGAAACTGATTGACTTGTTGAAGAGCAAGGCTACACTTGTCAAGAAGAGTGTTTCTATGGAAGAATTTCATGCGATGGCTACAGCTGAAAGCAAGTAAATACAAAAGAAATGAACGATTTTAGAAAATTTGCCACTAAACAGGCGGGAGTAAACGGACTGGTGTTTGATCAGTATACTTCTCAGATCACAAGTTCGCTTACACCTTATATATTAGAGGAGCGTCAGCTGAATGTGTCTCAGATGGATGTTTTTTCTCGTCTGATGATGGATCGTATTATCTTTCTGGGTACAGCAATTGATGACCAGGTGGCTAATATTATCCAGGCTCAACTTCTTTATCTGGATTCTTCTGATCCGGGAAAAGATATCTCTATCTATCTGAATACCCCGGGCGGATCCGTTTATGCGGGATTGGGAATTTATGATACGATGCAATTTATCGGATGTGACGTTTCGACTATTTGTACCGGAATCGCTGCTTCTATGGGAGCGGTATTGCTTGTGGCAGGAACAAAAGGCAAACGTTCTGCCCTAAAACATTCACGGGTGATGATTCATCAACCATTGGGCGGCATGCAGGGACAGGCTTCTGATATGGAGATTACAGTGCGCGAGATTCAAAAATTGAAACATGAACTTTATACTATCGTTGCGGATCATTCGGGCAATACGTATGAAAAGATTGAAAAAGACTCAGATCGTGATTACTGGATGATTGCAGAAGAAGCGAAAGAATATGGTATGATTGACAAAGTATTAGTACGAGAAATTAAAAAATAAAGATGGCGAAAACAGCCCCCAATATTGATCATTGCAGTTTTTGTGGAAGAACGCGGAATGAAGTCCGCATATTGATAGCCGGAATATCAGGGAATATTTGTGATGAATGTGCTGATCGGGCGCATGAAATAGTTATTCAGGAAACGCCGAAAAAGCATGGTCTGAATCTGAAAATTGACGAACTACCGAAACCAACAGCCATAAAAAACTTTCTGGATCAGTATGTCATTGGTCAGGATGAGGCTAAAAAACATCTTTGTGTAGCTGTCTACAACCATTACAAACGGTTGCTTCAGAAAGATACCAAAGATGAGGTTGAGATTGAGAAGTCGAATATTATCATGGTTGGGGCCACCGGTACCGGCAAAACGTTGATAGCAAAAACGATTGCCCGTATGTTACATGTGCCATTTACAATTGTAGATGCGACAGTACTGACCGAAGCCGGTTATGTTGGAGAAGATATTGAGAGCATACTTACCCGATTGTTACAAGTCGCAGACTATAATACCGCATCTGCTGAACGGGGTATCGTTTTTATTGATGAGATAGATAAGATAGCCCGAAAAGGAGACAACCCTTCAATCACCCGCGATGTGAGTGGTGAGGGTGTGCAACAGGGATTACTCAAATTATTGGAAGGATCTGTTGTCAATGTACCTCCTCAGGGAGGTCGTAAACATCCAGATCAGAAGATGATTCCGGTGGATACCAAGAATATTCTTTTTATCTGTGGAGGAGCTTTTGATGGTATTGATAAAAAAATAGCATCTCGCTTGAATACGCGTGTGGTTGGCTATCGCTCTGCTGATAACCAGGCAAAGATTGATCGCGATAACCTTATGCAGTATATTCTTCCTCAGGATTTAAAAGCATTTGGATTGATTCCAGAGATCATTGGGCGACTGCCGATACTCACATTCCTGAATCCCTTGGATCGATCTGCTCTTCGTCAGATATTGACAGAGCCCAAAAATTCAATCATCAAGCAGTACGTTAAACTGTTTGATATGGATGGTGTTAAGCTTGAATATTCGGAAGATGTGTTTGAGTATATCGTGGATAAGGCTATTGAATATAAACTCGGCGCCCGCGGTTTACGCTCTATTGTTGAGCATATTATGATGGATGCGATGTTTGAAATACCCTCGACTGATAAAAAAGATCTGTTTGTTGATTTAGAGTATGCAAAGAGCCGTGTGGAGCAATTCCAGACAGTATTGGGTGCGGCTGAATAGAAAAACTGAAAATATTAAGGAAGAAGCAAGGATATATCAAAACTTGTATTTAACTTTGTTCTTAACCAAGAGAAATTGAGTGAGAAAAATATCTTTGTATTATGGCTCAAAAAGTCGATTTAACAAAAGAACTTAAGAAATACTTTGGCTTTGACACTTTCAAGGGAAATCAGGAAGCTGTGATCCGGAATGTGATCGAAGGCAGAGATACTTTTGTCCTGATGCCGACTGGTGGAGGAAAGTCATTGTGCTACCAGCTCCCATCCTTGTTGATGGAAGGTACTGCGATTGTCATTTCCCCTTTGATTGCCCTAATGAAGAATCAGGTCGATGCCATGCGTCACTTTAGTGAGGAAGATGGTATTGCTCATTTTCTTAACTCTTCTTTAAACAGGGCTGCTATTGAACAAGTGAAAGCAGATATTTTATCTGGGAAAACAAAATTGTTGTATGTGGCTCCGGAGTCTTTGACGAAGCAAGAAAATATTGATTTTCTAAAAAAAATAAAGATATCTTTTTATGCTGTCGACGAGGCTCACTGTATATCTGAATGGGGTCATGATTTTCGTCCGGAATATCGGCGGATCCGTCCAATTATCAATGAAATTGGTCAGGCCCCATTAATAGCTTTAACAGCTACTGCTACACCAAAAGTGCAGCATGATATTCAGAAAAATATAATGATGATGAATGCGGCTGTCTACAAATCATCGTTCAACCGTCCGAATTTGTATTATGAGGTACGGCCAAAAATGAATGATGTTGATAAAGAGATAATCAAATTCATCAAAGCAAACGAAGGTAAGTCGGGTATTATCTATTGTTTGAGTAGAAAGAAAGTGGAGGAGCTTGCCGCTGTATTGCAAGTGAATAATATAAAGGCGATAGCCTATCATGCTGGAATTGATTCGCAGACGCGTTCTCTCAATCAAGATGCTTTTCTGATGGAAGAAATAGATGTGATTGTTGCGACTATTGCGTTTGGTATGGGAATTGATAAACCTGATGTTCGTTTTGTAATCCATTATGATATACCAAAGAGTCTTGAGGGGTATTATCAGGAGACCGGTCGCGCCGGAAGAGATGGGGGTGAAGGAATTTGTCTGACGTTCTACTCAAATAAGGACTTGCAGAAACTAGAGAAATTTATGCAAGGTAAACCGATTGCCGAACAAGAAATTGGCAAACAGTTGCTGGCTGAAACAGCAGCTTATGCAGAGTCGTCTGTGTGTCGCCGAAAGATGTTGTTACACTATTTCGGAGAAGAATATACTGAGGATAATTGCTCAAATTGTGATAATTGTTTAAACCCAAAGGTGCAGGTGGAAGCTAAAGAGCTATTGATTACTGTATTGGAAACAGTAATCGCTTTGAAAGAAAAATTCAAACAGGATTATGTAATAGATATTCTCTTGGGTAGAGAGAACTCGGAAATTTTGTCGTACAATCATGAAGATCTAGAGGTGTATGGTTGTGGGCAAGATGAGGATGAGAAGACTTGGAATGCGGTTATTCAACAAGCGTTGATAGGAGGATATCTGGATAAGGATATCGAAAACTACGGACTCTTGAAGTTAACTGCTGAAGGTAAGAAATTTCTGAAGGAACCAAAATCGTTTAAAATATCGGGTGATCATGACTTTGAGGAAGAGGAGGAAGATACCCCAATAAAAGGTGGTGCAGCTTGTGCTGTTGATCCGGCTTTGTATTCAATGTTGAAAGATCTTCGAAAAAAAATTGCTAAAAATCTGGATTTACCTCCGTACGTGATTTTTCAGGATCCCTCCCTTGAAGCCATGGCAACGACGTATCCGACATCGGTCGAGGAACTTCAGAATATCCCCGGCGTAGGAAGTGGAAAAGCTAAAAGATATGGAAAAGAGTTTGCTGCGCTCATCAAAAAGCATGTGGTCGAAAACGAAATAGAACGGCCGGATGATTTAAGAGTGCGCTCTGTTGCAAACAAATCAAAGATGAAAGTATCCATTATTCAAGGCATCGACCGGAAAATTGCTTTGGATGATTTGGCTTTTTCGAAAGGACTTGAGTTTGGCGAACTTCTGGATGAGATTGAGGCTATTGTGTATTCAGGTACGAGGATCAATATTGACTATTTCTTACATGAAGTGATGGATGATGATCAGATATTGGATGTGTTCCAGTATTTTAAAGAGTCGCAAACAGATGATATAAACGTTGCCATTGAAGAATTGGGAAATGATTACTCTGAAGAAGAGATCAGAATGGTTCGTATTAAGTTTATATCAGAAATGGCAAATTGATATTATCTCGTTAAGTATAAAAATCCGCAACGTACGTGCGGATTTTTTTTTCTCTTTCTCAGCGACTAAACAAGACAGAAATAGAGATATTGTTTAGCTTTGTTTGCGAAAAAAGAAGGCTTTAACAAAAAAGGGTCAATCAAGAGGTGTTCAATTCGCTATTTTTTGTATCTTGCGGTGTTGTAAAGTAGTTTGATATTTTCTTTACCTAGTAAAAACAAAATGCTATGAGTTATCTGAAATTTGATAAAGTAACAATGCTGAATCTGGAAGAGACGCTTTATAAGGAGATTTTGCGAACGAACAGATCCGGAGCTTATCATTGTACCACTATTGTGGATTGTAATACAAGAAAATATCACGGATTATTGGTGATTCCTATACCGGAACTGGATGACGAAAACCATGTCTTACTCTCCTCTTTGGATGAGACCGTCATTCAACATGATGTTCCATTTAATCTGGGTTTACATAAATATCAAGGTGACAACTTTAGTCCCAGAGGTCATAAGTATATTCGTGAGTTCGATTGCGACACAGTACCTCGTACTTTATACCGTGTAGGTGGAGTTATTTTGTCGAAAGAAAAATTGTTTATTTCGCATGAAAACAGAATACTGATCCGATATACATTGTTGGATGCACATTCTCCGACAACACTTCGCTTTAGTCCTTATCTGGCTTTTCGCAGTGTCAGAATGTCCTGCTGTGAAAATAATAATGTGAACAAAGAGTATCATGAGGTTGAGAATGGTATCCGTACCAAGATGTATGAAGGATATCCGGATTTGTACATGCAATTCAGTAAGAAATGCGAGTTTAAATTTAATCCGGACTGGTATCGCGGTCTTGAATACATTAAAGAACAGGAGAGAGGTTACAACTACAAGGAAGACTTGTACGTGCCCGGATACTTTGAACTGGCGATAAAAAAAGGAGAAAGTGTTGTTTTTTCTGCCGGAATCAGTGAGATCTCAACAAAGAAATTATCTGCCGTTTTCAGTCATGAGATTAATCTACGTCCCAAGCGGGATAGTTTTTATAACTGTCTGAAAAACTCAGCCCAACAGTTTTATTATAAAGTGGATGAGAAAGAGATGTATATTCTGGCCGGTTACCCTTGGTTTAGGTGTCGTGCCCGGGATATGTTTATCTCTTTGCCAGGTACAACACTTTCCATTGATGATCGCAATTCATTTGAACAAATAATGAATACAGCTATTCCTGCGATTTACAACTTCATGCAAGAGAAACCGTTGGAACGGAAAATCTATGAGATTGATCATCCGGATGTTCTGCTTTGGGCTGTTTGGGCCATTCAACAGTATTCAAAAGAAGTGGGTATTGAGGAATGTGTTGCAAGATATGGCGAATTGCTGACAGATATTATGTACTATATTCGTACGAATAAGCATCCTAACTTGATGTTGCATGATAATGGATTGGTTTTTATCAATGGAAAAGAACGAGCAATAACCTGGATGAATTCAACGGTAAATGGAAGGCCCGTTGTTCCCCGTACCGGATATGTAGTCGAAATCAATTGTTTGTGGTATAACGCATTGAAGTTTATTTCCGAGTTGAAAAAGGATAGGGATCCTGAATATGCGGAAATTCTCGACGATTTGGCATTTAAGACACAGAAGTCATTTGTTAATACATTCCTGAATGGATATGGCTATCTTTATGATTATGTAGATGGAGATTATGTGGACTGGAGTGTTCGTCCCAATATGATTTTTGCGGTATCTTTAGACTATTCTCCGTTAGATAGAATGCAACAAAAGATCGTATTGGATGTCGTGACGAAAGAACTTCTGACTCCCAAGGGTATTCGTTCTCTGAGTCCAAAAAGTACCGGCTATAATCCATATTACGTTGGAACACAGATGCAACGTGATTACGCATATCATCAGGGAACCGCCTGGCCCTGGTTATGTGGTGCTTATCTAGAGGCTTATCTGAGAATATATAAAATGAGTGGATTAACTTTTGTGGAACGTACGCTGATTGGGTTTGAAGAAGAAATGAAAAGCCACTGCATAGGTTCTATTCCCGAAGTTTTTGATGGAAATCCACCTTTCAGAGGTAGAGGAGCAATCTCTTTTGCTATGAGCGTTGCCGGAGTTCTGCGTGTATTGAAACTTTTGAAGAAATTTAAAAACAACTAATGTGAGTATGAAAGCATTAATGTTTGGATGGGAATTTCCTCCTCATATTTTAGGAGGCTTAGGTACTGCCAGCTTCGGATTAACAAGAGGTATGGCCATGCAAAGTGATATGGATATTACGTTTGTTATTCCTAAGCCTTATGGGGATGAAGATCAGAGTTTTCTGAAGATTATTGGAGCTTGTAATGTCCCGGTAAACTGGAGAGACGTAAACTATGATCAGGTCAAAAGAAAGATAGGCAACACGATGGCCCCGGAGCTCTATTACAAGTTAAGAGATCATATCTACGCAGACTTCAGTAGTATTTATACGAATGAATTGGGATGTATCGGTTTCTCCGGACGTTATCCGGATAATTTGCTTGAAGAGATTAATAATTATTCGATATGTGCCGGTGTTATAGCGCGTGCAGCAGATTTTGATGTGATTCATTCACATGACTGGTTAACTTATCCTGCCGGTATTCATGCAAAGATGGTTACAGGTAAGCCTCTTGTGATTCATGTACACGCAACGGATTTTGATCGAAGCAGGGGAAATGTTAATCCGCAAGTATTTGCTATCGAAAAGAATGGAATGGATTACGCTGATCATATCATTACTGTTAGTAATCTGACACGTGATATTGTAATCAATAAATATCATGTGGATCCAAGAAAGGTTACTACCGTTCATAATGCAGTTGAACCCGTCAGCAAGGAGATTCAGAATATTATTCCCAATAAAAATCCTAAAGAAAAGGTAGTAACTTTTTTAGGACGTATCACCATGCAAAAAGGACCGGAATACTTTGTAGAAGCTGCAGCCAGAGTGTTGGAGCGCTCAAAGAATATTCGTTTTGTAATGGCAGGTAGTGGAGATAAAATGGTGGAGATGATTGATCTTGCAGCTCGTCGAAAGATATCGGACAGGTTTCATTTCACCGGTTTTTTAAAAGGCAAACAGGTGTATGAGATGCTTAAATCGAGTGATGTCTATGTAATGCCATCTGTTTCTGAACCATTTGGAATATCTCCTCTTGAAGCCATGCAGGTGAGTGTGCCGACCATTATTTCCAAACAATCAGGATGTGCAGAGATATTGATGAATGCAATAAAGCTTGATTATTGGGATATAGATGGAATGGCAGATGCCATCTATTCTATATGCACCTATCCGGATATGGCTGAGTTTCTTCAGAAGGAAGGAAAAAATGAAGTCGACAATATCAAATGGGAGTATGCTGGAAATCGGGTTCGGGCAATTTATGAGAAGGTACTGAGATCTTAACTATTCATTTTTACAATTATATACTTACATGATATGAAAACTATTTGTTTCTATTTTCAGATTCATCAACCCTTTCGACTGAAGAGATATCGTTTCTTTGATATAGGGAAAGATCATTATTATTATGATGATTTTAATAATGAGAATATTATAAGGAGAATAGCAGATCGTTCTTTTGTTCCGGCCAACCAACTGATGCTTGATATGATTCAAGCGTCGGAAGGTAAATTCAGGTTTGCACTTTCTATCTCGGGTATTGCATTAGAGCAGCTTCAGGTTTATGCGCCTGAAGTTATTGATGGATTTAAAGAACTTGCAAAAACAGGATGTGTTGAGTTTCTTGCAGAAACCTATGCGCATTCTCTTGCATCTTTGAAGGATACAGAGGAATTTGTGGAGCAAGTAAAACAACATACAGAGACCATTAAAGAGCTGTTTGGCCAAACTCCGACTGTATTTAGGAATACGGAGTTGTTTTATTCGGATGAAATTGGATCTGTAGTCTCTTCGCTAGGATATAAAGGAATGATAACTGAAGGAGCGAAGCATCTTTTGGGATGGAAGAGCCCTAATTATTTGTATGCATCTTCTTCAAATCCAGAACTTAAACTGTTACTGAGAAACTATAAACTAAGCGATGACATTGCTTTCCGTTTTTCGAATACCCACTGGAATGAATTTCCGCTGACAGCCGATAAATTTGTTCGCTGGATATCTACAACTCCGGAATCAGAGCAAGTGGTTAACTTATTTATGAATTACGAAACATTTGGCGAACTTCAAAGTAAAGAATCGGGTATTTTTGAATTTATGAAGGCTTTACCCCGTTTTGCTGAAGAGAGTAAGATCTCCTTTTCTACACCTTCTGAGGTGGTTGGCAAACTAAAGTCTGTTGCCGATATTCCGGTTCCCTATCCTGTATCATGGGCAGATGAAGAACGTGATACAACCAATTGGTTGGGTAATCAGTTGCAGAACGCTGCTTGTTCTAAACTCTACAGTATCAGTGAACGTGTTCGTCTGATTGAAGACTTGCGAATCAAACAAGACTGGATGTACCTGCAGTGTAGTGATCACTTTTATTACATGAGTACCAAACATTCTTCCGACGGTTCTATGAGAAACGTCTTCAGTCCGTATGATAGTCCGTATGATGCATTTACCAATTATATGAATGTACTGGGTGATTTTATTACGCGGGTAGAGGCACAGTATCCTTCTTCCATTGAGAATGATGAATTGAATTCTTTACTCTCGACGATTAAAAACCAGGGTGAAGAGATTGTTTCTCTTGAGAAGGAAATAAAGAAAATGAAAGCGTTGAAAAATAAAAAGGCCATTTCTTCGGAGGCGAATCCCAAAAAAACGGCGACTAAGAAGTAATATTTACGTATGAAATTGTGAGACGAGGATTTTTATAAAAAGATCCTCGTTTTTTCGTTAGAGCATCGGACTGAAAAGTCTGCAGAAAGACTCTTTGCACCTTTCAGTCAAAGGGCGTTTTATCCATTCTTTCAGACGGATGCGCATACATTCCTGTTGGTCATTCAAGAAGATTCGCTTCAACTCTTTGGCGGTATTCTCATCGTACATAAAAGCGTTGATTTCAAAATTGTGCTCAAAGCTTCTGAAATCCATGTTTGTTGATCCTATTGTTGAGAAATAATCATCCCACACCACTGCTTTTGAGTGTAGAAAACCTTTCTTATAGAAATAGACTTTCACTCCAGCTTCCATGATCTCTTTTATGAACGAGCGCGATGCACTTCTGACCATCGGGACGTCGGCCTCTTCCGGAAGCATAAGTCTGATGTCAACATCGGCAAGGGCACATGCTTTGAATGCTTGCATGATGCTTTCTGTCGGAAGGAAATAGGGCGTTTGAATATAAATATATTCTTTGGCGTTAGTGAGTGCAAACAAGATGGCTTGCATGATATTGTGCCAATGATCTGTTGGTCCGGAAGTTGCGATCTGTATGGCGACATCTCCAAAATCACTGATTTCCGGGAAATAGTCACGGGAAGAGACCAATGTCTGATCAACAAAAAACCAATCCAAAAGAAACGAAGATTGAAGTCCGTAAACAGCCCGACCGGTAATCTTCATGTGGGTATCTCTCCACTTACCCCATTTTAATCCCTGGATATATCTGTCCGCGATATTCATACCACCAATAAAGCCTATGTAACCATCGATAACAACCACCTTACGATGATTTCTGTAGTTTATTTTATTCGCAAAGAGAGGGAAACGAACTTTCAGGAAGCCTCTAACCTCGATGCCTTCATCTTTCATCCGCTCATAAAATTCTTTGTTGACTTTCCAGCAGGCAGCATCATCATAGATTACCCTTACTTTTACTCCTTCTTTTGTTTTTTGCGCTAGAAGATTGAGGAGTTGATTTCCTATCTGATCATCTTCAATTTTAAAATACTGCAGATGAATATGATGTCTGGCAATTTTTATTGATTCAAATAATGCTGCCATTTTCTCTTCACCAGATGTATATATTTCAACCTTGTTTCCTGCAAACGGAAGAGCATGATTGTTTCCCTGGAGTAATTGAATAAAATGATGTGCTTTCTCTTCTATCCGATCCAGTTCGCTGCTATCAAACTTTTCAAACATCCGGTCTTTCACTTGGTGGTCGATTCGCTTTGATATCATTCGTTTTTTTCGGATGTCCTGGCCAAAGAAGAAATATAGGATAAGGCCAGCAAATGGAAGAAAATAGATGACAATAACCCATGAAATAGTTTTTATTGGGTTCTTGTTTTCCATGATAATAACAAAGATGGCACCAATGATAGAAATCCATAGCACGATGTTGCCCAAGATCGGGAGTAGTGTTTGAATGGTAGCTTCAATGTTCATCTGATCTTTTTCTTTTGAAATATATCTTCTTAGTATAGATACCTCCAAAGGTATTAAAATTTTCAGAAAACCTTTTATTCATCCACCCTTTTCGATCAAAACCTTTATCTTTGTAAGAAAGGAGTGAAGAATAATCTCTCGAAATAAGGTAGGTCATATTATTATTTATGTCTGAAAACTGGAGATAATGTACTCTTTTTCTTGTTGTCTCTTGCAAATTTCGGGTATGAAAGCGAGTATTTATGGATAAAAACGAATGATCTTTCAAAAACATATTGTACAACATGTTTTTAAACTTGCACAGAACGAAAAAAAGAGCAACCTTTGCGACCGTTAACCTGAAAACAATCTTTTTTACCTTAATAAAACTGATACCTATTGAAGACGTAAAAAGGGGGCATTGAGAAATGTTCCCTTTTTAAATATATACCGTTTTTCCCAACAAACAGCTCTTCTGTAATGTTTCTCCATCCTGAAATTCAATTTCTCATGAAGAACGAGAAAGAAATATGTGTATTCTGTTTTATACATCAGAAAACAACAGACATCTCTTTCTGTAAAACAGCAAAAGGCATCAGACCTGAAATGTAAAATCCCAGTATAAACAGAAAATGATTGTTGTGATGAAAAGACTCTGTGGTAGAGCTGGTTTATGATTTTTTTCTTTTGTATTCGGAATAACACATACCCAACAGTCCCATTATGAGTATTCCGTCCCCGATTGGAGTTGCGGGTTCTTCAACTGTATTATCCGGAATTCCGGCGATAGATCTTTCTCCACTACTATTTCCAACTTCAAACCAATAGGTTCCACTGCTTTCATTTTCTGCGCTATTGAGTGCGGTGGTGGCTTCGAAAAAGCTATCTAGTAGCAGCATGCATGAGAGTGCCGATATCTTAAGTATATGCATTATCTTATATGTTTTTGATGATTAGTTTATAGGTATTTGTCTGTTTTTCATCCTTTAAGGTGACGATTATTAATCCGGAGACTCCTTGTAATGGAAGATTGAATTCTGATGAAATATTGCCGTCGAACAGGTTTCTTCCTTGCGCATCAGCTACGTGAAGTTTTATGCTCTTGCCAGAGTTTGTGATATGCAGTGATTCATTTTGGATAGACAGGTCATACTCTTTATTCATTTTAAGATTCTCTGTTGTTGTTTCAGGATAACCTTTGATTTTTAGCTGAAAACGATGATCATCACTCTGCTCAGCAACAAAAGAAATCTCTTTATTGCTGAGCAGATCATAGCTGGTGTTGGTTTGCAGGTCAATTAATATCAATTCTTTCAGTACACTCGCCCCTTCCGAAGAAATAGTGTATTCCCCTTCTCCCGGACAATAAACAGTAAGAGGGATGATAGTGTCTATGCTCAATGGCAGTGTGTTTACTGCCACCTCGATTCCGTTTGCATCCGATGAAATTTGTGGCATCTCTTTGTCGAGACTGCTGAGTTTGTACGCATCTTCACTTTGAGAGAAAGAACTTTTCCCATTTTCAGTAAGTTGAAAAACTGTCTTGTCGGCTCTACTCTCGTTCTCGTTTGATTTGATTGTTAGCGTGATGCATTTTTTTTCTTGTTCAGCGATACTCTTTGAGCCAGTGTCTGTAGCTGTCGTAAAACACATCTCTCCATGTTCAGTTGCTTTTACGAAGAATGCTTCGAATGGTTTGAAGGGCAACTTGTTTTCCGCCATATTGAAGACATCGTACGTATGCGTTTCCTGATTGTAATAGTATGCGAACGGAGTCAACCCAATGAGAGACGGTTTGCCGTTCAGTTGCAGGTTGTTAAGCAATGGATTGCCGGTAAGCACCCATCCGGTGTGAACAGACTCCGGGTTATTGTCATGAATATAGCAGGAGGTGCTGATTGTCTCGCTACAACCAAACGTCGTGCTGGAAGAGCTCTCGAAGCAGATTTCTTGGGTATCCGAAGTTGCGTCAATCGCAATCAGATATCCTTTGTTCTTTTCGAAGAGTATGGTTGATTGATCAGTAGGAGAGGGTGTTACAACCCAATTGCCGGTGCTTCTTCCACTGGTTGCTCTCTTTTCGCTATCGTATGACTTAATATAAAGGTGGTTGCCAGCTTCTGTTGTTGTTTCATCTCCAATATCAAAAGACTTTATGCCGCTTGCGCAGACATCAAAAGGAAAACTTATAAAATACCACTTCCCTTTTTCCGGAAGTGTTTTCGTAATGCTCACTTTATCCGTCACACTTAAGGTTCCTCCATCGCGTACAATTTCAGAAGTACCGTATGTGTCATCCGAATATAAGTCAAGTTTCCTGACAGATAAAGCCGATCCGGGTGTCAGGTTTAAAAATTTTCCCGGAGCAACTTGAACTTCTCCTGCGCTTTGAGCTGAGTTGAGTGTGGTGTTGTGATTTAGAACAAAGTTCTCATACTTTTGCGGTATCCCCAATGACCAGATGGTTGGGTCAGTAAGAGCTCCATCCTGTTTTGTTGCATTGAGTACCTCCTTTACGATCAGGTTGTCCAAGGAGATGCGGCTCTGACTCGAAACATTTTTTTTATTACAGTAATAGGACCAACGCAACTGGTATGCAGGTGAGAATGTATTTGATGGAGATGAATACCATTTCTCATTTGTCTGTTCAAGAGTATAATGGGTATTTTGCTCCAAGCCGGGAGTGCGAGAACAGGTATATTTACATGTATAGTCTGTAGTTGCACCCATCTCTAAGCCTTCGTATTGCATCTGCATAGAATTTGTAGAAGAAGCTCGTGCCAGCACTGTTCTGCATGACCATGCAATGGAAAGTTTACGCACTCCCATTGGATTTATGGAATCTAAAATGAATCCACCATATGCATGTGCACCTGAATTTCCCAAATAACTAATGCCGGCACTACTATCCGTATTCTCATTTCTCCATCCCTCTGTTTCGATAGTTGTAGAATTTGTGATGTTATCATAGATAAACAGAGGATCTGTTGATGCCTTGTTGCAAGGGAAAGATATATTTGATTTACTATCAACTCGGAATACTTTAATCCCGGCCGGAGGCAATCCTTCCGTTTTGTTCTTTTCCATCTTGTAGAGTACTCGTGTTGTTGGGAGCATCCCATTTTGACCCAATAAAAACGGGCAGCATATGACGCATGCTACCCCAATAAGGAGAATTTCTTTCATGGTATATTATATGTATTAGATAATATAGTTCCTAAGCAAATTAACTAGTTTTACAATTGAAATAAATCTTATGTCTGCAAATGTACCAAGATTTATTCGGATAAAGCAATTATTAATCACAAAAAAGCAAATAATCATAATATAAATGCCTAAAAGAGCCATAATAGAGTTGAATACTTGTGGTTCCAATCTTTTTTTGTTGTTTTATATATGA
>JAQUTK010000056.1 GCA_028709785.1 Bacteroidales bacterium
GGCTCCGACCTTTAGGGGAAAGGAAGGGATGGAGAAAATACCCGATTGTTTCGTTCCTCCAAATCCTCTCAAAGTAGTCGTCATTTTAAATACCCCTGCATCAATGCTATCCGCTGCATGCTTTTGATAATAAGAACTGGACAAGCAAGAGGATGCACCTGTATCAAACAAAAAAATCAATCGTTCATTATTTGAATAAGCTTCAACAAAAAGTGCCCCACCACCATTAAGCATCATATT
The DNA here is from genome assembly GCA_028709785.1 of Bacteroidales bacterium. Taxonomy (GTDB): domain Bacteria; phylum Bacteroidota; class Bacteroidia; order Bacteroidales; family JAQUTK01; genus JAQUTK01. Next base: position 241 of record JAQUTK010000056.1, read on the forward strand.
CGATCCGGTTGCGGGAAGAGGTGACTCCGCAGCGGGAAATACAATCTTATGCTCTTGGGGATAAAACTGAATCTCACCCATTGCTTTCATAAAGACCAAGCCTAAACCGGCATCTACACCAAGGTGTTGTCCGGGATAGATGATAAAGGCAACGTTACGATAGATAATATCACCGATACGAAGCGTGTCCAACACACCCAGCTTCTGAAACTCCGCACCACCAACACCATAAGCAGTCACGATCTCACCAAGGATACGGATATTATGTTCACGGGCAAATTCCTCACTTGCAAAATTTGTTGAATGGGCCGAACAGCCGGAATCAAACAAAAAAGGGTATTCTTTGCCATTCAATATAACAGGAATAAAGAGTTGAGGCAACCCGTTCTTTGAGAGTAGCGCGACTTCACAATCACGCTTGGGACGACTGATTTTCGGAGCGAACTTATTGCCAAATACCCGCAGGTTACAGGTCTGTTCCATCTGAATACGATCGCCCATACTCAACTCTTTGGAATCTGCAATTTGCACCAAAAACGTAAGCATCCGGTCAGAGGCCTCTTTATAATTACCCATGCTACAGAGATTAAGCCCCAATCGAGATATTGCACCAGCATATTCTTTCGTCGTCCAATGTTTTCTATTGTGTTCGATGATCTTCTTCCATGTTGAAGTCGCCTTTTTGGGCTTGTTCTGAGAAGTATAAAGAGTAGACTCTATCATTCGTTTCAGATTCGAATTATAGATCTTACCCCGCTCTCTGGCAATTTCATACCGGCGATTCAGTTCGATGTAATCACCACTCTCCAATAAGTTCCTCATTTCCTTGTCCATCGTCTGCGCCTGACTATTCAGCACAGACAACAGCAGGATACAAATCAGCAGTCGACAAGTATATTTCATATGATGTCTGTTTTTAGAGACCATTTCTCAAAAAGTCTTTCAATACTTCATTCTTTCGTTCCTCTTCGGTCTGCACTTTTTTTGTGAGGATAACAGGCTGCCGTTTTGTACCGATATGTCCATTCAAATCAGAGCCCTCGATCTCAATTTGCAAGTTATCCTTCATGGACGCACCAACCGGTATTTTTAACTCCACGGGAGCTCCTCCTGTGAGAACCAGAGGGTTCCAGTATAGTGTCTGTTTTTGATCAAAATCAATCCGATCAAAAGGATCTTTCGGATAATATTTAGGAACATAAAACCGCCTCGGGGTGGCTCCTCCTTCGAGTTTTGTGATAAAAGTGCCCTGTGAAAGTTTCTCGCGTGGTCCATTACCATCTTTTGTAGTGATGACAACAACAAATCCTAAGGTTCGGTAACCTGCATCCAAAACAGGAAGTATATTTCTGTAATTAAAAAGATTATCTCCTGAAGTCAATACTTCGACAGCTCTGATATCTGACCCGACAAGAGCCCGCAAATCCTCTTCCACCTTTGTCATTTGTCCGTATTCCGTATCTTCCGCATGCTGAAATGCCGGTTCAATTTGTCCGGTAAACGGATTTACATTTCTTTCTATTATTCTTGTATTTGTACCCAAATAACGGTCTATTACATCAAAATCAATCTGGAAAAAGACCGGTTTCCCGTTGATATTATACTGAGGATAATTACTTTGTACCGTCCTTCCATTCATATCATACTTGGTGCAATAACTCTTCTTAAATCCGGGTATTTCCGCTTTAAGGATATCAATCAAACTCGCAAAAGCATCATACTTACCAATTGTTTCAGTCCCAAGTATAATATTACCCATTCCGCTCCCACTTCTGTTATAGGAGTTCTGTATTTTCCTTCTTTCTTCAACGGTTACTTCTGCAAGCAGATGGACACCATACCGTTTGCGAATACTATCGAGATAAAGCTGATCCTCTCGCATTTTATCCTCATACTCTTTAAACAGATTGTCCGTCTTATTAGCATCATAGAGAAAATCCTTGTTTGCGAGTATTGGGAAAGAGGGCTTGTCATACACTGAGTCAAAGGTGATGCCCAAACCAACAAGCCGCTTACCCTTCTCCTTTTCTATTTTCACCCTTACAATAGACTTCTCTCTCACATTCAGATTATGGAAGATAAAGTATCCATTCGCATCAGATATACATTGATCAGCAACCATTCTTCCCCCTTGCGCCAGCAAGGATATTTTTCTTCCCTTCACCGGTTTACCGAGCAGGTTATCTACTTTACCTGACACGGAAAGGGCCGTATCCGGATGATAGCTAAAACTCCTTTTGACTGCGTCATCCCAACTAAAGCCACTCCAACCGTGGGTCATCAAAAGCAGATCAAGCTGTTTGCAGATACTGTCGTACGGATGGTTAAAATAATATCCGGGTTCTTCGATATAACCTTTCAGATCAGAAGAGAGAAGCATCTCCGAACGAAGTGTTTTTTGAATCGTGTCGACCGGTACTGTTTTTTTATTGGTCAAACTGACGGCAAAGGCTGCCTGTACATTCTGGTTTTGAATACGTGGAACAACCTTTAGTGTGAGCATCTGGTTGGTATCCGATTTGGTTTCCCAATAGGCCTGAACATCAAAATCGATCTCATCTTTATTGTTCACATAAACAAGCCGCTCACAAAGAGGATCGCCATCGCTCGTGAAAAGGGTAAACCGGTTGATACCTGATTGGAGACTATCTTTCGGAATAAAAATGATGACCCGCGATCTTTTCATCTGAACAGTGTATGCATTCTTTTGCAACAAACCACGCGACTCGACCAGCAAGGTATACGTGCGGACACTCTCCACTACCTCGGGAGTAGCATTGATTGCCAGAGCCAACGTATCAGACAATGGCTTTGAGAGTAGCGAAAGTACGACTCCTTGCTGTTCGACAGCAGGCAGAGCGATGATCTGTTTGTTGAACAAGCGGGCGGTATATTTCTTATTCTTTTCCGGGATAAGCAGAAAACATCCCATTCCTTTGTGCTCCGATGAAAAAGAAAGAATCTCTTTTCCCTCCTGATCCAGGATAGTACCTTCCACGGGCACACTTCTTCCATCGGGAGAAAGAGCTTTGAATGCTACTCTGGAGGGAAGTCCGGCGACCAGCGACCCTCCTTCCGGCAGGAACTGCACATCCAGATAAAAGGCGCGCTTCTCCATCTGATCTTTTCGCTGAAGTTTTGCTTCTGCCTCTTTTTGTTTGCGTTTCTGAATCTCATTTTGACTGACAAACACCCGCTCCCCCTGTGGATTCACCTCTGAAACGAAAGGTTTTTCATCTTCTGGATTTATATTATTATCCCAGACAGGAATTACTTTCTCAAAATAGGCGGAGTCGCCAAAGTTCTTTTGCCAACGTGTATAGGCGCGTATCCTGTACAATCCGCTTTTCTGAAATTCTTTCGGAATGATAAATTCCCCGTTCGAGTTTCCGGTATTGACAATATACTGCTTGCTTCCGACCACAATGTTCTGTTCATTGATCAGATCTACATACACAATCCGACTCTTCTTCGTTGGAAAAAGTGTGCCGCCCTGGAGCATCCATATTTTGTACCACACCGTATCGTTTGGAGAGTAAATCGGCCTATCTGTCTGAACATATATTTTCTCAGGATAATTTTTGATCATCAGCGTTGCCAAACCGCTGATCCGGTCGCCAACAGGCACCACTCCCCGATTCGCCTCGGGTTTATTGTCGGGAAAGCTATAACAACTATTACTCGGTGCGCAATATAAACAGAAAGCGAGAAATAGTGGCTTGAGAACTCTTAAATTGGTGATTACAATCATGACATTTAGATTTATTCAAATCAATAACTATAGATTGCAAATGTAATAGAGATTTTATTAAAGAAGAAATATTTTTAGTTCTTTTTATTGAATCAGCTACAAACTTTTTGTCAGTTGTCTTATTTATTTCAGAATTATAGACGAAATATCCTTTCCTAACATCTTTTGCCGTCTAACAGGAAGAAATAGTTGTTTTGTCAGGTTGTAAAAATCATCACTCCCTGACATATTATTCATTCTGAAGTTCAGGACGATCATTCTGAAGTTCAGGACGATCATTTTGAAGCACAGGACGATCATTTTGAAGCACAGGACGATTGTTTCGTGCTTTGAAATAACCAATGCATCCTTACTGCTGAAATTAGTCCTCCTGTTAGGACGAATTAAACTTCCCGATTCAAAAGAGTTCATTCTTTGATCGGTTCGCTGAGTCTATAAGATCTGATATTAAAAGTGCATACCTCAAGTTCGTTTTTCTGAGGTACACGGATGAGATTGTACACGGACTGAATGAAACCATAAGGTTGCACTCGATTGGTTTGATTCAATCGTTTACGGAAATAATCTCTGCTTCACTTAAACCATACAACTCATATACCATCTGATCAATCTCTTTGTCAGTGGTGTTGATCTCTTGTTGTATGGCAAGGGCTTTTTTCGATTCTTGCAGAAAGTAATCCTCCCATTCGGCTTTTTGTGACAGTGAGAGTTTTACTTTGCTCTTTTCAATCTCTTTTAAAAACTCATTAAACGACAATTGAAACCAATTATCAAGTTTATTTGAGAGCTTATCCATATTGAATTCGCGCTGTATGTTACGCTGAAACTTTTGTGAATACTCCTGAAGTTCTTTATTTAAGGAAAGCATTTGATCAGCTCTCAATGTTAATTCTTCATTCGTGTTTGGAACTGGAATCTGTCCGAAGTATTTCCATATCAATTGACTGCCATTCTGAATTTGTGTACAGAATTTTTTTATAAGCCACCAACCCATCTTTGAATTCAGAATGGCAAGCAAACCTTTATTATTTGTTGGAATGATCCACATTGAATTATTGCAATACATACCACTTTCATCGTAAATGAAACAAGGTTTCACTTGAAATGTCTGATACATGATTTTGGACTTTGAAAACATGCTATAATAATCGCAAGCCCTAATTTCCCACCAATAATCTCCCTTGTCTGTTCTATTTTTGCCTCTTTCTTCAAAAGGTCTTAAGCATTCCGCAACAGATGGATATAATCGTTGAAACCATGTCCAGGCTTCATTCTCATCAACCATTTTTCCAATTCTACTTTTCGTGAATCCTTTTTCCAACAATATCAGATAACTGATAGCTTTCGGAGATGTATAAGCTTTAGCATCTCGCCCTAATAAAAATGGTTTTATCAATTGGTCTGCTTTCGGATCATCGGCAATGATCTTTGACTTAGTCTGTTCATCAATTAAAAAAGCTTCGCTAAGACCAGTTAAAACGCCACGGTACGCTTCACCACAAACAAAGTCGGATAAAGATTTGAAATCGGTTTTTAATCGTTCAATCAACTGTTGTTCTGATCCAGATGAAACGACCCACGTTTCGCCTGAGAACTGATTCACCTTAAATATTTCAGCAGTTTGATTAACATTGGTATAAAAATCATCTTTATTAGCTTCAGCTAAAACTGAAACTGCGAATTCTGTTTTAGGTTCTGATTTGCTGGAAACAAAAATACAAGGATAAGTTGTAGCTCCTTCAAAAATCTGTATATCACCAAAGTCTATCAATCGATTGATTTCATAATTTAATAAATACTCGCGCAAGGGCTTTCCATAGCCTGCTTGTAGCCATTTATTGGACATAATATAAGAGATGATGCCGTTTGGCTTCAGAATATTGAATCCTTGTTCAACAAAAAGACAATAAAGATCGCCCCGTTTATCAAATGTTTTGTAGTTCATTTTCGACAAAGCTTCTGACATATCTTTCATTTTTTCCAGATGAACATACGGTGGATTTCCAATCACCACATCAAAGCCACCTTTATTAAACCCATAAATGGAATCGGGTTCAGAAATCGCGTCTAATTTTTCAGCATATTCATAAACCTTTTTAGAGAGGTTTGCTGCTTCCTTTGACAATGCCAAGGCTTGCTCCGCCTTTGATTGCGCTTCGAGTGATTTCTCTTTAATCAGTTTAAGGTAGTTAGGGATTGTGTCCTTGGGAACTTCAATGAATGGCGTTTCTAGTTCTTTTCTACCGAATACTTGTGGAAATTCGCGTTTCCAATCAAAAGCTTTATCGCCAGCAACAGCCGGATCACAAATCAACGAATTGCCGCATTTGATGTTATTATTCAGGTCGTTTAGTTTGCGGTTGGGTTGAGCGGTGCGAAGCCACAATGAAAGTTTGGCTATCTCAACGCTCTCTTCGTTCAAATCAACCCCAAAGAGATTGTTTTCCAGAATACTTTTTTCTATGTCGCTAAAGATGAGTGGAACGCCAAGAAGTTTGGCTTGTAATTCGTCTATGTAACGGTGTTCGGTGATTAAAAAGTCGAGTGCCTGATTTAAGAAGGCACCCGAACCACAAGCCGGGTCGCAAATAGTGAGTTGCAACAACCACTCTTGATAGGTTTTCAACTTATTGAGCAAGGCTTGTTTGGTTTTCAGTTGTCGCTTTTTGTCAGTGGCGTATTCTTCTTCTATGATTTGAAGTTCAGCCTTCTTTTCGATGCAAAGTTGGCCAACGGTATTCTCAACAATGTATTTAGTAATGTATTTCGGCGTGTAAAATACTCCGTCTCTTTTCCGCTTTGTCTTTGTTTTGTCAATAGTCTTTCCGGACAGTCGCGCATTGATTTCATCGAGCTCGTTCATCGAATTTTCAAAAATATGTCCGAGGATATTTACATCAATCTCGCTTGCGAAATCGTACTCCGAAAGTATATTAGCATGTTTGAATAACAGTTCATCATTGATGACGACGGTGTCAAGTACCTCGTCGTGTTTAAATAAACCTCCATTGTAAGCAAACACGTCGTAACGTTTCCCCTTATATCCGGTGTTCAGGTATTCAAAGTATTTTTTAAACCGTTGATAAAGCGGTATTTCAACATCCCGTTCCTGTAGGTCTCTCCAATCGCTTAAGATCAAACGTACTGAATTGGGTGGCAGCAAATTCCGGTCTTCAGCAAAAAACAGGAATAGAAACCGGTCTAACAATTTCTGCGATTTCTTGAATAGTGTCAGCGAATCGTATTGCGGATTGAGGGAAACAAGGTTTTGGTGCAACTCGCGTTTAAAGAGCGAATAATCCTGATATAATTTATTGGTAATAACATCTTCCTGACTTAAAGACTCTTCTTTTATCTTTTTAGGCAACCCCTTTTTAATCGAATCAAACGAAAGGCATAAATAGAGAATCTCAAAATCGGATTTTGTCAGTGTAAACAAGTTAAACTCGAGGTATTCAATGGCATTGTCGATATAGAAACGGAGCTTCTCAAAGTTGGATGTCACCACATAAACACAACCGGACTGATTGTTTTTGTAGCCAAAAGCCTGAGCTTCTATTTTGCTTAAATCAGTCGTATTGGTTCCCTTTAACTCAATAACGGCTTTTACGCACTCGTTAATGATGATGGCTCCATCTGCTTTTTTACTGTCTTTGATGTTTTTGTACTCGGTGGTAAGGTTAAAGTTCGGCGTAGGATTTTTGACATATCCAAGAATCTTAACAAACAAGTCGATCAAGAACTCTCCCTGATATTGCTCCTCTTTGCTGTTTCGGATATTCTCCTGAATATCGGCATTCCCAAAATAGTTTTTAAACTCAAGATACTTTTCATCGATTGTCTTAGCATCAAGCTGTTTCAGGTATTTCTGTTCTACGGTTTTTTGAAATAAGGCCATTTTGGATAAGATGTAATCGTTTACTTCTACTTTTTTGCAAATATATTGAAAATTGCTTTGTTATTCATCAAACGGACTTGGAATTTACAAGAATCGATGACTATAGTTGCCCATCCTATCACAAAAAGAGAGCAGCAAGGTCACCCCTGCTGCTCTCTTCTGTTTTTATCGTTCTTTGAGTTACTTACTTCAAAGGTTTGACGCGGATGTTTCTGAACTTCACCAACGAACCGTGTCCGAGGAAACCGATATGACCTTTCTTATTGAAAAGACCCGGATGTTCACGGTGATCAGGAGTGCCATTCTTGGTTGCTTTGGCAATGTCACCATCCACAATAACGGTGCCATTCAGAATCACTGTGATGTGATTGCCATTGGCTATAACCTCTTGTGTGTTCCATTCGCCGACAGGCTTCAGGAATCCACGTTTAGCAGGAATGATACCATACACGGATCCGTGATATTGATACGGCTGCAAATCTGCATAGATGGGCGATTCACTGTCAAGAATCTGCAATTCCATACCTACATATGCTGCATCTCCATCGAGCGGGGTACGGATACCCAAACCATTGTTGGCTCCCGGAGTAAGCATAAACTCAAAACGGAAGTTGAAGTTGCCATATTCGTCGACTGTGTACAGATTGCCTCCACCTCCTGCACC
>JAQUTK010000033.1 GCA_028709785.1 Bacteroidales bacterium
TTCATAGTCAGTTTGCCGGCCGAAAGGTTGTCCACTTTGCCCGAGATACCCGTTATATCTCCCTGACGGAAGAAGCGGGGCAGGTTAGGAGTAATCATCACTTCTTTCTGAGCGGTGATCAGTTCCTCCATAGTTCCCCATTTCATATCTTTGGTATGAGCCATGGCCATGAATTTCCAACGGGTCAGGCTTTCCGGAACTGTAAAGTTGATAGCTACATTGCCTGTAGCGTCAGTAACCAGGTGCGGGTAGAAGAATGCCGTTTCATTCAGATTGGTGCGAAGGTAATTGCCTCCTTCACCGACGGACTCTTCTGCGTTGACTGTCTGATTCAGGTCAAAAGCCACTTCCTTCAGTTGTACTTCGTTATCACCAGATTCGACGGATTTCGCAGCCGCATTTCCACGGAGCCGAATGGTGTAATTAGCATTCGGATCTGCCGATGATGCTGACATTCTTTTATCTATGCCCAGATACCCGGAAGCACGTCCTTGCATCATTTCAGTGATACTACCTCTAAACAGGTCAAGCAGACCCATCCAATTTTGATAAGTTCTGCCAATAGAAGGAATCACTTCCCTATCGGAGGCAAACCGGAGAGCGGAATAGATATTGTTTTTATAGCTTTCTCTCCAGTCAAATGACTCATAGTTTCTGAAATAAAAGAAGGGACTAAACTGATGCTTCACAAACTTATCGAGAGACATGTCGTACATGGAAGCAAGTACTTCAGCAGCGGGGAACTTTCCCTTATCATCTGTAACAGTCAGTGTCCAGCTTTCCGTACTTCCCGGACGAATCTTATCACGGAAAGAAGCCATCTTAAGCCACAGAGATTTGCTTTCCACAAAGCGTTGCACGGTACATTCTTTTTGATATATCATACCCTCCCTGATGAATGTGAATCGAACATTCACGCCTTTTCCATATTCATCTTTGAAAGGAATTTCCAGACGGAGACATTCATTGTCGAGTGTCAGCCATTTGCGGGTCAGTATTTTGTAGTCCTGAGATATAATTTCATACAGAACCGATACATCATTGAAGGAGGAACCAAACTGTATCACAGCCTTCTCTCCCGGAAGGCAGGTCAGATGATCGGTAGCCAACCATGATTTGCTCAGTACCGGCAACTTCTTATCGTTCATAGTATACCGTATGAACTCCTGTTCGGCAATTACTTTACGTCCCTGGTTGTCGGTCGATTCCACGCGGATACGATATCTTCCGGATTTCAGTTCCTGTATCGGTACGATGACTTTACCCTTGTCTGATAATGATTTTCCGGAAGTAATCAGTTTGTCGATACCCAGCGAGTCGCCCTTATCCAAAGCCTTCATAGATTCGTAATCCTTTAGCTGGGAGATGCTCCATGAACAGTTGGATGACACGTTCATTCCATCCAGATTTTTCGCATGAATTGCAAAAGAAAGTGTATCTTCCCGTAGATAATTCGGAGCTTCAACTGAAAGCAGTAAGGAACGGTCGCCCACATTTACCCCTTTTGTCTGGCTCTGAGTCTCCCCATTATTGTCCGTAGCATCGACAGCGACCTGATAGGTGTAATAAGAAGGGTATCTGCTGATCGTATTCTCTTTTTCAGCTACGAAAGTAACGGTGAATGCTCCGGCATCATCCGATTTGCAGATGCCCTGTGTCAGTAACTCCCCGTTGCCGCTGTTCAGGTCATAATACCAGGAGTACGTTTTCCGTGATACACGGTATTTGATCTCTGCTTGTTGTACCGGTGCACCACTGTAACTCTTCACCTTACCGGTCACAGTGATCGGGTCACCAAATTTATAGGTTGCCTTTATTGTATCATAAACCACTTCAAAGGTGGGTCGTTTATATTCTTCCACCCGAAATCCTGCGCCTGCATAAAAGTTTGATACTCCCGAGATAACGATCCGGTATTGTCCGTTCAGCGAACTCGTTGGAATGACAAAGGAGCCGCTTATAGATCCGAATTCATTGGACTTTAGTGTCTGCTCGCTCAGTTCATCGCCATTTGCCCCGACGAGCTTTACCAAGAAATCAGAATGGGGAGTCATGACCCGTTGACCATTTTCATCCTCATCATATCCGACCCCTTTGAAATAGACTGTTTGACCCGGACGATAAATAGAGCGATCGGTCAGCACATTCATGCGCTTAATTACCTCAAATTCAGTATTCCTCACAAAATTTGAGCCCCCAAAAGAATAGAGGTAATGCTCTCCCTTTCCCTTTTCGGTAATTGAGAAATAATAAGTATTGTTGGTATTGGAGGAGAAATGTGTCATTCCCAACTGATTCGTTTTTAGTGTTTCCTCTTTATGAATAGTCGCAGTCTGATTCCAGTTTCTGGATGACCTTGTACCGATGTAAACATTCACCTGAACACCTTTTGCCGGTTTGCCGCTCTTACGGTCAGTCACTACAACTTCAGTTACACCATTCCGGTTTCTGTAAATAGCCGCATAATCAGTGACATATAATGAATAAGTAAAACTATCATCCGACACCGCCTTTTCATTTCTCAGTACTACTTCGTAAATACCGGCCGGAAGTCCCGGAATCACGATCGAAGTGTCTTTATTGGTCAGTAAATCAGCATCGGGAAAAGAGATTCTCACCGTTTTTACTCGTTCGAACTTTGTCTTATAGAGCTTTTCATCTTTGGAAACTACTGCATAATCAGCTGCGGAGAGGGGAATAGGATAGATCTCCACATCGCAGTATGAAATGTTTTTGTAGACAAAAGATAGCTTGATTTCCTCATTGACAGAAAAAACAGAAGAGGCGGTCGTCATGTTGCAATTGGGCTGTTCAAACTCCAAAATCCTGTTTCTCAGTTGAATTGCTTTTTTGCTGGAAGGATACAGCAAGGCACCCTCTTTGCAAAGATTATATTTTTTTCTGAGTTCCTCAGGGGTACTATTTGCATTGAAATAATTATTACTATATTCGACGTACACATCCATAACGGACAGACAATCCTTGTTATTCTCGATCAGCGTTTCCAAAAGAGCATTATACGTTGAGTGTTGTGTAAAATCATGTACCTTTTTCAACCGGCCAAGATCCATTTTCAGTAATTTATCTTTCTTCCCCTCAGCCGCATAACGCTTCAGATTTTCCTGATAGGAGTGGAGAATCATCGCTCCAAAGTCAAACTCGCTTTTGTCAGTGATGGTCAGGTTTACAAACATTTCCCGGGGGATCAGATAAGAAGCATCGAATAGTTGAGTCTGTTTGTAATTCCGGTTAAAAGAGTTCTCGCATTTGGAAGCAATTGAAATCAGCCTGTTGTTCAGGTAGTCGTAGAGACGATCCGTGCTGTCGTTTTCCATCTCTTCGAGTAAGGGAAGCCACGGAGTGAGTGAAGCATTCGCAAGCACATTCTTTGGTTCGACAGAAGCTTTTAGATGGAAGAAGATACGTTGTGCAAAGTTGCTCGCAGACCATTCTTCGATATCGTCGGGAGCAGTTCCCGTCATGTCAGTACGGTTGCCGATCTTATAAGAGTCGTGGAGGTAGTAAGTGGAATAGGCATCAGCGAGCAAAGAGTGTAGCAGTGCTTTTGCCTCGGGAGATTCACATTCTGAAGTAAAGGTCTCCAATGCATCAAAGACCTCATCATTCTTATCGTTTTCTTTCGTCAAGACCACTTTCATCTGAAAGATCTTTGCCTTGATCTGCTGGACGATGTTCTTTTCCTGCACAGCCTTATCGAAAATACTGTCTACACAGCTTTTCATGCTCTCAGGGAGACCTTCTTTTTCATAACTCCCGGCTCTTTTCCACAAGGAGTCATATGAATCGGCGACAACTTGGGGTACTGCTTTATAAGCTGAAGCAAACCAGAAGGTGCTTCCAAGCAGAGCAACCATTAAAATAAACAGCGCTTTCTTTTTCATCAGTCCTACAGATTAGAATGTAGTGCAAATGTAACTCTTTTCTTCCTATACAACGGTAAAAATAGGAGCAAAAAGCATTAAGAGAGAAATTAGAACAAGATGCAATTAGAATTTTTGTTCGTCTTCCGGAGGAGAAAACTCATCAAGATTGTTTTCCCACAGATAATGATTCGTCTCTCTGGCCACCACTTTTGACAAAAGAATCACAGCAATAAGATTCGGAATAGCCATCAATGCATTCATACAGTCCGCGATATTCCATACCAATGTCAGGTTCATCACAGCTCCGACATAGGTTGCAATGACCCAGAGAATCCGATATCCTTTGATCCAATGCTTTCCTCCCAGATACTCCACAGCTTTTTCACCATAATATCCCCATCCCAGGATTGTGGAAAAAGTAAAAGTAGCCAGTCCGACAGAAAGTACAAATGTGCCAATTAAAGGAATCTTGCCAAAAGCCATTTTAGTAAGAGTGGCACCATTTGTATAATCCAGGTCAGGATAAGCGATGATTGTACTGACTAATACCAGTCCGGTCAGCGCACAAACGACTACCGTGTCCCAAAAGGTTCCGGTAGCCGATACCAATGCCTGACGCACCGGATTGCGTGTTTTTGCCGCTGCCGCAACGATGGGTGCAGATCCCATTCCGGATTCGTTGGAGAAAAGTCCGCGGGCAATACCAAAACGAGCTGCCATCATCACCGTCGAACCAATAAATCCTCCACCCGCAGCTCGCGGAGAAAAAGCAGAGGTTACGATCAGAGAAAAAGCGTCGTTCAGATAACGGAAGTTGATGCAAAGAATGATCAGACACCCCACAATGTAAAAGAAAGCCATGAAGGGAACAAGTGCTGAACTGACACGAGCGATACCTCTGACCCCGTAAAGTATAACCAATGCGACCATTCCTGCCAATATAATACCACTCCATTGAGTCGGTACGCTGATTGTTTCCTTTAGCAGCATCGAAAGGGAATTGGCTTGTACAGAGTTACCGATGCCAAAAGCGGCAATGGCAGTAAAGATACAAAACAGAACAGCCATCCACTTCATTTTTAATCCGCGTTCCAAAGCGTACATCGGTCCTCCGAGCATCTCCCCATTGGACGTCTTTACCCGATATTTGATGGCTAGCAGACCTTCGGAATATTTAGTTGCGATACCAAACACACCAGTCAGCCAGCACCAGAGCACAGCGCCGGGGCCGCCAAGAGCTATCGCAGTACCGACTCCGATGATATTTCCTGTTCCGATAGTTGCTGCCATGGCAGTAGCCAAAGCGCCAAACTGACTCACATCTCCTTTAGAACCTTTATCATCGGTCATGGAAAGTTTAATGCCCGTAAAGATCTTACGTTGAGGAAACTTCAGCCGGATGGTCAGATACAAGTGAGTGCCCAATAGTAAGATAATCATGGGCCATCCCCACAGAAAGCCGCTAAAATCGGAGAAAAATGTGTTAATTGTTTCCATCATGGTATAGAATTTGTTTCGTTGTTTGCTTTTTTGTTGAGAATAAGTTAGTTGTTAATTATTTATTTTCCGAGCTCTTTTAATAATGATTCCACAGCCGTCTCAAGTTGCTGATCTTCTCCTTTTAGTTGAGAAGCCGGATCGTTATAAACCTCAATATCCGGTTTCAGAATCTGATTTTCCAGATAATTTCCTTTCATATCCTTGACAGCCACCTCTGGGATACCAAATACCAAAGTGGGGTCAATCTGTCGTTCCCACCATACGGCGGTCATTGTGCCGGCTACCGGTGTACCGATCAATTTGCCGATGCCAAGTTCCTTGTACATAAACGGGAAGCCATGGGCATTCGAGTAGTTATCTTCACACACCAGCACCGCGGATGGTTTGTACCAACGGGTATATGGATCGCTTCCGATATACTGTCCGCGGGGAACAAACTGCTCAAATTCTTTTCCGCTCAGTAAGATGGCGAGGTCATTGTGGAGCCATCCGCCGCCATTGTGACGCGTATCCACAATCACCGCCTCTTTGTTTCGGTAAAGACCTAAAATCTCAGAATACACCTCCCGGAAACTTTCACTGTTCATGCCTTCCACATGCACATATCCGATCCTTCCGTTCGACAGCTTTTCGGTCATCGCTTTACGTTGCTCTACCCAGCGTTTATAGAGTAACCGACTTTCGCTTCCGATTGGTTTTACAACCTCTTCAAAGACCTCTTTACTCTTAGGATCCATCACTGTCAAGACGACTTTCTTTCCTGCTTTCCCTTCCAGCAGAGGGTAATAGTCTTCCCCTTTTTTGATCTCTTTGCCGTCAATCTTTTGAATCACCGAACCTACTTTGATTTTCGAGTCTGCGATCGTCAGCGGACCTCTCTTCATGATCTCTTTGATTTTTAGTCCTTCCCCTTCATAAGAGTCATCATAGAAAGCGCCCAGAGAGGCAGTTGAGAGTTGCGCTGACGGTCCGCTGTAGCGGGCACCCGTATGCGAACCGTTCAGTTCGCCGAGCATCTCCGATAGCATCTCGGCAAAGTCATAGTTATTATTGATATGTGGCAGAAACTTCTCGTAATCTGTTTTGTAACCTTCCCAATCGACACCCTGCAGATCAGTCACATAAAACTTATCCTTTACCTGCTGCCATGCGTGTGAGAAAATATATTCTCTTTCGCCCGCAGCCTTGTAATCAAATGGTGCCGAAAATGAGACCTGTGTTGCAGAGGCATTGCTCATATCTATCTTTTTGATCGATCCGTTTACCAAATAGAAATTATTCCGTTCCTTGTCCGGTACGATGGATCCGCCGCCCACTCCTTTGTTTACAATCTTTGTGCTATTCTCCTGGAAGTTTCGTTCCCAAAGATCTACGCCTCCTTCAAATGAAGTCAGGTAATATAACTTCTTGCCGTCTTTTGTCAGAATACCATCCTGTAAGTTGGATGAATTGATGGTAAGTCTCAAGACCCTGTCTTTCCGGTTCTCAAAATCAAAGACAAGTTCCTCGGCCTCTTTCTTCTCTTCCTTCTTTACATCCTCCTTCTTCTCTTTTTTGTCCTTTTTATCCTTGTCTTTATCTTTGTCCTTAGACTCATTCTTCTCCTTCTCTGTCTTCTCTTTTTCTTTCTTCTCCTTTTCTGCTTTTTCGGCTTCCTCAAGGAGGGCAAGATCTTCTTTGTTCATCTGAAACTTCTCATAAGCTTTCGCATCAAAGAACATGATATACATATCTGTTTGTGCACCCCAGCTTCCATGACTGCGATAGCCCGCATAGTCACTTTTGAAGATCACAGCCTTACCATCCAAAGCCCAGTGAGCACCACTCTCTGAGTATCCGCTTTCTGTCAGATTGACCACTTCACCGCTTCCATCTGCTTTCACAAGTGCCACATCTTTGTTGTTCCATCCGCCGATGCCAATATAGTCTGCGAGGATCCATTTGCTGTCTGGTGACCATTCAAAACTTACATCTCCGTCGGAATATGAATAATTAAATTTGCCATCCAGTGCTGTGCGAATCGCTTTGCTTTTTATATTGTACACTTTGATTTCCGTTCTGTTCTGAAGAAAAGCAATTTCTTCTCCATTTGGAGCATACTGAGGTTGGAAGCAGGTTGCCTCTTTATTTACGATGAGGGGTTCCTCTTTCAGCTCATGCGCATAGACAAATTGTTTGTCGCTTTCACGCACCAGTTCTGTTTTGTATATTCCCCAAATGCCATTTCGTTCGGAAGAATAAATCAGCGTCCGGCCATCCGGACTGAAGTCCACGTTGCGTTCCTGTTCCGGTGTATTGGTAATTCTTTTGGTAGTCTGATAATCCACAGAGGTAACATATACATCCCCGTGTACTGTAAATGCGATCTCTTTGTTGTTTGAAGAGATGGCCATTTCAGTAGCGCCTCCTGAAAGGAATTGATGATCTATTTCTTTCGTCAGATCATCAGTCACGATCTGAATTTTTACCTTCTTTGCCTGTTCGTTTACTTTTTGCGTATAGAGTTCGCCGTCATAGCTGAAGCAGAGAGTTTCGTTGCCGGCTACAGATAAGTAGCGCACCGGATGCTTGTCAAATGAAGTCAGCTGTTTGGGCTTTTTCATGTCAACACCGGTTTTGAATACATTAAAAGAACCATTTTCTTCGCTCAGATAGAAGAATGACTTTCCATCTGCAGCCCACACCGGGTTTCTGTCTTCACCATAGAAGGAGGTTAGTTTTTTGTATGAACGATTACCATTTACTGTCGTGAGCCAGATGTCACGGGTAATAGGAGACTGGTGATGCTTTCTGAAAGGATCTTCGTAACCTTTTTTATCCTGGTAAAGCAATTCACCATTCTGATTGATGGAGATCTCTTCCATCGTCAAAGAGGAAAACAATTTACTCCTTCCGCCATCCGTGCTCACTTCATACACCTGAGGAAAAGAGCCCGAAGGAAACTGTCCGTCCGTCGCGTCCGGAAGAATGGATGTTTGAAAGAGAATATGTGTGTTGTCTTTGAAGGCATCCGGATATTCATGTGCAGAGTGTGTTGTAAGCCGTTTGGGTGTTCCGCCTTCTTTGTCCATGATGTAGATATCGAAACTGCCTTCCCGGTTGGAAGCAAATGCAATCTTTTTTCCATCCGGTGACCATATCGGACGAGTGTCATATCCCGGATGTGAGGTTATCTGATGAGCTTGACCTCCTTCAACGGGTACAGTAAAAAGATCGCCTTTGTAACAAAAAACAATGGAAATGCCATCGGGTGATATCGCACAATTGCGAATCCATAGAGGGGTATCTCCGGCTGTTAATGCGAATGGGAAGAGAAACAGGCAGATAGGAAAAAGATAATTTTTCATGAAATGAGAGTCTTTTTGGGTTTAAAGCGACGAAAGTAATAGAAAACTTTGATATCACAGTAAAAAACAGAAAATAGTACAACAAAAATTTGTTTTGTCAATGGTAAAGAGTAATTTTGCGAGACATAATATTAAAAAAAACACAAACGAGAAATGTCTATAAACAAAGTAATTCTTGTAGGAAATGTGGGTAAAGACCCTGAGGTACGCTACATCGATAATAATGTTCCCGTTGCAACAATCACAGTTGCTACATCAGAGCGCGCATATAAAACATCCAATGGCACAGAGATACCGGAGCGAACAGAATGGCACAATGTCGTCTTGTGGCGTGGTTTGGCAGAGGTCGCAGAAAAGTATGTACGCAAAGGAACGCAAGTGTATATTGAAGGAAAAATCAAGACACGTAGCTGGGCTGATCAGACGGGAGCTAAACGCTATGCCACAGAAATTATCGCTGATAATATGGAACTTCTTGGCCGTCGCGGTGAGATTGCTCCTTTAGCTGCTCATGGAACTACTCCTTCTGTATCAGGAAGTACAACTACAACAGAGGATCCTTTTAAATCTTCCGGTGATGCGGCAGACGATTTGCCATTTTGAAATAAACAGGGTAAGAAAAGCTCCGGTTTTTCTTACCCCATTGTCTAACTAATAACTGAATACTTGGACCCTGACAGTTTTCTATCGCTTATTACCGGCGATGTCATCATGCATCCGTTGACTCTTGGAGCAATAATAGCTCTGATAGTTGCAGCTCTTTTGTTATTTGTTTCAGGATATATGTCTGCTTCTGAGATAGCCTTTTTCTCGATGAAACCAAATGATATACGGGTAATCAGAGAAGGCAAAACGAACGCAGATTTACTGATTACTGATCTGCTGAAAGACTCCTCCCGTCTGCTGGCTACGATTCTCATCGTAAATAATTTTGTGAACATTGGAACTGTAACCTTATGTGGTTTCTTCTTCACTACAGTTTTTGATTTTACTCATTCCCCCTTTCTGGGTTTTCTCTGTCTTACTGTTATTCTAACAGCTATCATCCTGTTTTTCGGAGAAGTGATGCCAAAAGTGTATGCTGGGCAACGCTCACTTGCGTTTTCCCGCTTTGCAGCGCCGGGACTTGTGTTCTTTCGCAAACTCTGTTATCCACTGGCTACCCTCATGATTCGCTCGACCAATCTGGTCAATAAAAGAGTGATGGCTCATAGTCACCATTCCGCCATCTCTATGGACGAACTTTCTCAAGCGTTGGAACTTACCTCTGACGAGGAAATGGAAGGGGAGATGGAGATACTCGAAGGTGTGATCAAATTTCGGGATAAGAAAGCGTGTGAGGTCATGACTCCACGGTTGGATATCTGCGATCTGGATATTCATTCTTCTTTTACGGATGTGCTTACTACTGTACGGGAGTCCGGCTATTCACGGATACCGGTTTATTCAGACTCTCACGATGATATCCGGGGTCTTTTGTACATAAAAGATCTGTTGATTCATTTGGACAAGCCCGACTCTTTTCGCTGGCAGACACTGATCCGTCCGGCCTTATTTGTGCCGGAAACCAAACGTATCGACCTTCTTCTTGAAGAGTTTAAGAAAAGTCGCATCCACATGGCAATCGTGGTCGATGAATACGGAGGAGTATCCGGACTGGTCTCTTTTGAAGATGTGGTTGAGGAGATAGTCGGTGAGATCAGCGATGAATATGACGAAGAAGAACCCAACTTCAAGCAGATTGACGAACAGACCTTTGATTGTGAAGGAAAGATTCTGTTGATTGATTTCTTCAAGATTACAGATGTAGATGAAGACGATTTTGAGGAGGTTGCCGGAGAAGCTGACACGCTCGGCGGACTCATCCTTGAACTCAAAGGCGATTTTCCTGTGAAAAACGAAGTTATCACCTACAAGAAGTATGAGTTTACCATTCTGGAGGTGAGTGAGCGCCGTATATTGAAAGTGAGGTTTCATGTGGTAAAAAAGGATAAAGAGGAGGAAACAGCTGATGATTAATCGCATTGTGCTTTGTCTTACATTCATCTGCTTCTCGTTTTTTCTTACCAATTGCACCACCTCCCCATCAAAACCAGAGAAGCCAACCCGTGACTATCTGTCGCTGGACACTACGATGCTTCCGTTTCGTATGCAGTATCCTGCTGAATCCAAAATAGCACTTCGTAAGAATGAACCCGAAGCACTTTGGTTTGATCTTGTCTATCCGGCACGGAAGTCCACTATTTATTGTACCTATTTCCCGGTAAGAGGTAATTTCCGTACGTACGATCAAGATGTACGTCGTTTCGTATATCGTCATACAGTCGTTGCGACGGCTATTAAAGAGCAAGCGTTGTCATTGCCGGAGAAAAAGATTTACGCACTCATTTTCGATATAAAAGGAAAGGTCGCCTCGCCGGTTCAGTTCCTGATTACCGATAGTGTTTCCCATTTTTTGCGAGGAGCGCTTTATTATGATAATACAGCCTATTCAGATTCCCTGGAATCATCGACAAGTGATATTCGTGAAGACATTAAACATTTGATACAAACCTTAGAATGGAGGTAAAATAGCCATGCCGTTATACAAAAAAGAAGTAACTGAAGAATCAATCTGGGGTATCTGGAAGATAGAAGAGACTCCCTCCGAACTGCTTGAAGCACTTCAAAGCAAGGACGAGATTGCGCCACAGCTCAAACAGTATAGCACAATCAAACGTCAGACAGAGTTCTTGGCGCTGCGGGTACTGCTGCAAGAACTGGGAGGAGATCCCTGCCAGGTTGAATACGAACCTTCCGGCCGCCCATTCCTGTTTGATCAGTCTTATCAGATTTCTTTCACCCATACCCGTGATTATGCGGCTGTGTATATGCATCGTACGGCATCGGTGGGTATAGACATGGAATACCCTTCTGCGCGTATATTCAAAGTTCGCGAGAAATTTATGCATCCGAATGAAGAGTCTGCGCTGGATTTGTCTGAAGAGGAGAGTGCACTCCTTCTTCATTGGTCCGCAAAAGAAACAATCTACAAGGCAATAGATGAAGAAGATGTTGAGTTTAAAGGCCATCTTCATATCCGTCCATTCAAGGTACAGAAAGAGGGCATTATTGAAGCCTATGAAACACGGACTCTAGAGCATTACTCTTTTGATATATTCTATTTGGTGACAGACTCTTTTGTCCTGACAAGAACTATTTTAAAAGAAAAAGAGTAAAAAAAGATGTTATTCTGATAAGATTCTTTATATTTGCCTGTCTCGTTCTATTAATTGTTTAATACTACAAGGAGGAAAAACTATGAAGAAACTGATCAACTGGTTCTTGATTCTGCTATTAACAGTATTAGTCGTTTTTACCGCATTCTTTTTTGCCAATAGTGAAACCCCTTCCACGCAACTGAAATCTTCCCAACAAGTGCTGGAAATTATGGCAAACGGGGGATGTGTCTCTTGCCACACCGAGAATCCCGTATTACCTTTCTATGCAAAGTGGCCTGTTGCCGGATCCATCATCCGCAAGGATATTACGGAGGGTTGGAAGCAATATGATGTAACTGCTGTTACTGAGGCTTTGAAAAAAGAAGAGGCTGCCCCGGAAGCTGATCTGGCCAAGCTGGAAGAGATGATAGAAGAGAATGAAATGCCTCCCTTGCAGTATGCAGTTGTTCATTGGGGCTCCTATATTAACTCGGCGGAGAGGGATATGTTTCTCAATTGGATCAATGAGCAACGAATATCCTATTATACCTCCGCTAAAACGGCAAATGAGTTTGCTATGGAGCCAAATCAGCCGATACCTGACTCTATCGCGGTAGATATCCGAAAAGTTGCATTGGGTGATTCACTTTTCCATGATCCGCGTCTATCTTCAGATAATTCCGTCTCCTGTGCTTCCTGCCATGCGCTGAATACCGGTGGTGTTGACAATAAACCCTTCTCGGAAGGAGTTCGTGCTCAACTCGGAGGTGTCAATGCTCCTACCGTGTACAATTCGGTTTTCAACTTCGTTCAGTTCTGGGACGGACGGGCTGCTACGCTTGCCGATCAGGCGGCCGGTCCTCCATTAAATCCGATAGAGATGGCTTCTGCTTCTTTTGATCAGATCATCGCCAAGTTAACAGAAGACAAAGCTTTCACTGACTCATTCCTGGCAGTGTATCCCGAGGGATATTCACAAGCAACAATAACCGACGCTATTCAGGAATTTGAGAAAACATTGATTACCCCTGATTCCCGTTTTGACCGCTACCTGAAGGGTGAAAAGAATGTACTCAGTCCGAAAGAAATCGAAGGATATGAACTCTATAAATCGAATAAATGTGCCACTTGTCACGTAGGAGTCAACTTCGGCGGACAATCATACGAACGTCTCGGACTGGTTGCAGACTATTTCAAAGATCGTGGTACGCCACTCAATGCCGATGACAAAGGACGCTTCAAACAGACCGCCAAAGAAAGGGATATGCATCGGTATAAAGTGCCCGGACTTCGCAACATCGCTCTCACTTTCCCCTATTTCCATGATGGCAGTAAGAAAACATTGGACGAAGCGATTGATGCGATGATGCACTATCAGATTGGTACATCTCTCACTCCGGAAGAAAGGAGTTCTATCGTTGCTTTCCTGAATACACTTACCGGTGAATACAAAGGACAGTTACTTACCAATGATAATAGTCTGAAGAAGAATTAAAAGACTTCCACAATAATTGAAACGGGTGCTACCGGTTATTCAACCGCATCCGTTTCCGTTTAGAAATCCATAAGGACAAGTTCTCCGTTTCACAGCTGTGAAACGGAGAACTTGTCCTTATGGAAATAAAAACTCTTCAGGTTGTTTTTGTCCTCGTATAGGCATCTCTCAGAATGATCGTACAGACATTATTTGACTTCCCATTCGAATAACCCGCATGAATACTTCTCCGGCTGTTTTATTTCCACCTTGACAGCCCGTGTACTTACCGGATCAAAATGGACCGTATTGGCGCAACCTTTTGCCACCCCGTACCTATCTGCGTGGCTGACCTCCTGCCATGTTCCGGAGGCGTTTTTGTAATATATTTTCCAGGATTCCGGTACCCTGCAACCACCCCATGGTGCATCATCAAACCAGTATATTGTACTGCTGGAGATAACCGACTCTTTTGCAAATTCATAAGAGAGCCATTCCGTTGTACCTTGTTTAGGCCACCAGTGATAATAAGGTTTTGAAAGGTCATTTTCATATTCAGGAACCAGTCTGTCGTTGATCGCAGAGATCGATGATACACGATGCGATGCCCCGATCTTACTTTCAGAAGCAAGGGTGGCCGGCATCGTTGGTCGTGAAGCACTTAAGTCCTGAGGAAGCCATACAGCCATTGCTCCGGATCCGCGATGCGCCCAGGCGTAATATGGAATCAAACTCAATTTTACATCTTTGGTATTCAAACGTCCGGAATCATCGTAGCCTAACACCTGTGCATCGGTAACCAGTTGTTTGATGCCGTATAAAAGTTCGAGTTTGGATTGTACTTCAAATTTTGGCGTACGGTTCATAAATACACTCAGCACATCAAACTCATTGTCCGGCCACTCCGCGCAATAGACGATGGGACCTCGTTCAACGGCTGTACGTCCCCGATCGGCTTCTACCTTGTTATTCGCTTTAACAGTACGTGGTAGCATATCGAAATGAATTTCAACTTTATCTCCTTTCTTCCAGCGATTGCTGATACATACATATCCTTTTTCTTCCTGACTCTTACAATCGACAGGAATGTCATTTACTTTGATAGAGTAGGTGGGGCGCAGTCCGTCGCTATAGCTGTATAAGTCACTCGGTACAACCTGGTTTTTCACCCATCCCGGGATGCGTACCTTAAGTGTAAACTGACCGGCATTGTTTTTCATTATCATCAGCTTCACATCTCCATCCCATGGATACTGAGTCTGCTGTTGAATGGAAACACTCTTACCCCCAACATTCAGATCCGCATTATTGGAGAGAAACAGATTGACATAGACCCCTTTCTCCTTTACCGCATAGATATATCCCGGCAATGAAGGAATAAAACGGCAGATGTTTGAGGGGCAACAAGCACATCCAAACCATGGCTGGCGCTGGTGCTGACCAATACTCTCGAGCGGATTGGGATAGAAAAACCCGCCGCCATCCAGAGAGACACCTGAAATTAATCCATTGTACAAGGTTCTTTCAAGCACATCGTAGTATTTCGATTCACCATGCAACAAGAAAAGGCGATAATTCATATACACATTGCCGATGGCCGCGCAGGTCTCACAATAGGCCGACATATTGGGCAGTTCATAATTCTTACCAAATGCTTCGCCACTTCCGGTAGCACCAATACCTCCTGTGATGTAATATTTCTTACTGACGATATTCTCCCAGATCCGGTCAATAGCCCGTATATAGGAAGAATCGTTTGCCAGAGCTGCAACATCGGCCATTCCCGAATACATGTAAGCAGCGCGCACCGCATGTCCGACAGCCTCATCCTGTTCCACAACAGGTTTGTGCGCCTGACTATATTCATCTTTTCGGGTGGTGTATCCCCGTTGATCCAGGAAGAACTTGGCCTGATCCAGGTATTTTTTGTCACCGGTTACCAAATAAAGTTTTGCCAACGCCATTTCAGCAATCTGGTGTCCGGGAACACGGATAATCTGATCTTTGCCCGGTCCTATTTCACGGCATACACAGTCTGCATATTTGATTGCTATGTTCAGAAAGTTACGTTTGCCGGTAGCCTGGTAATAGGCGATCGCACCTTCAATCATGTGTCCCAGGTTGTAAAACTCATGACTTAAATCCTCTTCCAGTTCCCAACGCTTTGTTCCTGCCCATTCATGGGGATGTTTCGGATTCATCGTACGGCTGGTATAGAGATAACCATCCGGTTCCTGTGCGGCTGCAACGATGGTCAGCACACTGTCTATATACTTTTCCAGTTTCTTGTCCGGATAGGTTTGCAGGATATAACTGGCACCCTCAATTGTTTTATAGACATCTGTATCATCAAACGCAAGTCCGCCCACTTTGATTGTATCACTCGGATGAGCGGCATGGACGAAATTGGCATAACGTCCGGTTTCCTCACATTTACTAAACGCCAAAGGAATAGTGACTTCACGGCTCGCCTTGAGCCGCTGTCCCCAAAAAGAGTCCGTTACCTGCACGGAGGTAAACGGAACAGGAGTAATCGGATAACCGCCACTCTTTTTTACTTGCGCCTGCATACACAGACTCACACTTACTACTAACGGGAAAAAAAGTTTTCTCATCGTGTTTATTTTTTGTTTGAAGTTATTACTCTGTCAGCTATCCTGATCATCCCAGGAAATGATTATTTCCCCGGATTTGTCGTGTTCATTAATTTCTGTACTTCGGCCTGTGACATCGCTTTGTCGTACAATCGGGCGCTGGCAATAAAACCTGTAAAGTTCTCGCCGTTCATTCCCGATGCGCCGATCTGAATATTTCCACTCTGTACAAACAGAGATATCGGTGTCTGTACATTTAATCGTCCGTCCACATACACATTCTCCTGCGAACCATCAAATGTAACTACAATATGATGCCAGCAATCTTTTGCCGGAACTTCTTTGTAAGCCATATCCACAGCACCATCGCCATGAGCCACAGCTCCGAAATTTCCCGTTCCATACATCAAAGCAGCATACGATGACTGCATCATATTTTCACGAGAGGTCCATGCCATCAGGCATTCACCCGTCTCGACCGTGGGATTGTACACCCAAACTGAAGCGGTAAACGGACTGTTCCAATCCAGACTGGCAGGTGCTTTTTTAGATAACAAGAAGAAACTTTTTCCATCCAGTCTGGCAGCTTTTACACCCTTGATAGTAGTAGCTACAGACTGTCCGATTGTCGCAAAATATCCGCCAAGTGTTCCTTTATTGGGAACATTTGTAATGGAAGCACCCTCTTTGAAAGTATCCATATTAAAATCAACCAGCATACTTTGAGTGCTCTTTGCTCCAGGCTCTTCGGTTGATTCACTGTTCTTAAAAGAGGGGACGTCAAATAAACGATCATAGACCTTCAGGTTCCAGACAGCCGGCAACATGCCGGACTTCTGAGTGCCCGTAATAGTGAGTCTTACATAACGTGCCGACAAATCGTTATCATCAATCATTGGACAGCCACAGCGACGATTCTTTGTCTGATCACAGAACAATTTCCAATGAATACTATCTGCGGAAACCTCCAGTTTGTATTGGTAATAATAGGTGGGATATTCAAATTGGGTCATGACCCGACGAATACGTCGTTTTGTTCCGAGGTCTACGACCAGTGACTGAGGCAGGTTACTGTTTTTGGCTTTCCACAGGGTCCCATTATTATCATCCACCGCATTTTCCGGAGCATATTTGTAATTAGATCCAGACTTTTCGTAGCGTGTAGGGGTTGAAATGAGATGATAATACGAGTCTGCACTCACTTTTGCTTTGTAAGCCAGATTCGTCGGTAGGTTTTGGGTCTGGCGCGAAAGATTCATTCCGGAATGAGTCGGATTCACCTTCTCCATCGTGAGGCTATCAGAGAAAACAAGCGGATCAGCACATACCTGTCTAAATTCGCCGTTGGTGCTGTGCGGATTATCATGCCGATGATAGACGATAGTATAGTCGTTGCCTTCTTTCAGTATTGAGTGATGTCCCGGCCCATCTACCGTACCGTCTTCATTGGTCACAAGTATCGGACTGTTTTTTCCGGGTGTAAACGGACCTTCGGGTTTATCACTCACTGAATAGCGCACAGCATACGAACTCAATCTGCAATCGCCGGAAGAGTACATTAAGAAATACTTGCCGTTTCGTTTGATAGGATAGGCAGCCTCAAAAGCTTGCGGCACTTGTGCGATCGGGATGAGACTGGTTTTCAGAAGGGTGTGCATATCTTTCGGATCGATTTGAGCGAATCCCATTCCACCAAAGGAAGTGCACCAGGTGCCGAAATAGGAGTAAACCGAACCATCATCGTCCACCAGCATCTGTGCGTCCAAGGAAGGGAAACCCTCTTTGGGTACGCCGGCAGGGATGACGGCTTTCCCATCATTCAGTGGAACAAACGGACCAATGGGTGAGTCTGAAACATATCCGTATATATTACATCCGCGTTCGCAGTTGCCCATGTAATAATAGTATTTTCCATCTTGCGCGTGAACAACATCGGGTGCCCAGCAGTTGTTAAGCCCTTCGGGGATTTGTATATGTAACGGATAGTTGTACCAGTTGACAAAGTCCTTGCTCATCCAGACCGTTGGTTGTCCGGATGCCAGCTTAATGCCATCGGTTGTAGCATAGATATAGTAGGTATCGCCAAACTTCTTGATGGTAGGGTCCGCAAAATAGCCCGGAAGAATAGGGTTGCCTGCACCCGGAGTATTGAAAGTCACCTTCTGATTCTCCGGTGCAACCTCTTTTGCTGAGGCTGAGACTGTGGGGCACAGGGTTGTATTCACAAGAAGTGTCAGACAAGCTGCCTTCATAACATGCATCAGATTCTGTTTGTTCATACGTATTCATTTTATTTCTTCAGGATGCAAATTGACAAAAAATAGTTGGGACGAAGGATATGAATCGTCTAATATTCTGGTAAAATAGTCCAACTCCTCCTCAGTTTCTACATAAAAGTGTATGGTTGTATGATTTTGATAGGAGATTGGATTTTACTTCTATCCGATATCAGAGCCATTTGCGTTCTTTGCAGCGACTTTATTTTTTAAATGTTCCACAAAACGAACCGAATATGTATAACAAGTTTCTATTAGTTTGCGGCAGTATCGCAGTCTTGAATATCTTTGCCTGCAAGAGTTCTTACCAACGTGTCGATGCTCCGATCAAAGAAGTGCCTTTCAATCAGGTCCATCTTAATGATGCATTCTGGTCTCCGCGGATCGAAATCAACCGGACTGTTTCTATTCCCTCCGCCTTCCGCGAGTGTGAAAAGAACGGCCGTTTTGACAACTTCGCAATCGCTGCGGGTATAATTAAAGGAGAACATAAAGGCGATTTCTCCTTTGACGACACCGATCCTTATAAAGTGATCGAAGGCGCATCCTATTCGCTGGCAGTGAAATATGACAAGCAACTGGACATGTATCTGGATAGTGTCATTCACCTCATCGCCGGTGCTCAGGAACCGGATGGATATCTGACCACTTGCGTGACCAACAAATGTTATCGCCTGTCGGGATGGTGGGGAAGAAGCAAATGGGAGAAAATTAATAGTCACGAATTATACAATTGCGGACATCTTTATGAAGCGGCAGTGGCTCATTACCGTGCTACCGGAAAGAGAACACTACTGGATGTGGCGATCAAGAATGCCGACCTTGTTTGTTCTGTTTTTGGACCGAATGAGGGACAGAAACATGTTCCGTCCGGTCACCCGATTATTGAAATGGCCTTATCCAAATTATACAAAGTGACCGGAGATCAGAAATACCTTGCGATGGCAAAGTATTTTGTGGAAGAGACTGGTCGGGGTACCGACGGACATCGGTTGAATGAATACAGCCAGGATCATAAACCCATCCTGAAACAGGATGAGATTGTCGGACACGCGGTCAGAGCCGGCTATTTATATTCCGGCGTTGCCGATGTTGCCAATTTAACTCAAGACACAGCCTATTTTAATGCCCTGACCCGAATATGGGATAACATGGCAGGAAAAAAGCTCTATATTACCGGAGGGATCGGCTCTCGTCCTCAGGGTGAAGGCTTCGGACCCGACTATGAATTGAACAATCAGACGGCCTATTGTGAAACGTGCGCTTCGATTGCCAATGTGTATTGGAACCATCGCATGTTTCTTGCCACCGGTGATTCCAAGTATGTAGATGTATTGGAAAGAGCTCTTTATAACGGCGTTATTTCCGGAGTATCACTCAGTGGAGATCGTTTCTTTTATGACAACCCACTCGAATCCATGGGACAACATGAACGTCAGCGTTGGTTTGGCTGTGCCTGTTGTCCGGGAAATGTAACCCGTTTCATGGCTTCTGTTTCCCATTACATGTATGCGACAAAAGGCAATGATATTTTTGTAAACCTGTTTATTCAGGGTAAAGCGGAAATCAAGACAGACAAAAACAACGTGGTGCTTGAGCAGACAACAACTTATCCCTGGGATGGGGATATACGTATTTCTGTTTCTCCAGAATCCACTCAAAGCTTTGCACTCCGCCTCAGAATTCCCGGCTGGGCCATGAATGCTCCTGTTCCCACCGATCTCTATAGCTTTACAAGTCAGGCGCCACAATACACGATTACAGTCAATGGGAAGGAAATGAAACCCGAACTGAAGGAAGGTTATGCCACGATAGAGCGTACATGGAAGTCAGGTGACAAGGTGGAATTGCATTTCCCTATGGTTGTAAGACGCGTGAAGAGCCATGAGAACGTACTGGATAACCGGGGCAAACTGGCGATCGAACGGGGTCCGGTCATGTTCTGTCTGGAAGGAAAAGACCAAGCAGATAGCACTGTCTTCAATAAATATATCCCTGACAATACGGCAATCACTTCGTCGTATGAACCTGATTTGCTGAATGGAGTTGTTGTTTTAAAAGGTATTGCAAAAGAAGTGGGAAAAGATGGAATCGTTACTGACGTACCGTTCAAAGCGATTCCCTATTCCACCTGGAATAACCGTGGTGCTGATCAGATGGCCGTTTGGATTCCAGAAGTTGCTGAAAAGGCACGGCCGACTCCCGAACCGACCATAGCCAGCAAAGCCCGGACGATGACGATACAGGCTCCCATTCAGAAAGACGCACCGGAATCGGCTTCCGTTGAGAGTTATGCGTGGGGCGTTAATGATCAGTGGGAACCCGCCAGTTCTTCCGACTTTTCTAAACCTTATCACTACTGGTGGCTCCGATTTGGTTCGCGGGAAACAATCGCTTATGCATTTGATCAGTCCTATACCGTGTCCAATGTGCAGGTGTATTGGCTTGACTTTGATCATTATGACGGTAACTTCAGAGTGCCGGAGAGCTGGAAGTTGTTTTATAAAGATGAGACCAACAGCTGGAAGGAAGTGGAAGCTCTTACTTCCTACACTGTGAAAAAAGACTGTTATAACAGTTTGGACTTTAAAGCTGTAAAAACGACAGGTCTCAAGATTGAAGCAAAGTTGCAAAATGGAGTTTCAGGAGGGGTTCTTGAATGGAAAGTAAAATAGATCCTTTTCAGAAGTACCTTCATCTTTAGAACTTGATAAGCCGGATATGCAAAAATAATTCTATTTTTGCATCCGGTATCCAATGACACAAACGAGTCCATGATTAAAAAACTGCTTTTCCTCTGGCTGTTCATCTGTCTGTCTGTAGCTCCCTTGTTCTCAGAAACGTTCAGTTTCCGTCATCTCTCTGTAGAAGACGGGCTTTCATCCAATATGGTGCGAACGCTTCTGCAAGACAAGTACGGGTTCATATGGATTGGAACGGATATGGGGTTAAACAGATATGACGGCGCGACGATCAAAGTGTACCGATACGATGCTCAGATACCGAATGGATTTATCTCTGCACTTTACGAAGGAGAAGATGCGATGTGGGTTGGAACAGATCGAGGTCTGTTCCTTTACTCGTATGAAACAGAGTCTTTTTCCCTGTTTCAGAACAAAACCGTGGATCATGTTGCGATAACGTCTGGAGTGAATAGCATTACCAGGGATAAGGATGGTAACTACTGGGTTGCAACCAATGAGCAGGGCGTTTTTAAATACAATCCATCGGTTCGTTTATTGGAACAATATACCTTTTCTGTATGGTCTGGTTTAGTATCACAGATCTTTGTAGATAGTGACAACAGAGTATGGGCAATCACAAACCAGAATTCCCATTCGATCTATCGGCTCAACAAAGTGAAGAATGAATTCGAATCATTTGAGTTACATGCCGGTTCCGGGGAAGTTGAATGCAAATCTTTAGTCCTGCTTGAAGACTCCGAAAACTCTTTGTGGTTGGGCAGTTGGGAGAATGGTATTTATAAGATTGACCGGTATAGCGGACAAGTGCAACATTTCCTGCGACCTTCAGATGGATACAAGACCCTGCATATTCATTCCATGCTTGAATATGCACCGCATAAATTACAGATTGGAACAGACGATGGATTGGGACTTTTTGATATGATTTCGGGTAACTATGAGCTGTTTACTGATGAAGAAACCAACCCGAATGCTATTTCAAACCGTTTCGTTTATCCCCTCGTGAAAGATACGGAAGGGGGAATCTGGGTGGGCACATTTTATGGCGGATTGAATTATATCTCACCTTTTGCAGGTCAGTTTGATTCCTTCTCTCATTCTAATTATTCCAACTCAGTCAGTGGTAATGTGATCGGGCGTTTCTGTGAAGACACCGAAGGAAATGTGTGGATTGCATCGGATGACGGGGGACTGAACTGCTTCCATCCACAGACCAATCGTTTTGATCATTACTTGCCGCAACAAGGTAGCAAGAGCTCTATCTCCAACCACAATGTGCATGCACTTTGTCTGGATGGCAATCATCTTTGGGTAGGCACTTACTCCGGCGGAATTAATGTTTTGAATATTAAAACCGGAACCTTCAAGACGTATACCTTCGATTCGAACAATCCCAAGAGTCCGGATGGTACAAGTGCCTATGTGATCTTTAAAGATGCAGAAGAGAATATCTGGGTGACTTCCATGCAAGGTGTCAACCTGTACAACAGGAAAGAAGATAACTTTATCAGAGTCAAGAATCTGGGTAGCCTGACCATCGATATCAAACAAGATACAAAAGGCAACATCTGGTTTGCGACGCAGGGTAAAGGCCTTTTCAAATACGATCCCCTTCAGAAGAAATGGACGAATTATCTGCATGATAAGAGCCCCACTTCCTTAACCAATGACCAGGTCAATAGCATACTGATTGACAAGGAAGGGAAGATCTGGATTGGAACAATGAACGGTCTCTGTACCTACAATGCGGATCTCGATCACTTTGAACAGGTGGACCTGGATATCCCCAGTCGCAATATCTCTGCCATTCTTGAAGATGAGCACGTCTTATGGCTTACGACCTCCAACGGACTTGTTCGCTATGAGCCCGGAACAGGCTGCAAGGTCTTTACAAAAAGTGACGGACTGCTCAGCAATCAGTTTGTAACGAATGCGGCCATCAAGACCTCCGACGGGAAGATTTATGTAGGTACCGTAAAAGGATTCAATTCTTTTTCTCCCAACAAGATTCACTCCAATAAAATACCTCCGGCAGTAGTTATTACCGGTCTTGAGATCTTTAACAAGGAAGTAAACATCTCTCAATCCCCTTTGCCTGTTTCACCTCTGGTCATGAAGCAACTGACGTTGTCCTACAAAGACGATGTCTTTAGTTTGCGCTACGCAGCATTAAGCTACACCACACCTGAAAAGATTCAATATGCCTATAAACTGGAAGGATTTGACAAGGATTGGAATTATGTAGGGATTCAGAACAAGGCCACCTATACCAATATACCTCCCGGAAATTACGTTTTTACCGTCAAGGCATGCAATGGTGACGGCGTGTGGAATCAGGTTGGAAGAACTCTCCCGATTGAAATTCTACCTCCGTTTTACCTAACTCCCTTCTTTAAGTTGCTCTATTTGCTTCTGATTATCGCGCTCTTTCTGACGGTCATCTATCTGCTTCATAAGAGAACTCAAAAGAAGCACGTGGCTGAGATAAAGAGTCTCCAAGAAAATAAAGAAAAGGAAGTACACGAGGCAAAGATTCAGTTCTTTACAACGATAGCGCATGAAATAAGAACACCGGTTTCACTTATTATTGCACCTTTAGAAAAGATTCTGAGTTCGGCATCCGCATTACCGGCAGCCATTCGTGATGATTTAAATATGATTGACAGGAATAGCAACAGACTGCTTCTTCTGGTCAATCAACTATTGGATTTCAGAAAGGTGGAACAAGAGGGAATGAAAATCAGATGTAAAGAACAAGACATAATCCCTCTTCTCAAATCGGTGAGTGAGCGCTTTATCCCTTCTGTATTACATCAGGGAATCCGTTTCATAGAAGAATATCCGGAAGATCCTTGCTTTGTCTGTGTGGATGGAGAGGCACTCACCAAAATGGTAAGCAATCTATTGACCAATGCTTCCAAGTACACAAAAGATGAAATTAAACTGTCGTGCGCTGTGCAGAGCGATTTGCACTCGTTTACAATCAGAGTGACCGACAATGGCGTCGGAATAAGTAAGCAGGATCAAAAGAGAATCTTTGAACCCTTTTATCAGAGTGCCGATCATAAATCAGGAACGGGCATTGGATTAAGCATCGTAAAGAGTGTTGTTGAGGCTCACAATGGTTTGATCGAAGTGGAGTCTGGATTGGGCAAAGGCACTTCCTTTATTGTTACGTTGCCGATCAGCCAGCCTGAGCGTTGTTTCAATTCAGAAGAAATGGAGATGCATGCTGCTCTTCCCGAAGATATATTATCCGATACCCCTGCACTTACCGTCAAAGACAAAATGCCGGTCATGCTTATTGTGGATGATAACGAGGAGATGTTGACTTTTCTGTCAGACAGCTTTTCGGAGATCTATCAGATTGTGACTGCTCACAATGGAGTGGAGGCGTTGGACAAATTGAAAACAAACAGTGTTACATTGATTCTTAGCGACTGGATGATGCCTGATATGGATGGCGTCGAACTCTGCAAGTCTGTTCGTTCAGATCAGTTGACCAGTCATATTCCTTTTATTTTGCTGACTGCAAAAACCGATATGAGTTCCAAAATAGAAGGTATGGATTGTGGTGCGGATGCCTATATTGAAAAGCCGTTCTCCATTCACTACCTCAAGGCTTGCATAAAGAATCTGGTGGATCAGCGCAAATTGCTGCGACAGAAGTTCTCAAAGATGCCCATGGTACCTTTAAACAGTATAGCCGGTAATTCTGCGGACGAGGAGTTCCTGAACCGAATGAATGAGATTATTGAGCAGAACTTTTCCAATCCGGACTTGTCAGTAGACTCTCTTGCCGAGCAACTTTTCATAAGCCGCTCGGGACTCTTTTCCAAAATCAGGACACTTGCGGAAGTTACTCCAAATGAATTGATCCAACTGGTGCGTTTAAAGAAAGCCGCCTCCATATTACTGGAAAATAAATACAGGGTCAGTGAAATCTGTTACATGGTTGGTTTTAATAACCCCTCGTATTTCACGAAATGTTTTCAAAAGCAATTTGGTGTAAAGCCAAGTGAGTATGTTGGCAACGAGATGAACTCCTCCTCATCCGTACGGTAGTTACGCAGAAGAACCCCACTTATTTAGAAGCAATCAGCACTACCGGTATGTTTGTTTAAGTGCTTTGAAAAGATATTTTGTTTATATTATTATTTTTATATCTGAACGGTAATATAACCCAAATAATATTTCTATATTTGCAGAACGTGATTGCAACTTCACCTGAAAAGCAGCACCTTTTGATTGCAGCGGATCTAAATGACCCACAGCTGGTTCTTCCCGGAGTCTTTTGAACGTTTTGTAAAGTGAGCTTAACTATAAATTATACCGTCATGAAAAAACTACTACTCCTTACTGTTTGTATGTTGTTTGTGCTGGCTGCACAAGCACTGGATTTCCAAGTGAACAATCTGAAGTACACCACCAATGACGTCGGTGTTACCGTTTCTCTTGATTGGCTTCAAACTCCTCTTTCGGGGAGTGTCGTGATTCCTCCCAGTGTGATCTATGACAGTACCACTTATGCGGTTACTGCGATTGGAGATAGCGCTTTTTTGTATTGGAATGAAATGAAATCAATCACTATTCCGGAGAGTGTCACATCCATAGGGCAATTTGCTTTTGACGGATGTTCCGGTCTTACTTCTGTCACAATTCCAGCGTCGGTTTCGCGGATTGAACCGAATACGTTTAGTGGTTGCACCGGTCTTACCTCGTTTATCATTCCGTCGGGTGTTACATCCGTCGAGTCCTCTGCCTTCTCCAACTGTACAGGATTAAAAGAAATTTATGTTCGGAATACAACACCTCCTACGGTAGATAATACCGGTTTCTTTGATTTTAGCACAGATAAATGTATGTTGTATGTGCCCATTGGATCAAAAGAAGCGTATGCCGCTGCCAATGGATGGAAGGACTTCAAGAGCATTGAAGAATCAACCATGGGAGCACCCTTCGGGTTTTCTGTCGGCAACCTGAACTACCTCGTCAATTCGTCCGGTACTTTTGTGACCGTCAAAGGTACAGTCACGAATCCGGTTGGAGAGGTTGTGATCCCTTCTGCCGTGACCTTTAACGAAAAGAGCTATCCTGTCGTTGCTATCGGCGATTCAGCTTTCTATGCATGCGATAGCCTGACTTCGATTACATTGCCCGAGAGTGTTACTTTCATTGGAAACTATGCGTTTGAAAAATGCGATACCCTCTCTTCTGTCACACTGCCAGAGAGCTTGACCTCGATAGGACTCTCTGCCTTTAGTGATTGTAGTTTGCTGGCATCCATTACACTTCCTAATAGTCTCAATTTGATTCGGGAGAAAGCGTTTCAAGGATCCGGACTTCTCTCCATTACGCTTCCTGATAGTCTGACTGTGATTGAAAGCTATCTGTTTGCCGATTGCGACAGCCTTGCTTCCATTGCTCTCCCCAAAAATATCACAAGTGTAGGATCGTATGCATTTAGCGGATGCGGCGCTCTGGACTCAATAACCTCTGAAGGGATCGTATTTATCGATAGTTATGCTTTTAGCAATTGTACCGCACTTGCCTCCGTTTCTCTTCCTTCCTCTATCTTAAGTATTAGCTATATGGCCTTTTCCGGTTGCACCGGTTTGCGGGAGTTTCGTATCGCGAGACTGTCACCTCCTTCAGCGGATTATAATGTGTTTGACCAGGTAGATCGAAGCCAGATCAAATTGTTTGTACCACTCAGTGCAAGACAATCGTATGTCGGAGAGTCGCCATGGGCAAGTTTTCAGAGCATTGAAGAAACAGACATGGGATTACCCTTTACATTTTCTGTTGACAATATAAAATACACAACCACTTTCGATCGTTTTTCCTTGCATATAACCGGATATGAATCTCAACTTGCCGGGAAAATTAATATTCCTGGCAGTTTATCGTACGGAGGAGAGCTTTGTGATGTGATAGCCATCCGCGACAGTGCTTTTATGGGATGTAGTACGATTACCTCTGTCGTCATTCCTCCCGGGGTCACAAGTATTGACGAGTTTGCCTTTGCAGGATGTAGTAACCTTGCTTCAATAACGCTTTTTGAAGGACTTCTAACCATTGGGCAGAATGCTTTTTCAGGTTGCGGCAAACTTACCTCGATCACTATTCCGGCGAGTGTCACAGAGATAGGAGATGGTGCATTCGGATATTGCGATTCGTTGACCGAGTTCATAGTAGCAGAAGGCAGTACCTCTTTTGTCGTTGACGACGGAGTGCTGTTTTCCATTGATATGACACGAATTGTGGCTTGTCCATATAACAAAAAAAATTATATCATCCCTTCTACTGTTACATCCATTGGAGACATGGCGTTTTTGAATTGCACGGATCTTCTTTCCGTAACGATATCAGAGGGTGTTACAACCATCGGCGACAGTGCTTTCTATACATGCGGCGGTTTGCAGGAGATTCATATGCAGAATTCAACGCCTCCTTCTGTTGGCAATTTGGGTTTGTATAAAGTCGATAAGAACACGTGTATCTTGTATGTACCTGCCGGTTCAGGAGAAGCGTATGCCGAAGCTGATCAGTGGAAAGATTTCCAGAATATCATAGAAGTAGTCACATCAGTTCCGCAAAAAGAAGAGCCATCGCTCCTGATCAGTAAAGAAGGAGAGGGCATCCGGATCACAGGAGCGGAGCCGGGAGCTACGATTACCGTCTATTCTGTTACCGGTACGCAGTTGCTCACACTGACTGCCACCGGCAATGAGCAACACATCACGCTTCCTTCACGGGCACTTTACTTTGTGAAGGTGGGCAGTCAGATGATCAAAGTTGTGCTGTAAATAATAAATTACTTGCTTGACAGTTAACAGTTAAGAGTTGACTGTTAACTGTCAACTGTCAAGAAGGTAATTGAAGAAAAAGAGGAATTGTCGGATTTATAACAATCGGAAATAGACTTCCCGTTTTTTCTCATTGTAGGAAAAACATTTTGGCGCACCAGCTTTTTCCTTATAAGAAGAATCAACTTTCTCAAGTCCGTGATCATCGATAAAGGCAAAGGAGAGGCTGTCGCCTATTATTCTTCTGTCAATAATTGGATGGCTTTGTGTATAGTCAAGCCTTATGATGGTGGTCTTTCCCGAATAGGTATGATTTTTTCCTTCAGAAATCCATTCGATATCCTTATCTATTAATCCTTTTATGTTTTCTACCGTGAGAGGTATAAAGTCATCAGTCATCTGTTTTTTTATTAATTAGGTTTCAAAGTTACGAAAATAATCAGGCTGGATTCTCTTTTGCACCGTATTGTTTCTCAATAGTGCATAATCATTTAAAAATAGATATTTTAGGCGAAGATTAAAAACAAATTCCGCCATTTTTTACCCTATTACTTACCATTCGTTATTGCACTATTTTTTGATCCGATTGCTGACTGTCAGTAGATGCCACAATAAGGAGATGACTTCTTGGTGTAACATCGCACGATACGTGTTATCTGATGAAAAGATCAGAAGGAATGACTCTGTAAGCATCCCTTTCTATAGAATATAAAAATAAATGTGGAAATATGGAGCCCAACGGAATAATTCTGTACTTTTACTCGCTTGAAACGCATTACTAACTTGAACACCTGTTTCTAATCTTCAATACATGGAAAGACGAAAATTCATTAAAGCAGCCTCAGTGGCAGCAGTCGCATCCTCTCTTCCGATGATGCAATCATTGGCAGGAACGGCACCCGGGAAGAAAACAAAAAAGGAACCGGAACTCTCTGATCGGGAGTATCTTGCCAATCTGGCCTATAAGATCGCAGCTCCCGTACTCTCTACTATGGCGAAAGGTGAACTCGCGCAGAAGATGGAGGTCGAACTCAGTCCGACGTGGGATGGCCGCGACAAACGCGTCACCTATATGGAATGCTTCGGCAGACTGATAACCGGCATCGCTCCCTGGCTGGCATTGCCTGATGATGACACCAAGGAAGGTGCCATGCGCAAGGAACTGCGTCAATGGGCACTTGAAAGTTTCAAACATTCCGTAGATCCAGCTAGTCCCGATTATCTCTTATGGCGTAAAGAAGGACAGCCGTTGGTCGACTCCGCCTTCTATTCCAATGCGCTGATCCGTGCTCCGAAGCAACTTTGGGAGCCTCTTGAAGATACCACGAAACAGCGTATCATCACGGAGTTGAAGCTGCTGCGCCGTGTGCAGCCTCCTTATTCTAACTGGCTGCTCTTTGCTGCAATGAATGAGGCTTTTCTGATGATGGTCGGCGAACAGTATGACCCGATGCGCATGGATCTTACCCTCAAGAAACTAAAAGAGTGGTATGTGGGCGATGGTTGGTATGGCGATGGAGAGTCTTTTCACTTCGATTATTACAACTCATTTGTGATGCATCCGATGATGGTCGAGGTCTGCGAAGTGATGCTTGCGCACAACCGCCTTTCCAAAGAAACCTACGAACAGGCATCCAAACGTATGATTCGATTTGCGGAACATCTCGAACGACTGGTATCTCCGGAAGGCACATTCCCTCCGTTTGGTCGCTCGCTGACCTATCGCACCGGCGCTTTTCAGGCGCTGGCGTTAGCAGCGCTGCGCGATACCTTGCCGGCCAAACTTACTCGCGGACAAGTTCGCGCCGCTTTGATAGCTGTTCACAAGACGATATTCAGCAATCCGACGAACTTCAACGACTCCGGTTTTCTGACCCTCGGCTTTTGCGGACACCAACCTACGTTGGCCGATGTCTATAGCAACAATGGCAGCATGTATCTCACTTCAGAGAGTTTCTTGCCGCTTGGGTTACCGGCTGATCATCCTTTCTGGACCGATCCGGCAGAAGAATGGACCTCCAAAAAAGCGTTCAAGAACGAACCATTCAACAAAGACTATGCGGTCAATTATTGATCGTGCAATTGTTAATCTATACAATAAGGTAAGAAGGGGCGCTCCACAGGGTGTCCCTTCTTCTGTCTCCAAGAGCAAAAAACCGGATTTATATAAGCTTGAATAACAGCGACTTGAAGATTCAAAAAAAACATAGGCATGCGTGAATAATTTTGTCCTTATGAAATGTTTGTCCGATGCCTATGCAATGGAAAAAATGTCCTGATGAAATTGTTGTCGGAACCGTATGTTTTTTGAACGTTTTCCGTTTGTTTTTCTGGGGGGATAAGACCCTTTGAATTATACAATAAGTAGAGGCTCTGAACAGAGTATGTATACTAATTGATAATGATACCACTTATCAGAAGAAAAAGAAACAGTTTTGATTATGTATGAGTATGATTCTCTTATGAATTGCCTGAGTAGTATCAGATAATACTTTGAGACTCTCTTTGTATATACATAAGTGATTTATAATTAATATCTTAATAGAAATAGGTCTTGATTAAGTTTCTGAGACTTTTTTTGACTGTCAGCAGGAATGGCATTCTTTATATTCTTCCTACTTTTGTTCAGTTCTCCTTGTCAGACTTTAAATTGTATGCAATGAACCAAACAAGATTTTTCCACAGACTACTTTTTATCTCCTTATTCCTTTGTATGGTAACCGTACTGAAGGCTGAGTTTACACATCCCGGAGGTGTGACCACTATCGAGGATCTGGAACGGATGAAGGCCAAAGTGAAGGCCAAAGAATCGCCCTGGATTGACGGATGGAACCTGATGCTTCAGGACTACAAATCGTCTAATACCTATAAAGCAGTTCCCAAAACAAACATTGGCGGTTCAGGCATTCGTCAGCAGGCTTCTCGCGATGCGACTGCTGCTATGTACAATATTATCCGATGGTACGTTTCGGGTGATGTAAGCTATGCGGAATGTGCGATAAAGATATTGAATGATTGGTCGGCTAGTATTCAGGGTGTAGTTTCCGGCGAACTTTTTCAGCTTCCGATCGAGATTATGGTGCAGGCAGCAGAGGTCGCACGTATCTATCCGGGGTGGAAAGCAGAGGATCAGGAACGGTTTAAGAATATGTGTCTGAACTATTTTTATCCGGCTTGTCACAGTTTTATTGGGGAATGCGGTAGCTGGTCGGGCTGGGATGGTCCGGCAAACTCTTGTCTCCTGTATATTGGTCTGTTTTGTGATAATCAGACGATTTTTGACGAGGCGATTGAGTATTATAAGAACGGTAACGGAGGAGGTGCCCTTTTGAAGATGGTTTGCCAGCCTTCGGGTCAGATTGCGGAGATGGGGCGCGATATGCCTCATGCAGAAATAGGACCAAGTGCGGCGGCTGAGTTCTGTTTGACGGCATATAATCAAGGGATCGATCTGTTTAGCTATTCCGACAACCGTCTGTTGGCCGCCTTTGAATATTTGTGTAAATACAATCTGGAACATAAAGCGGTATGGGTACCATATAATGATTGTGTAAATAATCATTTCTATTCACCGTCTGTTCGATATGGCAACCGTATAACCGGATTTCCCGGATGCGAGATTATTTATAACCACTATGTGGTGCGAAAAGGACTAAGTGCTCCTTATACCAAAGCAATGGTAAACCTCAGAGGAGTGGTCGCCAATACCTGGGAGGCTCAGAGTTACACTGCTTTGTCCTATACATTGGATGCAGACAAATCGCCTTATACGGAGTTAGCGTTGCCTGCTGCTCCTTCCAATCTGAAGGCGGCACCGGGTATCTCCAGAGTAACACTTACCTGGGACAGTCCCGGATGGGATCAGGTCAACGGTTCGGTCATTCAACGGGCAACGACGGCGGACGGACTGTTTACGACCATTGGAACGTGGGATCTCAATACTACCTCGGAGTTTGTTGATTCAACGGCAAAAGTTGGGATGACCTATTACTACAGAGTTGTGGCAAAGAACAATACCGGTATCGGAGCCTACTCTTCAACCGTCTCAGCAGCTGCCGTGAGTGGACGTTCCATCCTGCCGGCCGGTTGGTTGGTCACTGATGTAGGTAAAGTCGGGACGCCTGCTTCTGCTCTTTATTATGATGGTAACAGCCGGAGCTTTGTGCTTCGAGGATCAGGAACTTCTTTTGGGAGTACGTCGGATATGCATAGCTATTTGTGTACAAAGGTGACGGGAGACTATTCACTTGTGATCCGATTGAACGATTATCGGTTGTCCGGAACCAATGCAGATCGCATCGGACTGATCATGAGAGAGTCTCTGTCAGGTAGTTCACGAATGGCAGCTATCGGACTCGCCGATGATCAATGCCGTTATGTTTGGTTTTCCCCTCGGGTATCAGCAGGCAGTTCGGCTTCATGGATCAAGGGGTGTACCCACAACTGGCCTCCTCTTTGGTTTAAGATCGAACGTTCGGGAAACACATTTAAAGCCTTTCAATCAGGCGACGGGATGACCTGGCATCTGGTTGGTTCGACTCTCATCTCTATGCCTGCTACGTACTATGCAGGGGTTTATCTCACATCCGGTTCTTCTGCAAGTGGAGTTGCAACCTCTGCCATAATAGATCATGTGACCTTGGTAAAAACAGGATCAACGGGAACAGCCATACCGGCAGACTTTTCAGCCACTGCGGTAAACAGCAGCCGGGTCAATCTCTCCTGGTCGTCTGCAAAAGGGGCGATGACCTATTGTCTGAAGCGTGCCACATCGCCTGAAGGTCCTTACACGGTGCTTGATCCGATGCTGTCGGACACCCTTTACACGGATTCTCTTTTGACTGCCGGCACCACTTATTATTATGCCCTCACTTCTTCCGGCTTTGAAGGAGAGAGTGCCGACTCTGCGCTGACCTTTGTAACAATGCCGGAATTGGCTTTGCCACAGTCACCCACCGGCTTTGAGGCTGTTCCGGGCAATAATACGGTCAATCTGGTATGGAATGCCACGGATGAGGCTACTGCCTATGCTGTCAAACGTGCCACGACGAAAGAAGGTCCTTATAACGTTATTGCTACGGTGTCGGATTTGTTTTACTCAGATCAGACGGTGACGGAGGGTAGTACGTATTATTACAGATTGGCAGGGGTCAACTTGAAAGGGGAGGGCGCGTCAACTTCTCCTGATAGTGTAACAGTATCTGCATCCGTCAAATTGTCGGGAGAACTGATCGGTACTTCCGGTTCCTTTAATGAGAATCCGGCAACAACGATTGCTGCCGGCATGGATCTCAATTTCAATACTTACTTTTACGCCCATGTTAGTGATGATGCCTGGGTCGGGCTGGATATGGGCGTGGATACCCGCGCGATTGTAACGCAGGTACGTTATGCTCCGAGGAGCGGCTATACTTCGCGGATGATCGGTGGTTGTTTTCAGGGCGCTTCAATGGCAGACTTTTGTGATGCAGAGACGCTCTTTACCGTGACAAGTAATCCGCCTGTCGGATTGTTGACCAGAAAAGAGGTGAAGATTCCGAAGAAATACCGTTATCTCCGTTATCTTTCTCCTGCCGGCAGCTGGGGCAATGTTTCTGAGATCCAGTTCTGGGGGCATGCCGTTACAGCAGACGAAGTGACGGATGTACCTTCTCATGAGACTTTCATGGATCTTCGGGTAACTCCGAATCCATTTGTTGATCAGCTGGTTATTACTCTGGATGAGATTCAGGGTCCGACAGAGGTCAAACTGTTTAACCACAGCGGACAAGTGATGTATGCGACAACATTTGCCGGAAACAGCGCGGTGTTGAATACCCGGGACTTACTACCCGGTCTTTATCTTTTGAAGATTAAGAATAAGAATGGGGTGTCAGTTCGCAAATTGATGAAGTGATTACTAATTTGAGAATCCGATTGTCTATAATGAATAACTTTTGAATCGAATGA
The DNA here is from genome assembly GCA_028709785.1 of Bacteroidales bacterium. GTDB lineage: Bacteria > Bacteroidota > Bacteroidia > Bacteroidales > JAQUTK01 > JAQUTK01. The sequence continues at coordinate 33,739 of JAQUTK010000033.1, forward strand.
AGCGACTTGTTTTCTATTTATTTAGTGTGATAGGATTATTGCTGGAGCAGGGACAAGCGACTCTGTCAGCACAGGTGTGGCAATGGTCTGTTCCCGTTAAAAACTATAGTGCGAAACCCAAATCCACGAAGTGTACCGCTTTCTTATGGATCCCCGAACGGTGTAAGCAGGTGAAGGCGGTCATTGTCGCACAGAGCAATATGGAAGAGATCTCTATTCTGGAAGACGCAGGCTTTCGTCGAAAGATGTCCCAATTGGATGTTGCTCAGGTATGGGTAACGCCGATGTTTGACAATCTGTTTAATTTCAATGACGGTGCCTGGGAAACGTTGCAGGGAATTCTGACCGCTTTGGCTGATGAGTCCGGCTATAAAGAGATAGCAACTGCTTCACTGATAGGGATGGGACATTCCGCAGCCGCCAGCTTTCCGTACTATCTGGGCGCTTTTCAACCCCAACGAACCATAGCTTGCATTTCCACCAGCGGACAATGGCCTTATTTCCGTCATCCGTCCTATGCCCCTGATATCTGGGGAGAGCGTACCCTTGATTACATCCCAAGTCTCGAGACGATGGGTGAATATGAGAGTGCCCACTCATGGAGCAATGAAGGATTGAAGGAGCGGTACGACCATCCACTGATGCCATTGAGTATGTTGGCCTGTCCGGCAGAAGGTCATTTTGCCTCTTCGCCGGAGAAGGCGCAATACATCGGGCTCTATATTCAGAAAGCCATGCAGTATGGGCATGTCGATCCGACCAAAACCGGATGGTTGATGGAACGATGGAAAAAGGATCAGGTACCCGGCTGCGAACCGGCGCCGGTAGGGGAGTACAAAGGTGATCCGAAAGAAGCTTTCTGGTTTTTTGACAAAGAGATGATTCAGGCAACCGTTGCCTACCAGTCCCGTTTCAGAAACCTGAAACCTCAGCTTCTGGGACTTCTTCAGCAGGGAAAGACGGTGGAACAGCGCAACGACCATTTGCAGCTCCATCCCCGTTTCATCACTGAAGCGGATGGACGTTCTATCGTGTTATCTCCGGTCTTTTTGGATACCGTTCCCGCGGTGAGTTCGCGTCTCACAGATTGGACGGGATTACCGGTGGGAACCGCCATCGGACATGCGCAAGGGAAAATCAGATTGGAAAAGATCTGCGGTTCCTTTGAAATAGTAGATGACACCGTATTGGTAGAGACATGGAACCGCGCGACTCCGACCTATGGGGAGAAAGACGCCATGTCCTTTGCCATCAAGCACTCCGGCGATAAGAGTTACAAACCGGCGGTACAGCAAGCGGAGATCGCGTTCTCACTCTATCGGAAAGAGGGAAAAGCCCAGCAGATAGTCTTTGAGCCGATCGCAGACTGTTGCTTGTCGCGCTTACCAAAATCCCTTGATCTGCAAGCGGCTTCCGATGCCGGACTGCCCGTCTCGTTTTATGTGGTTGCAGGACCTTGTGAAATAGAAGGATCCAAACTTCTCTTCCGAAAGATTCCACCGCGTACAAAGTTTCCGATGAAAGTCACAGTCACGGCCTGGCAATCCGGAAATAACTCAACACAGACAGCACAGCCTGTTACCAAAACCTTTTATATTCAAAAGTAAGCATAAGAGAGAGAATTTGAACTTAAATTCTCTCTCTTACAGGTTCGTTTTACTCCTTCAGTTTTGATATCATGATGAAGAGATTGTGCTTATCTTCATCAATCGAGTTTACAAGTGCTTTCAGCTTTTCCAGTTTCTCCGGATACTTTGGATTTGTTCCATATCCGGCTTCTTTAAAGTAATCTTTTATATCGGAGGCATAGTAATAGCTGACAATGTACTTACTGTCAAGAGAGATCTCATCCACGTTTTGAGCTATACCACCATCCATATCATTGTAAAAGCCGGCTTCAAACTTTTTGAATATATTGTAGTACTCCTTGTTGTATTTGTGGGTAAAAAACGTTGGAGCACCTTCCGTTATTTGATCCGTTTTCTTATCATAGACAAAGGTCTTCGGTAACATGTGTTCAGGCATAAAGATGTAACGGTCAGTTTCGTAAAAGCCATTCAGCCAAAGACATTTTTGCTTTTTCTCTGCGTATTCCTTATTCTCATAAATGATATATTCTGGTTTTAGCGCATATTTACCAAAGTCCACAAAATAACGCATCTTCAGTTCATTGTTCTTCAGCTCAAAGATGGTATCATTGTAGGCTTCGTTGAAGCAGACAACATCATGATATTTTGTCAATCGGGGAATCCTGTTTGTATAACTACTTGTCCGGGCGTAATTGGTATGTTCAAAGAGCTGGTAGCGAGGAAAACTCTTCTCTACTTCTCCTTTCCCGTTCAGGATAACCAACCGTTCTTTCACGTCGTACCATAAGTTTTCAACATCTGCGGCTATCCTGTTACTGTCCAGAGGCATCAACTTACCGTCATATGTCGATTTAATATCCCGAACGAACTTACCATCGAAATCATATTCGTTGATCTTACCACTTGTTTTGATAAATATCCTTTTCATGTTATCATCAACAACCATTGTATAGACCCAGTTAAATTCCCCCGGGCCGGCACCTTTTCGTCCGATGGTTCGGATCAGATTTCCCTGACGGTCGTATTGGATAATACCATCCACTTCATGTACAAAGATGTAGTCTTTACACAAAAAGAGATGTTCAGGTGATGATCTAAGGAATTTTTCCTGCTTCCCGTTACTGGCTTTCAGCAATACATATTCCACATCATCGGTGATGTCAGAAAGAGACAGAATGCCGGATGTGTCTCTGGTTGCAAAATCATCTCCTTTGTAATGTCTATCAAAATAACCTTTCAGATCAATTACTTTGGGAGTAGCAAATACAAAAGCCGAGTCTTTGGACTGTTCTGAAGAAGCTTTTTTGTCTTGCTTGGATTGACAGGAGATTGGAGCCAATGTTACGGCGAATGTTAGAATAACAAAGGCCGAAGAGGAGATTCTTTTTGTTGTCTTCATAGTTGAATGTATTTATTCTTTTAGTTTTGATATCATGATAAAGAGATTGTGCTTATTCTCATCAATCGAGTTTACAAGTGTTTTCAGCTTTTCCTGTTTCTCAGGATACTTTGGATCTGCTTCGTATCCGGCTTCATCAAAGTACTCTTTTATATCGGAGGCATAGTAATAGCTGATAATATATTTATTGTCATTGGAGATTGCATCTACTGCTTGAGCTATTCCACCGTCCATATCATTGAGGAATCCCTTTTCTCCCGATTTCATGATCTTAGAAAATAAGCTGTTTTTTAAGAACTTAGTTGAAAATGCAATTTTTATCTGATCCTTCTTCTTGTCATATACAACTGTAAAGTCAAACCCTATTGATGAAGGAATAATTAAATAACGATCAGACTCATAGAAGGAATAGTGGATTTTCCCCATCTTTTTATTCTTGTCTTTCTTATAATAGTACTCTGGTTTCATAGCATACTTTCCCCAATCCAGATAATAACGCATCTGTAATTCATCGTTTTTCAACTCAAAAATCGTATCATTAAACGCTTCACTGAAACATATTATATCCTGAAATTTCGTGAGGTGAGGAGTGTAAGCTGAACCTGTTACCACATTATCTGCATGTTCAAAAAGTTGGTAACGGGGGAAACTTTTTTCCACTTCTCCTTTTCTATTCAGAATGACCAGACGTTCCTTTACATCATGCCATGTGTTCTCTACCTCTACGGCTATCCGATTACTATCTATTGGCATTAGTTGATCAGCATACGTGTTCTTTTGCGATCGAATAAACTTCCCATCGAAATCATATTCATTGATCTTACCACTTGTGCTGATAATAACTTTTTTTGTTTTGTCATCCACAGTCATCTCATAGACCCAGTTATATTCTCCCGGGCCTCCACCTTTTCGTCCAATGGTACGGATCAGATTTCCTTCCCGATCGTATTGAATAATGTTATCAGTCATCTGAACAAAGATGTAATCTTTGCATAGGAAGACATTCCCTATTCCTTGACCTATAAAAACTTCCTGATTTTCATTACTTGTTTTTAGCAGCACATATTCCACATCATCGGCGACATCAGAAAGTGAAAGAAAGCCTGTCGTATCAACATATTCCATAGGAATAAGATAATTTTCTCCATTTTCCCGTGGTGTTCCAAACTTAAAATGTTTATCAATCACAGCTCCTACGTTCAGCACTTTGGGAGTGGTAAATACAAATGCTGAGTCCTTTGACTGTTTCGAAGCGGCTTTTTTGTCTTGCTTGGATTGGCAAGAGACTGTTGACATTGTTACTGCAAATGCAATACAAGCAAATGCCAGAGTGGAGATTCTTTTTGTTTTCATAGTTATATTGGTTTAGTCCTTTAGTTTCGACATCATGATGAAGAGATTGTGTTTATCTTCATCAATCGTATCCACCAATGCTTTCAGCTTGGCAAGTTTCTCGGGATATTTAACATACTTATTATACCCACCCTCCTCAAAGAACTGTTTCACATCGGAAGCATAGTAGGAGCAGAAGATATACTTACTGTCAAGAGAAATTCCATCAATGTTTTGCACAAATCCACCATCCACATCGTTAAAGAAGCCTCCTTCTGCTTCCTTAAATAGCTCAGTGAAGAGCTTGCTATTCTCAGTACAATAAGGCGCTTTTTCTTTGATCTTATCCTCCTTTTTATCATATACAAAGGTAGATGGATATCTTAACCCGGGCATGATAATATAACGATCTGTTTCGTAAAAGCCTTTTATTACTATACATTTCCATTGCATGTCTTCGTATTTCTTCGGTTCAATGAAGTACTTTGCTTTTGGTGCCCACTTGCCCCAATCAATGAAATAGCGCATGTGCAACTCATTGTTTTTCAGCTCAAAGATGGTGTCGTTGTAGGCTTCATTGAAACAGACCACATCGTGGAACTTTGTAATTCGTGGAATTGCGCCCGTTTCACTATCTGTACGTCCATAATCCGTGTGCTCAAAGAGCTCGTAGCGAGGAAAACTATTCTCTACTTCTCCTTTCTCATTCAGGATAACGAGGCGTTCTTTCACATCGTACCATACGTTTTCGACATCTAAAGCAATCCGACCACCATCCAACGGCATCAGTTTGCCACTATAGGGAGTTTTAATATCCCGAACGAACTTAC
>JAQUTK010000034.1 GCA_028709785.1 Bacteroidales bacterium
ACCTCGTCTCTGTTCTTAATATAGGAATAGCCCAGATGGCCTTCGGAAACAGTTCCGTCGGTCACCGTAATGGCATTTGTAAAGACATCATTTGGCTCCCGATCTTCATAGTTGATAGGCACATGTGAATAAGATGCCTGAAAAGATCCTGATCCACTCCAGTACGGTACATGCAATACGTATGTTCCGGCTTTCAGATCTTCAATGTCAAAGGTAAAAGCAGTACCCCATGGTCCGCTATTCCTGACTTCCATTTCGCCATTGTACATTCCTCTTAATGTGACATTGTTGATTTGCAGATCTCCCGAGGTTGCAAAGACAAACGAGACCTTTCCATCTGTCGGAACAATAATAGTGTATTGAGCTTCTGCATAACCTTTAGCAAGAAAACCTGAAATATCACCTCCCGGAAGAATACCCGGTGTGTCTGCAATGCTTTTTGTTGTCTTCATCTCTGATGCCAGTTGACTATTTTGCGCATAGAGTGGAGAAACTAACAGCATGATGGCTGTGATAAAATGAGTAATTCGTTTTTCCATAGCTGTATGTTTTAATTATTGAAATTCTTATAACAAAGATACAACGAAAGTGAAGAATTATTCCTATCAATTGATATAATCTGACTCTCAATTCGTATAAATATGAACAAAAAGAGAGTCCCGCTCCGGTTTATCCGGAACGGGACTCTCAGTATGGAAGAACCAATGATTTTATTCTTTGATAGCAGCAATACCCGGAAGGATTTTTCCTTCGATTGCTTCAAGTAATGCACCGCCACCTGTAGATACGTAAGATACTTTGTCGGCAAGACCAAACTTGTTTACACAAGCTACAGAGTCACCACCACCTACGAGAGAGAAAGCTCCGTTTGCAGTAGCTTCTGCAATGGCATTTCCTACAGCACGTGATCCGGAAGTAAAGTTGTCGAACTCAAATACTCCTGTAGGACCATTCCAAAGAATTGTCTTGGAGTTTTTGATGACTTCAGCGAACATAGCTTCCGTTTTTGGACCTATGTCAAGACCTTCCCAACCGTCAGGTATCTCACCAACCGGAACAAACTGAGTGTTTGCATCGTTAGAGAAGTTGTCTGCAATCTTTGCATCTACAGCCAACACCAGGTTTACACCCAACTCTTTCGCCTTAGCTATCAGAGACAAGGCCAGGTCCAGCTTGTCATCTTCGCAGATTGACTGGCCGATCTTACCGCCATTTGCTTTCGCAAATGTGTAAGTCATACCACCGGCAATGATCAGGTTATCAACTTTAGACAACAGATTCTCGATAATCTCAATCTTGGAAGATACTTTTGAACCACCCATGATGGCCGTGAAAGGACGTTGGATATCAGTCATCACCTTATCAACAGCGACTACTTCCTGATTCATCAGGAATCCGAACATCTTGTTATCAGTATCGAAATAGTTTGCGATTAAAGCAGTGGAAGCATGTGCACGGTGAGCTGTACCGAAAGCATCGTTCACATAGCAGTCAGCATACGAAGCCAACTTCTTTGTAAACTCTTTCTGGCTTGCTTTTACCACTTTTTTAGCAGCCGCTTTTTCTTCATCAGAAGCATCTTCAGCAAGACCTCTTGGCTTTCCCTCTTCTTCTGCATAGAAACGCAGGTTTTCCAGCAACAGAGCCTCGCCCGGTTTCAGCGCAGCTGATTTTGCGACAGCTTCTTCACCCATGCAGTCGTTGGCAAACTGAACATCAACACCAATTAATTTGGATACAGGTGCAAGGATATGCTTCAGAGAGAACTTGTCAGCCGGTCCTTTCGGACGACCAAGGTGCGAACCGATAATTACGCTACCACCATCAGCAAGGATCTTCTTTAAAGTAGGAAGAGCTGCGCGGATGCGTGTGTCGTCAGTAATGTTGAAATTTTCATCCAATGGAACATTGAAGTCCACTCTCACGAATGCCTTTTTACCGGCAAAATTGAATTTGTCAATTGTCTGCATAATAACTAGCTATTTAAATTTTAAACATAAACAGTTCAATGAAGCTGCAAATATACAAATATCGTATGAAAAAACTGACATTTTGCCGTGCGGATTGCAATTAATATGTTACAAATATCAATCGGTATGCAGCAACTGTATGGAATTATTTTTCCTTTGTCTATTCACCCAGCTTCTTCTTTGTTAGTTGTGGGTCGGTAGCCTTAAAGGAATAAAGCACCATGCTATGTTTCGGAACTTTCAGCAGCATTCCGTCCTTCATCTGTATGCCTTCTTCTTTCACTGTTGTAAAAGTATCTTTTTCTGAAGGAGTAGCACCGTTTACAATATAACAGGTGGCAGTGCTCTGTACCTTAATTCCTTCCGGCAAGAGTAGCTGGACGCTATACTCATGCTCAAAGTCGCGGCTAAAGAGAAGGACACTCCAACTCGTCCCATTATTATATGCAGAGATTCCTACTGGAGAATGACCTTCTACGGACTCTGTTATCAACTTGGAGGAAGACTTCTCTTTCTGTAGCACAGAAAGTCTATTATTTGTTTCCACCTTTGTCGCCAGAAGATGGCCTTTACAGTACCTGTTGATTAGAGAGGTGATGGTATAATGAGCCAAAGGAGCACCGTTATTCATGGTAATGCGCCATTCTCCGCCTCCAAAGTTAAAGATAGTGGGTAGAATGGAAGAATACTGCAACGACGAAGTCAGATAATCACACAGTACGATCGCTTGTCCAAGCGTGCCGAAATAGCCGGGAGTGGAAACTTGAGATTCATACAGATAGGTATATTTCCGGGTTCCGGTTAGTTCCTTTTGTGTCTGAAGATTCTCCTTAAATGCGGCAAGATTGGCTGCCATTTGTTTCTGTCGAAGTTGAAAATACTGCTGCACACTCTCTCCATACTCCACCTCCGGATTGTAAGCCATATTGCCTCCTAAATAACCGGAAAGACCAATGGTATTCAGTTCGCCATGATCGCCACGCAATACCGTTTCGTTCAGTCCATAACTATCCTTGCTGCTCGGATTGCGTCCGCTATAGACGAGATACACCTTATCCTCAATCTCTTTCCAGTAGGGAGAAGTTCGTATCAGTGTGGCAATTGAACGACACCATTCACCATACGCTTTAAAATCATCTCCTATAGGTGCATTATGCGCAGTACCTCCCCAAACCTCATTACCCAACTCCAGAAGAAGACCTCGTCCGGTGGTACGCGAGAGTAAAGGTTGCTCATAACCTTCCTGTTTGCGAATGGCTCCATACTTTGAATCAGAAGGTCCTGTCAGATACTCTATCAGATGGAGAAAAGTATTCGGATCAGTTCGATAATCGACAGAATAATCCAGATGATCACCACCACCCAGTCCGCCGGGACCTTCTTTTGTACCGACACAAAGCGCATAATAGGCACCAATCTCATTGCAGAAAGCCATATTTCGGGCATGTGTATCCGGAAGGTTTCCAATGGAGAGCGGCGCTTTGCCGGCATCAGGTCCTGAAGCCTTCTCAAAAGCATACGGATTGGCATCCAAAGCTCCCCGGCGAAGCAGGCCCGGATGCAATGCACGAACCATTCGATTCAGCATCGAATCCTCAAACAACTTGCCCGACATCATATCCACATTGATACCCAATCCTTCCGACCAGGTCACACTCTGCTTCTGTATCTTCAGACGCAGCCGATGTTCACCTAACGCCAGACCGGTACTATCCAGCGGGTCAAACGGACCGGTGGAGAAACGAAATGCTTTACTCTTCCCGGAGGGCACTAACGACGAACTAACCGCCACGATATTGACCTTATATTTTGTGTTGGGGGTCAGACCGGTGATCAGTAGAGTATCAGAATAGATTTTGTCTATTGTGTACAACGTGTCGTTCAGGAAGAGGTCATATCCGATAACAGACGAGTTCATCCCTTTTTCACGCTTCCAGGTCAGCAATAAAGATTCTCCCGTTGTGGCAGCACATGTAATTGAGGGCGGTGCTTTCGGTACTTGTTTTGAAACAGCAGCCGTCTTAACCGTAATCGATTTCAGTGGAGATTCATTGCCTAGTTCATCCACTGCCGTTACCCCAATCTGATATACTTTGTCAGGCAATAGATTACTTGCCGTTCCACTTGTATTTTCAATGAGATCTTTACTGTTCTTTTCGCCATTCACATAGAGAGAATACCCTGCTATCTTTGCGAGCTTCTCCTTCTTCTTTTCCTCTTTCCAGCTAAGGCAAACTGCTTGATCCATTATGGCAACCGCTTGAAGAGAAGTGGGCGTGTTTGGAAGAATAGGATCATAAAGCGGAACTACCAAGTCTGAAGGTAAGTATGGATTGTTATCCAGTCCAGGCCCTTGCACTCGAATGCCATAAGACAAACGGCTTACAAACCAATAGACCGCATAGATAGGATACCCTTTTCCTGCTTCCAGATAAATCGGTGAGGAGGTATAATACCGATCACTCTTTTGTTTGCCTATATTCTTTGATCCGGAAAGAGAAACAATGGCCACCGCATTCTTCCAGGAGACAGATGTCGTATCCAGATACAATGTGCCACGATAATCCGACGCATCCAGAGAGAAGGTATATAGACCACTTACTCGTGGCATGAAATAGCCTCTCAAGGCAGAAGTGGCAAGATTGGGAAAAGGTCCCTTCGGATTGTTACTTCCTGAATTCAGATCTCCTGAAGAGGTGAGTTTGGGAAAAATCTTTTTCCACTTCTCGAAGAGAGGAGCCTTGCCCCAGAAAGAGTTTCTGGCATCCGGAAAGAAAGCACTATCCACCACTTCCGAATAGACCGGTTGTGCATTGGATTGTATCGGATTAGCCTGTTGCCAAAACGCCATATCATACAACTCGAGAGCAATTCCGGTTTTCAGAGGTTGTTCAACGGCAGCTGGTGCGTGAGTGGTGAGGCAGGAGAGAAGAACGATCAGATACAATTGATTTCTTTTCATGGATATATCAGGTATTAAGGGTCATTGAATGGCTGCAAATCTACAAATAGTTTTTCAGAATATCTTATCTATCAGTTGATAATACCCCAATTGTGGTACAAGAATACCTTTTATGAGGTATTTCGGCAACAAGTGATATACCCTAACTTTGCCTCATTATTTAGATAGATATCGTATGACAAATTATTTTATTGTTCCCGGCCTTGGAGGTTCCGGACCGGAACACTGGCAAACATATTTTGAACGTTCCGGAGAGAATTTCAGACGCATCGAACAAAAGGACTGGAATGTTCCGGATATACCGCAATGGGTGGAGAGAATTCAAAAAGCCATCTCAGCTTTTGATCCGCAATCTGTAGTGCTTGTCGGACATAGTTTGGGCTGTCTGACGATAGCTTCTTGGGCAGCACGATATAATCATGGTATCAAAGCAGCTTTACTCGTTGCTCCACCCGACACCGAATTGCTGCACAGCAAACTTCAGCAGCGTTTGTTTGATCATATCCCAACAGAAAAGATTCATTTCAGGACACGGCTTATTGCCAGCACCAACGATCACTGGGCGAGTATAGAACTTGTGAAACAGTATGCACAGAGATGGGGGAGTGAGTTTATTTCTATCGGTGACGCGGGTCATATCAATGATGTGTCCGGTTATGGCGATTGGCCGGAAGGGATGAGGCTGTTAAAGGAGCTGGAGTAATATCAACTGCAATTGTTCTAAAACACCGATTCGAGAGATCCGTTTTATCTGGTAAAAACGAACCTGAAAAGGGCCAAATTTCTTCTGTATGTTTTGCTAAAGATATCAGGTCGTTTTTCTCATCGGAACCTTATGAAATAAACATTTCATAAGGACAAAATTTTTCACACATGCGGATGCTTTTTCTAAAAGTATAACCACTTATTTATCAGTCATATAGAAAACTGATAAATCCTTTTATGTGACAGGAAATAGTTTTTCAACTCTCGATTTGGTAAAATCAGTTCCATCTTCTTTGAAGACCAAATTGTTCTAAAACACCGATTCGTGTTCAAAGACCGTTTTGAACTAAGAAAAAGAAGAGGATTATTCTCATGCTTCTCAAAGCATGGGAACAATCCTCTGAGTACAGTCGAATGAACCGGCTTAGTTGATCACAAACTTTCCATTTGTCCTCTCGCCGTTTTTACCGGACAGTTCAAATAAGTAATATCCGGAATTTAGACCAGTGATAGTTTTTTCAGTCTCTCCCGAATTTATCTCGATGGTTTTTATCTTCGTACCATCAATTGTAAAGAGATCCAGTTGGAAAGATGTATTATAAGAGTCGCTTAATCGGAAGGTCACATTTCCGTTATTAGATATTGCATCTACTTTTAGAGAGGAAAAGCCTCTTTCTGCACTTTCACCGGCAATCAGATACGAATCGGTCTCTACAGGATTAATCACTAAGTATTTTATACTTGAAATAGTACTTGGACTTAAATCCGGTTTGCTAATATTCGATCTTTGTTTGAACTTAAGTTGCACTGTTATTGAAGAAGTAATATAGACTTGTTTTGCCTTCACGTTGTATATGAATGGTGAGACACCAACCCAAATCAAAACATATCCATGTCTAACTTCTTCTCCATAAGAAACATTCTTTGTCGGATAGATAGAATCCGGATAACTAATATTACCGACAGAATCAAATACGTTGAAGTCTGAACCTATTGGCATTTTTGGTGGGTTAGCAGCTAATACAATATCTTCTTTCCATAGATTTAGCTTGTCAAAATGAACAATACAACTATCTACTTCAGTTCCATAAGGCAGTAATATTCTTCTTTCAGTATATGGAAGACACGGTAAATCGAAATCGTCCAAATAAAACTGAGGGCCGACAATTAAAGATAACCCGGCAGTGTCTGGTTTGATATAATATCGCGAGGTATCAAACGTAATCTTGTACTCTTTGATTGCCAAACCTTCGATGATATTTGTGAAATCCTTCCACTGAGTCGTATTCTTATAGGTGGTTGAAGTTCCGGCAGGTACATAAAGCTCACATTTACCTTTGTCAAGCCCTTCGAATGTATTGGACAAAATAGTTAGCGGAACAAGTGCTTTACAATGTATCTCAATCAGTCCGGAGCAATTGCTAAAAGCAGAATAACCAAGAGACGAAACAGTTGCCGGAATAGTTAGAGAAGTCAATCCTGAACAGCCCGCAAAAGCCCAATGACCAATAGATTTCACACTATCCGGCAGTGTGACAGATCTCAATCCTGAACAGTTTGAAAACGCTTTCTGACCAATAGATTGAAGACTTTCCGGTAATACCAAAGATGCGATCCCAGAACAATTGTAAAAGGCATTATTACCGATGGAGGTAATTCCTTCAGGAAGTTTCATTGAGGTTAATCCCGTACAGCCGGAAAAGAGATCATTCTCTATCGAAGTTACTTTTTCAGGGAGTGTCAGTGAGGTTAATCCGGAGCAACCCGAAAAAGCATTTTCTCCAATCGTTGTCACACTTTCCGGAATCTTGAGGGTGGACAAATTCTCACATCCGGTAAAGGTACTTGCTTCGATTGCGACTATTTTTTCGGGGATAGTCAGGGAGGTTAATCCTGTGCATCCCCAAAATGCGCCTGCTCCAATAGTTGTAACTTTTTCCGGAATAGTCAATGATGTCAATCTTATGCACCCTGCAAACGCCTTTCCTCCAATTGAAGTAACACTGTCCGGAATCGTGAATGAGGTTAACCCTGTACACCAGGCAAATGCTTCTGCTTCGATCGATGTAATCTTATCAGGGATACCTAAGGAAGTCAAGCCCGTACATCCGGAAAAAGCTCCTGCACCAATAGAAGTGACACTCTCTGGAATTAGAAAAGAATTACACCAATGACAACCTTTAAAAGCATTCTCAGAAATCGAAGTCAGGCTTTTCCCAATAGTAACATTCAGGAAACCACAGTTCTCGAATGCACTTTTAGGGATACTCTTGACGCTGTCTCCAATTATTAATCGATCAAAATCTCCCCAGTAAAAGACACTTGAACCGCGAAATGTAGTGCAGGCTGTGGCATAATAATAAAGAGTGGACACATTACAATAGGCAAAAGCATCCTTGCCAACCGAGACAACTCCCTTGCCGATCGTGACCGTGTTTAATTTTGTGCATTCAGAAAAAACTTTCTCCCCAATGTTGGTGACGTTGTCCGGAATTAACAGGGATGTCAGTTTTATACATTTAATAAACGCTTCGTTCCCTATCGTAGTAACACCTTTGCCTATAGAAACGGATGTGAGTTCCTGACATTCAGAAAAGGCATAATTACCTATTGAGGTTACCTTATCCGGAATTGTGACAGAACTCAGTTTATTAGATGAAAAGGCAGCTTTGCCAATTGATGTAACACTTTCTGGTATTGAAACTGAGATCAAATATAATCCCATAAACATACCATCACCAATTGCATTATTTGAAGTAGTAGGATTGTCAATATAAATACTTGAATAACTTGTAGTACCGACCGGTTTTAAATACTCATCTCCTCCTGCCACGATATTTGCACCGGATAAATCAAGAACGTTCAGTTTTCCTGATGTAGAATTCCAGGAATAGGTAACTCCTCCCATCTCCCGGATAAAGCGAATATCCGTTCCATTCAGATCGCCAGTAACAGTCAGATTGGTAATCTGGTTTTTCTCTTCTGCTGTGATCAAGGTCGAGATTGTTCCTGCTGTTTCCACATGGACAGACTTGCTGACCTGTGCCTGTAAGTTTAAACTTAGTAGTAAGCAGGTTATTACTAAGAGGGACTTGATGGATTGTAGTTGTTTCATGTTTAGTTCTGTTTTTATCAAGGGAGGCTTTCAATCTATCTCACCCCGCTTCTTGATTTATTGTTTTAGAAAAAAAAACTAAAACCAGACAAACGTATATATAAAAATCCTGATTGCAAAATGAATTCGCAATTATTTGTTGTTTCTTTTTAAGGGCTATTCTCGATAAAGAGTATTGGAGCCTTTTATTGAAAGAGGCGGATTTCTTTCATTCTTTCGGTGCGCTTTTACACCATTCACTGATGCCGCAGGTTTTGCAGTGGGGATTGCGTGCTGTGCAGACGTATCTGCCGTGAAGGATCAACCAGTGGTGGGCGATGGGCAGGAGATTGCCGGGGATGAATCTGACCAGTTCTTTTTCTGTTTGCAGGGGAGTCTTCGAGTTGGTGGTCAGTCCGATGCGGTTTGCTACACGAAAGACGTGGGTATCTACGGGCATTGCAGGCAAATTGAAGACTACAGCGGCAATCACGTTGGCTGTCTTACGGCCGACACCCGGCAGTGTTTGTAGTTGATCGATATCTTGAGGAACTACTCCGTTGAAATTACTTAACAGCTTTTGCGCCATCCCTATCAGGTGCTTTGCCTTATTGTTGGGATAGGAAACGCTTCGAACCAGCGGAAAGAGATCTTCATAGGTTGCGGAGGCCATTGCTTCGGGAGTGGGGAAATGGCGAAAGAGTTCCGGTGTCACCAGATTGACACGTTTGTCGGTGCATTGAGCCGAAAGTATGACCGCCACTAATAACTGAAACGGAGTTTCATAATGAAGCTCCGTTTCAGCTACCGGTATGTTGGACTGAAACCACTCAATAACCCGGAGATATCTTTCTTTTTTCAGCATATTCTAATAGGCCGATTCAAATTCTTTCAGGAACCGGACATCATTTTCCGAGAACATACGCAAGTCTTTGACACGGTATTTGAGGTTGGTGATACGTTCGATACCCATACCGAGTGCATATCCTGTATATACTTTGCTGTCAATGCCGCAATTGTCAAGCACAGCCGGATCCACCATTCCGCAACCGAGGATCTCTACCCAACCGGTATTTTTACAGAACGGACATCCTTTGCCACCACAGATGTTGCAGGAGATATCCATCTCTGCCGATGGTTCGGTGAAAGGAAAGTAGGAGGGACGCAGACGGATCTTGGTGTCAGCGCCAAACATCTCCTGAGCAAAATAGAGCAGGATCTGTTTCAGGTCAGCAAAGGAGACATCTTTTGCCACGTAGAGCGCTTCTACCTGATGGAAGAAACAGTGTGCGCGGTAGGAAATCGCTTCGTTACGATAGACACGTCCCGGACAGATGATGCGGATAGGTGGCTGCGTTTTCTCCATCACACGGGTCTGAACTGAAGAGGTATGCGTACGCAACAGGATGTCGGGACGGCTTTCCACAAAGAAAGTGTCTTGCATGTCGCGTGCCGGATGATCTTCGGCAAAGTTCAGCGCGGAGAAGAGGTGCCAGTCGTCTTCGACTTCCGGACCTTCAGCCACGGTAAACCCCTGACGGGCAAAGATGTCGATAATCTCTTCCTTTACAAGAGAAAGCGGATGCCGTGTGCCCAGTGGAATAGGATAGGAGGTGCGGGTCAGATCAATATCATTGTTCTCACCTGATTGACTGTCAAATTGTTCTTTAAGTTCGTTGATCTTGTCCTGCGCTTTGTTCTTCAGGTCGTTGAGCAGCTGACCCATCTCTTTCTTCTGATCGGCAGCCACATTTCTGAAGTCATTGAATAAAGCGGAAACTTCCCCTTTCTTACTCAGGTATTGAATACGCAGTGCTTCGAGTTCATCGGCATTTTTTGCTGTGAACTGATCTATCTTTTCTGCAATCTCTTTTATTTTATCAATCATCACCATCTACTGTTTGTCAAATATAAAGCGCAAAGTTAAATAAAACGGCTTGCTCATGAAAAGTTTCCATGGATTTATTTTACTTTTGCCTTGAAAAAGGTATAACGATGACAATAAGACAGAAGGTAGCTAACTATATCAAAGAAAAACAATTGATGCCTGAACAAGGGAAAATCATTGTGGCTTTGAGTGGCGGAGCTGATTCTGTGGCGTTATTGTATCTTCTTTCCGAACTGAACTATCCGCTTATCGCCGCCCATTGTAATTTTCATCTTCGTGGTGCCGAGTCTGACAGGGATGAGGCCTTTGTGCGTGCCCTGACATGCCGTATGGGTATAGAGTGTCATGTCATCTCTTTTGATACGAAAGAATATGCTGCGACTCGTGGATACTCGATTGAGATGGCCGCAAGGGAGTTGCGTTATGATTGGTTTGAGCAGTTGCGTCGGGAAACGGGAGCCGCTATGGTTGCTGTGGCTCATCATTCGGATGATTCCGTGGAGACGGTCTTACTCAATCTGATGCGTGGCACAGGTATTCAGGGGCTGACGGGTATTGCTCCGCTCCGCGACGCGGTGGTTCGTCCGCTACTCTGCCTTTCCCGTTCGGAGATTCTGACTTATCTGCAGGAAAAAGGAGTGGATTATGTGACGGATAGTACCAATCTGGAAGATGAATATACGCGTAATAAGATACGTCTGGATCTGCTTCCTGTGATGCGACAGACCAATCCTTCGGTGTCAGAAGCCATACTCCGTACGGCGGACAATCTCCGTGAACTGGCAGATTGGAGTTCACAGTGGCTGCAAAAGGCCAAAGAGAGTGTGTTAAAGGAGGGACGGATGGATATTGAAGAACTTCTCTCTTCGCCGATGCCCCGGATGCTATTGTATGATATACTACAGGAGAAAGGTTTTAACAGATCACAATGCGAACAGGTATTTGATGCGTTGCAGGGAATATCGGGGAAAGTTTTCTTTTCGAAGAGCCATCGTTTGATCAAAGACCGCGAATACTTGTACATCGAACCGTTGACAGACGCTTCTTTTGATGCGATTGAAATAGCAAAGGGATGCGAAAGCGTGCCTCATCCCTTGGAGAGTAATCTTTTCCTTACTTTGCAGGAGAAGGAGATTACCTCGCAATGGCAACTTCCGAAAGCATCGAATCATGTGGCAATTGATGCCGAAAAAGTAAAATACCCCCTGGTGTGGCGCTGTTGGCAGTCGGGCGACTGGTTTCATCCGTTTGGGATGAAAGGGAAGAAGAAGCTCAGCGACTATATGACGGATAAGAAATATACGCTCTCGCAGAAAGAGAGGATGACCGTGCTTTGTAGCGGACAAGATATCGTGTGGCTCGTTGGAGAACGACCTGACAACCGGTATCGGATCACGGAGCAGAGTAAGAAGGCATTGGAAATAAGAATTCATTCAATCTAATAATAATCTAATTGAAAACTTTATGAGAAACGTTTTTGTACTGTTGTTTGTCTGCCTGACTTCTCTTCTGGCTAATGCCCAGGAGAGTGTGGCGAATCGCTGGGTGCTTAACCCGGATCAGAGTATCACATGGAAAAAGGGGAGTGGCGTATTGCCGCACTATGATCATATTGAGATGGCTGGCCGGAAGGTGGCTACTGTGGTGCGATATGGAATCAATGAAAATGGTGGCTTCTATCTGAATCGAGGGATGGTGTGGCCAATGCTTCGTACTATTCCGAATAATACGCATGCCAGTCTGATGCGCCGCTTCGCTGAAGATCCGATTGCCAAAGTGCAGGTGAACGGAAGAGCACTGGAGGGCGAACAGGTGCAGGAGATAAGCCTTAATGGATTGATGACTGTTGTGAGCCAATTTTCGCAGTCACTGGAACTGAAAAGAGTACTCTTCCCATCTGTTTCATTGCCTGCTTTCTGTGAAAATTATACGCTGACAAATAAAGGTGAGGGTACCCTGAAAGTGGAGATCCCCTCTTCTGAATCGGTTATTCAGACAAATCCTGAAGAAGGAGTAGCTGGTAGCTACAAACTGGTATTCAAACAGACCGGTAAGACGGTTGTGCTGAAAAAGGGCGAAGAGGTGAACTTTAGTGTATCCATTGCCGGATACAAGTCGGGGGAGAGCGAAACGGCTATAAACGTGGGGCGTGAACAAAAGCTGCGTGAAGCTCTCATTGCTGATTTCTCTGCAAATCTGGTGCTGGAGACTCCGGATCCGGTACTTAATGCGATGTTCCGTTTTGCCAAGATTCGTGCTTCAGAGAGTATTTTTGAAACGAAGGGCGGATTGCTGCATGGTCCCGGCGGCGAATCGTATTATGCAGCTATCTGGGCCAATGACCAGGCAGAGTATGTGAATCCCTTTTTCCCCTTTTTGGGATATGTCACCGGCAATGAATCGGCATTGAATTCATATCGTCATTTTGCCCGATTTATGAATAAGGAGTATAACAAACTACCCAGTTCTATTATTGCAGAAGGTGATGATACATGGGGTGGAGCAGGTGATCGCGGTGATGCTGCGATGATTGCGTATGGTGCTTCGCGGTATGCGTTGACTCGTGGCGACAGACAGGAAGCGGAAACGCTTTGGCCGCTTATCGAGTGGTGTCTCGAGTATTCGCACCGTCAGTTAAACAAAGAGGGAGTTGTACAGTCTGATGCCGACGAACTGGAAGGACGTTTCCCTGCCGGTAAAGCCAATCTCTGCACCTCTTCTCTCTATTATGATGCGTTGATTTCAGCTTCTCATCTGGGAAAAGAAATTGGTAAGTCCTCTTCACAAATGAAAACATATCTGCAACAGGCTGCTGCTTTGCGTAAGTCAATGGATAAGTACTTTGCAGCCAAAGTGGAAGGTTTTGATACCTATCAGTATTATGAAGGAAATGATGTGCTCCGTTCCTGGATCTGTATTCCTTTGACAGTGGGTATCGATGAACGGAAAGTGGGTACGATTGATGCTCTTTTCTCTCCGCGTCTCTGGACAAAAGAGGGACTGTTGACCCAGGCAGGGAGTGAAACTTACTGGGATCGTTCTACATTGTATGGATTCCGTGGGGTTCTGGCAGCCGGTGAAACAGAGAAAGCGATGAGCTATCTGACTTATTATTCGAATCACCGTTTGCTTGGCGAACATGTGCCATACGCTATCGAAGCATATCCGGAAGGTAGTCAGCGTCATCTCTCCGCTGAGAGCGGATTGTATTGCCGCATCTTTACAGAGGGAATGTTTGGTATTCGTCCGACGGGGCTGAAATCTTTTACACTTACGCCACGATTGCCAAAGGAGTGGAACGAGATGGCTTTGCGTCATATCCGCGCTTTCAATGGTGATTTTGATGTGGAGGTAACCCGCAAAGGGGACAAACTGCAGGTGACAGTGACTAATAATGGAAAGAAGGTTTTGAGTAAAATCGCAAAAGAGGGTACTGCTTTGACTGTCAAGTTATAATAGACGAAAAGAGTTACTATACTAACAGTGAAAGTCGTTAAGTACGGAAAATGCTTAAGGACTTTTGCTGTTCATTGAAACACCATGAAAAAGA
The DNA here is from genome assembly GCA_028709785.1 of Bacteroidales bacterium. Taxonomy (GTDB): domain Bacteria; phylum Bacteroidota; class Bacteroidia; order Bacteroidales; family JAQUTK01; genus JAQUTK01. The sequence goes on from JAQUTK010000034.1 coordinate 14,170, forward strand.
AAGTTTTGTTTTTTCTGATGATCTCTCTGCTATGTCACAGTACTATTGCGCAAGAGAGAAAGGACAATCGATGGGTGATCAATCCGGATCAAAGCATCTCCTGGAAGAAGGGGAGCGGTGATCTGCCTCATCGGGATCATATTGAGATGGCCGGTCGCAAGGTGGCGGTTGTGTTGCGTTATGGAATCGATGAGAAAGGTGGCTTTTATCTGAACAGAGGAATGGTATGGCCACTGTTGCGTACGGTTCCGAATAATACGCATGCCAGTCTGATGCGCCGTTTTGGTGAGGATGTGTTATCAAAGTTGCTGGTTAATGGGCATGCATTGGAGAATGAAATCGTGCAGGAGATCAGTCTGAATGGATTGATGACTGTAGTCAGTGAGTTTCCGCACTCCATAGAGGTGAAAAGAGTTCTTTTCCCATCAGTCGCTTTGCCTGTTTTCTGTGAAAATTATACGTTGAGAAATAAAGGAGATAATCCCGTGAAGGTAGAGATCCCTTCTTCTGAGTCTGTTATCCAGACAGCTCCTGAAGAGGGTGTCTTTGGTAGTTACAAGTTAGTCGTCCAGCAGAGTGGTCAGACGGTTGTGCTGAACAAGGATGAAGAAACGAAGTTCAGCGTGACTATCGCGGGTTATAAACCGGGTGAAGCTCCACAAACTATTGATGTGGCTCAAGAACAAGTGCTCCGTGAAAAGCTTGTAACAGAATTCACTGATAAACTGGTACTTGAGACTCCTGATCCGGTGCTCAATACAATGTTTCGCTTTGCAAAGATTCGTGGTTTGGAAAGTATCTTTGAAACCAAGGGAGGTTTGATGCACGGTCCGGGTGGTGAGGCGTATTATGCAGCAATCTGGGCCAATGATGAAGCGGAATATGTCAGCCCATTTACTCCATTTCTGGGATATGCTACCGGTAATGCGGCATCGCTTAATACGTATCACTTGTATGCACCTTATATGAATAAGAAGTATAACAAACTGCCTAGTTCTATCATTGCGGAAGGGGATGATGTGTGGTGTGGCGCGGGCGATGAAGGCGATGCTGCGATGATTGCCTATGGTGCTTCCCGTTATGCTCTGGCTCGTGGTAGTAAAGAGGAAGCAGAGCAGATTTGGCCTCTGATTGAGTGGTGTCTGGAATATTGTCACCGTCAATTGACGAAAGATGGAGTCGTTGCTTCAGATGCCGACGAACTGGAGAACCGTTTCCCGTCGGGAGATGCGAACTTGCTGGTTTCCTCTCTGTATTATGATGGACTAGTCTCCGCTGCTTATCTTGGCAAAGAGATTGGCAAACCTTCTTCACAAATAAAAAAGTATCAGCAGGAGGCTGCTGCTTTACGCAAGGCAATTCATGTCTATTTTGGCGCCAAGGTAGAGGGCTTTGATACCTATCGGTATTACGAAGGGAATGATGCGCTTCGTTCCTGGATCTGTGCTCCGTTGGCAATGGGTATGACTGAAAAGAAAGAGGGTACGGTAGCCGCTCTTTTTTCTCCTCGTCTGTGGACGAAAGATGGTTTGCTTTCTCAGTCAGGAACAGACATCTTTTGGGATCGTTCTACGTTGTCTGCTTTTCGCGGAGTGCTGACGGTCGGTGAAACAGAAAAAGCGATTGAGTATCTTACGTATTATTCAAATCACCGTTTGCTCGGTGATCATGTGCCTTATGCCATTGAGGCGTATCCTGAGGGAGATCAACGTCATCTTTCCGGTGAGAGTGTGTTGTATTGCCGTATCTTTACGGAGGGGCTGTTTGGTATTCGTCCGATAGGATTCCGCTCTTTTACACTTACGCCACGATTACCAAAGCAATGGAATGAAATGGCTTTGCGTCATGTCCGTTCTTTCAATGGTGATTTTGATGTGGAGGTAGCCCGCAAAGGGGATAAGCTACAGGTGACAGTGACCAATCATGGGAAGAAGGTCCTGACAAAAATAGCGAAAGTGGGTACAGCAATCACTGTTAAGTTGTGATTGAACTGCTTTTGAGAATATAATTTAGGAGCCTCTCGGACATACTACATCCCTGCTTGAAAGATCCTTTGGATAGGAAATCAAGCAGGGATGTAGTATATCGGGAGTGTTATTACGTCCGGAGGTTTCGCTTATTTGTTCTTCAGTTTCGTAAGTATCTTGCGTCGATCGATGATGGATGGAATCTCTTCTTCATAGTGCGTGACGTAGATCAACGTTTTACCTTTTTGACTGCAATAGGATTCGATGATTCGTTTGGCAAGCTGTTTCTTTCCGGCATCCAGTCCATGAAGGGGCTCATCAAGGATCAGCAGTTCGGGGTTCTTGACAAAAGCCCGTACCAACAGGATGAGACGTTGTTCTCCGTACGAAATCTTTACAAAGGAACGGTTGGCGAGGTGATCGGCATGAAAGATCTTCATCCACTTCTCTGTCTCTTCTTTCTGAATTTCATTACACTTTTGATAGAGTCCGATGGAATCAAAAAAGCCGGAGGCTGCCACATTAAAACAGGGAGTGTCCTGCATGTAATAGGTGTGTATGTCCGGTGAGAGGTAGCCAATTCGCTTTTTGATGTCCCAGATGCTTTCTCCACTGCCACGTTTTCTGTCGAAGAGGGTCAGCTTATTGGAATAGGCTTGGGGATTGTCACCACATACCAGACTGAGTAATGTGGATTTTCCGCTTCCATTTCCTCCGAGCAGCGCCCATTTCTCTCCACTCTTCACTTCCCAGTCTTCATCTTTCAGAATTGTATGTGTACCGTATCGGATATGGATTTTATCCATGAGAATTGCTGTTTCGTAGTCTGCTTCTTTCTCTTCTTGTTTTGGAAGGTCCGGCAGCTCTTCATCTATCTCAGAGAAAAGTGCTCGAATCAGTTTTTTATCACTTAAGAAATCGTCCACCTTTTGTGCCGGATAGCATCTGCGTTCTTTGATAGGAAGTACATTGTCTATCCAGTCAGGGAGATCTTTGGGATGGGAAACGACAAAGAGGATCTGCATATTCGAGAGCTCCATCGTCTGTTTGAGCATCGCATTGAGTGTGGCTCGTGAAGGTGCATCAAGTCCGATGAAGGGATTATCCAGTATAAGCAGACGAGGTTCCGTCATCAGTACCTTTGTAATGAGAAACTTACGGAGCTCACCGCTCGAAAGAGCGACAAGGTGTTTGTCCAGCAGTTCGCTGATGTCAAAGAGCAGCGTGTATTTTTCGATTGCCTCGTCTGAGAAACCTTTGAGCAGCGTACGAGCAATGGGCGTGGTTTCTGCATCAAACGAATTCCACCGTTGCTGGTAGTACATCTCCCTGCAATCTGTCAAAGAATAAATGTCGCGGAAGGAAATGGAGCGGATAAGCTGGTAGGCGGGGCGCTCTTCCGTACTTGTAATGCGTACTTCGCCTTGACGGGGAAGAATCTTACCCTGGATAATATCAGCGATGAGCGTTTTACCGGCTCCGTTGGGACCAATAAACGCCCAGTTTTCGTGCTGCTTTATGGTGAAAGAGAGCGGTTCGCTCCACTCAAACTCTTTGAGTCTTGGAACGAACCGCTCGATGTCTATTTGAAAGGAATCCATGAATCAGTGGTTCTTGATATAGGCTGTAATCCATTCACCTACTTCCGATGTGGAATAACCTTTTTCTCCTTCTACCTGAATATCACTGGTACGAATATTTTGGCTCATGGATGCATCTACCGCTTCCTGAATAAGTGTCGCTTCTTCTTTCAGATTGAAAGCATAGTCAAACATCATGGCAGCAGAAAGAATGGTTGCCAATGGATTGGCGATGTTCTTTCCGGCAGCTTGCGGCCACGAACCGTGGATAGGTTCGAAGACAGAGGTGTAGGTGCCGATAGAGGCGGAGGGAAGAAGTCCCATTGAACCGGTGATTACGGATGCTTCATCGGTAAGGATGTCTCCAAACATGTTTTCGGTAACTATCACATCAAAATAATTGGGCCATTGAATCATGCGCATCGCGGCATTGTCGACAAACATATATTCTACTTCCACTTCAGGATACTCTTTTTCCATCCCTTTTGCTATCTCACGCCATAGACGGGAAGTGGCAAGGATGTTTGCCTTATCAACAACGGTCAGTTTCTTTCTGCGTTTCATGGCAAACTCGAAACCTACCTTGAGGATACGCTCAATCTCTTCACGACTATACACACACGTATCGTATGCTACCGTACCATCTTCGCTTCTCCCTTGTGGACGGCCGAAGTAAAGTCCGCCGGTCAGTTCGCGGATACACATAAAGTCCGCGCCGCGGACCAGTTCATCTTTCAAAGGTGATTTATGGATGAGGCTTTCGAATGTGGTTATCGGACGGATATTGGCATACAAACCAAGCCGTTTGCGCATGGCGAGTAGTCCTTGTTCCGGACGTACCTTAGCGGAAGGATTGTTGTCAAATTTAGGATCTCCGACTGCACCGAAAAGAACAGCGTTACTTTCCATACAGAGACGGTGAGTCTCTTCCGGATAAGGATTGCCAACCTGGTCAATCGCTTGTGCACCGCAGATGCCATATTCGTAACTCAACTCATGGCCAAACTTTTCGCAGATGGCTTTGGTAACTTCTAATCCTTGTTTCATGATCTCCGGTCCGATTCCATCGCCCGGGAGAACTGCAATTTTTAATTTCATACTAGTCTGTTCGTATCTTCGATTATATTCAACATTTTGATCGTTGCTTTGATTGCGGCTTCTGTCTGGTCACCATCCAGTCCGCGGGTGCGAAACTCTTTTCCTTCGTGCTCCCAGGTGATGACCGTTTGCACAAAAGCATCGGTGCGTCCGCCGGGAGGTATGCTTACCGCATAATTAAGCAACATGGGAAATTTCCGGTTTAAACGCTTATAAATACTTCGGAGTGCACGTACGAAAGCATCGTACTGACCATCTCCGGAAGCGCTCTCCTCATAGGACGTACCATTGATCTCGATTTTCAGAGAAGCAATAGGTTTCAGACCATGCGCCAAAGAGAGAAAATAACTGAGCAGGCACACCTTTATTTCTTTGCTGTCATGCTTGAGCACATCAGAAATGATATAAGGCAGATCCTCCTGAGTCACCAGTTCCTTCTTGTCTCCCAGCTCTATGATCCGTTCTGTCACTTTTTTCATAGACTCTTCGTCCAGTTCGAGTCCAAGGGCTTCCAGGTTGAGCCGTATGTTCGCTTTACCACTGGTCTTGCCAAGTGCATACTCGCGGGTACGTCCGAAGCGTTCAGGAATCAGATCGTTGCAATAGAGATTATCTTTACTGTCTCCATCTGCATGTACACCGGCTACCTGTGTAAAGACGTTGTCGCCGATAACAGGACGGTTGGGTGGGATACGGATGCCGGAATAGGACTCTACCGTGCGACTGGAACTATATAAGTTTTTCAGATTGACAGACGTGGAGACTTTTAGTTGGTCTGTCAATACAGCCATCACACTGGAAAGAGGTGCGTTGCCGGCACGTTCGCCCAATCCGTTGATGGTAACATGTACTCCCTTGGCTCCCACGCGAACTGCCGCCATGACGTTGGCAACAGCCAGATCATAATCGTTATGCGCATGAAAGTCAAAATGAACAGCAGGGTAACGGGAGACCATCTTCTGAAAAAATTCCGTTGTCTGATAAGGATTCAGAATACCCAGGGTGTCCGGAAGCATAAAGCGTTTGATATTGGTCTTGCACAACGCGTCCATCATCTGATAGACATACTCCGGTGAATCTTGCATGCCGTTGCTCCAGTCTTCCAGATAGATATTGACATCAATGCCCATATCTTCGGCATTCTTCAATACCAGAAGAATATCGGCGATGTGTTGTTCCGGTGTCTTTTTCAGCTGTATCGTACAATGTTTATAGGACCCTTTGCAGAGCAGGTTGATGACACGACATCCGGCATTGCGAATCCAGTTCAGCGAAGTACTCCCATCTACAAATCCAAGTACCTCGATACGGTTGATGAGGCCTCGCTGACGAGCCCAGCCTGCAATTTTCTTCACCGCCTCGTATTCACCTTCGGAGACTCTGGCCGAACCCACTTCGATGCGGTCCACCTGCAGCTCTTCCAGCAACAGTCGGGCAATCATCAGTTTTTCCTGAACAGCAAAAGAGACGCCGGAGGTTTGTTCGCCGTCCCGGAGTGTTGTGTCCAGTATTTCTACTTTCTGTGTCATGCTTTATATTGTTGATGTTCAGTTTCCCAAGATTCAATTTTATCTTTGTTGCTTAACAAAAAGTCAATATCATCCAATCCGTTCATCAGACAGTGTTTTTTATAGGGATTGATTTCAAAGTGTTCACTTACACCCACAGCTGTATTATTTACAGTTTGATCTGCAAGGTTGACTTCGACTTTTGTTTCCGGATTTTTGCTGATGCAACTGAACAGACAGGCTAGAAATGGTTCGCTCACAACGATAGGTAATACAAAGTTGTTGAGCGCGTTATTTTTGAAAATATCAGCAAAAAAACTGCTGATCACCACGCGGAATCCATATCCTGCAATCGCCCACGCGGCATGTTCGCGACTTGATCCTGAACCGAAATTCTTTCCGGCAACCAGAATCTGTCCCGAGTATGTAGGATCATTGAGAACGAAAGAGCTGATCTCGTTCCCTTGTTTGTCATAACGCCAATCACGGAAGAGATTATCTCCAAAACCGTCTTTGGTTGTTGCCTTCAGAAAACGGGCCGGAATAATCTGGTCGGTATCTACGTTCTCAAGCGGGAGTGGCACACACGTGCTGGTCAATATTGTGAATTTCTCATTTTTCATTGTTTGTCGTTTTTAGGAGTTAGTTACATACAAGTTCTTGGATCAGTAATCTTTCCGGTCAGGGCTGCAGCAGCAGCAACCAGCGGACTGGCAAGCAGCGTGCGGGCACCCGGACCCTGACGGCCCTCAAAGTTACGATTTGAAGTTGAAACCGCATACTTTCCGGCAGGAACTTTATCATCATTCATGGCCAGACAGGCAGAACATCCCGGCTGACGGATTGCAAAACCGGCTTCGATAAGGATCTTGTCGATACCTTCTTCCTTCAGTTGATTGTTTACATACCAGGATCCCGGCACAATCCATGCGATGACGGACGGATCTTTCTTTTTACCCTTTACCAATGAAGCGAATGCGCGGAAATCTTCGATGCGTCCGTTGGTACATGAACCAAGGAATACATAATCGATCTTTTTACCAATGAGCTGTTCGCCGGGCTGATAGCCCATGTATTCAAGTGATTTACTAAAGGAGATGCGTCCGGCCTCAGAAATACTTTCCAGTGTGGGAATCTTTTCCGTAATGCCCATTCCCATACCCGGATTGGTACCATAGGTAATCATGGGCTGGATATCATTCCCATTAAATACGATCTCTTTGTCAAAGACAGCATCTTCATCACTTTTCAACGTCTTCCAGAATTCCATAGCCGTATCCCATTCATTCTCTTTAGGTGCGTATTCTCGACCTTTGAGATAGTCAAATGTGATTTCATCCGGAGCAATCATACCACCACGGGCACCCATCTCGATAGAGAGATTGCAGAGTGTAAGACGTCCTTCCATTGACATCGAGCGGACCACATCTCCGGCATATTCCACAAAATATCCGGTCGCACCACCCGTGGTCATCTTAGCAATGATATAGAGAGCTACATCTTTTGCAGTAACACCTTTGTCTAACCGGCCATCTACTTTGATACGCATGGTTTTCGGTTTGGATTGGAGGATACACTGTGAAGCAAGTACCATTTCTACCTCGCTGGTTCCAATGCCGAAAGCGACACATCCCAAGGCTCCATGAGTAGAAGTATGTGAGTCACCACACACGATAGTCATACCCGGTAGCGTTAAACCGTTTTCCGGACCGACTACATGGATGATACCATTTTTAGGATGAAGCATACCGAAATGACTCAGACCAAACTCTTTTGCATTCTGAGCCAGCGTGTTTACCTGTGTACGGGATATTTCATCTTCGATCTCTTTGTCCTGATCATGAGTAGGAGTATTGTGGTCCGGCATACAAAAAATCTTTTCAGGACGGAGTGGCTTGAGGCCTCTGGCTTTGAGTCCTGAAAATGCTTGCGGACTGGTTACCTCATGGCAGTACAATCTGTCAATATAAAGCTGGGTTGGACCATTCTCTACTTTTGTTACAAGGTGAGCATCCCAAATCTTATCAAAAAGTGTGTTCATATTTGTTTTGTGTTATTGTTTTCTGAATTTATTAATACAATCAATGTATGCTTCTACCGAGGCAGCCACAATATCGGTGTTGGCTCCGAAACCGTAGTACATGTGTCCGTTATATTCAACCTGCATGTGAACCTTGCCGACATCATCACTACCTTTGCTGATCGCTTGAATGGTAAACTCTTTCAAGGTCATCTCACGTTCGATGATTTTCTTCAACGCTTTGATAGCTGCGTCCACCGGTCCGTTTCCTGAAGCAGCGGCCTCAAACTTTTCTCCGGAGATATTGAGCCCGAGACTGGCTACTGAACGTACCCCCATCCCGCTAGTCACTTGCAGATAATCCATCTTGATGGCATGATTGCTGCTACGGTCTGCACCGGCTAATAAAAGAATGTCATCATCATTAATATCTTTCTTTTTATCTGCAATTTTTAAGAACTCCTCATAGACAGAATCCAGCTTTTTCGGAGTAAGTTCAACGCCTAACAGAGAGAGGCGGTGCTTCAATGCGGCACGTCCGCTGCGGGCAGTCAATACAATGGAGTTCTCATCAATGCCGACGTCTTGCGGATCCATGATTTCATACGTACGCACATCTTTTAATACACCATCCTGATGAATTCCTGATGAATGCGCAAAGGCATTGCGTCCAACGACCGCTTTGTTGGGTTGAACCGGCATATTCATCAAGCTGGAGATCATTCTGCTGGTGGGATAAATCTTTTGCGTATTGATGTTGGTTTGGATATCCAGTTGCTGATGACATTTAAATATCATGGCAATTTCTTCCAAAGCAGTATTACCGGCCCGTTCGCCAATCCCATTGATAGTTACCTCCACCTGACGGGCGCCGTTGAGCACGCCACTTACCGTATTTGCCGTAGCCATACCGAGGTCGTTGTGACAGTGTGTGGAAATTACAGCTTTGTCAATGTTGGCTACATGATTCATCAAATAGTTGATTTTAGCACCGTAATCGGTAGGGAGACAATAACCGGTGGTGTCCGGGATATTTACAACTGTAGCTCCGGCTTTAATCACAGCTTCTACGACACGCGCAAGGTATTCGTTGTCAGTTCGTCCGGCATCTTCCGCGTAGAACTCGACATCGTCCACAAACCGCCGTGCATATTTAACCGCTGCTATGGCGCGTTCGATAATCTCTTCTTTGTTGGAATTGAATTTGTACTTGATATGAGAATCAGAGGTTCCGATACCGGTATGAATGCGTTTGCGCTTGGCAAACTTCAAGGATTCTGCTGCCACATCAATGTCTTTCTCTACTGCGCGTGTTAATGCGCAGATTGTAGGCCATGTTACCGCTTTGGATATTTCAATGATGGAATTGAAATCTCCGGGGCTTGATACAGGAAAGCCTGCTTCGATAATATCGACACCCAGTGCTTCGAGTTGTTTCGCCACCTGGATTTTCTCTATGGTATTTAACTGACATCCGGGCACCTGTTCACCATCCCGGAGCGTTGTGTCGAAAATAAATAATCTGTCTGACATCTTTCTTATTATTTTGTTGTTATTAATCAGGAGAAAAAAAGCCTTTCACACATTGGAGTGAGAAAGGCTTTTCTATATATTCTGTTGTTACATATTCATGCACATTGCTCACTCCCCATTGGCTTGCCCAATAGAATAATTAGAATGGATAGCAGAATATGTAAAAAAGATTGGTTCATAATTTTTCGTCTTTTTAGTTGACGGGACAAAGGTATGTTTTATTTCTGATAATCCAAATGAAATGTAGGAAAAAAGTTTACTTTTATTACAAATTACAACTTTTTGAACAGAAAAGAAACGAGATTATAAGTAATATATCGGTGGAATTGCTTTTCTTGTAACAAATAAAGGCTTGTGAGATAAGATCTTACAAGCCTTTATTTGTAATATAATGAAAAAGAGATAAACCTTTTGATTTATTCCATGGAAAAGGATTTCTTTCCGATCAGGTTTCCATCTGCGAAAATATCTACGCGATAGCTGCCTGCCTGTAAGAACTCTTCCACTTTCCAGTAAACGGTCACGCTCTGTTCTTCGCCCGAATATTCAATGTCTTTGCGGATCGAATAAGCTATATTTTTATTTTCATACTGAAAGACGTTACCCTCACTTTTGACCAGCACATCATCATCCGGTTTGGCGATACGAACATATATACTTTTCTCGCCGGTAGGAGCCGTGATGTTCTTTGTAATTATGAATGAAATATTCAGTTGGGTCACTTTCGATACTTTCTTTTCATCTTTTCCTTTCTTATTGACCGATTTGATGATGATATTTGTTGCATCTAGTTGAGAAGCCATGGTGACTCTTTCAGACAGTTGCTCTTTCTCTTTGGAGAGCTTATTAGCATTACTCCTTGCTTCCTGAAACTTACGGGTAACCACTTGGTTCTCCTCCTGAAGCTCGGAGTTTTTCTTATTGAGTGAGTCCACCTGAGCAATGTAAGTTTTCAATACACCGCGTACAGTGGCAAGTTCTTTCTTCAGTTCGTTGATACGTGAGGTGTTGGTGGATTTGACGGTGCGAAGCTCTTCGCGTAGCCGCTGAACTTTCATTTTCTCAGCTTCAAAGAGTTCGATGATGGAGTCATTATTGACGTTCAGTTCGTATCCCTCGTATTGCACAGCCAATTGTGAAAATTCATCCGTCAGCTCTTCCTTCTCCAGATCAAACATTTCCGTCATCTCGTTGATTTTGGTACTTTGTATAACAATCCAGGTAACCGCGCCGGCTACTATAAGAACTAATGCAATTATAATACCAATCAGCAGTTTGAAATTCTTTCCCGGCTTTTTTTCGTTCTCCGTCATTTCCATAGCGTATTTCTTCTTTGTTTTCCCCGCAAAAATAGTCTATTTTGTTCAATTATTCGCCTGAACGAAGTAAAAACTATGCAAGAGATTGATAAGGGGGATTTGTAAAGTGTTTTTGAAATTATTAATTAAAGAATTATTTCCGTAATGACAAATTGTTCGTACCTTTGTGCCGTTCGGAAATATGAAACGTCTGAGTAAAGAGTATTAGTTAATTAAATAAATAAAAAGACATGGCTAAAGTAACAGTGGTCGGTGCAGGAAATGTAGGCGCAACTTGCGCGAATGTTCTTGCTGTAAACGAGGTGGCAAACGAAGTGGTTTTGCTGGATGTAAAAGAAGGTGTAGCTGAAGGAAAAGCAATGGATATCATGCAGACTGCTCAGCTGATGGGTTTTGATACGGTTGTAACCGGAACTACAAATGATTATACCCTGACAGCAGACTCAGATGTTTGTGTAATCACTTCAGGTATTCCCCGTAAGCCGGGTATGACTCGCGAAGAATTGTTGGGTGTGAACTCTGGTATTGTGAAGAGTGTTGCTGCTAATTTGCTCAAGTACTCTCCGAATACTATTATTGTGGTTATCTCTAACCCGATGGATACAATGACATATTTGTCTCTGAAGAGTCTTGGTTTACCAAAGAACCGCATCATCGGTATGGGTGGTTGTCTGGATAGCTCACGCTTCAAATATTTCCTGAGCCAGGCTCTCGGATGCAATGCCAACGAAGTAGAAGGTCTGGTTATCGGTGGTCATGGTGATACAACAATGATTCCTCTGACTCGTCTGGCTACATACAAAGGCATGCCGGTTGCTAATTTCCTGAGTGCAGAAAAGATTGAAGAGGTAAAAGCTTCTACGATGGTGGGTGGTGCTACACTGACCAAATTACTTGGTACTTCCGCATGGATGGCTCCGGGTGCTGCAGGATCTTTCGTAGTTGAGTCTATCTTGAAAGACCAGAAGAAGATGATTACTTCTTGCGTTGCTCTGGATGGCGAATACGGCGAATCTGACATTTGCATCGGTGTTCCGGTTGTTCTCGGACGCAACGGTGTTGAAAAGATTATTGAAATCGAACTTACCGCTGAAGAAAAAGCTGCTTTCAAAGCAAGCGCTGACGCTGTACGTTCCAACAATGTAGTGTTGAAAGAGATCAACGCTATCTGATAACTATTTTACTTACGCCGGCTGTGTCATACAGCCGGCGTTCGTGTACTTGATAACCACGTAAAAAACAAGTTTTATGAAAACAAAAGTATCTGTTTCCTTCATGCTTTTGGGCATTCTGTTTAATGTCTGCCTGATCGCTTCCAACCTTTTAGAAACCAAAATTATCCAGGTGGGATCTCTCACCCTGACATGCGGATTAATGGTTTTCCCGATTTCTTACATTATCAATGACTGTATCGCCGAAGTATGGGGCTATAAGAAAGCACGCCTTATTATATGGAGCGGTTTTGCGATGAATTTCTTTGTGGTCGGACTGGGGCAACTTGCCGTCCTCCTTCCGCCTGCTCCTTTTTGGGAAGGAGCCGAGAGTTTTAATTTTGTCTTTGGACTGATCCCCCGTATCACGGTAGCAAGTCTTTTTGCTTTTCTTGTCGGATCGTTTCTCAATGCGTATGTGATGAGCCGCATGAAAGTGATTTACGGTGGACGCAAATTCTCGCTTCGTGCCATTCTTTCTACTTTGGTGGGAGAGACCTTTGATTCGCTGATCTTCTTTCCTATAGCTTTTGCAGGACTTGTTCCGATGAATGAGTTGCTCAAATTAATGGTTATACAGATCATACTCAAATCGTTGTACGAGGTACTGGTGTTGCCCGTCACCATCCGTGTTGTGAAGTATATCAAACGGGTAGATGAGACGGATGTCTTTGATGAAAATATCTCCTATAATATATTGAAAGTAAAAGATCTCTGATGAATAAAGATAACTTGGCTGGCAGTCTTGAACTTTCTGCTTTGGGTCACAAGACAGCGTATAAAAAGGTGTATGCCCCGGAGGTGTTGGAGGTGTTTGAAAATAAACATCCGGACAATGATTACTGGGTGCAATTCAACTGTCCGGAGTTTACCAGTCTCTGTCCGATCACCGGACAACCCGATTTTGCTGAGATACGGATCTCTTATCTGCCGGATATAAAGATGGTGGAGAGCAAGAGTCTGAAGATCTATCTCTTTAGCTTTCGTAACCACGGCTCGTTTCATGAAGATTGTGTCAACTCTATTATGAAGGATCTGATTCGTGTCATGGATCCCAAATATATTGAAGTGACCGGAATCTTTACTCCGCGAGGAGGAATCAGCATCTATCCGTATGCCAACTACGGAAGAAAAGCAACCGTTTACGAGGAGATGGCCAGACAGCGATTAGTAAACCGTGCTATCTGATTGAATGATGCACTTTTTTTGCGGATTTGTTGGGTAATTCCAAAACAAGTATTACTTTTGCACCGTGAAAACGATGGCGATGTAGTGTAGTGGCCTAGCACGCGACCCTCTCACGGTCGAGACTCGGGTTCGATTCCCGGCACCGCTACAAGAAAAGAGACGATAAAACAATAGGTTTTATCGTCTCTTTTACTTCTAGCCCTTTGATCGGTTCAGCATAAGGGAATTAACCCTCTCAAACCATCCGTTTTTTTTTTTTTTTATTTTCGTTTTTCAAAAGGACAGATACCATGATTTCAATGCACCAAGTGCACCAAGCACCCATCTACAATACCTTCTCGGGCATCTTGCAAGATTTTACTCCAACTTGCTCCAACAAAAAAGCTTACAAAAATATTTGCTCCGGCATTCAATTTCATACATTATTTCTTTCCCTTGGAGGCAGTAAAAGTCACTTGACCAATAGGTAAAAGTCAAGCAGCAATGACGCATTAGTTATATTGTGCCACAAGACAGCTATTCTGTGCCACGAAATAGCTGTCTTGTGGCACAATATAACTATTCCGTGCTTCAGAATGAATAATGTGTCGGGAAGCGATAAACTTTTTAATCTGATACAGTGACTTTTACCTCTGGTTGATTCACAGATTGCGGGTCAAGCCCGCAATGACGGCAAAGGGGCAGTTGTCATTGCGGGCACCGACCCGCAATCTTCCCAGTCAAGTCCGCAATGACGGTGAGGGTAGCCTTTTTGATACAGTTTCGCTTAGAAACGAAGGATTGCGGTTAGAATTACCCCAATAAATAAAAGCATAACCATTTTTAATAATGAAGCGGAAGATGGAGACTCTAAACAATTAGCTTGATATAATAAATACATCTGCATCAATCATTGTCAATTATCTCAATTTCAGCTTATCAATAGTTATTTTGTATTCGAGAAATATAAATTATTCGTATACGAAAATATTTTTTACCCATTCTCTTGGTAATGAGAAATCTTTTGTATTATCTTTGTGAGCGAATATTCACTTACTTATTATTCGTAACATTTAAACTTCAAGAAATGAAAATTACAAAGTATCAGGCTCAGGAAATAAAGGAAACCCCTCACAAAATTGATATTCGGGAAATGTATAACAAAGCAACGGCTCAGGCAGTGCTTATGGCCTTAAAACCAGGAGAAAGTCTGAAACCACACAAAACACCGGTTGATGTATTCTTCTTTGTTGTAGAAGGCCGGCCAACCATACATATTGGCGACGAAAACGAAGCATGCGAAGCAGATACGCTTGTTGAAAGCCCTGCTGATATTGTACATTGCATCAGTAACGATACAAATAGTTTAGCCCGGATTCTTGTTGTTAAAGCACCACGGCAAATTAGTTTAACCAAAGTGCTATAATTTAAAAAAAATACACATTTAAAAATAGATTATCATGGATATTACTCCCCGTCAGTTTGAAATAATTGAAGCAGCCGGAAAAATTCTTACATCATCAGGTGTGAGTGGATTGACCATCAAAAATCTGGCAAAGGAAATGCAGTTTTCAGAAAGTGCGATTTATAGACACTTTACCAGCAAAGAGGAAATTATCTTAGCTATACTGGAATATCTGGCATTAACAATTGAGGAGAGACTACAGAATGCTATTCAAGCTACTGATGAGCCGGACGTAAAATTAACTGCTATGTTCCAAAGCCAGTTTGCTTTTTTCGAAAGTCACCGACATTTCGTGGTTGCCGTTTTTTCTGATGGCTTATTGAAAGAAAGTCAAAGTATTAATGAAGCAATCCTCAAACTGCTCGGGATAATTGGAAAAAAATTATTTCCGATATTGCTTGAAGGACAGCAGAAAGGAATATTTTCAAAAACTGTTCCTTTAGAGGACTTGATGTACATTCTGATGGGGGCTTTCAGATTGCAGATGTTAAGATGGAGATTAGAGGATTTCCAGTTTGATATAAATGAAGTTGGTAATAAAATGATACAATCCGCGCTGACATTAATTAAAAACAAATAATAATGAAGAAGATTCTTCCATTTCTGGCTGCGGCAATATTAGTTGCATTGGGTTTACTTACATTATTTCTCAGTAGCTCAATAATATTTGATTTCTTCGGCATCAGAGCTAAAGAGGGTAATTATGTGCTGTTTGTTGTTTGGGCAATTTTTTTGAGTAGTCTGTTCTATCTATCAGCGGCTTCCGGATTTATTGAAAGCAAAAATTGGACTGCCCCTCTGTTTGACATTTCAGTAATAGTGCTTCTTCTCGCATTTGTTGGGTTATTTATTCACATCAACGCTGGGGGTACATACGAAACAAAGACAATTGGCGCGATGCCATTCAGAACAACTGTAACGCTTGTTTTGTCAGCACTGGCTTATTCTTCGATAAACATAAAAATCTAAGAAAAAAAATTTCCAGCGCAAGTTGGTGAATATTTACTAACATTTATAGAATATGGAATCAACAAAAACAGCGATGGTTGAAGCTGCCGGAAGGATCATCCTCGAATCAGGTGTAAATGCCTTAACAATTGAAGAATTAGCTTTTAGAATGGAAATACCACATTCTGAACATTCAATTTATTTCGAAAAGGATAAAGATATTCTTAAGATGATGTTATTCAGTTTGGATAATGAAATACGGAAATTGATTCATGATGTTGTGTCCAGCACACAATTGCCGGAAGAGGAACTCAGTAGCCTTTTTAGGAACCTCTATAAATTTTTCAATAAAAAGCCTTATTACCTGTCTATTATATTTGCTGCGGAGTTGATGAAAAATGATTCGGACATACAGGACATTCTATTGAAAATTAAAACAGCTGCAGAAATCTATCTGTTCGAGGTTATAAATCAGGGAAAGAAGAAAAAGCTATTTAATAATCCAACAACAACCATGTCAATAGTAAATAAAATCCTGGTGAGTTTTCGAATGCTCATGAACGAACAGCAGATAAGTATTAAGTTGGTCAGAAATTTTGAGATACAAAGGGGAATAAATGAATAAGATTATGAAGAAAACTAAGCTAAAAACAATCGGACAAATATTAACACGTAGTTTCCAGCGAACTAATATAAGTTTGCTCAAAGTCGTTTTAATTGGGGTTATCCTGATTACAAATGTTGTTGTACAAGCTCAAACATTTACGCTGGAGCAATGCATCGACACTGCATTGCAGTATAACCGAACCATCAAACTATCACAACAGGATGTTTTTTTGGCCAAAGAAAAAAACAAGGAAATCAAAGGCAATCTGTTTCCAAAATTAAATGGGATGATTGATTATCGTTATTATACCGATTTGCCATATCAGTTGATGCCTGCAGATGCTTTTGGAGGTCCTGCCGGAACTTATAAGGAAGTACAATTTGGTGTGCCGCAAAGCCTGAATGCCAATCTGCAACTAACGGTTCCAATTTACAACCCAACAGCTTTAGGTGCGATAAAGACGACGCGGATATCCGGTGAACTTTCTGAGATTCAGAAAGTTAAAACTGATGAAGATGTTGTGCTTGAACTTTCGAATGCCTATTACAACGCTCAAATTTTGCTGAGTCAACTAGCTTTTTTGGATAGCAACATGATCAATACCAATAAACTTCTGCAAGCAATCACCTTACTGCACCAACAACATATCGCAAAAGGAACTGATGTTGACAGGCTGAAATTGCAACTGGATCAGGTAGCTAATCAAAGGAAAACCGTTTTTTCGCAGCAGCAGCAAGTGTTAAATGCACTCAAATTTCTGATGGGCAAACCAATTTCTGATTCCATACAGGTTTCAATAACTGAAAACACTTTGGTTCAAATGGAACCTCAGATTCAGGTGACTACTGACATGAAGTTGATTGATAAAAAATTACAATTTAATTACGCTGAACTTAAAGGGCTTCGTAGTTCAAAATTGCCTTCGCTGGGTGCTTATGGGGTCTATGGTACAACTGGCTATGGCAATACAGGTGCCAATAGCTTTTTTAATTTTCATCCAATCGGATATGTTGGCGCTCAACTGTCTATCCCACTGTTTAATGGCACGATTACAAAACACAAGATTGTACAGAAAAAAATAGATATACAGAAAACAAATATTCAGAAAGAACTGGTCTCAGAAAAAACAAAACTCGACCTGATTAACGCCGAAATGCAATATGCGCTTGCAAACCAGAATATTGCAACAGTAGACCATCAAATAAAACTGGCAAAAAAGATTTACAACAATACTGTGCTGCAAAACAAACAAGGAATGGCAACCATTACTGATTTGCTGCTGGCCGACAATTCCTTACGAGAAGCACAGCAAAACTATATCGTTGCACTGGTAAATCTTCGAAAAGCAGAACTGGAATACAAACGGGTAACAGGAAACCTGATTGCAATTAAAAATTAATAACTACGAACAAAAAATCAACGAAATGAAAAAAGAGATCATTTATATAATTGTAGCATTGGCTTTAATCGCCATAGTGGTAATTCGCCTGAAGACCAACAAAGAAACTACAGTAAACAGGGTTTATCAATATGATAAAGAACAGGCTATTAATGTACAGGCCATCACACTGAAGCTTGAAAGTGTTAAAAACGATATTTCTTACACGGGGACTTTTGAGCCCAATAAAGAAACGAGAATCAGTGCAGAAATTCAGGGAAAGATAAATTCAGTTTTGGTGGATGTAGGAAGCGCGGTCAGAAAAGGTCAGGCTTTGGTTCAACTGGACAACTCCTTACTGAAACTTCAATCACAAACCATAGAAATTCAGATTGAAGGATTAGAAGCTGATGTAAAACGCTATATCGTACTTGCCAATGCCGATGCCATTCAAGGTGTTCAGTTGGAAAAGACCGAATTGGCTTTAAAATCCGCCAAAGTGCAGCAGGCTACAATAATAGAGCAAATCAATAAAACGACTATTACAGCGCCTTTCAGCGGAATTGTTACTGCGAAACTAACCGAAGAAGGAGCTTTCGCGGCGCCGGGTATTCCTTTACTCCAAATCACAGATATCTCAAGCCTGAAGTTTACTGTAAATATTTCCGAACAGGAGTTAAGTCAGTTCGAAATCAATCAACAATACGCTCTTTCTGCAGATGCTTATCCGAAAACGGTGTTGTCGGGGAAGGTTATTATGACAGGCAGCAAAGCCAATATGGGGAATAGTTTTCCGGTACAATTTTCAGTAAACAACACCGCCGATTTGAAAATCAAATCAGGAATGTTTGGAAATGTACAGTTGAATAATAATGGTAATGAAAAGTTTATTATTATCCCGGCATCTGCTATTGTTGGTACAAACATTCAACCACAACTTTATCTGGTTAAAAATAGTAAAGCCATTCTCCAAGATATCACTATTTCAAACCGGTTTCAAAATAAAGTACAGGTTTCAAGTGGTTTAAGCGAAGGCGATGTAATAATAACCAACGGGTTTATCAATCTTTTTGATGGCGCAAATGTGACAATTAGCAACTAAGTATTATGAACATTACAAAAATAGCAATCAATCGTCCATCCCTGATCATCGTTCTTTTCAGCGTATTCGCATTGTTGGGGATCATTGGATTTACAAACCTTGGATATGAACTGTTGCCAGACTTTAACCAGCCGGTGGTTGTAATAAAGACAATGTACCCTGGCGCCGAACCCAATGAGGTGGAAACTTCTGTTTCCAGAAAAATTGAGGATGCCTTGTCGAATCTCGAAGGAGTTGATTATTTGGAAACCAAGTCGATGCCCAATGCTTCAGTTATTATTGCCAACCTGAAATACGGAACTGATTTGAACATTGCAATGCAGGATGCCCAGCGGTATATAGACAATATTAAAAAAGATCTTCCGGCAGACATTTTGAGTCCGGTGATGAGCAAGGTTTCGCCCAACGATTTGCCAATTATTTCGATCAGTGCAACAAGTAGCCTGCCTGCAACGGAATTCCATCAAAAAATGAAGGATGAATATCTTCCTCAAATTCAGCAGTTGAAAGGAGTGGCCGAAATTACGCTGCTTGGCGGCGAAGAACGGGAAATTCAGGTAAAGGCAAATCAGGATAAACTAAAACTGTATAAAATTTCTCTCTATCAGGTGGTTGATGCCATTAACCGCTCTGGAATTGATTTGCCTGCCGGTAAAGCGCAAACCGATATGGAAAGTAATTCTGTCCGTCTGACCGGAAAATTTTCGACCGTAAACGATATCATGAATGTGCAGGTTGCAATGTCTGCGCCGGGAATGCCTGTCTATGTAAAAGATGTGGCAACCGTTATTGATGGAGTGAAAGAAATAAGTTCTGTAAGCCGTTACAACGGTGTAAACGGAATAGGCCTTTTGTTGAAAAAACAAGGCGATGCAAATGCTGTAGAAGTTTCCAAACTAGTTCACACGAAACTCAAACAAATTGAAAGTGCAAACTCCAACTACGGGGTAAAATTTGTTGTTGCCGATGATTCAACCGATATGACTATTGCAGCAGTAAATTCAGTGGTTTTTGACCTGATTTTAGCGGTAATCTTGGTTTCGTTGGTTATGTTTTTATTTTTACGAAGCTACCGGAACTCGTTGATAGTTTTAATCGCAATTCCGACCTCATTAATTACCGCGTTTGCCGTGATGTGGCTGATGAGTTTTACCTTAAACCTGATGACCTTGCTTTCCATGTCGTTAATTATCGGAATCCTGGTAGATGATGCGATTGTAATCCTTGAAAACATTCAAAGGCACCTTGATATGGGCAAAGACAAGGAAACTGCGGCATTGGAAGGGCGTATGGAAATTGGGTTTTCGGCCATTTCAATTACCCTAGTTGACGTGGTTGTATTCTTACCCATTCTGTTTTTGCAGGTTTTTGTGGCTGATATGTTGAAACAATTTTCAATCGTAGTAATAACATCAACACTTACCAGCTTATTGGTGGGTTTTACCTTGGTGCCATGGTTAGCTTCACAAATAGGGAAAAAGGAAGATTTACAACCTGTCAACTTAGTGAACCGTTTTTTGCTGTGGTTTGAAAAACAGTTAACAACATTCATCAATTGGTACGGCCATCAGTTGGAATGGGTACTTAGCCATAAACTCATCTTTACCGGAATAGTTATTTTCCTTTTGGTAATGACTGGGGTGATGATGAAACAAGGCATTATCGGAAAAGAAATGATGTCGACCGGAGATCAGGGAAAGTTTCGTTTGAATCTGGAATATGATAAAATTACCACCGTTAAGGAGAACAATATCAGAACTCAGCGAGTAGAAAACTTTATCCTTCAGCAACCTGAAGTAGCCACACTCTTCAGCAACATTGCCGGGCCAAGTACTGGTATCGGTAGTCTTGGAGTTGGCTCGGCCAATTTATCAGAATTTACCATTCAGTTAAAACCGGAAAAAGAAAGGGACATCAAAACAGAGGCGTTTATGAAATCGCTTCGTGAAGAGCTGAAAAAGCATTTCTCGGGCATTAACTTTTCAATGGCAGTTCTGGGTTTACTGCCCAAACAGGCGCCTATCAAAATAACCCTGAGCGGAAGCGATCTGGATTTAGTAATGAAAACCGGGGATAAACTGAAAGCGGCTATTGAGAAAATACCGGGTGCCGATAATGTTCAGTTATCAGTAGAAGAAGGAAGCCCTGAATTCAAAGTGATCCCTGACAAAGATAAGATGCAGCGGTTGGGATTAACAACTGCTTACGTAGGTTTAAATTTGAGGACAGCCTTTTCCGGAAACGATGATGCCACGTTAACTGAAAATGGAACAGAATACCCTGTAAGGATATGGCTGGATGATTTTGACCGGAAAAACTTTGAAGATGTGCAGCGTATTTCCATCGTTAACCCAATGAACATCCCCATAGAAGTGTCTCAATTCGCTGAAGTCAGGCAAGATAATTCGCCTTCGTTACTCGAAAGGCTGGACCGGCAACCTTCAGTAACCATTACTTCCGAATCGTTTGGAAGGCCATCAGGAACACTTGCTGATGAAGCAATTAGTTTTCTGAAAACTCAACCATTGCCAGATGGGGTAAAATTAACCTGGGGGGCAGATATCAAAACACAGAATGAAAGTTTCGGGGCTTTAGGTTCGGTTCTTTTAATCTCATTTATACTGATTTACCTGATCATGGTAGCCCTTTATGATAGTTACATTTATCCATTTGTGGCGTTATTTGCCATACCGATGGCTGCCGTTGGTGCATTCCTTGCCTTAAACTTATCGCTAGACCATCTCACTTTGTTTGCACAGTTAGGATTGATCATGCTCATGGGGCTGGTAACAAAAAATGCGATCCTGATTGTGGACTTTACCAACCAGTTGAAAGCCCAGGGTAAGCATTATAAAGAAGCATTGATTATTGCAGGCAAAGAACGTTTGCGCCCTATTTTAATGACCACGCTCGCTATGGCAATCGGAATGTTGCCTATTGCATTGGCTAAAGGTACAGCCAGCGAATGGAAAAACGGCTTGGCATGGGTAATCATTGGAGGTTTGCTGTCGTCCATGATTTTGACTGTTTATTTAGTCCCGATGGTCTACTACGTTGTAGATAGGATAAAAGAAAAAATTACAAAAAGAAATAAATAAAATGATCATAATTTTCAAGTCGTTTTTAGTTGTTTTACTGCTTTCTTCATTTAGTATTCAAAAGCAGGAAACCTACTCATTAACAGTTGATGTGAGTGAATTGCGAAATTCAAAAGGCACTGTCCTCTTCGCATTGTACAACAGAGAAGATGCATTCCCCGATGAGCATTACAAAAAGTATTTCAAAAAACTTACCGGGGAAATAGTAAACGGGGCATCGACTGTAACATTCAAAAACCTGCTGGAAGGAAAATATGCGGTGAGTATTTTGCACGATGAAAACAATGACGGAAAAATTAAAAAAGGAAGCATCTTACCCAAGGAGGGTATCGGTTTTTCCAATTTTCGATCCATTGGTATTTCAAACAAGCCTACATTTTCAAAAACCTCTTTTAGTGTGCTGAGCGACAAAAAGATAAAGATCAATATTATATACTTATAAAGGATGAAATAATGCTCACTTTTGATATTGATTTCTATCTTCCTTGTCCTTCAAGCATATAGGATAGGAAAGAGACTCAATACCCCAGATTGGGCTTTCTATAATTTCGCCGGTCAATCAGGGGAATAGATATATAACTTTTCCTACTGATATCGTTAATATTGAACCACTCTGGTTCGAAGGGAATGTTATCTCGAATTTCTACTTGAAACAACTGGCAATAGTCATAAATCCCACTGTCCGAGATTGGATGACATATTATGGCAAATTTACCCTACTCGTTTGAAGCAGTTTATGCAAATTCTAAATGATCGCTTAGCTCGATGGGGCATGTGCAAGTTTGAACGATATAAGCGTCTCTTTTACAATGCTCAGGAATGGCTCGCACGAATTGCAGAGAAAGAAGGGCTCATCTTCTATCACTGAAAATGTGGTGTACTACCACTATTTATCAACAGAGAGAAGGTGATCTCTTAATTGAAAGAGGTTAAATAAGTAAAGCCGTGTGAGGGGAGACTTTCACGCACGGTTTATTGAGAAGCTTGGGGTGAGACTCCCCTTGCTTACTCGGCCAGATAAATAGTACTTTTTTACTGATCTCAAATTCGAAATTCGAAAAAACAACAGACTGGCGAAAAACCACTCTTCTCAGAAATGCCAGTCTTGCGGAATAGAGAAAAAAGGAAAGGCAAGATACCCTGAGATATCTTGCCTTTGACTATTGAAAGAAAAAAAGTTCTGTTAAATGGAGAGCGTGCGAAGCGTTCTCAGCAGCTCCCTGTTGATCGGTTTGTCGTTTTTGATCGCTTTTGAGAAAGGTACATATACGATCTGATCGTTCTGAATACCAATCATGACATTACGTTGGTCTTCCAGAAGTGCCAGGATAGCAGCTTCTCCGACACGACTGGCCAGGATACGGTCAGATGCCGTAGGTGAGCCACCTCTTTGCAAGTGTCCTAAGATTGTAACGCGAACATCGTACTCCGGATATTCCCTCTTGACACGTTCGGCCAGATGGATCGCTCCACCGGTCAATTCACTCTCGGCAACCAGTACGATACTACTGTTCTTGGACTTTCGGAAGCCGTTTTGAATCAATTCGGCAAGTTGGTCGACTTCTGTCGATATTTCCGGAATGATCGCTGCCTCTGCACCCGAAGCGATAGCACCGTTCAGTGCCAGGAATCCGGCATCGCGGCCCATCACTTCAATGAAGAAAAGACGGTCGTGAGAGGTGGCAGTATCGCGGATCTTATCCACTGCTTCCACAATGGTGTTTAAAGCGGTATCATAGCCGATAGTTGTATCTGTACCAAACAAATCATTATCAATAGTTCCCGGCAGACCTACAACCGGGAAGTTGAATTCCTGTGCAAAGATACGCGCACCGGTCAGCGACCCGTCTCCTCCGATAACGACCAAAGCATCAATGCCTTCGTTTACCAAAGTATCATGAGCCATAATTCTTCCTTCCGGTGTCATGAATTCCTGACAGCGTGCTGTCTTCAGAATAGTGCCACCTTGCTGGATAATGTTACTTACATTTTGCGTCTTGAAAGGGATGATTTCACCAGTGATGAGGCCCTTGTAGCCTCTGTAAATACCTTTTACTGCGATATCGTTGTTAATCGCTGTACGAGTGACAGCGCGAA
>JAQUTK010000057.1 GCA_028709785.1 Bacteroidales bacterium
GGTGTTTCGGGCAAAGCGGGAAATGGACTTCGTAATAATCATGTCGATTTTGCCGTCCTCGCAGTCGGCAATCATGCGTTTGAATTCTTCGCGGTGACGGGTACTCGTTCCCGTTATACCCTCATCTATCTAAAAGCCGTCTTTGATACAATGTAACTTTGCCCTTAAACCTTTTGACTTTGTCTTGCACTTTTTAACTTTTCCTCATACTTTTTGACTTTGCCCCTTGGGGGTATACATTTTCAGAGGGGAAAGTTAAAAGGTTCAAAAAAGCAGAAAAACACCCCGCATTTTCTGCGGAGTGCCGTGTCTGCCATAAGCCTTAGATTCTGATTTCCAATCTGTTTTTCATCGTGAAAACTATATCGGTGGTACTGTTAACTGTCACATAATCCACCAAGGCACACCAGCTGTCCTCGTCAAAAATGCTGATGATGTCCGGCATGGCTTTTACTTCTGAGATGAATTTCTTCATCATTTCTCGCTGTGCCTGTTTTTCCAAAATGGACTGCCCAATTTTCTCCAACTCGCTCTTAGCATCATCAAATCGCTCTGTCAGCGAATTGTAGTGGTTTTCATAATCGTCTTGGTTCTGTGCCACTCGTGCGTTGTTCGCAATGCTCTGCTCGATAATTTCCACCACCACATTCATTTCAGCCTGCAATTCTTTTTGTCGGCTTTCCAATGATGTGGTGTCAAAAGCCGTCTGTTCAATTTCCTCGTATGCACCGATGATGCTATCTCGCTGTCCTGCGAGAATATTCATGGCTTTGATGAACATTTCCTTTATGGTGTCCTCATTGAAGTGTGGGGTGTTGCAGCCGTCTTTGAATTTATGATTGCACTGCCAGATAACCTTTCGGTATTTGTCGTTGGAGTGCCATACCTTTGAACCGTACCATGAACCACAGCACCCACATTTTATTCTGCTTGAAAAAATGCTGACCGAGCTGGCTCTGTTCTTGCCGGGAGTGCGGGACTGCATCATCACCTGCACCGTGTCAAAAACGGACGGCTCGATAATGGCTTCATGATTGCCCTCCACATAATACTGAGGAACTTCGCCCTCGTTGGGCTTTTTCTTTTTGGTAAGAAAATCCGTGGTATAAACCTTCTGCAATAATGCATCGCCCTTGTATTTCTCATTGGTGAGGATGCTCTGAACCACTGCCTTGCCCCATACCTTTTTGCCGCCGGGGGTAGGAATGCCCTCTGCCGTCAGATGTTTGGCAATGACATAGGGAGATTTTCCTTGCAAAAACAATCCGTATATTTTACGGACAATCTTCGCCTGTTCCTCATTGACTACAAGGTTGCCATTCTCGCCACGGTCATAGCCAAGGAACCTGCCGAACGGAACGCTGACCTTTCCATCTGCAAATCGCTTTCTCATGCCCCATGTGCAGTTCTCCGAAATGCTGCGGCTTTCTTCCTGTGCCAGTGAACTCATGATAGTAATCAGCAGTTCGCCCTTGCTGTCAAAAGTCCAAATATTTTCTTTCTCGAAATAGCATTCCGTTCCGTTTTCTTTCAATTTTCTTATGGTAGAAAGACTGTCAACCGTGTTTCGTGCAAATCTGCTGACCGATTTTGTTATGATAAGGTCTATCTTTCCATCAAGTGCATCCGCTATCATTCGATTGAAACCATCACGATGTGTGGTTGATGTTGCACTGATTCCTTCGTCCGAATACAGGGATACAAACTCCCAGTCCTCACGGCTCTGAATGTAGTTGGTGTAATAATCGCACTGAGCAGCATAGCTTGTTTGTTGGTCTTCCATGTCCGTGCTGACACGGGCATATCCTGCCACTCTGCGTTTCTTTTTTGAGTTGATTGGCTTTGCCGTATATTTGCTAATGGTAGCAGGTATTGTCGTTACGCTTTTTGCCATACTTTCGTTCTCCCTTCGTAAAATTTGAATGCAAGGCTACCGTCTGCAAGCACTGTGATTTTCTCAATCTGCTGTGTAAAAATATCCTCATCGAATTCTTCCAATTCCAAAATCTCTACACTTATCTTTTTTAAATTAATCTCAGAAAAATTATGATTTTTGCAGGTTCTGCCTACTTCCTTTTTCGCTCTGCAAATCCAATGCACATAGGTCTTTCCTTTAACCTTGCTTTTCTTCCTTGTATACGGACTGCCACACATCCCACACACGATTTTGCCTGTAAAGCAATAGGTTGGATTGAGCATTGCAGTCCGTCTTTCAAATTCCTGTAGCACCAATGCGTAAGTTTCACGGTCAATGATAGCCTCGTGGCAATCCGCCATATAATACTGGGGCAGCTCGCCTTGGTTCTTTACCTTTGTTTTGTTGATTGGATCTGCTATGTAGCATTTCTGCCGTCTGATATCCCCGGCATAAATCTCATTATGCAGAAGGCTGTTGACGGCTGCCTCCTGAAACAGCATACCGTTTATGGTTCTGTAGCCCATATCATTTAGTTCATCGCAGATGGCACGAAGGGATACCTTCTCCAAATAAAGCCTGAACATTCTTTTTACAATCTCTGCTTCTTCTGGAATAACCACATACTGCTTTAAATCTTCATCGTATTGGTAGCCGAGAATGTGCTTGTTTGCAGCACCAATCTCCCCGGACTGAAACCTTTTTCTAATACCCCATTTGCAGTTCTCCGATATGGAACGGCTCTCTTCCTGTGCAAAGGATGCAAGGATAGAAAGCATCAATTCTCCGTCCCCGGAAAAGGAATTGATTTGCTCCTTTTCAAATCTGACCTCCACTCCGATTGCTTTCAGATGCCTTACCGTAGCCAGAAGGTCTACCGTGTTTCTCGCAAAACGGGAAATGCTCTTGGTCAGAATAATATCGATTTTGCCGTTTTCGCAGTCGGCAAGCATTCTTTGAAATTCATCTCGTTCCTTGATGCCCGTTCCGCTGATGCCTGTATCCGCATATACTCCGGCATACTCCCAATCGGGATGATGCTGAATCAGATTACTGTAATAACTGATTTGTGCAGAAACCGAATGCATAAGACGCTCTGTATCCCTTGAAACACGGGCATATGCAGCGACTCTCTGACGCTTTTTGACTAACGGCATTTGTGGTTCGATTTTTCGTATTTTCGCCATAAAACCACTCCTTTCCGTTACTATACATCACTCTAAAAGGCTATAAAGTCAACGGATTATCCGACAATAATATAGCAGAAATAGGCTGCCATTTTTCGAGTAATTTTGTATCAATTATGGCTAATACTTCGGCAGAGATGATGCCACTCTGGAACATAGATTTTGCAACCGATATGGCAAGATAGTATTGCTGCTCTGCCTCTAACTGTTTTTCATTCATGGCCACCACCGCCTTTGAACCTTGCATTGATATAACAGTCGTGAGAGCAGTATTTTCTTTTGGAATTGCCATAGGCTTCAAATGGTCTGCCACAAGCGGCACACACAAATTGATAAGTAGCTTTATGGTTCATCTTTTCAGGATGCTCTCTCCACCATTTTGCTTTGCACTCCTTAGAACAGAACACCCTTGTTTTCATCCCATCTTCCTGAACGAGTGGTTTCCCACACTCACGGCACAAGCCATCTTCACTTTTATCTGCACTGACAGACATATTTCCTGACAGACCGTTTCTTCTGCAAAAGGCAGCTACGGCATTCTTTGTCATCCCGATTTCAGCTGCAATTTTTGTGTATCCCATACCGTTTTTTCTTGCGGATACAATCCGATTTCTTTGTTCTTCCGTCATTTCAAAACACCTCCTACTTCTTAGCCACGGCAAGAAGATAAACTTGAGGGTATTCTTGAAATTATATTATTTTCATAAAACGAATATGCAACAAGAACAAGTGTAACAACTATACCTATATATAAAAACAGAATAATAATAGGTAGATAGGGGCTTGTATGCGCGTGAGCATTTATAGGGGATTCCGTTGCACTTGTTCCTGTTGTTGCAAAAAAATAATGCCTGCCAAGGATTTCACTCCAAGGCAGGCATTATCAATTCACAACATATTCAGTTAAACCTTAGTGCAGTAATCCAGTGAAATCCAACCAGCACCGCTTTTCAAGCGTCCCCATTTGGAAGCACCCTGTCCGTCAGCTTCCTCCACGATGGTGTATGTACCCACCGGGATGTACTGCGTTCTGGCATAGTTCGTGCCGGGACCTTTACGGATATTGAGGTCAGAAATGGACACACGCACCATGAAAGGCACAGCCGATGGAGATGTGTCCACATTTGGATAGATTGCTTTGCCAGATTCATCGAATACAAAATAGCCTGCATTTTTGTCTGCACAGGCTTTCGCATTTGCAAGGCTGGTATATGCACCAATTTGACTTTTGCTGTCTGCCCAAGTCATGTAGAGACGGTTGTTCTTTTGTCCCAACAAAAAGCTAGTAATCATATTGAGGTAAATTAGGACTTGGACGAGATTGGTGTGACTAGTGCTTACTTAATTTATTATGGAATCAATTGAAGAATATAAAACTGTGTTTTTGCCCAATAATATGAAATTTTCACTGGAAAATAGAAAGAGTGTTAAGTCAAATACCTGATTGCGGAATACTGAAAATGTGTGCTATCAGGTATTTTTAATGCGCTGATAAATCATACAGCGCTGGAATTAAGTTGTCCCGCTTTGACAATAAATGTTCAATTAGTTATAATAGAAATATATGTTCGTGTAAAAAAAATCCCTCTTCGAAAAGAGAGGGCTTTTTATTAGATTTGATTCAACAATTTTTAATTTAAGAAAATTAGTAATCAATCCTTATAGAAGAAAGGAATTATGATGGATTTAAAAAACTTTAGAGAAACAGAATTTATGAGGCGAGAAATTCATTTAAAACATGCACAAAAACAGAAGTTAATTAAAACTAGCACTAAAAGTAATCAACTTCATATTGTTTACGTTATGACACACGTCGGAATTTGCGGCGGTACAAAAATTATTCTTGAACATGTAAACAATCTTATAAGATTTAATCAGCGTGCAACGATTGTATCACATTTTGAAAAACCAACATGGTTTCCAATAAGTAATGATGTCAATTATATTCAAGTTCCATTTACAGAGGAATTGGCATTGGGGATACCATCATGTGATGTTATTGTAGCAACATACTGGAGAGAAATATATGAATGCATTGCGAGAGAAATCGCCCCAGTCGTATATTTTGAACAGGGAGATTATCATCTATTCGCATGGGGGGATGTTTGCCAGAGAGAGAAAGATTATATACACAAACAATACCAACTTGTCTCCTTTATTTATACGGTTTCCCAAGGAGCTTCTGAACAAATAAAAAAGATTTTTGGGCGGGATTCAACGATTATCAATAATGCTATTGACAATACCATTTTCTATCATGACATTGTAAAAGAGGAAAAACAAGATTTTACTTTAATGATGATAGGCAGTGAAAACAATGAATTTAAAGGAATATCGGATATTATGCAAGCATTATCTATTTTAGAAGAGTTAGGATACAGAATGAAACTTGTTTGGGTTACCCCAGATAAACCAATCCATCCAATGGGATCAGTATTTGTTAATCCAAAGCAAAGGCAGATTGGCGATTTGCTTAGAAAGTCAGATGTTTTTATATGTGCCTCTCATTATGAATCATTTTCATTACCAGTTTTAGAAGCTATGGCGTCTGGATGTGCTGTTTTAACAACGAAAAATAAAGGAGTTGTAGAATATGCAGAGGATGGTAAGAATTGCATTATGTTTCATATGAACAATCCAGAAAACATGGCGGAGAAGATTATTAGTGTAATTGAAAATGACATATTAAGAAAAAAAATAATTTCCCAAGGACTAAAAACAGCTTCTAAATACACGTGGGACAAGATTACTCCACAAATTATAGAGTATTATAGACAAATAGCAGGTTACACGCCAATGAAAAGAAAAAGTAGCTAAAGCTCATATATGAGTCATTAGCAATTAATAGAGGAGTATAAGAATGGAAAAAGTTAAAAAAATTAATGTAGGAATAGGCTTTGCAACAGGGCGCAAAAGTTTTCAGAAGATTTTAAAAACAAATGTTTATAATTGGGAAGAAAGTGGTTTGACAGAAAAAGAAAACATTAGTTTAAACCTTTTTGTTGCATATGATTTAAAGTATTCAAACACAAAATCAACTGATTATACTAATGTAAGTAAAGATGTGCTTAATTTGATTGATAGCTCACATTTTATTGGCAGCACTGCTCTCCAAGAAGAAATTGATTATTTAATAAATGAGAATATAATTGATAAAGAAGAAGCTCAGTTGTTTTTCAGTAGAGGCTATGCAGGTAAACGCAATGCTGTGTTATATTTTGCCATGAAAAATAAAATGGATTATCTTATTTTTTTAGATGATGATGAATATCCAATGGCAGTTACCAATACACCCTCTACCGCTATATGGGGTGGCCAACATGTGCTATCAACTCACTTGAAATATATTAAAGATGCTGATATAACTAATGGGCATCACTGTGGGTATATTTCTCCAATTCCCCATATAGAGTTCAATGACACAATGACTGAAGATGATTTTCGTCTCTTTATTGAAGCCATAAGCAATGACATTATAAATTGGGATACAATACATTCCGTTATGAAAAATGGAGGTGTTACCTATGCTGACACTAAAATTCTAGTGCGTGACGAAGTAGAAGAGGTTCAGCAAGTTAATCATACCAAGTTTATTTCAGGTTCAAACTTATGTATAAATCTAACTAATCCAAAAAGAGTAAGTCCTTTTTACAATCCACCTAATGCACGAGGTGAAGATACTTTTTTAAGTACATGTTTAGGTGAACGTAAGGTATTACGTGTACCCTGTTATACATTTCATGACGGCTTTTCCAACTATCGCAATCTGATGAATGGAGTGCTTCCTATCAAACTAAAGAATATTCCTGCTAATTCTGAAGCAATTGTCAATCGATTCTATCGTGCCTGCATAGGATGGGTACGGTATAAACCATTACTAATATATATAACACAACAAGACCATTATGAGGAAAAAATTGAAGAGATGAGAGAGCAGATTGCAGCATCGCTTCCTAGTATTTGTAATTATTTTGGACGCAGGGATTTTATGAATATTTCATTAGAGTTAGAAAAGTACAATAGAAATGTTAAAAAGCATTATCAGCAATACCTTAAAACACAAGAAATCTGCGAGAAAATTGTGAGACAGTATTCTTGATATGCCTTCATGGAAACGTTCGCTATTTAATTACCGGAAATGGCATAGACAATAGGGGTAAAAATGCCCTATGACATATTACCTAAAACAATGGGGTTGAGTATGCGATTCTGTCCATACTCTCAAGTCTTACGGACACGATACCAGACAGAAGTATCCGCTGAAGGGGTCTGTGCTGCACCGCCAAGTGCCGCCGTAACCTTTGCCGCCAAATCACCCAGCCTTGCATACAGCCAATCACCCGGGCAGCTTTTGT
>JAQUTK010000035.1 GCA_028709785.1 Bacteroidales bacterium
TTTCATAGCGTTAATTGAATAAGAAAGCAAGTGAGGTTCCGAAAATAGCCATTCCTATAAATACTAAGAATCCGAAGAGACCAAAGAAAAAGCTGACCAGAGTCCAGGTTTCCGCAGAACTGGATGCTTTAACCGCTCCGACAAGATCGCCGGCATAAAAACGGGTTTCTACTTTGGAAGCATAGACAATGCCCACGATACCAAACGGAAGACAACAGAGGAGAGTTGCAAGAATCGACTCTACAAGCCATGTCTTGGGTGGCTTCACGTCGCTCGGAACTGAACTCTTGTTTGTTTTGGTTACTTCGGGTGCTTTTACTCCGGGAAGTGGAGGTGGAGCCAAAAGAAAGAGTTCGTTTAATTCAGAAACAGTTTCCGCGCGTTTCCATTCTCCTAATTCCTGAAACCATACCATTGTATCTCTGGAAATGTGTTTCTCTTTGAGCTCTTCCAGTGAAAACGGTCCGAAATTGGTCGTACCGTCTGTGTAAAAATACTTTTTCATAGCATGTGGTTTAATTTGCTGCTAATTTAGTTCTTTTTTTAATAGATTACATATTTACTTCAATAAATCTATTAGCTACATCAATTTCAGTATCTTTGTGTCTGGGTATTTAGAAATAAAGGAATATGCGAAATAAAAGACTTTTCGGCTTTAACAAAAATATTTTCTATACAGGACTGACAAGCTTTCTGACTGATACGTCCACGAAGATGGTGTATTCGATCATGCCGATGTTTCTGCTTTCCATTGGGGCGTCGAAGACAACGTTGTCATTGATTGAAGGTATTGCTGAGAGTACCGCTGCTCTCATCAAAGCGTTTTCCGGGTTTTGGAGTGACAAAATTGGCAAGAACAAACCGTTTATGATACTGGGCTATGGTATTACGACACTGATCATGCCGCTGTATGCCTTTGTGATGACACCTTTGCAGGTGCTGGTGTTGAGATTTGTGGAACGCACGGGCAAGGGAATTCGTACCGCCCCACGCGATAGTCTGATTGCTGGATATGCCGGAAATGGGGAAAGTGGAAAGAGCTTCGGATTGCAAAAGATGATGGATAATGCCGGTGCTATTGTCGGTCCGCTGATAGCTTTTGGTCTGTTGACTCTCTTTCCGGACAACTATAAAGGGATATTCCTTCTTTCGGGTATCCCGGCTGTCTTAGGGATTTTAGTGCTTATCTTAGGTGTGAAAGAGGCGAAAAAGAACAAAGAACAGTTGTTGAAAGCGTTTCATTTCAGAGACTATTCAAAAAGATATTACTGCTTTCTGGCAATTATTTTCATTTTTACACTGGGTAATTCTACGGATGCACTGCTGATGGTTAAAGCAAATGAAGTGGGGGTCAAAGTGGCATATATCCCACTAGTTTATTTGGTGATGAGTTTTGTCTCTGTAGTTATGGCAGTGCCTTTGGGCGTTTTATCCGATCGGATAGGGAAAGAAAAGCTTCTTGTAATTGGTTTTGTCATTTATGCCATTGTTTATTTCGGATTTGGGACAACACACAGTATTACGATGATCGCTTTGCTATTTGCACTCTACGGATTGTATTCCGCAGCTACAGATGGTATTCAGAAGGCACTTGTCAGCGATTTACTGGATGCAAATAAACGGGGTACTGGACTGGGTATCTACAATGCATTGCTAGGAGCCACCCTGTTGCCGGCAAGTCTCATTGCCGGGTTGTTGTATGATCATGTGAATTCCAGTATTCCTTTTTATTTTGGGGCTGCCACAGCTGCCTTGTCGGCTCTATTGATGGTTGCTTTTTACAGATATTTCAAGGTTAAAGAGTAACACCTGAAATGTGAGAATGTTATAATGGGATCAGATTTGATAATTGGAGGACGTCAGAAGTTGTCTATCTCAATCAGCCATGATTAGTCTTTGTTGTCTGATAAATAGCCTCGAGTTTTCCTTGTGAGACTTTTTGCAATAATATTGGATGATATTCAGGGATAATCGTTGTTTTTTGTTACTTTTGTGAAATTAACTCATGTCAATATCTATTCATGAAATTCAAATTACTAGTACTCATGTACTTTTGTAAAATCTACGATAAGCACTTCCCGTCTCTTGGATGTACTGCATGATAGTTTTAATGACTATACTAATATGATTGAATATAAAGGTGGACCTACTGTCAATGTAGGTATTGTGAAAGGAAAAAGAATTAATTTTGTGTTGAACACTCCTTATTTATGCATTCAGACCGGGGTCTGTATGCAAGGAGCTTTTACAGCTGAAGCGGCTGTCCCTAATATCCTTTTTGAAGGTCATCAGTATCCGTCTCTTGAGTTTGAGTCGTGTGCAATAGGAGGTAGTTTTGAACTTTCTGAGGTGACGATCGGCATTGATTATCACTGGGAACGTGTAGAACCACAGCGGTTTAATGGCGGATTATTGTTTTCTATGGAAGGTGATGACGTGCGTGCGGTTAATCATATTGATGTGGAGCGCTATCTGGCTTGTGTCATCTCTTCAGAGATGAGTGATACAGCGTCGTTGCCATTTCTCAAGGCACATGCTGTAATATCGCGCAGTTGGCTGATTTCTCAAATTGAACAAAAGGAGAAAAAAAGGTACTCTACAGCGGATAGAGGTGTAGATACACCGGAAGAGCGGATTCGCTGGTACGATCATGCCGAACATACCGGATTTGATGTGTGTGCTGATGATCATTGTCAGCGTTATCAGGGTTTTGGACGTGTGGATAATGAGAAAGTCATGCAAGCGGTGGATGAAACACGGGGAGAAGTATTGATGTCTGAATCAGAGATCTGTGATGCCCGTTTTTCTAAGTGTTGTGGTGGAATGAGCGAAAGTTATGAGAGTTGCTGGGATGACACCCCACACCCCTATCTGGTACCGGTGAAGTGTAATCCTAATCCGCATGGAATGCCATTCTGTGACACAACAGATGAAGAAATTCTCAAACAAGTGCTGAATGATTATGATCAGGAGACGCATGGTTTCTTTAAGTGGGAGGTGCGATATGGTCAACAGGAACTCTCTGAACTGGTGTCCAAACGTACAGATATTGACTTTGGCACGATTACCGATCTTGTGCCACTAGAGAGGGGAAAATCAGGAAGAATCATTCGTCTGCAAATTGTTGGTATGCTCCGTACAATGATTATTGGCAAGGAATTGGAGATACGGCGTGCTTTGTCGGAATCGCATTTGTACAGTTCGGCATTTACAGTGGAGAAGGAGGAGGTGGATGGTAATATTTCCTTCTTGTTGAAAGGCAGAGGATGGGGGCATGGTGTAGGCCTGTGTCAGATCGGTGCGGCTGTGATGGGTGAGAAAGGGTATTCATATCAGGAGATACTTAAACATTATTATACAGGAGTGGATATTGTGAAACGTTATTGATACCATGGAGAAAAAGGACGGTGAGGTAGTAAAAGGAAAGAACAGACCGTGGGCATGGGTGCCTTCGCTTTATGTGGCAGAAGGTCTTCCGTATGTGGCAGTGATGACTATTGCGGGTATTATGTATAAGAAGCTGGGGGTTTCCAATACCGATATTGCGCTGTATATGGGTTGGTTATACTTGCCGTGGGTTGTTAAACCTCTCTGGAGTCCTTTTGTGGATATCATGCGTACCAAACGCTGGTGGATTGTGGCGATGCAGCTGCTTGTTGGAATCTGTTTTGCGGGAATTGCATTTACTCTCCCTGGGAGTTTGTTTTTACAGAGCACGCTCGCACTTTTCTGGCTTATGGCATTTAGTTCGGCAACACACGATATAGCAGCAGACGGGTTTTATATGCTGGGACTCAATCCCTCGAAGCAGGCTTTCTTTGTCGGAATCAGAAATACATTTTACAGAATTGCCACTTTGGTTGGAAAAGGACCGTTGGTCATGCTTGCCGGCGCTCTTGAAGTTTCTACCGGTGATGAGCATTTTGCGTGGTCAGTAGTATTCGCTGTCTTGGCGGTCCTCTTCTTTGGCTTTTCAATCTATCATCAGAAAATGCTACCCTATCCGGTGGAGGATAAGATGGGTACCAGTACCCCCAAGGAGATAATGGCTGGTTTTGTGGAGACATTTAGCTCCTTCTTTCGCAAGCCGGGCATTGGTCTGGCATTGCTTTTCCTCTTGACCTATCGATTGGCAGAGTCACAGTTGGGCATGTTGGCTGCTCCGTTTATGCTTGACAGTATGGATGTGGGAGGGCTGGGACTCACGACTTCGCAGGTAGGAACGGTCAATGGTACGGTGGGTGTGGTAGCTCTGGTGATCGGAGGATTGCTTGGAGGTTTTGTAGTTGCACGTCACGGTTTGCGGGCCTGGATTTGGCCTATGGTGCTTGCCATTAACTTGCCCGATCTGGTTTATATATGGATGGCATATGATCAGATGACCAATCTCTGGCTGATCAATCTCTGTGTGGGGATTGAAAATCTCGGTTATGGTTTTGGATTTACAGCTTATACGATTTATATGATGACCTATGCCGAAGGGGAACATAAAACAGCTCATTTTGCCATATGTACCGCTTTTATGGCATTGGGAATGATGCTTCCGGGGATGGCAGCCGGATGGATTCAGGAAGAGATTGGTTATCGGTTGTTCTTTGTCTGGGTGATGGTATGTACGCTGCCGGGATTTTTCCTTATACCATCTATTAGAAAACAAATAAAAAATGAGACGAATGGGGTTAGAAATTGAACGTAAGTTTTTAGTACAAAAAGCTTCTTTTCTGAGTAGTATTTATGGTAAGAATGTAATACAGGGTTTTATATTGTCCAAAAAGGAGAAGTCTGTGCGAGTGCGTATTGCTGGAGGAAGAGCAACGCTAACCGTCAAAGGTGAGACTCTCGGTTCTGTACGTCAGGAATTTGAATATTCGATACCTGTTGAAGATGCACGCGAACTGTTGGCTTTATGTGAACGTCCTCTGGTTGAGAAATGTCGTTATGAAATACCATGGGGACCTCTCGTTTGGGAAGTGGATGTCTTTCATGGTGAGAACGAAGGACTGATTGTTGCAGAGATAGAAATTCCCGAGGTTGATTACTATTTAGATCTGCCTGAGTGGATTGGGGAGGAAGTAACAAGTGATCCACGCTATTATAACAGCAACCTGATCCTGCATCCTTATTCAGAGTGGAAGAAATAAGAAAGAGACCGGCTTATTTACCGGTGCTCTTTTCCAATGCTTTTAGAATTCCTTTTCCCCAGAATACGGCTAGTTTTTTTGCTCCTTTTTTATTGGGATGCAGGTAAAAAGTACCGGCGTTACCCTCCTCCGGAAACAGATATTTTTCATAGTTGATTCGGAAAAAATCATAAGCCTCGGTGTCTCCCTGAAAGACATGGCCGGGGTGGGTTTGCGCATAGGTACCTACAAGACGATCCAATTGGGGAGTATAGCTATTGAGCCTTTTTAGTCCGGCTTTCAGGTAGATGGCTCCGTTGTACGTATTGGGACTGTACCAGATGGGTTTGTGTAAAACTATCAGGCTGGAGGGGTATCGGCTCAGAAGTGAGTCAATGATCAGTTTCATGTTGTCATAGTATTGTGTATCGCTGACAGGTGAACCATTTGGCCCTTTCTCCGCGCTGTCATTCGTACCTAGTTTGATGGAAAAGAGGAGTGTACCTTCTTCAGCTGATAATAGATCGGCTGCTGCGATGGTACGAGGAAAGAGTTTGTTGGATGCGGGAAGAAAATCAACCGTTGTCGATCCGCTGACTCCCTGATTACTGAAACGAACAGCTTTGAACTTTTTCAGCGATTTCAAATATTCATTGGTATATACAGGTGGTGCGTCGTTCTTATCTAATAGTGCACCCTGAGTAATACTGTTGCCAATAAATACAATATTCAGCGATTGTTTTTCTTTTTTTGCTGCGGTAGCATTACCGGCGATCAATGAGATTGAGAGTAGAAGCAGAAGAGTTCTGAATGAGAGTCGTTTCATGATATATATTGTTTACTGTTCGGATGGCAAAGGTATGTTTTTTTTCAAAAAAACAGATCCTTGTCACTCTTTTTTATCGAGTAGACAAGGATCTGAAAGGGGACTGGTTTCTATCGCTCTTATTGACGTTCCAGTGTCAGCGTTTTAGTTGGCTGGTCGCATACTTCAGTTGGCCCAAAGTACTGGATGGGTCCGGGATAGACATAAGCTGTATTGATAGCCCACTCTGCACGTTGAGCTTCAAAAGCTTTGAAAGGTGCGCCATCCAGTTTAACCAATGCTTTTTGAATAACAGGTTTCATCTCTCCGTGACGGCGTTCCATATTCATCATCATGGTGATTGGAATACCACCTGCAATCCAGTTTTCAGCCGGAGCAGTCGTGTTTCTAACGGAGGACATATATCCGGTCTTTCCTGTGGCAATCAATGCTGAAGCAGTAAAACCGAGAGAATAACAATAGTCTGCATCGTAGTTGGATGGAGCGGCGCAACGTCCTTCGTAGCCGAAGAAGTGGTGTTGTGCGGCAAACTTACCACAGAACTTACCTTCTTTCTTCCACTGCTCCAGTTTAGCAGCTACCATATCAGAAAGCAGTTTCTCTGTTTCAATCAGCGATACCTGTACGTTTCCGTGTGGGTCGCGATCCAGCGAGAGCTGACGGGCAACTCCTTCAGGAAGACTGGCATAAATTTCAGCATTTGCTTTTGAGAGTTTGCTGATGATATATTCGCGTTGTGCTGATTTCTTGATCAGTGCAAACTCGTCTTTGCTCTTGGCAAGGAAGTCATTCAGTTCGGCAATCAGAGCTTTCATAGCCGGGATAAATTCGATCAGTCCCTCAGGAATCAAGACAGTACCGAAGTTGTTTCCTTTTTCAGCCCGGTTGGCTACGATTTGAGCAATGTAGGTAACCACATCGTCCAAAGACTCATTTTTAGCTTCGATCTCTTCAGAGATGAGGCAGATATTGGGCTGTACCTGTAAAGCACATTCCAAAGCGATATGTGATGCAGAACGACCCATCAGTTTGATGAAGTGCCAGTATTTACGAGCTGAGTTACAGTCTCTCTGGATATTACCAATAACTTCTGAATACACTTTGCATGCAGTGTCAAATCCGAAAGAAGTCTCGATCTGTTCGTTTTTGAGGTCACCGTCAATCGTTTTAGGACAACCAATCACTTGTACTCCCGTGTTGTTAGCTGCATAGTATTCAGCCAATACACAGGCATTGGTGTTGGAGTCGTCACCACCGATGATCACAAGAGCTGTAATATTCAGTTGCTTTAGAATCTCAAGGCCTTTGTCGTACTGTTCTTTTGTTTCGAGTTTGGTACGACCTGATCCGATGATATCAAATCCACCGGTATTGCGGTATTCATCAACAATGTCTGCCGTAAGTTCCATGTATTTGTGATCAACCAGTCCGCCGGGACCAAGTATGAATCCATAAAGACGGCTCTTGTCGTTCACGCTTTTGATACCGTCAAATAAGCCCGAAATAACGTTGTGACCACCGGGAGCTTGTCCTCCGGAAAGTATTACACCTACATTGATAGGAGATGCTTCTTCTTTGGCATTGGTCGATACGAATTTAATAATAGGCATTCCATAAGTGTTTGGAAACAACTCTTTGATCTCAGACTGGTTAGCGACAGATTCTGTAGCTGCACCAAACTCTGCTTTGACAGCTCCGGACAAAGCTTTGGGCATTTTTGGCTGGTAAGCAGCTCTGGCTACTTGCAATGCACTTTTCTTCATTGATTATTATTTTTTTAGTGTAGTGAATTTGTATCGTAAAAATCGGATACAAAAGTAGATATTTATCTGTATATTTGCAAAATGAACCAATGAAAGATGAGATGAATGTAGAAATAATAACGATAGGAGATGAGATTCTGATCGGTCAGATTGTTGATACAAACTCGGCATGGATGGCAGTCAGACTCAATCAGTCCGGATTTTCCGTTGTTCGCGTAACATCCGTAAAAGATGTAAAAAAAGATATCATTGAGGCTATAGATCATGCATTTCTTCGTGCCGATATCGTCTTGATGACAGGCGGCATCGGTCCGACCAAAGATGATATAACCAAACAGACTCTTTGTGAGTACTTTGGTTCCACTTTGGTGTACAGTGAGGAGGTGTACGAGAATATAAAGGATGTGCTGGCAGACCGGATGCGGGTCATCAATAAATTGACTCGTTTGCAGGCAATGGTTCCCGATAATTGTGTGGTGGTCACCAACCACAGAGGAACCGCTCCGATCACCTGGTTTGAGAAAGAGGAAAAGGTGTTGGTTTCAATGCCGGGAGTACCTTATGAGATGATGGGGGCGATGGAACAGGAAATTATTCCCCGCTTGCTGGAACGATTTCCCGGGCAACCTTTTATTCGTCATAAACATTTTCTGGTAAGTGGCTATTCCGAATCAGCATTAGCCGAGAAACTGATCGACTGGGAATCAGGACTTGATTCTTTCCTCAAACTGGCCTATCTGCCTGCCTGGGGAATTATCAGACTCAGGATAACGGGAATGCATGCATCTGATCAGTTGCTGGAACAAACTATTGAAGCTCAGAGTGTACAACTTCGGAAACTACTCGATACCGCTATTGTTTCGGAAGAAGATATTTCTGTAGAGGAAGTGCTGGGTGAGAAACTGAAAGAAAAAGGACTTACATTGGGAGTGGCAGAAAGCTGTACCGGTGGAGCAATCGCGCAGCGCATCACCCGGATAGCGGGCTGCTCTGCTTACTTCAAAGGGAGTGTGGTGGCCTATTCCAATGATGCGAAAAAGATGGTGCTGAAGGTACGCGAAGAGACTCTTAACGAACACGGAGCTGTGAGTCTGGAAACAGTCAAAGAGATGGCCACCGGAGCGCAGCAGGTTTTGAAATCCGATTGTGCTGTGGCGACTTCCGGTATTGCGGGTCCCGCTGGTGGTTCTGTGGAAAAACCGGTAGGTACTATCTGCGTAGCGGCAGTGGTGAAAGACCGTATTGAATATCGCACGTTCCACTTCAATGGAGGAAGAGAGAATAATATCAAACGAACCGTGAATAGTACCTTACTTTTGCTTCTGGAAATGTTACAGGAGATTGAATGATTGAGGCGCTTTTTTCGAAATAAATGTGCGTAAATTTGTTTTTTCAGGGAAAAAGTATTTACTTTGCGCCCTGATTTGATTTGCTAATATATAAAAACAGAATAAGCGATGTCTAAGATTTGTCAGATTACAGGAAAAAAAGCAATGGTTGGCAATAATGTTTCTCACTCTAAAAGGAGAACAAAAAGAACATTTGATGTGAACCTCTTTACGAAAAAGTTCTATTGGGTAGAACAGGAATGCTGGATTACATTGAGAGTCTCAGCTGCAGGATTGCGCACAATTAACAAGAATGGTTTGAATGCAGCTTTGAAAAGCGCTGCTGAAAATGGGTTTTTAAACGCTTAATCAAGGGAGAAAATAGAAATGGCAAAGAAAGCAAAAGGTAACAGGGTTCAGGTCATTATGGAATGTACCGAACAAAAAGCAAGCGGCGTTGCAGGCATGTCCAGATATATAACAACCAAAAACAGAAAGAATACAACTGGAAGACTTGAGTTGAAAAAGTACAATCCGTTTTTGAAGAAAATGACTATTCACAAAGAAATTAAATAATTCGAATCATGGCAAAGAAAGTAGTTGCATCATTACAGGTAAAAGGAGAAGGACGTACTTACTCTAAGGTTATCAAGATGGTAAAATCTAAAAAGACAGGTGCCTATTGCTTCGAAGAGAGCATGGTACCCAACGACAGAGTAAAAGATATTCTGAAGTAAATAATAGTAACATATATACATGAAAGGCTCTTTTTAAGGGCCTTTTTTGTTATAGGTACTCTTCACCTATCAAATCGATTGTTTTTTTTCTTACTTTTGTACAAACATAATAGCGAGATAATAATATGGGTTTTTTCAGCCTTTTCAGTAAAGAGAAAAAAGAGACGCTTGACAAGGGTTTAGCCAAGACCAAAGAGAGCGTATTCTCCAAGATCACCCGTGCCGTTGCTGGCAAGAGTAAGGTGGATGAGGATGTGCTTGATAATCTGGAAGAAGTACTGGTTTCTTCCGATGTGGGTGTGGAAACCACGCTGACTATCATTGGCCGTATCGAAAAAAGAGTGGCTCAGGATAAATATCTCACGACAAACGAACTAAACGGAATATTAAAAGAAGAAATCGGGGCATTGCTTACTGAAAACAATCCGGACGATCTCTCTGATTTTATATTACCCGAGAATGCTCGCAGACCGTATGTAATCATGGTGGTTGGGGTGAATGGAGTGGGAAAGACGACTACCATTGGTAAATTGGCTTATCAGTTCAAGAAAGCAGGCAATAAAGTGTATTTGGGAGCTGCTGATACGTTTCGTGCAGCTGCTATCGAACAATTGGATATATGGGGTGAACGTGTAAATGTGCCTGTCATCAAGCAAAAGATGGGTGCTGATCCTGCTTCCGTCGCATTTGATACGCTGAGTTCGGCGAAAGCGAATGGCGCGGATGTTGTCATTATTGACACAGCCGGAAGGTTACACAACAAAGTGGGACTGATGAATGAGCTCTCTAAAATAAAGAATGTCATGGACCGAGTTGTATCCGGAGCTCCCGATGAAGTGCTACTGGTATTGGATGGTTCTACCGGACAAAATGCTTTTGAACAGGCCCGACAATTTACGAAAGCGACGGAAGTTAATGCCATTGCTGTGACAAAGCTGGATGGTACGGCTAAGGGCGGTGTCGTAATTGGTATCTCGCATGAATTTAAGACTCCGGTAAAATATATTGGTTTGGGTGAGGGAATGGAAGATCTGCAAATCTTCCGGAAACGCGAGTTTGTTGATTCTTTGTTTGGCAATTAAGCGATAGATGAAAGCGGAGAATACGATTGATATTATATCCCTGGGTTGTTCCAAAAATCTGGTGGATTCGGAGAAGTTAATGCTTCAATTGCAGGCAAATGGCTACAAGGTAACTCATGACCCGATTGTATCCAAGGGAAAAATTGTGATTATCAATACCTGTGGATTTATCGGCGATGCCAAGGAAGAGAGTATAAACATGATTCTTGAATTTGCAGAGAAGAAGCAAAAGGGAAAAATCAGCAAACTGATCGTGACCGGTTGTTTGTCCGGACGATATGCTGAAGAACTTGCTAAGGAGATTCCCGAAGTGGATGCTTATTATGGTAAGTTTGCCTGGAAACAGATTATCTCTGATATGGGAAAGACCTATCAACAGGATTTGCAGTTTGAACGCACCCTTACTTCACCCTCGCACTATGCCTACCTGAAGATCGCAGAGGGATGCAACCACGGCTGTTCTTATTGTGCGATACCCATTATCACCGGTGCCTATCAGTCCGTTCCGATGGAAGAAGTACTCGAAGAGGTGACCCGCCTTGTCGCTCATGGAGTGAAGGAGTTTCAGGTCATCGCTCAGGATATTACCTATTATGGTCGCGACCTTTACAAAAAAGCGATGCTTCCCGAACTGGTGGAGCGGATATCCGAAATCAAAGGAGTGGAGTGGATCCGACTGCATTATGCGTATCCTACGCTTTTCCCCATGGACTTGCTTCGTGTGATGCGTGAGAAGGAAAATGTATGTAAATACCTTGACATCGCATTTCAGCATATTTCCGATCCGGTGTTAAAGTCGATGAGGCGCAATACTTCCGCAGAAGAGACCGCTCAGCTTATTGAAACGATCCGTCGCGAGGTACCAGGTATTCATCTGCGTACGACTCTGATTGCAGGTCATCCCGGCGAGACCGAAGAAGACTTTCAGCAATTGATGGAGTTTGTTCGTACCAGTCGCTTTGAGCGGATGGGAACTTTTGCCTATTCGGAAGAGGAGGGCACATACTCTGCGGAGCATTACAAGGATGATGTACCGGAAGAGGTGAAACAGCAACGTGTGGATCAGCTGATGGCACTTCAGCAGCGCATTTCTTCGGAAGTAAACGCGGCTAAGATTGGTCAGACCATGAAAGTGATCGTGGATCGTGAAGAAGAGGAATATTATATCGGACGTACCGAGTTTGACTCACCCGAAGTTGATCCGGAGGTGCTGATTGCAAAAGATAAAACGCTTCGTATTGGTGCATTCTATTCGGTGCTGATTACAGATAGTGAGTCTTTTGAACTATATGGTTCTGTGGTCAAAGATGCAAAGTCTCCAAAGGCAGCCAAGACAAAACAATAGAGAGATTGGGATTTGACCGGACATTGTTTTTAGCGATCCAATCGTCCGGATTCAACCATTCAAAAATACCATTCAATAAGATAGAGGAATACGTTTTAGAGGGCAGCTTATTCCTCTATTTCATTCAATATCTGTTTCTCCTTTTTAGACAACTTCCGCACGACCTCGTCATACGAGTGGTCGATCATCTCTTTGAGCAGTTTATCTTCGATGTTTTCCAGATAGACCGTATTCCAGTATTTCTTGTTCATGTGATAGCCCGGTTGCACCGAAGAGTAACGCTCACGCAGCTCTTCCGCCCGCTCCGGATTGCACTTCAGATTGATGCTGAACGGTTCGTCGAGAGGAATCAAAGCAAACATCTTATTCATGACACGGATCAGTAAGGTAACATCATCAAAAGGCATATCCTCTGTGG
The DNA here is from genome assembly GCA_028709785.1 of Bacteroidales bacterium. Lineage (GTDB taxonomy): Bacteria > Bacteroidota > Bacteroidia > Bacteroidales > JAQUTK01 > JAQUTK01. The sequence goes on from JAQUTK010000035.1 coordinate 12,620, forward strand.
CACCTTTCTTCTGCAAGCAGTATTCACGTACTTCAATGACATCCATAACTATCTGATTTTAACTGTTTCCTAAGATGCTTTCCGCACACCGTTCGCCGTCAATAGCAGCCGAAACGATACCTCCTGCATAGCCTGCACCTTCGCCACACGGATAGAGACCTTGCAGACGGATGTGACAGAGTGTATCTTTGTCGCGCAGGATACGGATCGGAGCAGAGGTGCGAGTTTCCACACCAATCAGTAACGCCTCATTGGTCAGAAATCCTCTCGATTGAGAACCAAAGACATTAAATCCCTGTTGCAGACGGCTTGCTACAAACTCAGGCATCCAGAAGTGCAGTGGCGAAGAGACTACTCCCGGCGTATAGGAGCTCTCTGGTAAGTTGGCAGAGTTACGACGGTTGATAAAGTCAGCCATCCGTTGAGCAGGAGCCGTTTGCTTTCGTCCACCGTTGATCCAGCAGAGCCGCTCAAGTTCTTCCTGAAACTGAAGTACGGACAGTACCGGATCGTTGCCATAGGTAGCCACATCTTCCGGACGAACCTCCACGACCATGCCCGAATTGGCCCAGCGCGATCCACGCGATGAGGCAGACATGCCATTGACAACCACCTGTTCGGGAGCGCTGGCAGCAGGTACCACCACACCACCCGGACACATACAGAAAGAGTAAACACCCCGTTCGCGTACTTGTGTGACATAACTATATTCTGCCGCCGGAAGATAAGCACCGCGCCCCGCCGGATTGTGATATTGGATGGCATCAATGATTGCCTGCGGATGTTCGAGGCGAACACCTACCGCAATTCCTTTGCTTTCCATCTCCACTTCACCCGCGTGCAGCCAGCGATAGACATCACGGGCAGAGTGACCGGTAGCCAGTATCACCGCACCAACATACTCTTTGCCGTCAGCAGTGATGACACCGTTTACGCAGTTCTTATTGATAGAAAACGCATCGACACGGGTGTTAAAGTGAACCTCGCCACCCCTGTCAATGATCTTTTTACGCATGTTTTCAATGACGCCGGGAAGCTTGTCTGTACCAATATGCGGATGTGCGTCTATTAATATATGTGTGTCAGCGCCATGGTCGCAAAATATATTCAGTATCCGATCAACAGAACCTCTTTTTTTACTTCGCGTATAAAGTTTGCCGTCAGAAAAAGCACCTGCGCCTCCTTCACCAAACGAATAATTCGATTCCGGATTGACCCGGTGTTCCCTGCTGATCAGCGCGATCTCTTTTCTTCGTTCATGCACATCTTGTCCCCGTTCCAATACGATAGGCTTCATTCCACCTTCGATCAGACGAAGAGCCGCAAAAAGTCCGCCGGGTCCGGCTCCGACCACAATCACCTGTTTGGCATCAGACACATCCGGATAGTCAATTGATCTGTACGGTTCTTCACTGCAAGGCTCGTCGACATAGGCACGCACGGTCAGATTGACAAAGACGTTTCGTTGACGCGCATCAATGGAACGTTTAAGCAGACGGATGGATGTGATCTGACCTTTTTTCAGACGATGATCCCGTGCTATCAGCGTGCGTATCGTGGCATCTGAAGCAGCATCTTGGGGGGAGAGGCGATAAGTTGAGTCAATAATCATCCGACAAAATATTAGGAAAGAAGAGCAGTACAATCAGGCAAAAAGATGTCTGAAAGCCTCTTCTACTTTCTTGAGTTGTACGATTTCGATCTTTAGTTTCTTTGTATCAAACCCTTTCAGGTTGTTGGAAGGAATCAGGATACGCTCGAATCCCAGTTTCTCAGCTTCCATGATCCGTTGTTCGATGCGGTTGACCGGACGGATCTCGCCGGAGAGACCTACTTCACCTGCCAGACACGTACGACAATCAATGGCAATATCCATGCTGGAAGAGAGAATCGCACTGATGATTGCCAGGTCAATCGCAGGATCGCTCACACGCAGTCCGCCGGCAATATTAAGAAACACATCTTTCTGAGCAATCTTAAATCCGGCGCGTTTCTCCAGTACCGCAAGTAGCATGTTCATCCGTCGGATATCAAATCCCGTTGCTGAACGTTGCGGCGTACCATATGCAGCCGTGCTTACCAGAGCCTGTGTCTCAATAAGAAAAGGCCGGATCCCTTCAATGGCAGCAGCAACAGCCACGCCACTCAGTCCGGCGTGATCCTGCGAAAGCAACAATTCCGACGGGTTGCTCACTTCGCGCAGACCGTCCTGCCGCATCTCAAAGATAGCCAGTTCGGAGGTACTTCCAAAGCGGTTTTTCACCGATCTCAGGATGCGGTACATATAATGCTGATCCCCCTCAAACTGAAGCACCGTATCCACGATATGCTCCAGCACTTTCGGTCCGGCAATACTTCCTTCTTTGTTGATATGACCAATGATAAAGACCGGTATATTACTCTCTTTCGCATACCGAAGAATCGCCGCGGCACATTCGCGCACTTGCACGATACTACCCGGAGACGACTCCAGAGACTCCATTGAGACCGTCTGAATCGAATCGATAACCACCAGTTCGGGATTGATCTCATGGATGTGTTCGAAGATCGTATCCAGCGAAGTCTCATTCGCAATAAAGCACTCTTTGTTGCCCCCTTTCAAGCGATCAGCCCGAAGTCTGAGCTGTTGCGCACTCTCTTCCCCCGAGATATAAAGCACTCTTTTTTGCAGTTGCAGCACCACCTGAAGGATCAGAGTAGACTTACCAATGCCCGGTTCGCCACCAATCAAAGTCATCGAGCCAGGCACCAAACCACCGCCAAGGACACGGTTCAGTTCGCCGTTGTGCATATCAATGCGTATCTCCGCCGTACGCTCTACTTCGTGAATCAGGAGCGGTCGTACTCTCTCTTTGGAGCTCTTGATCTGGGAAAAGTGAGTCTCTTTACCAACCACCTCTTCCACGCAGCTGCTCCAGGCCTTGCAGACAGGACACTGTCCGAACCATTTCGGAAAATCATTGCCACATTCTTTACAGAAGAAAAGCGTTTTTTGTTTTGCCATGATCCCGTTTGTTAAAATGGAACTTCATTGGGTGATAATCCTCCTCCAAACTGAGCGTTGCCTGGCGACGAACTTGGCTGTTTGTTCCATGAATTCACTTTTGAATCCAGTTCGATGCTCGCGGAAGAAATCGGATTGTAGTTGAATGTGTTTTCATCTTCCGGATTCATAAACTTCGCATATTCCCCTTTAAACCGGAGGCGCACATCACCCACGGCACCGTTACGATGCTTCGCAATAATAATTTCAGCAATACCTAAGGTCGAGTTGCCGGCTTCATCCGTCATAATCTTATAGTACTCCGGACGGTGAATAAAGCAAACCATGTCAGCATCCTGCTCGATAGCACCCGACTCACGCAAGTCCGCCAGCTGCGGACGCTTATCCGCCCCGGTGCGGCTTTCCACCCCACGGTTGAGCTGTGACAAGGCGATGATTGGAATATTCAGTTCTTTAGCAAGTCCCTTCAAGGAACGGGAGATCATACTCACCTCTTGTTCGCGGCTGTTGAAAGACATACCGCTGGCATTCATCAACTGAAGGTAGTCGATGATAATTATCTTCACACCATGTTCGCGCACCAGTCGGCGTGCTTTGGTACGTAACTCAAAAACAGAAAGACTCGGAGTATCATCAATATACACAGGAGCACCAAACAGCACATTCATTTTCTCTTTCAGCTGTCTCCATTCCTCATCGTTGAGGTGACCGCTTTTGATCTTGTCGCCGGGAATCTCACACACATTCATCAGCAGACGGTTGACCAACTGTACGTTTGACATTTCCAGTGAGAAGACAGCTACAGGTTGCTTCTCATCCACAGCCATATTCTTAGCCATAGAGAGCACAAAAGCAGTTTTTCCCATAGCCGGACGGGCCGCAAAGATGATAAGATCTGAACTTTGCCAGCCGGAGGTGATATCATCCAGCTTTTTAAATCCGGAAGCGAGACCACTCAATCCGTCTTCGCGTTTTGACGCAGCCATGATATTATTGTACGCGTCCTGAATAACCGGATCGATCTGCGTCACATCTTTTCGCATCTGACGCTGTGAAATCTCAAAGAGTTTGCCTTCCGCCTCCTGCATCAGATCATCCACATCAATGGTTTCATCAAAAGCTTTCGTCTGTATATCCGAAGTGTAGGTGATTAATTCGCGGGAGAGATATTTCTGTTGAATGATTCGGGCATGATATTCAAGATGGGCAGCCGAGGCCACCTTTCCGGTGAGCATTGCCACATAATAACTACCACCCACCTCTTCCAGTTTGCCGAGCAACCGGAGTTCTTCCGTCACGGTAAGCATGTCGATCGGACGTTGCTTGACAGAGAGCGACTGGATGGCGATAAAAATCTGTTTGTGTACATTGTCATAGAAACACTCCGGCTTGAGTATTTCGCTGACGATTGAATAGGCATCCTTTTCCAGCATCAAGGCTCCCAGCACCGCCTCTTCCAGTTCGCGGGACTGAGGTTGTAGTTTTCCAAATTCCGGAACCAGTGGATTAGATTTCTTCTTAGTCGTTTGATACTGTGGTTTATCGGTCGCCATACACGCTTCTTTTATTTTGATTGGGCAACAAAGTTAATGAAATTTGCCTACTTTTGTTCTTTCAAATAAAATATTCCATGCAATGATCCGATTTCCAAATGCAAAAATAAACCTTGGTCTCAACATCACTCGCCGAAGAGCCGATGGATATCACGATATAGAAACCGTCTTTTACCCGATCGGATGGAAAGATGCACTTGAGATCGTTCCCTCTGCGCAACATAAAGAAGGTTGCAGCTATCATGGAAGCGGATTGGTTATAGACTGCCCTTCCGAAAAGAACCTAATACTCAAAGCATACGACTTGTTGAATAAAGAGTTTCCGCTGCCGCCGGTCGATGTCTATCTGCACAAAGTCATCCCCTTTGGAGCCGGACTTGGAGGAGGTTCTTCCGATGCTGCCTCCATGCTGCTCTTACTCAACGAATGGGCAGGTTTAGGTTTGTCTTTGGACCAACTGGCCGGTTATGCATCAAAGCTAGGAGCAGACTGTTCCTTCTTTATCTACAACAAACCACTGTTTGCCCACGGCATAGGCAATCTTTTCGAACCCGTGCAACTCTCCCTGGCAGGCTACTACCTGGCATTAGTCAAACCACCCGTGTTTGTTTCAACCGCTGAAGCCTATGCTTCAGTGACCCCGACACTACCTGAGGTCTCTTTGAAAGAGCTTCTGAAGATGCCGGTTTACGAGTGGAAGGAGAGGGTTGTCAATGACTTTGAGCAAAGTGTTTTTGAACGTTATCCCCTCATCGGAGAGATCAAAGAGCAACTTTATGCCAACGGTGCACTCTATGCTTCCATGTCCGGATCAGGTTCGTCCGTCTTTGCACTCTTTTCGCAACAGCCTGATATAAAAGGGTTATTTAAGGGTTTTGACTGTTATTTTGATAGTTTGTAACAGCGATTACAGATGCTTCTATAAGTAAATGCTTGCAATTTGCTTCTTTATTCGTCGAAAAACCATTAACTTTGCATCCGCAAAAAATAATAATAGTTTATGGCAAAGGTAAAAGGAACCGTTTTGGTAAATACCGAACGTTGCAAAGGTTGTGAATTATGTGTGGAAGCCTGCCCGACAAAGACGTTGGCTCTTGCAAAGAAAGAGGTAAACGACAGAGGATATCATTATGCATACATGGAGAATCCTGACGCTTGCATCGGATGTGCTGCATGTGGCATTGTTTGTCCGGATGGCTGTATCACAGTGTATAAAGTAAAACTGTAAGAATTATGTCAGAAGAAATAAGATTAATGAAAGGCAATGAAGCCATTGCACACGCAGCAGTGCGCTACGGTGTGGATGGCTATTTTGGATATCCCATCACTCCACAGTCAGAGATCCTTGAAACATTGACTGAGTTAAGACCCTGGGAGACGACCGGCATGGTTGTGTTGCAGGCTGAAAGTGAAGTCGCTGCCATTAATATGGTCTATGGTGGAGCAGGAGCCGGTAAAAAGGTAATGACCTCCTCTTCCAGTCCGGGTGTCAGTTTGAAGCAGGAGGGTATCTCTTATATTGCAGGAGCTGAACTCCCTTGTCTGATTGTCAATGTGATGCGTGGAGGTCCCGGTTTGGGAACCATTCAGCCAAGTCAGGCAGACTATTTTCAGACGACAAAAGGTGGTGGACACGGCGACTATCGTCTGATTGCCTTAGCGCCTTCATCTGTACAGGAAATGGTTGACTTTGTAGGTCTGGGACTGGACTTGGCTTTTAAATACAACAATCCGGCCATTATTCTTGCCGATGGTGTCATTGGCCAGATGATGGAAAAGGTCGTATTGCCGAAACAACAGATACGTCGTACAGAGGAAGAGATCCGGAAAGAATGCCCCTGGGCAATTACCGGTAAGACAGCAGATCGCAAACGCAATGTGATCACTTCTCTCGAACTGGATCCGGAACGTATGGAACAGAATAACATCCGTTTCCAGGCTAAGTATCGCACCATCGAAGAGAATGAAGTGCGCTATGAAGAGCTCTACTGTGAAGATGCAGAATACATTGCCGTGGCATTTGGTTCAAGTGCCCGTATCTGTTTGAAAGCTGTGGAAATCGCCCGCGAACAAGGCATCAAACTCGGACTTCTCCGTCCGATAACCTTGTGGCCTTTCCCGACAAAGATTATCAAAGAGTATGCTGAAAAAGTAAAAGGCTTCCTTTCTGTTGAATTGAATGCCGGACAAATGGTAGAAGATATACGTCTGAGTGTCAACGGACGTACTGCTGTCGAACATTATGGTAGGATGGGAGGTATCGTCTTTTCTCCGGAAGAGATCGTCGAAGCTCTCAAGGAAAAACTAATCAAAGAGTAAGGAGACTAAGTTATGATAACTGCAGAAGAAATAATTAAACCTGAGAATCTGGTTTATACAAAGCCCAAACTGATGAACGATACCCACATGCATTATTGCCCGGGTTGTAGTCATGGTGTGGTGCATAAATTGGTGGCGGAAGTGGTCGAAGAGATGGGCATGGAAGAGAAGACGATCGGAGTTTCTCCGGTAGGTTGCGCCGTGTTTGCCTATAATTATATTGATATTGACTGGGTGGAAGCTGCTCACGGAAGAGCTCCCGCTGTAGCCACAGCGGTGAAACGTCTCTCTCCCGACAAAATGGTCTTTACTTATCAGGGAGATGGTGACCTTGCAGCCATTGGTACCGCTGAAACGATTCACGCGTGCAACAGAGGCGAAAATATCGTGATTATCTTTATCAACAATGCGATCTATGGTATGACCGGTGGTCAGATGGCTCCGACAACACTGGAAGGCATGAAGACCTCTACTTGTCCTTTTGGCCGCGATGTCAAACTGAATGGTTATCCATTGAAGATATCCAACCTGATCGCTCAGCTTGATGGTGCTTGCTATGTGACTCGTCAGAGTGTTCAGACCTCTCCAGCGATTAAGAAAGCAAAGAAGGCTCTTCGTCAGGCATTTGAAAACTCGATGGCAGGCAAAGGCACATCACTGGTGGAATTTGTATCAACCTGTAGCTCCGGATGGAAGATGACTCCGGTACAGTCAAATAAATGGATGGAAGAGAATATGTTCCCCTTCTATCCGCTTGGTGATCTAAAAAACGAATAATCAGCGATGAAACAAGAAATAATTATAGCCGGTTTCGGCGGACAGGGAGTGCTTTCCATGGGAAAGATCCTTGCATATTCCGGGTTGATGGAAGGCAAAGAGGTAAGCTGGATGCCTTCGTATGGACCGGAGCAACGTGGTGGTACAGCAAACGTAACAGTGATATTGAGCGATGATCGCATCAGTTCGCCGGTGTTAAACAGTTTTGATATTGCAGTCGTGCTCAACCAACCTTCCATGGACAAGTTTGAATCAAAGGTAAAACCGGGTGGAATACTTATCTTTGACGGTTATGGTATTCATAAAGTTCCTACGCGTACCGACATTCATGTCTATCGCATTGATGCCATGGATATAGCCGCAGGTATGGCTGATGCGAAAGCATTTAATATGATTATCCTCGGTGGATTGTTGAAGATCAGTCCGATGGTCAAACTGGAAAACGTGTTGCTGGGATTGAAGAAATCACTTCCTGAAAGACATCATAAACTGATTCCAATGAACGAACAAGCCATTCTGAAAGGAATGGAGTCAGTAGTGAAACTCTGAATCGTTTACCTATAACAGAAATAAGAGGGTGCATCACAAAGATGTGCCCTCTTATTTTTTTACCCTCCCGATTCCTTGAACACAATTTTATATGCTCAGAGGCTCTCTTATACTGAAAGAAACTCTTTAGAATCAAGGAACATAAATCAACCAACCCTTACGATAAAAATCAGCAGTAATGATGATTTATTCATTTCAAACCCTGAAATAATTATTTTAAACTTTGAAACAGTTATTCCAAGCTTTGAAATAATCGTTTCGTGCTTTGAAATGAGAAATGTGACAGGAAAGGATTGAAAAGTGCTGCGTATTGCTAAAGAAAACTGTCTGTATTTCTTACTCAATGAATGAGGATGTTCCTCTTGCTCATTCAGTTTATTTTGGATTTACTACGTGTTTATCCAATGAATAAGTGTACTATTCCAAAAAATAGTTACTTTTGCAGCGATCTTTTAGAAATCTTAATCTCTGCACAGAAACTAGGGTTGATTAAATAGACCATCTATTATAAGTTTGACATTGTTGATTACTAAAACCACGAAAACAGATGAGACCTATTTTCCTCTTATTGCTTCCACTACTGATAGGATGCACAAACGTGCAAAACAAAGAAACCAATTCGGCAAATGCCGATAGTAAAGACGGACTTGTTACTTTCCATCTGAATGCACCGCCAGCCACTGTTAAACCGCTACTGCTCTCTGAACTAGCGGACAGTGTGAGTTATGTGGCATTGGAGACAACCAAAGAGTCATTGACTGATAAGGCGATTCAGTATGGGGAGCGCTACTATACCATTATTAATGGAGATAGACTGCTTTGCTTTGACAAGAATGGGAAGTATTTACACCAGATAGGCAGAAGAGGAAAAGGCCCTGAAGAATATACCTGGATGGAATATTATAACGATTTTACAGTTGATTCTGAGACTAACTGGGTTTATTGCAAGTCGTATAATAAACGAACACAAGTTTACGATGAAAACGGGAAATTCGTGAAGAGTCAAATGGGAGGATTATGGGATTACCGTCCTGACTTTGTGTATAACCATTTTGTGTATTTTGCACCCATTTATCATCCTATTATTGGAGTTTTTGATGAACAGAATAACAAGAGTGTAACGAACAATAAAGAAAAAATAGAAATAGTTGGAAAGTTTTGGGACGCAGTTAGTGAGAAATGCCAAAAAGAAGGAAAAAGATATAGCTTTCCTGAAGGAACTGAGCCTGTTAAGACTATCTCAAATCATGCATTATACTGTTGGTGTGTTTTTTTTGACACGGTTATGATGGCTAAGGGCAAAGACGTGATACCTTTCTGTCGAATAATACCGGAAAATAAATATTTACCGGAAGATACGTACTCTAGTGATAGAAAGCCATGGCTCCTTCAGCCCATCATCCGAAGAATGTATGTATGCAATGATAAGATCCTCTTATATGTAAGATACAATCTTAGTATAGAGGAAAGAACTCAATATTGGGTAGTCTGTGACTTGAAAGATGGAAATGTGACATATCATTCCGACTATATAATAAATGACTTAGATGGTGGCCCGAATATTTTGGGCCCCAATGCCTATGAAGAAGAAATCTATAGCATTTCCGTCGAAGATCTGAAGAACGACGAGGAGATATACAACAGTTACTTTACTGAAGGGGTAAAAGCCAAATTGAAAGATCAGGAAGGCAAGTTTCAGCGCCTGTTAGAATCATTGGCTGATGATGCCAACCCGATTATCCGTACCTTTCACTGGAAAAAATAAATTTTAAACACATATCTTATGAGACATCTTAATTACGATCATCACATCTTACTACTGCTTACTCTGACACTTTTCGCCTGCGGTGGAAAGAAATCCGGGGATTCGGTCAATGGGGATAGTCAAAACGGACTCGTCACTTTCCATCTGAATGCTCCACCTTCCAAAGTAGAGCCACTACTGCTGTCTGAACTCGCAGATAGTGTGAGTTATGTGGCATTGGAGACAACAAAGGAGACAATAACAAAATATGGTTTACGTCACGGGGATCGCTTTTATACCATTTCTAGCGGAAAGTTACTCTGCTTTGATAAAAATGGAGTTTACTTACATCAAGTAGGGTCCCCTGGGCGTGGACCAGGAGAGTATATTTGGTATGACTTCCACCTCTTTTCTGATTTTAACTATTTTACTGTGGATATTACAACAAATTGGGTCTATTTTTTTTCAGATGATCATCGCACACTCGTTTATGATGAACTCGGACATTTTGTAAAAAGTCTGGATGGTGAGTTCTCAAAAAGCTATCCGGTGTTAGTTTATAATCACAAGGCATATTTTGTGAATAAATATTGGAATACAGCTATAGATATAGTTGATGAGAGAACCAATCAGGTCGAAAGAACAGATAGTGTATTAATAGAAAAAGAAAAAAAGAAATGGCAGGAGCTAAGCAAAAAATTCGAAAAAGAGGAAGAGCCTATGATTCTTCCTGGAATGTTACTTGTTTCGTTTAAAACAGATGATACATATTACTGTTGGAGCGTTTTTGATTCTGACTCTGACGCGGTGATTATGGCGAAGGGTAAAGAAGTTCGACCTATCTGTCGGATAATTCCTGAAAATAAATACAAACCCGAAAATCTATATGTTGATGGTGTAAAATCAATGCTTCATCAACCCTTAATCCGAAGAATGTATATAATGAAGAATAAGATCCTTTTGTGTGTACGATACTTCTATTCTACTGAAGAAGATATGTACTTCTGGGTTTTGTGCGATTTGAAAAGTGGAAGCGTTACGTACTATTCAAGAGATATTGTGAACGATCTGGATGGAGGCCCCAATATATTGGTTCCGAATATGCGCAACGAAGAAGAAATATACAGCTTATCTGTCGAAGACCTAAAGAACGATGAAGAAGTATACAACAGTTACTTTACTGAAGGTGTGAAAGCCAAATTGAAAGATCAGGAAGGCAAGTTTCAGCGCCTCTTCAAGCCATTGGCTGATGATGCCAACCCGATTATCCGCACCATTCACTGGAAAGAATAAAGTTCAGGTTGTATGACTGATTCATAAATTTATTATCTTTGTCTCTCTTTATCAGTAGGAAAAGTCCTTATGAAATATTCTTCACTTGCAATTTGCGCTGCACTACAGAAGGCTGGAGCACTGTTTGCCATGATCTTGATATGTCTCTCCTGTTCAAAAAAACCGGAGACTGTTTTGCTGAACAACTGTTGGCAATTTACTCAGGCGAACAAGAAAGAGTGGCGGGATGCGGTGGTCCCGGGAACTGTTCATCAGGACTTACTGAGATATAAGCTCATACCGGATCCCAATATTGGAACGAATGAAAAAGAGATCCAATGGGTTGAGAATGAAGACTGGATCTATCAGACAAAGTTTGAAGTAACTTCTTCTCAACTCAGCAGAGGTGATGCGCTGCTCACTTTTGAGGGGTTGGATACCTATGCCGACGTTTACCTCAATGACTCACTGATACTGCGCTCAGATAATATGTTTGTCGGATATTCTCTTTCTGTACACAACTATTTAAAGAAAGGAACCAATCACTTACGTCTTTACTTTCATTCACCGATTACGTCTGTGATGCCGCAGTATGAAGCCAATGGATTTGAGTATCCCGCTGATAATGATCACAGTGAAAAGCATCTGAGTGTCTATTCACGTAAGGCTCCTTATCACTTTGGTTGGGATTGGGGACTTCGCATGGTGACGAGCGGAATCTGGCGACCAGTCTCACTTACTTTTTATGATGTGGCCCGAATTGCCGATTTTCATGTGAACCAGTTGTCTGTTGATGAGAAAATGGCAACGGTTAGCAATGAGATCACCATTCATTCGTTGAAAAACACATGGGCAAATGTCACTGTAAAAGCGACACGCAATGAGCAGGATATAGTCGCCTCCAGACCGGTACGACTGAAGAAAGGAGAGAATAAAATTACGCTTCCGATGGAGATACGGGATCCGGAAAGATGGATGCCCAATGGCTGGGGAACGCCTGCGCTATATGACTTTACGGCTTCGGTCTCTGTGCTGACCCGGAAAGTGGCTTCCCAAACGGAACGTATCGGGTTGCGGAGTATCGAGGTGATTACAGAAGAAGATAGTAATGGCGAGTCATTCTTCTTCAAGGTAAATGGAATGCCCATGTATGCCAAAGGTGTCAATTATATTCCCAATGATCTTCTTTTGCCTCGTGTCACGGATTCCATTTATCACCGCACATTCGAAGATATAAAGGCGTCCAATATGAATATGATCCGTGTGTGGGGTGGAGGAGTCTATGAAGACAACCGCTTTTATAACGAGGCGGATGAACATGGTATTCTGGTTTGGCAGGATTTTATGTTTGCCTGTACGCCCTATCCGACTGATTCTGCTTTTTTGAGTAAAGTATCTGCGGAAGCTGATTATAATATCCGCCGTTTGCGCAATCATGCCTGTATGGCCATGTGGTGCGGCAACAATGAAATACTGGAGGCTTTGACCTATTGGGGGTTGCAGAACTCTTACCACTACAGTGACAGCATCATGCAGGGCTTTACAAAAGGTTATAACCGTCTTTTCCGTGGATTGCTGCCTGCGAAAGTAATGGAACTGGATTCAAACAAATATTATGTACACGGTTCGCCGTATGTCGCTAACTGGGGCAGACCGGACTTGTTTGCTATTCGCGATGTGCATGACTGGGGTGTATGGCACGGAAGAATGCCTTTTGAGGCATTTGAACAACGTAAAAACCGTTTCTCCAGTGAGTTTGGTTTCCAGTCTTTTCCGGAGATGAAGACGATCGCCTCCTTTGCGACTCCTGCCGATTACCAACTGGAGTCGGAGGTAATGAAAGTACATCAGAAGAGTTATATAGGTAATACGGCTATTCGTCAATATATGGAAATGTATTATAAGGTACCGGAGAAGTTTGAAGATTTTGTGTACGTCGGACTGGTGATGCAGGGAATGGGTATGCGTATGGGCTTTGATGCGCTGCGCCGCAATCGTCCTTATTGTATGGGTACTCTGTATTGGCAGCTCAATGATTGCTGGCCGGTTGTTTCCTGGTCCAGCATTGACTATTATGGTAATTGGAAGGCGTTACAGTATCAGGCGCAGCGGGCTTTTGCTTCGCCTGCACTGAGCTTCAATGACAAAGAGGGAACGCTTCAATGTTATGTGCTGACGGATAGCCTTACCAGTATGGAAGCGAAATGTCGTTTCCGCCTGGTTTCTTTTGAAGGAAAGGTGTTGAATGAAGAGATGATCCATCTATCCATACCGGCCAATGCTTCTACGTTGTTTGCCGAATATCCCGTGGAATCTCTGCTCAAAGAAGATCAAAAGAAAAACTGTTGTATGGAAGCTGTTGTAACTGATTTGGGCGGAAAGGAACTGACCCGACGTCTTTTCTTCTTCTGCAAGCCAAAGGAGATGCAATTGCCTGTTCCGACGATCTCCAAAGAGCTGAAATATGAAGATGGAAAATATACCGTGAAGCTGAAGTCTGACAAACTGGTCAAGGATCTGTTTGTTGAGATTCCGGTGCAGGGTGCGCGGTTTAGTGATAACTTCTTTGATCTGCTCCCGGGTGAGGAGAAAGAGGTTATTATTACATCTCCACAGCTTTCTGCTTCCAAAAAAGTGCAGGTGATTCTTCATAATTTACGTGAAACATATAAATAGGAACAAATTCTTTGATACAATGAATATATGTAAGGAACTATCACTTTTATTTATTGCAGTTTTTATCTGTACTTCTTGTGAGGAAGATAAATCAAAAACCAATTATGAAACAATACCTTTGCCACAGGAGATTATTAAGAAAGACGGTAATGCTTTTATAATTAGTTCAACAACGAAGATCTTATACACCTCCGGTAATAATTTGCTGAAGAATAATGCGCAATTTCTGGCTGAGTACATTCAGTTTACTACCGGCATTAAGCTGAAAGTTTCAGCAGGTGACAGTGCGACCAATGCTATTATTCTAAATGCCAGACTTGTCTCCAAGAACAAAGAGGCCTATCAGATCAAGGTTGCTGAAGATGGTATTCTTATCAATGGTGCTTCAGAAGCAGGAAACTTTTATGGAATACAGACGCTGCGTAAATCATTGACTGCTAGCCTACAGGACTCTACGGTTGCAATGTCTCCTGTAGAGATAAACGACCAGCCTCGTTTTGCTTACAGAGGTATGATGCTTGATGTAAGCCGTCATTTCATGACAGTGGAAGAAGTGAAGTCATTCATTGATATGGAGGCTTTACACAATCAGAACACGCTTCACTGGCATCTTACTGATGATCAGGGGTGGCGTATCGAAATCAAGAAATATCCTCTTCTGACAGAGATTGGCTCGAAGCGAAGTGAGACTGTCATCGGTCATAATAGCGGTCTGTATGATGGTATTCCGCAGGAAGGATATTATACGCAAGCGCAAATCCGCGAAGTTGTGGAATATGCGCAGAAACGTTACATAACCATCGTTCCGGAAATAGATATGCCGGGACATATGATGGCTGCTTTAGCTTCTTATCCGCAGCTGGGTTGTACCGGGGGGCCGTATGAAGTCCTAAAGACATGGGGAGTAGCCGATGAGGTGCTTTGCGCAGGAAAGGAAAGCACTTTCGAATTTGTAGACGGTGTATTGGCTGAGGTTATTGAACTTTTCCCTTCCAAGATGATCCATATCGGAGGTGATGAATGCCCGAAGGTGCGATGGGCTGCATGTAAGGCATGTCAGGAACGTATCAAGGCCGAGGGATTGGCAACAGACAGCATTCATTCGGCAGAAAATCGTTTACAAAGTTATTTCATGACTCGCGTGGAGAAGTTTGTCAACAGCAAAGGACGCCGAATTATCGGTTGGGATGAGATACTCGAAGGGGGATTGCCTCCCGATGCGACAGTGATGGCATGGACCGGTATTGCCAACGGAATGAAAGCTGCTCAGGAAAAGCATGATGTTATTATGACTCCGAATGACTATGCTTATTTTGACCATTATCAATCAAAAGATACAAAAAATGAGCCGGATGCGATTGGTGGTTATCTGCCGATAGACAGTGTTTATGCATACGAGCCTGTGCCTGATGGTTTGACACCTGAAGAACAGAAACATATAATCGGTGTGCAAGCCAATCTTTGGACGGAATATATGCCCGACTTCAAACAGGTGCAATATATGACGTTGCCACGTATGGCAGCAATGAGTGAGGTACAGTGGACAGAGTCTCCAAAAAAGAATTTCAAACAATTCATCAGTCGCCTTCCCCGACTGATGGATATCTATGATGCCTTAGGATACAATATGGCGAAACATCTGTATGAAGTGAGAGCAGATCTTGTACCGAATCGAGAAGAAGGCAATATAGAGGTAACATTAAAATCTCTGCTTGAAGGGGACATTTATTATACGCTGGACGGGTCAATTCCAACGCGGTACAGTACAAAATATGATGGCCCTTTTAGTGTTGGAGGTTATGCAGACCTTTGTGCGGCTGTTATTCGCACTTCCGATACAAGTCGGATCTTTAAAGAAAAGATACGATTGAATATAGCAAGTATGAAGCCGATCACTCTCTTGCAAAAACCAATTGGTGGCTATCCACCTACTATTGCTCAAGTCTTGAATGATGGTTTAAAAGGTGAATCAAATTACAACTCTGATCGATGGGTAGGTTTCCAGTCTTCGGATCTGGAAGCAGTCTTTGACCTGAAAGGTGAGACAGAAATATACAAAGTTCAGATTTCTGCAAATGTAAAAAAGAATGACTGGATCATGGGTCCTTCTTCTCTGGCAGCTTTCACATCGTCGGATGGAAAAAACTTTAAAGAGATCATGATGAAGAAGATTCCTGTGC
The DNA here is from genome assembly GCA_028709785.1 of Bacteroidales bacterium. GTDB lineage: Bacteria > Bacteroidota > Bacteroidia > Bacteroidales > JAQUTK01 > JAQUTK01. Next base: position 28,694 of record JAQUTK010000035.1, read on the forward strand.
TCGCAAAACAAGATTCAGACAAAATATATACCTATGAGTTAACGTTCTACCCTGTTAAAACCAATTATGTCAAAGTCCTTGTAAAGCGAACTCCGGTATTACCTCCCTGGCATCCGTGTAAGGGGGCACCAGCCTTTCTTTTTGTAGATGAGATAGAGATCTTTTGATCGGATTTTATTGATAACCAAATAATATATACTTTATGAATTTACTCAGAAAACTAGTACTGCCTTTGTTTGCAGTAATCTTTTATTCTTCCGGCGTCAGTGGAAGAAATGTCGCCAATTATCAAGTAATTCCATTGCCCCAGGAGATCGTACAAAACCAACAACCTGAGTTTACTTTGAATAAGAAGACCCGGATCGTGTATACTCCCGGTAATGAGTTGCTGAAAAAGAATGCAGAGTTTCTGGCAGAATATATAAAAAGTACCGTCGGACTCAAACTGAAGGTGCAAGCCGGTAAGGAGAATGCCAATTCAATTATCCTGAGCACCGGATTGAATTCTCAGAATAAAGAGGCCTATACGATCACAGTTTCGAAGGAAAATGGGATCCGGATTTCGGGCGCTTCAGAAGCCGGAACATTCTATGGCGTGCAGACAATTCGTAAGTCGTTGCCTTCTTGTGCATGTACATCGGTCGCTTTCCCTGCCGGATCAATTAATGACCAGCCGCGTTTTAGCTATAGAGGTATGATGCTGGATGTATGCCGTCACTTTATGACTGTAGAGGAAGTGAAAACGTTTATTGATATGATGGCTTTACACAATCAGAATATGCTTCACTGGCATCTGACAGAAGATCAGGGATGGCGTATTGAGATCAAGAAATATCCTCGCCTGACAGAGATTGGTTCGGTGCGAAGCGAGACTGTTATTGGTCACAACAGCGGTAAGTATGACGGCGTTCCTCACAAGGGATTCTATACACAGGAGCAGATCCGCGATGTCGTGGCGTATGCGCAACAACGTTATATCACAATCATTCCGGAGATCGATATGCCGGGTCACATGGTTGCGGCTCTGACTGCTTATCCCAATCTGGGTTGCACCGGCGGACCGTATGAGGTTCGTAAGACATGGGGAGTTGCAGAAGATGTACTCTGTTTAGGTAAGGAGAGCACATTTGAATTTGTAGAGGGAGTTTTATCGGAAGTACTCGAACTTTTCCCTTCCAAGTTTATCCATATCGGAGGCGATGAGGCTCCAAGAGTACGCTGGGCTGCTTGTCCGCAATGTCAGGCTCGTATCAAAGCGGAAGGTTTGCAAGCGAAAGACGGTCATAGTGCGGAGGACCGTTTGCAGAGCTATTTTACCACCCGGGTAGAAAAGTATTTGAATGGCAAAGGACGTCGCTTAATTGGTTGGGATGAGATCCTTGAAGGTGGATTGGCTCCTGATGCAACGGTAATGTCATGGCGGGGTGTAAAAGGGGGTATCAAAGCTGCTCAGCAAAATCATGATGTAGTGATGAGTCCCAACTCACATGCTTACTTTGATCATTATCAATCGAAAGATACAAAGAATGAGCCGGATGCGATTGGTGGTTTCCTTCCTGTAGATGTTGTTTATAGCTACGAACCGGTACCGGAAGAACTGACTGCGGATCAGAAAAAACATGTTCTTGGAGCTCAGGCAAATATCTGGACAGAGTATATTCCAAACTTCAAACAGGTTCAATACATGGCAATGCCACGTGTGGCTGCAATGTCTGAGGTACAGTGGACACAACCCGAAAAGAAGAACTACGAGAGATTCCTGACTCGCTTGCCGCGTCTCATTGATATCTACGAAGCTCTGAACTACAATTACGCAAAGCATCTTTTCAATGTGCCAACCATGGCGCCTGCAAACAAATAACAGAGCGAGGAGATTGTTGTTTAAGCGTGCAATGATGGATCTCCGCAAGGATGGATGATCCGATAAAGAAAGAGAAGAAGGCTGTGGGGTGAATTATCTCGCAGCTTTCTTTTTTTCAGTTAGAAAGAAAGTTTCCGGCTTCATCTTGCGGGGATATTACAACTTTTGGTTAAGTTTGTGCATCTAATAATAAATGAACGACCATGCGAATCAAACAGTTACTGAATACTCTCTTGTTTGCCACCTCTTCACTATGCCTTTTTTCTTGTGGTGATTTGATCCCTGAACGGGATAATTACATTCAATATGTCAATCCTTTTATCGGAGGCTCTGCCACCGGTCATACCTTTCCGGGTGCTTGCCGTCCGTTTGGATTGATCCAGGCAAGTCCGGAGACAAACGCGATAGGATGGGATTACTGTTCGGGTTACCGCTTTTCTGATTCCTTGATCTGGGGTTTTTCCCAGACACACCTGAACGGAACCGGATGTATGGATCTGGGAGATATTCTGATTCAACCGGTGAGCGGACAGCGGGTACGGGAGGATTACAAGAGTACCTTCGACAGTGCTTCACAAAAAGCATCTCCCGGCTATTATGCTGTTCATCTCAATCAGCCGGATGTGTTGGCTGAGATTACCGCGACGGCGCATGTCGCCATGTACCGCTTTACATATGCCAAAGAGGATACTGCCTCTTTGATGGTGGATTTTCAACACGGTCTGGTTAATAGCGAACAGTCGTATCGTGGGCGTGTGAGCATGTTTACCATCCATAAGAAAGATGCTTATACTTTCACGGGTGAGACACGCCGCAGCATGTGGGTCAATCGTTCCTTTGCGTATGTATTGAAGTTTGACAAACCGGTGACTGACTATATCGAACTGGCTCCCAAGGAAGGAGAGGTGGGCAAACGTGTGGTTTTTACCTTTGACCTGAAGAAGGGGGATGACCTGAAAGTCAAAGTGGCGCTTTCCACTACCGGTGAGGAAGGGGCGGCAAAGAATATGGAAGCCGAACTCTCTTCATGGAACTTTGACCGTACGCTGAGCACCGCGCAGCTCGAATGGAATAATTATCTGAAACGGGTGCGGATGACCGGCACACGCGAACAGAAAGAGAACTTCTATACCTCTTTTTATCATATGCTGATTCAACCCAACAATATCGCGGATGTGGATGGACAGTATCGTGGAGTGGACGACTCAGTGGCTCAGGCGAAGGGAAATGAGTATTATTCTACCTTCTCCTTGTGGGATACGTATCGCGCCGCTCATCCTCTCTATACCATCTTAGTACCGGAAAAGGTGGATCCGTTTGTCAATAGTATGATTGCACATGCCGACAGACAGGGATTTCTGCCGATCTGGACGCTGTGGGGGAAAGAGAACTTTTGTATGATTGGTGATCATGCCATCCCGGTTATTGTGGATGCTTATCTGAAAGGTTTCAATGGGTTTGATGCGGAAGCTGCGTATCAGGCGATCAAAAAGTCTCTGACGACGTCGCATCAGAAGTCTCAATGGGAGGTGTTGGATAGATATGGTTATTTCCCGACTGATCTTACGGCTACTGAATCGGTGTCCCGCACGCTTGAAACATGCTATGACAATTACGCGGCGGCTATTATGGCGCGCAAACTAGGCAAGGAAGAGGACGCGCTGCTCTTTGAAAAGCGAGCTTCTTACTACAAAAACATGTTTGATCCGGCTACCGGACTGATGCGCCCGCGTCTTTCAGACAGTTCGTGGTATGCGCCTTTCAATCCTTATTCGTTGGCTCATTCGGAATCTAAAGGGGGCGATTATACGGAAGGTAATGCCTGGCAATATACCTGGCATGTGCAACATGATGTCAAAGGGTTGATGGAGATGTATGGTTCGAAGGAGCTGTTTAAGCAGAAGCTGGATTCTCTTTTCTCTCTTTCAGCATCCTTGTTTGACTCCCCGTTGTCGGATGTTACCGGACTGATCGGACAGTATGCGCATGGCAACGAACCAAGTCACCATATACCTTATCTGTTTAATGTGGCAGGTTATCCGGCTCGAACACAAGAACTGATTCGTGAGATCTTTGACACACAGTATAAGAATAAGCCTGACGGACTTTGCGGTAATGACGACTGCGGACAGATGTCTGCCTGGTATATGTTTAGCGCGATGGGTTTCTATCCTCTCAATCCGGTGGGAGGAGAGTATATCCTGGGTGCGCCTCAGATGGAACGCTTCGAACTTTCTCTTCCTCACAACAAGAAATTCATTGTCATTGCTGAAGATCTTTCGAAGGATAATAAATATGTGGAGTTTGTCACGCTGAATAATGAGATCCTGGATCGCAATTATATTACTCAGGAGGAAATCATGCAGGGAGGTACACTTCAGTTTATGATGACAAACCGTCCTCCTGTAGAGAAAAAATAAAAGAATAATTCATACATTTGCCCGAAAACTGAAAATCTTAGTATATGAAAAAAACAATCATAGCGGCTCTGTTACTTCTCTTTTGCTGTGTGACAGTGGATGCGCAGAGCAAGTATCAGCCTTCATCAGTCAATCTGGCTGCAAGAAAAACGTTTGAGGACAACAAGTTTGGTGTCTTCATTCACTGGGGTTTATATAGCATGATGGCGGATGGTGAATGGAATATGAACAACAAAAACCTGAATTACAGGGAATACAGCAAACTTTCTTCCGGGTTTTATCCTTCCAGGTTTGACGCTGCTGCCTGGGTGAGTGCCATCAAAGCTTCTGGAGCCAAATATATCTGCTTTACGACGCGTCACCACGAAGGTTTCTCGATGTTTGATACCAAATATTCGGATTATAACATCATCGATGCAACTCCTTTCAAACGGGATATCGTGAAGGAACTTGCAGATGAATGCCACAAGCAGGGGATTAAAATTCATTTTTACTATTCACATCTGGATTGGTACCGCGATGATTATCCGATTGGAAGAACCGGTCGGGGTACGGGACGAACACTGAGACCAAACTGGCCTGCCTATTATCGGTTTATGAACAATCAGCTGACCGAACTGCTTACGAACTATGGGGAAGTGGGTGCCATCTGGTTTGATGGTTATTGGGATCAGGATCAGAATAAGGATTTTAACTGGGAACTTGAAAAACAATATGCTCTGATTCACAGTTTGCAGCCGGGCTGTCTGGTTGCGAACAACCACCATGTATCTCCGTTCCCGGGAGAAGATATTCAACTCTTTGAGCGGGATCTCCCCGGAGAAAATAACGCCGGACTCTCCGGACAGGAAATCAGTCATCTTCCTTTGGAAACTTGCGAGACGATGAACGGTTCATGGGGATATAATATGCGTGATACCAGCTATAAATCGTGTAAGACACTCGTTCAGCTGTTGGTAAAAGCGGCCGGTAAAGGTGCTAATCTGCTGATGAATGTGGGACCGCAGCCCAACGGTGAAATTCCTGCTATTGCTTTGGAAAGATTGTCACAGATGGGTGAATGGATGGATACGTATGGTCCGACTATCTATGGCACCCGTGGGGGTATTATCAAACCGCAGGAATGGGGAGTAACGACTCAAAAGGAGAAGACATTATATGTGCATATCCTGTATCTGAATGGCAAAGAACTGTTTCTGCCTGTTACGGGTAATAAACTAAGAAAGGCTGTGGTATTCAAAGACCAGAAGAAGGTGAATGTCTATCAGGATGAGAAAGGGATAAAGCTTTTTCTGGGTGAAGTGCCGACAGATGATGATTATGTAATCGAACTGACATTCGCAAAGATTCTGCAATAAGAGGGGAGGAGCCTTTGGTGTTTCTCTCAGACTAAGGAAACAAAGAACGTCCTTGTGGTACCGGTGGTACGCAAGGACGTTCTTTGTTTCGTTCTTTACTTGAATATCTTCACGCGATCTTCAATTGGCTGGAATGTTTTCTCTCCTGCATCGGCAACCGGAGTTCCAAATGGCATCTCTGCAATCAGTGTCCAGCTGGCGGGGAGGTTCCATGTTTTGCGGACTTCCTCATCAATCAAAGGATTGTAATGCTGAAGTGTTGCGCCTAGTCCTGCCTCTTCCAACAGGTTCCATACGGCAAACTGATGCATGGCTGAGGTGTGCTGTGACCAGACAGGGAAGTTATTTGCATACAATGGAAAGTCTTTTTGCAAAGATTCCACGACTGTCTGATCTTCAAAATAGAGGACAGTGCCGTATCCGGCTGCAAAGCAACTGTCTATCTTCTGCTCTGTTGCAGCAAAAGCTTCCTTCGGAACGATCTTTCGCAAGGCATCTTTTGTGATGTCCCAAAACTTTTTGTGATTGTCGCCGAGTAACAATACCAGGCGCGTTGATTGTGAGTTGAATGCGGAAGGAACGTGTGTGGCTGCAAATTTTATTAAACCTTCCAACTCTGTGTCAGAGATCGGCGATTGATTGCTTATCGCATATATGGATCTCCGTTTTTCTATGCTTTCTTTTAGACTCTTCATTCTTGTTGTTATTTAGGGGTTTTCGCAAATATACGAAATGATGGATCTATTTGAAAGAATAGGTGCTGCTTTTTTAATAAAGGATGATATTCCCTCTGTAGTTTATGCATGAACTCCCGTCAGTTTGGTCTTTCTTATCTCAATCCTAATCTCTTTTATCTCAATAGTTAGTGAGGCTGTCATCTGACAACCCGTAAGCTGCCAGATGACAGCCCACAAGCTGCCAGCTGACAACTTAAAAGCTGTCAACTGACAGCTTCACTAATTCTCCTGAAACAATCAGTTATGTTTCCCTATGGTATTCCTTAGTGCACCCTTTTCGGATGGCTGTCTTTGCAGATGCCATCCGTTCGCCTTGCCTTTTCGTATTTCTTTTTTTTCAGGTGATACTCTTTCATACACCCCTTCCAATCGACTTCCTTAGCAGGTTTCATCCGTTCATATACCCATCGAGAACCACACCCTCTGCAGATTGAAGCAGACTTTTCTCTCATAGTAATCTCTTTTTTCGCAGATCTCTCCTCCAATTTCCCGCAAATCTTCCGCAGTAGCTATCAGGAAGTGCACTCCGCTTTCCCTTGCATTAAGCATGCCAATTGCCCTCCGAAGCGACTCTTTCTTCGGTTTTCCGAAAAAACTTTCACCGGTTTATTTGCAAGTTTTCAGCTGTTTAGATCCAAAGTGTCTAAAACCCCTAAAAAGAAAGTTGCAAATAAATTTGGAGCGTATTGTAAAAGGGAGTACTTTTGCACTCGCTTTTAAGGACAGCGGTCCGGTACAGAAAAGCAGTCATGATTGATATCTGCCATTGAGAGGGCGTAACGCCTTTTCCTGTTGGCAAAAAAGATTTCAAAAAAAGCTGCAAGTATTTTGTCAGGAATAAAAAAGGTATTACCTTTGCCGTCCGATTCCCTTGTGGGAATTTGGTTTTAGCGACCATTCGATCTTTGAATAAATTATAAACAA
>JAQUTK010000036.1 GCA_028709785.1 Bacteroidales bacterium
TCCTTCATGGGCAATACGTGTGGTGTTCCGGTTGCCTGTTTCTGATAAATCAACCGGGAACCGGCATCGTAGAGTTCGATCTGTTCGCCGGCCTGACAAGGAATATAGAGTATGTCTTGTACCGGATTGGGCCAGGAAACCGATGTTTCTGTTGGGCGATAGGCGTCTGTGACGGTCTGGGTCAAACTCAGGATTCCTTCTGTATAGAGTCGGCTGGTGTCGCACACGGCTGAGATATCCACGCCGTCGAGTGTGATCGTTGAGAAGTGACCGGTGATATCGGCACAGTTTAGCAGAGTCAGCGAACTTCCCGCTGCTATCTCTTGTCCGCGCACAAGGAGAAGGTCGAGTGATACGCCTTCCACACTCATTTTTGTGGCTTTGACCAGGTCGTTCTTGATCGTTCCGGATGGATTGGCGATCGTGATACGAAGGGACGAACCGCTGCGCATCGCCAGGTTGCTAGCTGTGAGTGTACGCTGCGCCAGATTGATTTGTGCGATACTTAACAGGGCAGGGTCTTCACCTGCATCCACAGCACCACCGGCCAAGACCGTGACGGTGCCTGTGAGATTGCCAGATCCACCGAGCACGGCACCGCTTTTGACGGTGACGGGTGCAGCGAATGATCCGTTGATAATCAGTCTGCCGGCATCAACAAGGGTGGCAGTGGTATAACTTTGGTTGCTGCCAAGGGTCAGATTACCGGTTCCGATTTTGCGGATGGTACCGGTGGCAGTGATGGTGCCGGTAAAGACGCTGTTCGTGTCTTTGGAACCGATCTCCCATCCGTGGTTGCCGGCGAGGGTACCACTTCCGCTTAACGCACCGATACGAACCACTGAGCCGGCCTGATTATAGGCATAGACGCCAGCACCGAGATTGATTTCGGCGTAAGGCATCGAGTAGCCGCTGTTGATACGGAAGTCTCCGCCATCACCATCGGTGATTACGTTGAGTATGCCTCTGAAGGCGGACCAGTTGGCGGTAACGTCTGCACGTACGTAGGGGGAGTAAAAGGTGAGATTACCTTCACCGGTGAGTGTTCCGCTTACATTGCAACGTTGTCCGCCGCGCAGGGTGGCATTGGCTCCCGCCGGTACTGTCAGCGCATAGTTGAACTGTGGTACGGCCGATGTATTGTTGTTGTCGAAGATTTGCAATGTTCCTCCTTCCAGGGTAATCGGCGAACCAACAGCGCCAAAGGTGCTCTGCCAGGTGCCCATAGCCAGGGTACCGCTGCGAAGTATCGTTCCTCCACTGTAGGAATTGACTCCCGCGAAAGTCAGACTGAGTTGTCCGGCTCCTGATTTAATCAGTTTGCCGCTTCCAGTAATCATTCCTTTCATTGTAGCATAGCTGCCCGACCGGCTGACATTAATTGTAGTTTCGCCGCCGATCTTCATGCCGCGCGTCGTAGCCGTATTGGCATTGTTGATGATGAAGGTGGCGTCATTCAGTTGGAGGTTGGAGGCGAGCGAACTTGCCGCACCCAGTGTGCCGGCTGCTCCACCATCACTTAACGAGGTGACTTCGAGGGTACCTCCATTGATGATTGTGGCTCCCGTGTAGTCGTTGTTTTCGTTGGTGATCTTCAGTTTGCCTGCGCCGTTCTTAGTGAGCGAACTTTTACCGCTCAGTCCGCCGGTGCCGGATAGTGTGTAGCTCTTGCTCTCGTTGTTAAATGTAACGGAAGAGGTGGTCATCTTGTCGCTGAGGACGACATTGCCCGAGACTACGTCATCGTCAAAGAGAATACCGTCGCCACTGACAAAAGTGGTAGGTACTCCTTCATAAGCAAAGTTCTCCGTGTCAAAGTCCCAGGTGGTGCTTTGAGCTCCTGTCCAACGGATGCCTTCTTGTGGGTCGCGTGTGGCTTTGATAACCAGGATCAACGTGTTGTTTACGACTTTCAGTTCGCGGGCAATACCACTCAGTCCGCTGAGGACCAGTGCCGTAGTGTCGCCTTTGAGAGCTCCTGTCCAGTGGATAAGCGGGTATTCGCCGGGGAGCGGTTTCTTTTCTGCACACCGGATGATCAGTTTGTTGCTGTTGCTCAAGGTCAAGTCACCCTGAATCTGCAGCGTGTCAAAGGCTACGGTGCCTTCTGTTTGCAGGTCCATTTCCAGACGCACGCCGCCGGTCAGGTTCAGATTGCCAAAAGAGAGCGTGGCAAATCGTTGGGAGGAAGTGCCCGGTGAGAGACGGCATCCCTCATCGTTGAGTCCTCCTTCAAAGAGAAGCGTATCGGTGAGTGTGCCGGTGCCGCTTAAAGTTCCTTTGGCTTGCAGGTACACCGGACTGCCCAATGTTGTATTAAGTTCGAGGGTGCCTTCTGATATATAGGTGGTGCCGGTGTAGGCCAGTGTGTTGTTGAGCACCAGTGTTCCGTTCTGTGATTTCCAGAGATCCATGGCGCCTTGCAACGAACCGGTGCCGCGGAAGGTATAGCTTTTGTCTTTCGGTATCATGGCATAGACCACAGAGGGAGCCAGTTCACCATTGAGAGTGATATCTGTCGTCGAACCGGTGACATCAAAGAGGACGCTCTTGCCATCGGTAAACGGCTGCGTGGCTGTCTGGTCAAAGGTGGTAAAAGAAGCATCGGCCTTGTTCCATTCGCTGCCCGAAGCCCACACCAGATCTGTTACCATGGAGGGAGGAAGGGGAGGCTCCGGCATCTCTCCGCCCAGATAATAATCGGGGAAAGCAGACTGGTAATAACCACGGGTGGTACACTGCATGCGGTACATTGGGTTCTCCTGCAGATGATAGAGTACTTTGGAGGTCGTATAATCGGTGCTGTAGCCTGCGATACCGCTACAGCTGGTGACACTGTTGATGGTCTCGGACTTTTTCAGGATCACCTCTTCCCGCCAGTCTCCGATCATGTCGCCGAAGTACAGCGGACGGGTGCCATATTCGCTGGAGACGGTCCAGTTGCTTTCTTTGGCAAACTGGATCAGACGGGTGCCGTCGTATTTCTGTACGTGGGCATTGAATCCGTTGCCATCGGCAGCGGAGAGCATCTCACGGTCGAGTTCGCCATCCCACCAGATCCCTTCCGTCGGGAAAGGTGTGCCGCCGCTCGTTACCAGACTTCCGTCGCAGCCATACAGATTGCCCATCGTGGACCACATCTCATAACCTCTTTTGGAAAGATTGACATCCATGCATTCGCCACGGCCAACATCACCGACACTGGCCAGGTACCATTTCTTCAGCGGCGAACCGGTAGCTGCGTCGTACAGTATCATGCCGAGCATGTCGCCTGCATTTTGCTGGATCGCAAAAGTCTCCAGTCCGGGACGATCGGGATTGATATCGCCGACACGGAAACGATCGCCGTGAGAGATACCGGCACTGAAGAGCATGTCGCCGTCGTGATCGACCGCATAGCCTCCTTCGAGCATCTCGTCACAACCGTCGAGATCGACATCACCGATCCGTATGTGGTGAAACTCGGCAGGCCAGGGCGATTTGTTGTTGCGGCTCCAGGTCGGGAATTTCTCTTCCCACGAGGTCGTCTTACCGTTCACAAAACGATAGCCCCAGGCAGAAACATAGTTATGATGGGTCTTGTCTGTGGTGCGTACCAGATATTCCATGACTACGGAAGGGTGTTTCCCATCCAGATAGGCGATGCCCATGTGACCATTGAGGTTGCTGTAATCAGCACCACCCATATAGGCTGATTTATTAAAACGAGTGTAGGTGTCTGAACCATCGGTGATCGAGGCATAATTCATCTCAATAGTCGATTGTTCGGCTCCGGTCTCTCCGTCGATGACAGTGATATACTGAGGTGGATTCTTTACATTTTGAGTGGCATAATTGATCAGTCCATCATGATCGGTGTCACCGTCGCTGCTTGCGAGCAGCCATGCGCCCCAGTTGTTGTTGGCTTTGTCCCAGAAACGGGTACCGTCACTGCTCTTGATGACCACTTCCGATTTGCCGTCACAGTCCATGTCGTAGGCAATGACCATGTCGTCCTGACCGTCACAGATGCTGACGTTTGGTCCCATATCGACCGTCCAGAGTCGCACCCCCTGACGGGTGTATCCTTCAATCTTATCCGTACCCCCGGTGAGTGTCAAACGGCTTACCACATAGTCGTATTCGCCATCGCCATCCAGATCGGCCGGCCATACAAACTTGGTGGTATAGTCGGCGTTTGGCAGGAAATGATCATAGGTAATGTCCAGAAAACGGCTGCGCAGGTCGCGTGTCACAAACTGGAACGGGACACTCAGCGGCTGTTCGACGCCGTTGATGACCGCCCTGACTGCCAGCAAACTGTTGCTTGGCACTGTTGAAGTGCTGGTCTGGTAGTTGGTGACACGGAGAGGAGTGGAGTTGAGCAGGGTGTAATCAGCTGCTCCGGACTGTTTTCTGTAAATATTGTAGCTGGTGTTCGCCGGCTCCTGTGCCAGTTTGCGCCAGGTGATTGTCACCGTTGTTCCATTGTTGACAGCCACGACACCCCGTCCGGATGTTTGTTGAATTCGTTGCGCTGACACCCCGGTTGGAATGACTAAAACCAGAAGAAGTAAGAACGATAAGAGAGGTTGTCTGATTAGCTTGTTCATGATGATTCAGATCATTAAAGAGTGAAGATTCGGTACTTTCTGCGGGCAAAGATACGTATTTTACGAATAAGTGTGCAAAAAACGTGTTAAAAATATGGACAATAAGAAACACCCCCTTTCCCGCTGGTGGGGAAAGGGGGTGTGCTATTGTACCGGTTTATTGCCGTAGAGTTTCTCCTATTTTTTCCGGAACAGAATCTGCTTTTGGTATCCGCTGTCGCTCCAAATCTTGCGGTCTGTTAAATGATAGACCGTGCTGAGGGGTGTCTGGCTCTCTTTCAACTGAAAAGAGCCATCTTCCAACCGTTCGATCTTCTCGTTCGGATCAATCAGGAGTTCTTCCTTTCCTTCGTAACCCAGCAGCAGCGGACCGTAGAACAGTTTTACCTGCGACGAGTCTGTATTCTTCCTGTTGAGTCCGGCGGTGATTGACATTTTCTGATCAAACAGAAGTTCAACCTTATCACCTGTTGTAAAATCGTGGGTAAGTGTGACAAAACCGTTGTTTACTTCACAAGGAACGAGTTCGTTGTTGAAAAATAACTGGTGATTTTTTGTCCAACTTGGTGCGGACAGTTTGATGGTGATATTTCCGGCGGTATTGCTGGTAATAAAGAAACTGACTTTTCCTTCTGAAGGGTAACTGCTCTCTTCTGTGATGCTGACCGCTCCTTCGCCAATGGTTGTTTCAAACACACACGAGTGATAAAAAGGAATGAGTAAGGTGCGGGCTCTCTGGAAACAGGCATAGTTGGCGGCACTGCCCAGTCCCTCACCACCACGCATGGTGCAACACCAGTGCGCCTCGTCGGCATGAACCCGGAGAGCATTGCCGGCAACCAATCCCGGACAGTTGTCACAACCGAATCCTCCGTTCCATCTTTGCGTATGAGCGATGGCGTTGTAGTAAATATATTCCGCCATTTCCTTATATTCCGGTTTGCCAGTGTGTTGCCAGAGTTGAACAGCCAGGATGTAGGAGTCAACAATGGCACAAGGCTCTGTCCATGTTTCAAAACGGTCAAACCAGTTGTAATTCTCAAAGTTTTCCGTCATGCCGTCGGAGAGATAGAGCTTCCACCTCTTTTCTGCTTCCTCGATATACTCCTTCTTTCCGGTGATATCGGCATACCGGATCAGTCCGCGGCAAGCAGTGAGTGTGGCGTGTGTCTGCGCACGGATGCCAATGAGGTCGATCTCCAGAAAGCGGTTGATCATCTCCTCTATTACCGCTTTCAAAGCAGGATTGCGGTGATATTTGTAGGCTTGTATTGCTCCGTCCATACCGATAAAGAGACATCCGATATCTGTGGAGAGCATCCATTCGCCCTCACTCTGAATCGTATTTCCCGATTCGGCTCCCTTGCCCTGAACCCGTTTCTGAGGATCAATAGGATAACGTGCGTACGATCCCTTTCCGGCAACAAAAAGACTGTCGGCTATTGTGCTGATCAACGTGAGTGTCTTCGGATCATTCTTCCATGCATAGTATTCGCAGAGCGCACGAAGCATCCATCCGTTGCCGGAGAGTTGTTGCTCGTTCATTTTTCCGGGATAGATCGTGCCCATGTATCCTTTCTTGTTGAGATGGGAAGGTATCCGGTCCATGATCTCTTGCAGGTAAAGCGGCGAACGACCAGAGGCTCTGGCATCCTTAATGAGTCCGAGGATGGTACGTCCTTCCGTGTCTCCCGGCCATCCACCCGATTGAGCTTCCGTCAGAAAAACATTGTCCGGTTGGTATTTTTCTTCTTCCAGGCGATTGAAATTTTTCTCAATCCGGGTGCGTAGTTCCCCTTCCATACGGATTTGCTCTGGTTCGAGCGGCTTGATTGAAACTGGTTTGCAGGAACAGAAGAAGGGAGTGAGTAGCAGTAAAGCGTATACAAACGAGTAAGCGTTTCTCATTGAGCTGAAATTGATCTGTGATTTAATAGGTTTCAAAGATATATAAAACGGGGATAGACTATCTGTGTCGTTAGTTTTATTTTGTAATAAAGCATCTTTTTTTAGAGGAAAGACTTCTTTCTGCCACTTACAGATAAGTCCGGATATTCTCTGAAGGTCCGGAAAGCTGACGAGAGGATATTCAGCGCTTTGTAATGTAAATTGTGTTGTAAAACATTGTTTACAAACACGCGTGCTGATCGGGATTTTGTGAAAAATTCTTTCTAATTTGCGAACGCTTTCAAATAAATTGGAGCAACAAGGAATCTAATTCATAAAATCAAACGTTGGCGTATGAAAATTTATCAAGCAAACGAAATTAAGAACATCGCTCTCTTGGGGAGCGCTGGAGCCGGGAAAACCACTCTGACGGAAGCTATGCTTTTCGAGAGTGGTTTAATAAAACGGCGCGGCACTGTAGCCGCAAAAAATACAGTGAGTGACTATTTCCCCGTCGAACAGGAGTACGGCTATTCGGTCTTCTCTACAGTCTTTCATGTGGAATGGAACAATAAGAAGCTGAATCTGATCGATTGTCCGGGCTCCGATGATTTTGTGGGAAATGTAGTAACTGCGTTAAATGTGACTGATACCGCTCTGATGCTCATTAACGGGCAGTATGGGGTGCAGGTAGGAACAAAGAATCAGTTGCGTCTGGCAGAAAAGGTTGGAAAGCCGGTGATCTTTGTCGTGAATCAGTTAGATCAGGAGAAGACTGATTATGATCAGATTATTGAGCAGTTGAAAGAAAATTACGGGGGTAGCAAAGTGGTCCCTGTACAATACCCTATCACATGTGGTCCGGGCTTTAACGCTGTGATCGATGTGCTTATCATGAAAAGATTTACATGGAAACCCGAGGGTGGGGCTCCTGATATAGATGAAATACCTGCGGATGAGCAGGAAAAAGCTCAACAATTACACCAGGCATTGGTTGAGGCAGCGGCTGAGAATGAAGAGTCGCTGATGGAGAAATTTTTTGACCAGGGTAGCCTGTCGGAAGATGAGATGCGTATAGGTATCCGCAAAGGTCTGGCAGCCAGATCGATGTTTCCTGTCTTTTGCGTATGTGCGGCTAAGGATATGTGCGTGCGCCGTCTGATGGAGTTTTTGGGAAATGTAGTGCCTAACGTAACTGATATGCCCAAACCGGTGAATGTAAATGGAGTGGAGGTTGCACCGGATAAGAATGCACCAACGAGCCTCTTCTTCTTTAAGACAACGGTGGAGCCGCATATCGGCGAGGTTTCTTACTTTAAAGTGATGTCGGGCGTGGTGCGGGAAGGTGATGATCTTCTCAATCAGGATCGTGGCAGCAAGGAACGCATTGCACAGCTCTTTTGTGTGGCTGGCAGCAACCGTGTGAAGGTCGATGAACTGGTGGCGGGCGATATTGGAGCCACGGTTAAACTAAAAGAGGTACGAACCGGAAATACGCTGAATGCGAAGGGATCCGACCATATGTTTAAGTTTATCAAATATCCTGATCCGAAATACAGACGGGCTATCAAGGCGGTCAATGAAGCGGATTCTGAAAAGATGATGTCTATTCTTACCCGCATGCGGGAGGAGGATCCTACCTGGATCGTTGAACAATCGAAAGAGTTGCGCCAGACAATCGTATATGGACAGGGAGAGTTCCATCTCCGCACGCTGAAATGGCGTATGGAAAACAATGAGAAACTGGCTATTCAATACCTGGAACCACGGATTCCGTATCGTGAGACAATCACAAAAATGGCGCGTGCGGACTATCGACACAGAAAACAGTCGGGTGGTGCGGGTCAGTTTGGCGAGGTTCATCTGATCATTGAGCCATACTACGAAGGCATGCCGGCACCGGATATGTATAAGTTTAACGGACAGGAGTATAAGATTTCTGTACGGGATACACAGGTTGTCGAACTCGACTGGGGAGGCAAGCTGGTGTTTGTCAACAGTATCGTGGGCGGTGCGATCGATACCCGCTTTTTGCCGGCTATACTGAAGGGAATTATGGCTCGTATGGAACAGGGACCGCTTACCGGCTCTTATGCCCGTGATGTGCGTGTTATCGTGTATGACGGAAAAATGCATCCCGTGGATTCCAATGAAATTTCCTTTATGCTCGCCGGACGTAATGCGTTCAGTGATGCCTTCAAACAGGCTAATCCAAAGATCCTTGAACCGATCTATGATGTTGTGGTTCAGGTGCCGGGCGAAAAAATGGGAGACGTGATGGGTGATCTTCAGGGACGTCGTGCCATTATTATGGGAATGGAAAGTGAAAGAGGATTTGAGAAACTGATGGCGAAAGTACCATTGAAAGAGTTGTCCAGTTACTCTACAGCACTTAGTTCGCTGACAGGTGGAGCTGCTTCTTTCACCATGAAGTTTGCCAGCTATGAGTTAGTGCCGGGTGATGT
Source organism: Bacteroidales bacterium (assembly GCA_028709785.1). Taxonomy (GTDB): domain Bacteria; phylum Bacteroidota; class Bacteroidia; order Bacteroidales; family JAQUTK01; genus JAQUTK01. The sequence goes on from JAQUTK010000036.1 coordinate 8,945, forward strand.
ACAGGATAAACTGCTCAAGGAGTACGAGGCTGCACATCAGGAGAACGATTAAGCAATTCCGTTTTTTTAGTTGGAGAGGGGAAATAGAGGCTCAGGCTTCGTTTCCCCTTTTCGATTCCTTAAAAAGAGGAGGAAGAGGGGGACGTTTCTTCTATTTTGCCTATATTTGCATCAAAATGTAACAGAATGGAGCAAACATACCCCTCTCTTTTGCTTGAGAACGCTGTCTCTGAGTTGTCCAAGTTGCCCGGTATCGGACGACGTACAGCGTTACGATTGTCTTTGGTTCTCTTGCGCAGAGACGAGAAAGAGGTCGAATCACTCGGCAATGCACTGATCTCCTTACGGAAAGATGTCTGCTATTGCCGTGTCTGCCATAATATTTCGGACAGTGAGGTCTGTCACATTTGTGAAGATCCATCGCGTGACAGTTCGAAGGTGTGTGTGGTGGCAACGATCAAAGAGGTGATGGCGATAGAGAATACCCGTCAATACAGAGGGCTCTATCACGTGTTGGGTGGTGTGATTTCGCCGATGGATGGCATCGGACCTAAAGATTTACAGATCGATAGTCTGAAGAGCCGTGTAGCCGAAGGAAAGATCAATGAGGTCATTCTGGCACTGAGCACGACGATGGAAGGGGATACAACCAATTTTTATATCTACCGCAAACTGGCCTCTTTAGAGGTGCAGGTCAGTGTCATTGCGAGAGGCGTTTCTGTGGGCGACGAACTGGAATATGCGGATGAGGTAACCTTGGGCAGGTCCATAACGGCGCGTACTCCGTTTAGCGAAATAATGAAGATGTAAGCTGATATGAATGAATTTGAACCTATTGAGAAGAAGGGGAAAAGCCTTCGCCGTATTTTTTTGCTGATCTTGCTTTTGCAAATTGTTTTCTTTCTCTTTGTCGTGTTTGTCGGTATTCCCGTCGAACCGCTGGATAAAGAGATGCTTGTACCCATTCAGGGTGGTACCGTGCTCTATACATTGGCAATGATTCCACTGTCGCTGAAGCTGTTTCAGCTCCGGTGCGCAAAGATCGACGAGTCGATGCCTCTGCCACAACGGCTCGAACGTTACAGCTCCCTTTATCTCTTGCGACTGGCTGCGATCAGTTCGATACCGGTGATAAATGAGTGCTTGTTTCTGTTCTCCGGCAACAAATCCGAACTGACCATGGCGTTGATTGGCGGACTGGCACTGGCCTTTTGCATGACTTCTGCCGATCAGATAAAAATTGAACTTAAACTCATCAAAGATGACGCTGCTGAATCATAAACGGATTGCTTTCAGGGCTCCTGAACCGGAAGATCTGGATCTGTTTTACCGTTGGGAGAATGACGTATCCCTGTGGAAATACGGATCGACACCGGCTCCGGTATCCCGTTTCCTGCTGCGTGACTATTTAAAGTTGGAGGGCGAGGAGATTTTTTCAAAGCGACAACAGAAGATGGTGGTGCTGCTCAGGGAAACAAACGAGCCAATCGGGACGATTGACTTGTTTGATTTTGATCCGTATCACAACCGGGCAGCCATCGGGATGATGATAGACAGCTCCTTTCAAGGGCGGGGATATGCTCTTGAGACAGTGGAACTGTTGATCGAATATGCCTTCTCTTACCTTCATATTCATCAGTTGTATGTGGAGATTCCGGTAAGCAACGTGCCTTGCTACCGGCTTTTCACCAAACTGAACTTCCACCTCTGCGCAACACTGAAAGAGTGGATCAGAGGGGAAAACGGATATGAGGACATTTATCTGATGCAATTAATTAATGACAAATGACTGAAGAATTGAATCATCGTCTTGCCCGTCTTTATCACATGATGAAGCAGGACAACATCGACGCGTGTGTGATCTCTACCAATGTCAACCTGCTTTACACGACGGGAAGCATTGTGTTGGGCTATTATTATCTCGACCTGTCGGGAAACCGCTTGCTGTTTGTGAAGCGACCTTCCTCGCTGGTGGGTGAGGGTATCTTTCCGATTCGTAAACCGGAGCAGATCGGTGAAATACTGGCGGAAAAAGGGATTGCCGCTCCTTCCATACTTTTATTGGAGGGAGAGGAGTTGCCACAAAGCGAATGGGTTCGTCTGAGCGCTCTTTTTCCTCATACAACCATCGTAAACGGATCGCATCTCTTGCGGAAAGTTCGCGCTGTGAAGACTCTTTATGAACAGAATCTGCTGCGAAAATCGGCGAAATGTCACTCAGAAGCCTATGCGGAGATACCTTCCCTTTATCGTCCCGGCATGACGGACCAAACTTTGTCGATCGAGATTGAACGGACGATGCGGCTGCATGGTAACCTGGGACTTTTCCGCATCTATGGTGCCTCTATGGAGATCTACTTCGGATCGGTACTTGCCGGAAAGAATGCGTCTGAACCTTCGCCTTTTGACTTTGCGTTGGGAGGAGCCGGACCGGATCCTTCTCTGCCGATTGGTGCCAACGGCACATTGCTCGAAGAAGGAATGGCGGTGATGGTGGATATGTGCGGCAACTTTACCGGCTATCTGTCTGATCAGACCCGCACGTTTTCTATCGGTAGATTGCCTGACAGAGCGTATGAGGCGCACAACGTATCGATTGAGATCCGTGAGGCTCTTGCCGCGATGTGCAAACCGGGTGTGACCGGTGATGCCATGTATGAGCGTTCACTGGCTATTGCCAGACAACACGGATTGGCGGATTATTACATGGGAGATGCGCAAAAAGCAAAATTTGTGGGACATGGTGTCGGACTGGTGATCAACGAACTGCCCGTGCTGACTTCGCGCGCATTTGATCCTCTGGAAGAGGGTATGGTGTTTGCCCTCGAACCGAAATTTGTGTTGCCCGATGTAGGAGCTGTTGGCGTGGAAGATACTTTTATTGTCACGGCAAATGGCGTCGAACGGATCACAACAGCTGAAGATTCAATTATTGACCTGACAGCGCGATAAACGGTCAGGGTCGTCTGAACTCAGCGCAGAGGATAGCGGTGGCGACAGCCACATTTAATGATTCGGAGGTCGGACGTTCAGGCGGATAGCTGGGAATATAGAGACGATGTGTGACTACTGATTCCAGTTCGTTGCTGATCCCGTTGCCTTCGTTGCCCATCAGGATAATTCCGTGCTTGCCGTGCGGAGTGCCATACATCGTTTCTCCATCGAGAAAGGTGCCGTAAACAGCGGTTTTCTTCAGGTTTGCGAGAAAAGGTTTTAGCGGAAGATAGTGAACGGAGACCCGTGAGATGGCTCCCATCGAGGCTTGTACCACTTTGGGGTTGTACAGATCAGCGGTGTCGGGTGAACAGAAGATATCGGTGATGCCAAACCAGTCGGCGATCCGTATAATCGTGCCGAGGTTGCCGGGATCCTGTATTTTATCGAGCGCAAGCGATAGCCTTTTTGTGAGAACCGATTCATCGGGTACGGTAACTGACGGCTGACGGAAAACAGCAAGTACCTCCTGGGGCGATTTGAGCAGACTGGCACGACTGATCTCTTCGTGGGAAGCTTCGACTTTTTCTTTGACGTTCAGATTCTGATGAAATCCGGAAAACCATTCCGGCGTTGCAACCAGCAGTTCACAGTCAAAAAAGGAGAGGCAATCGCTTACCGTTTTAGACCCTTCAGCCAGAAAAAGGGACTCTTGTTGACGGATTTTCTTATCATCCAGAGACTTTATCAGTTTTATTCTGTTTTTGCTAAGCATAATTGAATTATCTTTGCGGTAAAGATAATCATCAATTTGCATATACGCCGCCATTCATGCGCAAAAAGTATTTAGTAGGTATTCTTCTCTGTGGCCTGATGATGCTTGCCTCTTGTCGACTCACCAAAAATGTGCCTGACGGCTCATATCTTCTGAATCGAGTGTCAGTGAAGGTAAACGGAGAGGGCGTGGACAAGGAAACCCTTAACACGTATGTTCGTCCCAGACCCAATTTCAAGGTGTTTGGGATCTGGCGGCTGCAACTTCACCTGTATAACATGGCCGGTAAGGATACTACGAAATGGATCAACAGACAGTTGCGCAATGTCGGCGATGCACCGGTTATTTTCAAGGAATCGGATGCTATCACAGTGGCTCACAAAATGGAAAAAGCGCTGTCCAATAAGGGATATATTCATGCGTCGGTGGATGTAAAACCCACTTTCAAAAAGAAAAAGGCCAACGTGACCTACCAGGTGAACCTCAATAATCCTTACCGTGTGCGCAACTTTTCATTAGTATGTCTGGATGATTCCATACAGAAGGAAATCGGAAAAGATACGGCTGTTTTGAAGATTAATAAGGGAATGCTTTTTGACAGTGAAGCGATCGACCTGTATCGTGAAGATGTAGCCTCTTATCTCCGTCAAAAAGGTTATTACCGTCTGACAAAAGAATCGCTCTATTTTATCGCGGATAGTACCTATAAGACACACGAGGTTGATCTGAAAGCGTACATCCGTTTGCCGGGAATGACTTCCACACGTCCCGATACCATACCGAAGAATGGAGGAGCTCTTCATCCCCGTTATACCGTGGGCAGAGTCTATATCGTGACAAACTTTGATCCGCTCCGTGATGATGGAAGTGAATACCTGACACAGGATGGTTTGGCGCTTTTACAGAAAAAATCGGTTCCCTACAAGGAAGTCAATATCTATGACATCGGAGAAAAGTATCTCAGACCCGATCTGCTTCGCGATAATTGCTATATTGTGCCCGGGAAAATCTATAACGAACGTCTGGTGACTCAGACCTATACCTCCCTGACGGGATTGTCTGCCATGAAATCGGCAAATATCCGTTTTGTGGAGCGGGAGGGAAACACGCTGGATTGTGTGATCTTTTTGGCTCTCTCGCCCTCGCAGTCGTTTACTACCAACCTGGAGGGAACCAATACCTCCGGTGACCTGGGTTTTGCGGGAAGTCTCAATTATCAGCATCGCAATATCTTCAGTGGCTCGGAGACCTTTAATTTTAAGGTGCGTGGAGCTTTTGAGTCGGTGGGTGGCAATGTCAGCGCCTTGCTGGATAAATATTACTATGAGTTGGGTGCTGAGAGCTCGGTTTCCTTTCCCAAGTTTATGTTCCCCTTCCTCGACCGGGATTTCAAACGAAACCTGAAAGCCTCGACAGAGGTATCTTTGGCGTATGGTGTACAATCCAGACCCGAGTTTGAACGGACGGTTGCCTCGTCTGCCTTTTCATACAGATGGAACAGAAAGCAGAAGTCGCGCTATGTGTTTGACCTGATCGACCTGAGTTATGTCTATCTTCCGTGGGTTTCAGATGCTTTTGAGAAAGAGTTTCTGAGTAATAATTCCTATCTGAAATACAGTTACCAAAGTCACATGATCATGAAAAGCGGTTTGAGCTTTTCGTATTCAAGTTTGCTGCCGGGAGTAAAAAACCGCGATGTTCATACCATCAGAGCCTCGGTGGAAACTGCAGGTAACTTTCTGTGGGTTGCGTCAAAGGCTTTTCATTTTGATCAGAAAGAGGACTATTATACCTTGTTTAATATCCGCTATGAGCAGTATTTGAAAGGCTATTTTGATTTCTCCAAACAGTATTATATTGATGACAAAAACTCGTTGGCGTTGCATGTCGGTGGGGGAGTTGCCATGCCGTATGGAAATTCTGAGATTGTACCTTTTGAGAAACGTTTCTTTTCGGGAGGAGCTAACAGTGTGAGAGGCTGGTCGGTGAGATCGCTGGGTCCGGGAACCTATTCCGGTGTTTCACGGCGGATTGATTATGTCAATCAATCGGGTGACGTCAAACTGGATGCAAACATTGAGTACCGGAGCAAATTGTTCTGGAAACTTCAAATGGCCGCTTTCATAGACATGGGTAATATCTGGACGATTCGCGAATATGAAGAGCAACCGGGTGGTGTCTTTGACGTGAAAACTTTTTACAAACAGATTGCCGGAGCGTATGGATTTGGTATGCGACTTGATTTTAACTACTTCCTTCTCAGGCTCGACTTTGGTATGAAGGCCTATAACCCTTCTGCCGGAGCAACCAAATGGCCTTTATTCAGTCCGGAAATCAATCGGGATATGGCCATCCATTTTGCGATCGGCTATCCTTTCTGATCGGCTTACGAAGCTAATCAGAAAGATTCTTTCAACTTTTTCATCCCGAACGGCGGATATGTCGCTCTCTCTTTGTACTTTTGCATCACTTAAGACAGTCAATAGTAATTATTAAAATGTTTGAATAGTTATGCTCAAAAAGATTTTATCGATTTCCGGAAAGCCGGGATTGTTTCGCTTGGTTTCCCGTGGAAAAAACATGATTATTGTGGAATCTCTTTTGACGGGAACCCGTCAGCCGGCATATTCCAATGAAAAGATTGTATCACTGGGAGATATAGCTATCTTTAAAGAAGATGGAGAGGAACCCCTTCGCAATGTGCTGATTGCAATCAAAGCAAAAGAAAACGGACAGCCGGTGGCTCTCTCTTCAAAGGCATCCAACGATGAACTGAAGAAATTTCTGGGTGAAGTGCTTCCTGATTTTGACAGGGTTCGTGTGTATCCTTCGGATATTAAGAAGCTGATAAGCTGGTACAACATGCTTCTGGAAAAGGGTGTTGATTTTGAAACTGAAGAAGAAACTTCCGGCGAGGAGGTTGCACTCAGCGAGACACAGGTTAAAGAAGCTCCTGTCGCTAAACCCGTCCAGGCGAAAGTGAAGGCTGCAAAGCCTGCAAATGTTAAAGTCAGCACGATAAGAAAAACAAGTAAGGATAAGTAATTCGTTGCTTTACTGAAACAAAAAAGCGGTTCTCTTCTGAAGAGAACCGCTTTTTTGTTTCAGTAAGATAGCCCCAAAAGGGAGATGTTCAGAGAAACTTCTCCCTTTTCTGAAGGTTGAAGAGTCCCATGAGGATAAATACCAAACTGCCGATCACAAGGAAAAGACGATTGTTGAAAAGGGTCTCGGCCCAGATAGCAGGGTGAATATTTTTAGGAACTTCAAAAGGATTCAGAAAGATGTCCCACTTCGAATTATTAAAAAAGGCGGATGACATAAAGAGCAAAATAATCGAGGTGACAATAATCAACACCGCTGTCGCATTACCGTTGCGGAGCAATGTCGAATAAAAAAAGGCCAGATTACCCATAAACAGAACCGGAAACATCAGCTGCATCGCAATCTCAAACGGATTGGCGGGATAGAGCAGGATATAGGCGGTACCGGCATACAAGACAAGGATAAAGTAGATTTCGATGTAAATCATCATCAGACGAAAGAACCACACCTTGAATTTATAATTTGGAATACAGAACAGAATTTCCAGGATACGATGATCTGCATCATTCTGAATGCCAAAGACAGCCGGATAGAAGATTAACAGCAAAGCAGGAAGAAACAGCTGTCCGTATATGGTTGATTCACTGGGAATGTTCCCGTCCCATGCTGTCTGAAACATCAGGTAACAGAACAGCAGGAATCCGGTAAGCATAAACCAGAGGAACTTTCCTCCAAAGATAATCTTCATATTGAAGGAGGCTAACTTGCCTATTGTTTTTGTGGCTTGTATGAGATTCATATCAGTTTCTTTATAAGTTCTTTAATAAACAGAGATAAGCATCTTCCAGATTCGGCTCTGCGCGCATCGCATTTTCCTGTGGAGATTCTTTGGAGATGTAACGTACACTTACCATATCTCCGTCTTGCATGTGGTTGACGATCAGTCGCGGATCCAGTGTCTCAAACTTTTCCGGAGTGATATCAAATGTCCATACTTTGTTCTGAGCAAGATAAATCATATCTGTCGGTTTGCCATAATACTTCAGTTCCCCTTTGTTGATGACAGCGACCTGATTACAACTGCTGGCGATATCTTCAATGATATGTGTCGAGAAAATAACGATACGGTCGCGGCTCAGTTCAACGAGCAGGTTACGGAATCTGATACGCTCCCGTGGATCCAGTCCGGCAGTAGGTTCATCTACCACCAGGATTCGCGGCAGGTGAAGCAGAATGAGCGCGATACCAATACGTTGCTTCATACCCCCAGAGAAGGAGTTGATCTTTGCATCCTTTTTTTCGTACATATGAACCGCCTTGAGTACATATTCCAATCGTTCGCTACGTACTTTTGGGTCCATAAGTCCTTTCAGGATCGCTTGATAATCAAGGTAATCCCATGCTGACATCGTTTCGTATGTACCAAACTCCTGTGGCAGAAATCCGATCAGACTTTGTAACTCTTCGCGGTATTTCTTGGTATCCATTCCATTGATCCAGATCGTTCCGTAACTCTGTTCAAGGATACCGGTCACGATACGCATCAGGGTTGACTTTCCTGCACCATTGGGTCCCAGAAGACCAAACATACCCGTTTGGATTTCAAAGGATACGCCGCGAAGGGCTTTAAACGGTATACGGCGTTTGCCAATAATTGGAATACTCTTAATGATCATATAGAACGTACGGCGTGTATCTGCAAACTTTCCGGTCAATCGTTCGACGTTGATCTCATTGTCATAGAGGTAGTTGGATATTTGTCGTATCATGATACCCAGTGCCCATAGAATACCAATCGTGATGCACAGTGGCGTGTTGTCCATGCGTTTGAAAAGCAAGTACATCGTGAGTATTGGAAATCCGAAATAGATAGTCCGGTCAATGTAATGTACAATCTTGTTGTTGGCACCTGCTAAGAAATAGAGGTACTGACGTAGCTTCGTCCACAAACTAAGACATCCTGCACAAGTGGTCACTGACATGAAAAAGATCCATGTACGGCTATCCAGATAGATGATTGCCATGTAACCGGTATAGGTAAAGAATACGACTTGCCAGAGAATGCCGGTAAAGTCAAACAGACGTTGGTATTTCTTCGCTAATCCTAACCGCTCACGCAGACGGAGACCACTTTGCCATTGACGGACAAACAAGTGTGGCCAGTCATATATCTTGACGAGGTTGCGGATGGTGATAACAATGGGCTCATCTTCCGAAATGACTTTCTTATTTGCCAGACGCACTGTTGTACGAATGAAATAGGTAACACCCGGTATAAGGGCAACGAGAAGCATAAAATTAAGCAATTGATAAAAGATTCCATCCACCCGGATCCAGATATAAAACAATCCGGCTACGAATAAAGCGAAGTGCAGCAGATGGATGGCATGATTCAGCCCCTTGTACCATTTGATGATGTTTTCCATGGAAATATACACGGTAGGAACCAACACGAGTGTCAGCAATGCTGAGAATGAGAGTCCGCCGATTACCGTTATGGCAAACGGGGCACCAATCGCTCCGGCATATTCATTATCACCCATTGCCATCGGTAGTAAGGCGATACAAGTAGTTATAGAGGTGATCAGAATTGGACGCATACGGGCAAAACCACTGGTAATCATCGCTCTGTTGCGTGTATATCCTCTCTTTCGGAGAATATTGGCATAGTCAATCAGGATAATACCATTATTCACAACGACTCCAAGCAAAATAAGAAAACCAATCATTGTGTTTGCATTCAACAAACTATTACCTGTGATGACCAAGCCAAGCAGCGAACCTATAGCTGCCAATGGGATGGAGAACATGAGAACGAATGGAGTCACTACAGATTCAAATACCGAAGCAAGAATCATGAAGATCAGAATCAGGGAGGCAATGATCAGAAATTCAAATTCTCCCATTGATTTCTGCTCACGATCCACCTGCAGTGCAATACCGGCAGGCAGATTATAATCTTCGACTAACTGGTCTACCTCGTCCTGATAACCTTTTAATACGTCCTTGGGAAGATCCTCGCTCTGAGTTATGGTGTATGAGATTGTGATTTCACGATCTCTGTTCACTCGTTTTACTTCAGCGGTACCACGCGAATATTTCACTTTAGCGATCTGTTCAAGCTGGTGAAGTCCACTGTTTGCATCAGGTATCATCACCTGTCGCAAGTCGTCAACGGTTTTGTTTCGTTGCTGTTCAAGTTTCTTTTCCTCTTCTTCAGTGATGTCATCCTTTATAACGATGTCATATTCATCTTCACCAAGCTTTAGCGTTGTTCCGGTGCTCAACTCTTTGTTGAGTGAATTGAGTCCGGAGGTTATGTTTTGCCGGCTGATGTCGTAAGAGGAGAGAAGGATCGGGTCAAAGCCAAGCTGTATCTCCCGTTGTCTGCCGCTGAAAGTCGTATTGCTTGAAGCGATGAATTCCTTCTGTTGTAGCTGATAACGAAAGTCATTGGCCACAAGAACCATGGTTTCATAGTCTGATCCTTTGACGATGATCTTTTCAGAATTATCGCCGATACCCAACAAACTCATGAATCCGTTCATAGCGCTTGATGCGCTGTTTCCTGAGTTTCCACTGCTTCCGGCAGATACCGAAACATATACATTTTCATTGATATTCACCCGGTTTCTTACATCCGATAGAATGGTCGATATGGAGCGTCCTCCGATCTTTTCATAATCGTCCAAAAGAGTGATGTTGATAGATGCTTGATCTTCCTGTATGCGGCAGATCACATCTTCTTTTTCCGGAAAACTATCGAGCCGGGCTTCCATCAATTTCACCAGATTGTCCGTATTATCCAACGTACTTCCGGTAGGCATGGTGATGTTCACATTGATACGGTTACTGCTGACCTGCTTGTTGGTATCATTGTTGATGGATAATGCCAGCATCAAGGTGGTTATGAGAACAATGACTGCTCCTGAGATGGTATATCCCGGATTTCGGAGACTCGTTTTCAGCAGTACGGTATAAATCTGTACCGGTCTTTCCGTGATGGAGAGTTTTTCATAGAAAACACTTTTTCCTTTGTTGCTTTTCAACATGACGTAAGTTGCCATCGGAATGAAAAGTAATGCAACCAGTAAGGAAAATATCAGTGTTGAGATAATGGAGACACCAACGTGCTCACCTAGCAGACGTATCAACGCTTCATCAGAAAAGATAAAGGGGAGAAAAACGGTAATGGTGGTGAGGGTAGATGCAAGAATGGAACGCCAAACCTCTTTCGCTCCCTGAGTAACGGCTTTTTCAGGAGGAAAACCGCGTGACGATAACCGGTAAATATTCTCCAGTACCACGACACTGTTATCAACCAGCATACCGATGGCAAGTGCAATACCAATCAATGTCAAACTGTTGATCGTGATTCCAAAAGCATAGAACAGGTTGAATGCAGAAAGTACTGAGATCGGGATGGAGAGGGCAATGAATGTGACCAAACGTATGTTTCTCAGGAAGAACCATAACACCAGAATGGCTAACAAACCACCAGATATTGCCATGCTGACAATTTGATCAATGTTTTTGGAGATCTCTTCCGAAGAGTCGGATTGAACAACCATCTGCACATCGTCAGCCTTGAACTCTTTGTTGAGTCGGTCTATTTCAGCGCGTGTACGCTCTGATAATTCGATCAGGTTAACCTGTGAATCGTTGACCAGAGATACAGAAATGGCTTCTTTGCCGTTTACACGGCTGAGTGTTTCTTCCTCTTTCAGATCGAATGTTATTTTAGCAATGTCTTTGAGGTAAATCGGACCTTTTGCCACAATCACATTCTCAATTTCGGAGATGTGGCCGTAGTTGGCATCCAAATGTACGTAGTAGCGCAAATCCGGTTCCTTGATGTATCCAAGGAAGGTACGTTGCTGATTATACTGACTTAATGCCGAACTGATCTGCGACGAGGTTATGTTCAGAGCCTCCAGGGCTTCCTGATTAACAAGAATCTCAATTGTCTTTTGCCTTCCTCCGTACACATTCACTGCAGCCACACCGTCAATGTTTTCAAGTTTTGGCTTGAGTTTTTCATCGACCAATGCACGGATACGATCTACACCTCCTGATCCGCGAACCTGAAGGGTCATGAAGTTGTTGCTGACACCTGACACATTCACCTTCTGGACATTCACATTGACACCCTCAGGAAGAGTCGGCAGAAGCTCATTGATTTTCTGCTGAATCTTCAATGTGGTATATTTCAGATTGACGCTCTTGTTGAAATCGACCTGAACGGATCCCGAACGGGTACCTGCCGTTGACTCAAGAGCTTCTATCCCTTCAATGGTGCTGACAGCCCCTTCTATTGGAATAATCACTTGAGATTCCATATAGTTGGGATCGACATCGCTCTTTGAGGAGACCTGAATGTAGAGCAGCGGCAGCTCAGCATTGGGCAGCATTTCCACCGGTAACTGTTTATATGATACATATCCTGTGAGGGATAATGCAATAAACAGCATGCAAATGGATACCTTATTCTTGATTATAAAATTCATCGATTTTGGGTTTCAAATTCTTTCAACGATTTGTTTTCTTTCTTCTCTGGATGCTCATTTTGGCACGTTCCATTACATCGTAAACACATGGAATGACGATGAGGCTTAAGATAGTAGAAGTGACCAAACCTCCGATGACTGCTATAGCCATTGGTGCGCGGAGAGAAGAGCCTTCTCCAAATCCAAGTGACATTGGCACCATCGCCAGAATGGTGGATAAGCTGGTCATCATAATCGGACGGATACGTTGTTGTGCCGCTTCCGCTATTGCATCACTCAGTTCCATTCCGGATTGTTTCAGCTGACCGATACGATCCACGAGGATAATGGCATTGTTGACCGCTATACCTCCTAACATGACAATACCGATAAATCCCATGATGTTGATGGTGGTATTGGTGATAAAGAAGAGTAGGATAGCTCCGACAATAGCCATTGGAATCGTCAGCAGAATCGTAAACGGATGTAACAATGATTCAAACTGAGATGCCATTACCATGTAAACAAGGACAATGGAGAGTACGAGTGCAAAAAGCAGAGCGTTCATAGACTCAGCTCTTTTTTCTTCTTCTCCGGTCACCTTGATAGAATAATTGGCAGGCAGATTTATGTCTGAAACCGCAGCTTCAATCTTCTTGGTCACCTTGTCCAGTGATACACCTTCATCCAGGTTAGCGGTAATCCGGTTGATCCTGTTCTGGTTGCGGCGATAGATCTCTTTCGGAGCAGTCGTTTGCGTCAATTCGGCAAGTTCGGCCAGACGAAACTCCTTGCCACCACTGGTGATCGTCATGTCGCGCAATTCGCTTAGCGTGATATCCGGTGTTTTGATGACAATATCTCTCATTTCTCCGCGGTAATCCATAGCACCGGCTGTTGTACCTTCCAGTTTCTGTTGTATCTGTGATACGATGGTTGATACGTTGATGCTATTCATACCGGCAAGCGTACGATTAACTGTGATGACAATCTCAGGAGCACCGTTTTCGACCGAACTGATCACATTAAAGAGTCCGGGAACAGAATCTGCACGTGCTTTTACTTGTGCGGTCAGATCACTGAGCACATCAAGATCTTCTCCTTTTATTTCGATGACTACCGGCATACCTTCAGAACCCATGAGCGAACCAATGGAATTCTCGTCTTGCAGGAAGGTAAGCTCCATTCCTTCCACATTCTGCGTATAGTTGAACATCTTCTCGATCAGTTGCTCAGGTGTGATCGGCGCTTTTTTATCCAGAGAGACTTTCATTGTGGCGGTGTTCTCTCCTTCAAAAATGGAACCAGAGTTGCTTGCACCGGGACCTACGTGGCTGTAAATGGTACAGAGAGAGTCTCCGGTGAGTGAGTATATCACTTTTTCCAGATTTTCAACTGCTGAAGCTGTACGTTCCAGATGGGTTCCTTCTACCATTTTGACCTCTACACTAAAGGTGTTACTCTCGGTCTTTGGCATAAATTCGGTGCCAATGAAAGGGAGCAGGCAGAAGGATGCTCCGACGAGTAGTGTGGAGATGCCAATGACTTTCCAGCGATGTTCTAACAGACGTTTTACAAAACGACCGTATCCCTTGAAATGGATTGATTTGACCGGAGCCTGCTTTTTCGTTTTTTCTTCATGTTTACCTCCAAATACCTGATCGTAAAGAGTCGGAATAACTAGTATAGCTACAAATAATGAAGAGACGAGCGAGAAGGTGATAGTCCAGGCCATATCTTTGAAAAGCTGTCCGGAAGCTCCGTGCAGATATACGATCGGAAGGAATACAACGATAGTGGTCAGCGTGGATGCTGTAACAGCTCCTGTCACTTCACTTGCACCCTGTACAACAGCTTCCCGGACTGAAACGCCGCGTTCCTGATTTCGAAAGATACTTTCTATGACGACGACCGCATTATCAACCAGCATACCGGCACCTAAGGCAAGACCTCCCAATGTCATTATGTTTAATGATAAGTCATTAAAAAACATAAGGTTGAAGGTTGCGACGATAGAGATCGGAATTGCCAGTGAGACAATAAGTGTTGTACCGAACCGGCGAAGAAACAGGAATATCACAAAGACTGAGAGCAAAATACCCATAAGTGCGCTGTCTTTCACTTCACCAATCGCATTATTGATAAAGATTCCCTGGTTGCTGATGACACTAAACTGGTAGCCCGGCAGTGCCTTTTTGATTGTTTCCAGTTTGGCAATAACTCCGTCAACTGCACTTACCGTATTGTAGCGCATCTCTTTATAGATCGAGAGGCCAATACTACGTTTGCCGTTTATGCGAACGATATTTTCCGGCCGTTGATTTTCGAAATGTACAGTCGCAACCTCACGCAGAAATATCGGTGCCATGTTGTTGGGGGTAGAGGTAGATGAAGAGCTGCTGGAGCCAGTGCTGGCCAGCGTTGACTTATATCCGACAATAATGTTTTCGAAGTCCTCTTCAGAAGTAAGTGTGTTAACACCACTCACAATATATTGCATGCCCATCTCTGTGACACGACCACCGGATATACGCTGGTTGTTATCTTGAATCTTTGAGGCTATGGTGCTGAGCTGTAATCCAAAGGCATTCAGTTTGTAGGGGTCGGTCTGAACGACCAGATCCACTACTTCTGCACCTGACAGAGTGACATCAGCAACACCTTCTACGCGGGTGAGCTCATTCCGGATGTATGACTCAGCCACTTGTCTCAGTTCAGCCATATCGGTAATCTTGTTGTGAGAGAGTCCGATAAGAATGATTGGATCTTTGTTTGGGTCATTCTGGGTGATGCTGAGTTCAGTTATATCATCATTGGATGCATAACTGTTCATCGCTTTCTGAAGATCAAGAAAAGCTTCATCCATGTCTTTGGTCCAGGAGTACTCTACCGTTATCTGAGCTACGCCGGCCTTGATGACAGACGATACCATTGTCACGTCGCGCTGACGGATAGCAGTAGACTCCAGATTCTTGACAAATTGTTTTTCCATCTCTTCAGGTGGACGTTCTCCTGCGTGAATCTCCACAAATAACCGTGGGTTGTTCAAATCAGGTAAAAGATCGACACTCAGCTTGTCGTAGGATATTTTTCCTAACAACAGGATGGCCAAAACAATCATGAAGATCGTGACCGGATTGCCGGTTGCAAATTGAATTATTTTTTTCATTATACGCTTCTTTGCCGGTTACTTCTGTATTTTTACTTTGCTGTCTTCACGTAAGGTCTCATAACCGCGTGTAATAAGTTTATCGTTCACTTCCAAACCTTCAAGTATTTCAATGTTATCCTGATCTTCCAATCCGGTGCGGATGGTACGCATCTTGGCAATACCTTTTTCAACCACATACACATATTTGCGGCCACGGTTGTTCATGACGATCTCTTTAGGGATAACGATGGTACTGTCAGCCTGTTCAACGATGATGTCTGCCTTAACGAACATACCCGGGTGTAGTTTCAGATCACTGTTGTTGATCAGTAGTTTTCCCTTGAATGTACGGGTTTCTGAACTTACTGCGGGAGATAATTCAGAGATTGTACCACTGATCGTATCTTTCGGAATTGTGTAGTGAGTTATAAATACTTTTTGTCCAGGTTGCACTTCATTAATGGCACTTTCCGGCAGATTGATTTCCATGTGCATTTTGCTGTAGCTCATAATTGAAGCAATTTCTGTTCCGGAGGTCACTTTTGCATTTTCAGAAAAGTGAGGAAGATTGACAATAATTCCACTGAATGGAGCTGTTATCTTCATTTTTTCTAGCTGGAGCAGTGCATTTTGATAGCTCTCACGAGTGGTTATTACTTTTACTTCCGTGTTGCGTAGCTCACTCAGAGTTACTCCTCCTTTTTCGTAGAGTGCTTTTTGTTTGATCAACTCCTGGTCAGCGATGTCCATGTTCATTTTCTTAGATTCAATAGAAACGCCGATTTCAAATTCTTCACCTTCAAAACGGACGATAACGTCACCCTTATTTACAGCGTCACCCAGCTTGTAGGGCTGTCTTGTGCGTGGATTTGTCTGCAGTTTGTATTTGCCTGCCATTTCGGATGACAATACGACTTCGGCATCAGCGATGACAGTACCTGTCGTGCTGTTGTATTTTCTGATGGAATTGAGTTGTACTTCCTTTACCGATACCGGTGATGTGAGTTCGGACGACGAAGAGGTCTGATTGTTGGAGCATCCGGTGAGAATGACGGAAGAAAGTGCTATAGCTGAGATACATTTATTGATTTTCATAGGAATTGTATGTTATTTGTGAATGATGATATCTTTATTTTGTTTTATCTGATCTTGTTGACAACCGAAAGGGGCATGATAGGTTCTTTCTTCTCAAAGTCATAGAGTGTAAGAATTTTCAGATTGAGAAGTTCGAGTTTGTAATCGATCAATGCTCCGGTATAGGCAATCTTTTTGGATGAAAGCTGGTTCTGGAACTGATTCATCTCCATACCGGTCAACTCTCCGTTACGGTAACGTTCTGCGTTAAGATCATAGGTGAGTTGCGCATTGTTTACACTCTGTTTGGCGATAGAGATCTGTTGGAGCAGATTATCCAGATTACGACAGGTGCTGCGAATGTTGATCTCGATGTCTTTAATTTCTTCCTGAGTCTGGAATTCCTGCGACTCAATCGCAATCTTTTGCGCTTTGATACGTGCTTTCCGTTGTCCCCAGTCAAATAGAGGAACAGTAAATGACACAGAGATTCTGGGGCTTTGAGTAGGGTTGTCATAAATCTTTTGGAAATCCTCATTGTCACCCGTCACTCCGACAGAAAGAGAAACACTACCATTAAAGCTGTCTGAAGATTTTACCTGAATCAAAGAGTTCTCATTTTGCTCGTGGGTAATTTCACGTTGGCGAAGTTCCAGTCGCGAAGAAAGCGCGTTTTTAATAGCCATATCAATATCGATTGGAACAGAATCTACTGCAATTTCCGTCACTACAGTCAGATCTTCCGCTAGACCAAGACCCAGCATTTTCTTCAGGTTATCTTTTGCATTTTCCAGCGATACCTTTCTGTTTTGAACAGTTGAGCGAGAGGAAGCAAGGTTGAGCTCAGCCTGGTAGTACTCATCTTTTGTCGACATGTCTGCTTCCACTTTATCCTTGATAATAAGAAAGTTTGCTTCAGCATCTTTCAACTCACTTTTGCTGATTTCAAGGTTGTTTTGCGCATTGTAAACGTTAAAAAACTGACTCGTAATGTTCTTTTCAACATTGAGCCGTTGTAAGGCATAACTAATTTGTGCATTCTCATAATCAAGCTCGATCTCTCTTTGATTCATCTTCGTCTGGTTATACTTGAAGAGTGGCTGAGTGATGCTGAGGTAGAGGTCATTGGTATATGCCCTGTTTGTTTTGTTTGATCCACCCGCGTCAGACTCGCTTCTTGACCATCCGAATTTGTTATTCAAAGAAATAGTTGCATCTGTCCAGATAATCGGCTGACTAATACTGAATGTTCCCGATGAGTTCAGATTCTGATTGGTATACCAGTCGGAGAAACGACTGTCAAATGCGCGGGTATTGCTGTAGCTTATCGGATTGAGAGTCAATGCAAACCTCGATTTTAGCGAAGCTCTTTGCGCAATCAGATTCTGTTCATAACGCTGCAGATTAAACAGAGATGTTTTTAGATCCGGGCTGCTCACTGTACTGATTTCCAGTGCTTTCTCCATAGTAAGTACTAATTGAGAAAAAGCTGTCTGGTGTGTCATAATACCCACCAGCGCGAATACGATCATTTTTTTACTAACTCTTTGCATGAGAAATATTTGTTTTTCGTTATACATTATCTTTTTACAAATTTGACGGCATCTGCAGTCACAGTACTCAGTTTAGTCTTATTGGATAAAACAACATCCACGGTATCGCAATAGAAGGTATAGCTACCCAACTCTTGCCATCCATCATCTGCCCGCCGAAGATCGAGCAGCGTTTCTTCTTTCGTTCCATCGTAGTTGATAGAAAAGACATAACTCTGATCATCCCGTCCGCCTTGTCCACCGCGTCCACCGCGATCTCCTCCACGTCCTCCACGTCCACCGCTTACACTGACTTCCATATTCCAACGCATTTGTTCCGGTCTGCGTACATAGTAATACACATCATACGTGCCGGGACCATCAAGAGGCACATGCCAGGTTGCATATTGCGATCCATCGCCGGATCGGATGACATAAGCAGACCGGATCGCTTTACCAAAGAATCCATTATCCGTGGTAGGAGTCCAGTTGAATGGCGCGCGCCATTCAGAGAATCCATGGTATTTAAAATCTTCATCATCAAGATTCTCATTGATGAGTTTGTTTAGTAATCCCATCGGAGCAGGCTCTGACAATTCAAAGAGTTTGGAATCTTCATTATCCACAATGATTTCTCCTTCTACGGAGAGGTAGTTGCTATCGACAACAAATTCCCCATCTCCGATCATTGAATAACCATCCAGTGTGTTTCCTGCAGAGAGGGAGACATTAAGAGGCAAATTGGTAGCCATCATCGTATAGATGTCGAATTCTGCCGGAGCTTCTTCCCATGAAGAAACAATATGTTTTGTTTCGTGTGGATTAAACGGAATAATCCATGTCGTAGGCTTTAGTCCATCAACGCTATATCCTAGCCCGTCAGAAGAGTGAAATTCCAGTCCGTATTTAATATAACCCGGTACTTTGGATATATTGCTGATCACGATCTCTGTCTGATAGATCTCTTTTTCATCGGTTTGAATAAACGTCACTACCGGAGTTCCCATCTGATATTCAGCCAGTTTAGAGGGCTTATCCCAAGAAGCTAGCGGTGCATTCAGATCAACTCCCGATATAGTGCTCATCTTGGTAAGAAGTGATTCAAACGAGAGGTTTTTGAACTCGTTGGCTTTGACCACATTGAACAGGCTGTCTTTAAATACTTGAATGCCCATTTTATATTGTGCTTCAGCAAATAACATATTACCTTGAATTCCGATAAAGTTATTGATCAGGTCACGGTGTTCCACTTCCGTGAGCAACTGCTTAAACGATTTCTGTTGCATCATCAGGAGAGCCTTTTCATCATTACTCAAACCTGTTTCTCTTCGGATCCACCAGTTACGGTCGCTGCTACCCTGGAGGAAAATCTCTATCAAACGATTGGCAACCGGCCATTTTGAAGAGTAGACATTGTATCTGAAATTATAGACTTCAGGAAGGAAATAATAGGGATTTTCTTCTGTGGTCACAGTGCTTTGTCCGAATCGTCCTTGCTCAAAAGCCACATTCCCGGTCTTTTCCAGCATGATGCGAAGAGCTCCTCTGAGTACATCCAGTTGCATATCCAAATCACTTTGTGTTTGGAACCCGCGACCTCCACGACCTCCGCGACCGCCACCGCCGCCACTTCTGTCTCTGGATTGCTTACGCCATTTCATTTGGTTTGCAAAATTAAAACGGTTCAGACGAAATCCTTTTTCAGGAAGGAAAATCATTTCCGGCTGTACCGTTTCCTGCGCTTGAGTCCATGCTCGTGAGTAAGTCTCAAACTGTGCAGGAACTTCCACTAAAGCAAAGCGTTGGAAAGGGTAGGGAAGTTGCAGGTTAACCTCAAAATCAGTGCGCATATCCCTGATCAGAGATGGAATGGTATCGGCGATAGAGTCAAGAGGTGCACTGAAGAAATCATGTCCTTTCAGATACCATATCGCATACTCCGTACTGTCTACGTTGACGGACTTATATTCATACTCACCGATGCAAAGGGAGAGTGATTGTATGGGTTGATCCGGCTTGAAATAAGTCACACTGTCCTGAACCTCCCGCTTACCCTGGGAGAACACGGTTAACCCTTGATTGGGTTTTACCCGCATACTATAATGTGTGAAATAGTTCTGTTGCCAATCCGGACTCTCATCGCTGTAACATACGCCCGGTTTGGGATACCAATACGTTTCCGGAGTCAGCAGCACATAGTTTGCTGTTTGATAGGCATATCTCTTGTCTATCTTCATCAACAAAACCTTATCGTTTGTCACTTGCAATTCTTCAGGAATATCCAGATAGCATATACGTTCATCCACAATACCCTCGTAGTTAATCTGAAGCGAAGTAGTGTCTCCTTCAGCGATTTGTTTGCCAAAATCAACGATGATCAAATGTTCAGTTCGCTCAAATGAGAGTTTTTTACCCTCTGAAAGGATACTGTTAACCTCCATACCCGGATTCAGAGTGAAGGTATATTTGGAAGCTGTCTTTAGAGGCACACAAATCATGGAAACCTTCACATTCAGGTTTGCCTCCTGCTGTTGAATATCAAGAAAGCAGCTGTCGATCACCATCTTCGGATCATTGACATGCTTGTTGTTGAGCGCAATAATAGATTTCTGATAGTTGTTTTTCTGCAGATAATCGTTGACGTGTTTGAATCCTGCACCGATTCCTGCAAGAATGCAGACGATGGAAAGAACGATCCATGGGTATTTGCTGCGGTGAGAATTGGCAAGACGACCAAACAGGGCGATGCTTCCCATGATACATCCTAATCCGATCAGCAGATAGGCCATACGGTGATTGAGGAGTTGGGGCAATGCGGCAAAACCGGTAATCGTTGATTTAAACATCGGGAAACTAAAGCCGATGTAATCAAACAGGTAATAGAGAACATCACTGGCATAGAAAAGTGTGATGCCAATATAGCCAAGAAGAATAACAAAGGTGAGTGCCTGACTCTTAAGGGTCATCATAAGCACAGTAGAAAGACCTGTAATGAAAATCAATGTCGGGACAATCAAAATAAGAAAGTACCAGAGATAACTCATGTAATCGGTTGCTGCTCCAAGTTTGAAGTAGCTGATCACCAGCATGGTTCCCATTATGATGAAGTCGAGTCCAAAGAAAACGCGGATGGTGCCCCACATCTTTCCAAAAAGATATTCGGCATTGCTTAATGGCCTTACATAAAAGACTTCGGAGGTATCAAGCTCTTTGTCGCGTTTCAAATATTCCGAGGCGAGAAATACTGTGATGATTGCTTGTGCCAGATTGAGCATCAAAGAGACCATGTAGGGCATCAATGACGGAATGGTATCCATAGAAGATTCCGGATTCTCGGAGAGGAACTGAATAAAAGTGATCAATCCGAAAAACAGGAAAGCCAACACGGAGAAGACCTTGAAGAACCAGCTGCGCAGGAGCAACTTGGATTCATACTTCGAAACTGATAATATGTTTTTTATTAATTGCATCTGTTATTCTTTCATTAATCGTTCATCCAAAGATCTAACTGGTTTTCCATAAAATAAACATAAGCATGTTCCAGTGTCGGGGTATATGGTTCGGCATTACCATATTGAGACATGCTGTCAGCAACGACTTGAATCTCCCAGTCTATTCCGGCGGGTATGGTCGAAATAACCGGATGTTTCTTGTTGATTTCCTGATATTGTTCGTTTGTAACACGCAGACGCCATACTTTTCCTTCAGCCCGTTTGAGCATTTCCTCGGGTGATCCGACGAAAGATACCTGTCCGTGATTCATCAGAGCCATGTTGGAACAGGAGCTGGAAATATCACCTACGATATGTGTGGAGAGAATGATCGTGGTATCATTGGCACTTACACTGGAGAGCAGATTACGGAAACGGATTCTCTCTTCCGGGTCAAGACCTGTCGTTGGTTCGTCGACAATGATCACTTTAGGATTATGAATCAATGCCTGAGCGATACCCAACCGACGTTTCATACCTCCTGAGAGTTTCGACGCATAGCGTTCGCGCACTTCATACAGTCCGACTTGCTCCAGCATGTTATTGATGGCTTCTCTTCGCTGACGGCTATTGTTCATCCCTGAAAGACGGGCAGCGTAGTCCAGAAACTCGTTTACTTTGTATTTAGCGAAAAAACGAAAATCCTGAGGCAGATAGCCGAGGATTTGTCGCACTTCCTTACGCTGCTTTAAAAGATTATATCCGTAGATTTCTATATCCCCTGACGTTGGCTCCATGAGTGCTACCAATATACGCATCAGTGTGGATTTTCCTGCGCCATTGGGGCCCAAAAGACCAAACATTCCGGATGGAATTTCCAGGTTGATATCCTTTAAAGCATGATTGCCGTTTGGATAAATTTTGTTGAGGTTTTTAATAATGATAGACATGGTATGTCGTTACGTATAGCTTATTCAGTTATTAATTTCACACTTTGACGCAGCATTAGGGAAAAGGTTCAAACGAGAATCAGTAAAAAATGTTACAGATACTTCAGTTACGGCAAATGCGACAACGAAAGTAGTTATATTTTTTGAGTCTGCAATCCTTTTCGAGATTATTATGCTCTTTTCGGCTATTATTTAAGAGAGTACAGATTCGGAACAGGGTCCTGCAACTTTTTGCATCCGATACTGATTCATGCTGAAAATCATCCGTATGCGCTCTCCGTTTCATTTATATGAAACGATGAAAACATCCTTATGAAAGCAGACACTCTTCAGGTTGTTTTTCTCGTCGGATAGGAATCATTTTAGAAGTATTGCGTTAAAAATGCCCGGTTTTGCGTATCGATAGGAGAATCCCGTTGTTTGATCCGGTCATATCGCCTCTGTCTATGCCCAGTGATGCTGAAAACCGCCAGGATTTTAATCGTTGAGGTTGATAATTCATCTCCCATAAAAAATAGGTGTCTGTCAGCACATCGCGCGCCGGATTACTGTAGGTGCCCCAACTTTTGGATCGGGTGTAGAGCAGTCGGTAGCTTACTTCCCGGGTGAGCGATCCGCTGACACCCAGATGGGTGCTTTCCAAGCGGTTGTTTTTGAAGGTGATCGATCCGTCGGTGTTGTAGATGGGAGAGAGCATCAGTGGCGATCCGATCCCCATTCCCCAATGTTGCCATCCTGTGTATATACCGTGATTATAGTAGCTGTCTGTGGCACTTATCTGTTCCGGGATCACATCATTGGTGTCGTTGTAGATTGGTCCGGACTGATCCCGGGAGGTCATGTATTCCAATACGACCTGTTGTACCATCATCCGTTGCGGCAACGTGATCTCTACTCCGGCTAATCCGTCTTTCCATCCATATTCCAGAAACATCATGGAGTGGTCTTCGAAATAGTGTTCGAAATAGGCCCTTATCTTCCATTCGTCATGCGTATAGGCCAGGGAGGAGTGCCAGCTTCCCAAATGATTGCCATACACATTGGTCTGCTCTCCAAGCGGCGTACTTTTGTCTCCTCCGGAAGGGATAAAGACACGCAGGAAATCCATCGGCTGATTAGGCATGTTTGTCTTGCGATTGCCCGCAATGCTGTTGCCGCCAAACTGTGCAGACATTTCCAATCCACCTTCATAGATAAAAGGAGTGAGGTGTTCTTTGCCGATTCTCCAAAAAAGAGCTTTGGAGTGATAAAGCACCCGCTCTGTGTGTTTTTGCCCTGCCGTGACAAAATCCTTCTGCCATCTGTCATCGGAAAATGCACCAAAGGCCACATGTCCGCGAATCTGAAGCCAGCCATGCGTAAAAGGTACAGCGACAAACTCTGGTATACCGATGCGTGCCTGAGGAATGGGGCGCGCATTGCCTGAATACATCAGTCCTCCGCTGCTCAATCGTTGATTTTTCATCTCTCCCCACCGTTCTTTGCTTCCCAGACTTGCTTCCAGTACCTTGTAATGTAAATCCAGATAAGCTTGCTGTATAATAAAGGTAGAGGAATAGTGAACCGCCGTAGCAAGATCCAGACCATAGGAAAGCGTGCACTTCTTGTCGGGATTGCCCGACTGGAAAACTCCGATGCGCAGATAACTATTGTCTTTAGCAAGGGAAGAAAGTCCTTGTTTGTTGGAGATTAACCAAAATGGGGCCTGTTCTCCGTTACTAAAACCGGAGGTGCTTTCTATAATATAATTTAATCTGTTTTCTGACTGACTGTTTGCTGCTGATGGGAGGATAAGCAACCAGAGAAGAACCAGAACTTTTTGTTGAGAAGACATGTGACTGTAGTTAAAGACCCGGAGACCGAATCAGTTGTGCCACAAAAGTAATGAAAATAAATGATTCAGAATCAGAATGTGACAGATGTATTATACATTTCTTTTAGAAATATTCTGATTTAAATCAGTGGGGATTCCTTTTTTTGTTTTACTTTTGTGGGCCGAATAAATAAGATCCTGTGAATCATACTAAATAACCTGAACATATGAATAGTATACGGAAGTATATAGAGAGAATCTTATCATCTCATTATCTGAATTATAAGATAGTGTTGTTGATTGATCTTTTTATTGCAGTCTCTTGTTCTCTTCTTTGTTGTTTTGCAGTGTGTCTGCTTACGAGCAATACCATTCTTCCTCCGACAGCGCTCGTTCTGTCGATCGTTTCGCTGTTGGCAGCGCTTCCCGCTTTTTTTATATTTAAGACCTACCGGCATGTCATCCGCCATTCTACGCTGACCGATCTGTGGCGTATTGGTTTTGCTGTCATCGTCAAGGATGCGCTGACATTCCTATTTTTCTTTATGTATTCCATCCGACAAGGCATTGACAGTAAGTATTTGTCGTTCTTTATTCTGTTGGACGCGATGCTTGCTACTATCGCATTGGTGATGGTTCGGATGGTGATGGTAAAAATCTACGAACGATTCAGGTCGGGTGGTGCTCCTAAAAGCGGAAAGAACCTGATACTTATCTATGGTACCGGCAATCTGAGTGTGGCTCTGGTGAAACGGCTGAACGGGAGTGAGAAGTATCAGGTGGCTGGTTTTTATATGTATGGTCGTGATTTGCATTCGTATTATCTGGCAGGTCTTCCGGTCTATTATTTCCGTCATCAGGCCGATTTTGATCATTTTGTTCCCCGAAAAGAGATCAATGGAATCTTATTTGCACGCAATGAGGATGCACAATCAGAGAAAGACCGGTTGATCGTCTATTGCGGACATGCCGGGGTGAAGACATTTATAGCTCCTCCGATTAATGAAGTGGGCAATGGTCCATTGTTGAAGCATGAGCTTCGTCAGATCCGTATTGAGGATTTGCTGGGTCGTGAGGAGATTCATATCAATATGAAGGAGGTTGACGTACAGTTCAGAGGCAAGACGGTGCTTGTTACAGGTGCTGCGGGCAGTATTGGCAGCGAACTTTGCCGTCAGTTGGCGACGCTTGGTGTGAAGAAGCTGGTTCTGTTTGATTCAGCGGAGACTCCGATGCATGAGCTTCGTCTGGAGCTTGAGCGTTCGTTCCCTTCTCTTAGTTTTGCGCCGATCGTTGGTGATGTGCGTGTGAAGCAACGTGTGAATGCGATTTTTGACCGCTATCGTCCGGATATCGTCTTTCATGCTGCAGCCTATAAGCATGTTCCTCTGATGGAGGAGAATCCCTGTGAGGCTGTGCTTGTGAATGTGATCGGTAGCCGGCAGGTGGCCGATATGGCAGTTAAGTATGGTGTTGAGATGATGATCATGATCTCAACGGACAAGGCTGTCAATCCGACAAATGTGATGGGCTGCTCAAAACGTTTGGCAGAGATCTATGTGCAGAGTCTGGGTCGTGCTATTCAGGAGGGGCGTTTGGAAGGTCGTACGAAGTTTGTGACCACCCGTT
>JAQUTK010000058.1 GCA_028709785.1 Bacteroidales bacterium
TTGAACGGTTTATCCAAGTGAATAGTGGCGATGAAATAACATCTCATGGCTCAGGTTTGGGATTGTTTATTACCAAAGCGTATGTCGAAATGCTGGGCGGTAAAATAGGAGTGGAAAGTGAAGAAGGCGTTGGTTCCACTTTCTTTTTCTCTTTGCCTTGCAAACCTGAACCGGCAAACAAAGCTATTGGGCAGCAGCAACCTGCTCCTTTAGATACGAACGATCACATCCAAAAATTAAAACTACTTGTTGTCGAAGATGATGAAGTTTCGAGAAAGTTGATTGATTCAGTCGTCAAACTATTTGGCAAAGAAATCTTACACGCAAAGACAGGTGTTGAAGCCGTGGATGCTTGCCGGAAGAATGCTGATATAGATCTGGTTTTGATGGATATAAGGATGCCTGAAATGGATGGATATGAAGCGACCCGCGAAATACGTAAGTTTAACGAGCGAGTTGCCATTATTGCACAAACAGCTTATGGTCTTTCCGGTGACCGGGAAAAGGCAATGGAGGCAGGATGCAACGATTATATCGCAAAACCCTTAAAGAAAGAATATTTGGTGGAATTGATGAGGAAGATTTTTAAACATAGTTATTGATACTGCCAAAAGCACGCTGGATTTCTTTTAAATGCACCATTCTTTTACTCTCTATTTTTGCTTATCCCGCTGATTATGACTATCTTTAAGGAGTAAATATAAACTTCAAAAAGATGGTACAGACAGAACAGACAGAGCGTTTCAGAATCAGAAGTTACAGCAAAACAGAGCTGGGTCTCCTTTATACTCCGCAATGCCGGAAGGAACATGCCTGGCGGATCATGCACAGATGGATCACCCGCTGCCGTCCACTCAACGAGGCACTGCTCGCTACCGGAATTACCCCTTCGACGCGCATCCTCTCGCCCCGACAGGTGCAGCTGATCGTGGAGTATCTCGGGGAGCCGTAAGTGCTGCTTATTTATCCTTCCATACATCCAGATATTTCCAATTCTCAGGAAATTTTCATAGTCTATATAAAACTCGAAGACCTCCCCGGGTGCGCTGATCTTATGGGAAGCGTGGGAGGTCATGTTGAGCACAAAGGTATGGATTTATTTCTCTCCAACCTGGATAATATGAGCGTGACTTTTGATTCATATAAGGATGGCAAGTTTACGGTCAGAATCTATTGCTCTTTGCCGCGTTCCCCTGCCGGAGGGGAAAAACTCTCAACAAACTATATGCTGTTGGAGTATCAAAAGAAATAGGCTATTATCTTGGTGGACTGCAAGAAAGACACCATAGTGAGTATAAACTCGAAGACCTCCCCGAGTGCGCTGATCGTATGGAATACATATTATCACTTCACTATCAAAGCATCAATAGCGACAGGACCGGAACCTCGATTGACGATGCTGATCGTATGGTGGCCGGAACTCAAACCTTTCAGCTCGCAAACTTTTTGTTGCGCCTGGCGTGGACCGCTTGTGGACAAATCGGCCGTGGCACGGACGATGCCGTCAATCTGAATTTCGATCTTTCCGGCGCCGGGATCTTTGGGCGCAATGATCGCGACACTGCTGCCGGTAAACGGACAACTCCAGGTATCACCCGGTGTATCGCTCGTGGTCAGATCGTTGTTGAAATCGCCGGTGCCCAGATTGCAGCGTCGCAACCATCCCGGCGCATGAGCTCCCGGATCGTCATCGTTATACCAACCTTTGTCGTGGGTGATGCACAACACCCTGCACCCTACGGCCAACGACTGATCGGCGATGCCTGGCAGGGGTTGCGGTTCGCCGTCCGGGATAATGGTCAGCCCTTTCTCGTCCTGCACAAACTTCAGGGTGAGACCTGAACCGAGAAGGGATACCCGGGAGACTTTGCCCAAGGTGGCTCCTCCGGTGTGAAGGGCACCGAGCGTAATCTGACGGCCATCCCACTGAACGAGCGTGGCATAGAGGTTGCCTTGATTACGGGTATAGCTGACTGTATTGTCGCCAAAGAGTTCGAAGGGCCGGGAGCCATATACCGCTTCTCCATGGATCTTCAGCCAAGCTCCGATATCTTTGCAGATGCGGATCACTTCGGGATCAAGGTCGCCACGACCATGCTGGGTGATGTTGAGCAGCATCGTACCGTTTCGGGATACGTTTTGCATCAATAGCTGTATCACCTTTGAGGCGGACATGTATTTTTGTCCGGTCTGGTAGTGCCAGTCGGAAATGCTGGTCTCGGTCTGAAAGGAATAGGGTGTAATCTCCGGTTCGATGTCGGCCTCGGTACTTTTGACGAGCGAGCGATCGACAAGCGGTAGCAGCTGCATACTGTTTTGAAAACTGTTATACCGTCCGCCGACTCCCTTGAGGTTGATCACAACATTCATTTTTCCCTTATTCCATTGCAGCGATTTGTTGTAATAGTTTGCAATGAGTTGCGGAGCGAGAAAGCCCAGTCCCATCTGTACGCCCAGATCGACCTGCGAATCGCCTGCGTGTTCGTCAAAGTAGATCATATCGGGATGATACTTGGTGATGGCATCGTCCACCCGCCACATAAACTGATTGGCATAGGGGGACAGCAATGGATTTTTGAGGTCGTGAACGGGTCCGTAAAGATCCACCGGATCCATTCCTTCCCACCATTTTCCTTTTCCGTCGGCGATGGTCTGAAGGGCGTCGTATGGCACATCCTTCAGCGGTCCGCTCTTATCGGAGGTATAGCGAACCGGCATAAACTGTCCCCAGGTGCGCCCGGGTGTATTGTGAAAACCAATGCCGAAAGGTAAGCCATGCTGACGGGCAAGCTTTTCCCAGATGCCGACGATGTCTTGTTTGGGTCCGACACGAACCGAGTTCCAGGGCTGATAGGTGGAGTTCCAACAATCGAAGTTGTCATGGTGCACACCCATCGCCATGAAGTAACGGGCACCCATTTCGACAAATAGATCCATCATCTCCTCGGGTTGCCATTTGTCTATGACCCAATTGTGACAGATATCTTTGTAACCGTATTGAGAAGGATGACCGAATCGCTGGATATGAGAGGTGTAATCGGGATCATATGGGAGGTACATCGTACGCGAATACCAGTCTCCCTGTTCGGGCATGGATTGCGGATCCCAATGCGCCCATGCGCCAAATTTTGCCTCGCGCCACCAGTCAGGCACCGTGTAGAGCCGGCTCAACCCTTTCCAGTCGGCTGGATAGGCGCCTGTGGCTATCGGTAGCGGGGGGAGGTTCCAGATGTCTGGCGGCAAACCGAGATCGCCATCGCCTACCCTGATCTGGTCTATGCGTACAGCCACGTCGTTGTCTGACAGACGAATGTTCAGCGTGGCACGGACGGGTATCTCAAGGTCAATGACTGCATAGAGATAGCTTCCTGTGAGTGCACCGGAAGAGTGGATATTTACCTTGCGTGGCGGCAGGTCGTTGACTGCGACAGTGAGGGTGCCGACGGCTGTGGAAGCATAACGGAGGGCCAACTTCTTGCCTGCCTGGCGTGTCGTAAACCGAAGGGCTTCTCCCGGCTTGGATAGAGACACCTGATAGCCTCCCGAGGCGGAAAGATCGGCCACTTTGGATGAACCGCCGAGCAATCGGGCTGCTTCCGCCTCAAGTGTCCGGTAGCGAACTTCCGAAGGTTGTTGCGGGAGGTGATGGACTACTTGTTTGGGTTGCTGCGTTGCTCCGACAGGCTTTGCTTTTGCCGCAGTGCTTGTTGCTAAACCATTGCAAAGGGTCGTAGCAACGAGTAAGAGTGGTATCTGTTTCATCAAGGCTCTCATTTAAGAATTTGCTTTAACGACTAAGAATAGGCAAAAATACGAAAGTGATCGGACTAATAACGGTTCTTTCGCAAAAAAGATACAAAATGAATCTTTATCTCTCCCCTACTGCCTCCTGTTGCACGAAGCCAACACTCGTCCGACCCTCCTGCCGTATCTTTGTATCGTTGTCGCAAGGATCCACGGCACAGCAATTTCCTTATTATTCATCTTTAATTTTTTGTATTATGAGTGTTCCTTATCAATTGGTGCTTCGGCATAATCCGAAGGACAAACTGGCGCCTAAAAAGTATTATGGCGCAGTAAAAAACAGTGGAAAAACTGAGTTTGAAACATTGTGTACCACCATCTCCGACCGTGGCACCTGCATCAAGGGAGATGTCCAGGCAGCTCTTGACGGACTGATCTTCGCCATGAAGCAGGGACTGGCAGAGGGAAGGATCATCCAGCTGGGTGAGTTTGGCAATTTCCGTATGAGTATCGGTGGCACCGGCGTGGAGGATTCGAAGGAGTATGCTGTATCGATGATCACCCGAAAGAAGATTATCTTCACACCGGGCAAGTTGCTCCAGGACATGATGAAGACGCTCTCCTTCAAAGCAACCGGTATCATTGTCGAACCGGCCGCAGTCACCGAACCATAATCATTCGATGGGTATCATGAGTGAGAAAATTAAAATGATCTTCGAATGGCTGCTGACAATCCTGAAGCTGTTTAAACGTGATCCGGCGAAGGCCAGGGAATTTACCGAACTGGTGACAGATCAGTATGACTACCTGGTGGAACAGATCGAGAAGTTTCAGAAGGACTACTTCGAGTTGTGTGAGCGCATTAAGTTGCTCTACACGGAGATCAGCGGACTACGCGAGGAGATGAGCCGAAACGCCGGCTTGAAGTGTTACACGACAGAGTGTAAGCAACGTCAACTTCCTGATTAACGTAAGGAGGCGGCAAAACCGGAGCATTACTGCTCCGCTTGCCGCCTCCTTTCAATCTTGTTTCAAATAACGATGACGGGATTGTTATCTCCCATATTATGGATTATTGAGTAAAAAAGGATACCTTTGCGGCAAATTACAAATTACACATTTCAAGATGAAGATACTTTTTATATCTCTATTCACTGCAGTCTGTCTCTGCGCTTGCGAGAAGAGTCCTGTTTTAGATGAGTCGCCGGTCTCAAAGATGTATGGCGATTATAAACTAGTCAATATTCATTGGTCAGGACTTCCTGTCAATTTCAATGGCGATGACACTGCTCGTTGGGACTTGCTGAATGAATACAAATACATGTATGGCTACTACGAACCGTTCCATATCGCGAAGGTATCTGTTGCTAATGTTATCGATTCAAGGCAGAGCGGCAGTATAGTAGCTTTCAATGTTTCCATTCCGTACCCTTGGTTCACCGAAGAAAATGGCAATTATGTTGTAACATCAGTAAAATACCTTCATCAGACATTCAGGATCGATAATCCGGAGCCGCGTATGACAAACGGTTATCTCAAATACGACAATGAGAATGATAGCAAGTATGATTTATTTCTGGCCAATCTGGACAATATGAGCGTATCTTTTGATTCATATAAGGATGGCAAGTTTACGGTCAGGTTGTATTGCTCTTTGCCGCGTGTCGCGGCTGGAGATGAAAAACTCACAACAAACTATATGCTGTTGGAGTACCAAAAGAAATAAGCTGTTATTCTTTTGCAGGAAGAGTCACGACTATTTCCGATCTTAGAGCGGATAGTCAATCCGGTCTGCTACTTCGCCACCAAACAGACGAACCCAGGTCGTGAAGGTACGCTGTCCTTCGTGGAGCTCGATGATCCTGGCTCCATTTTTTAGGTTGGTGTAGGTGGTCTTTCCTCCGGTAAAGCGGCCATAGCAGAGCCAGATGCCGAGATAGGGTGCTACATAATCGTTGTCGTGGTCGTGACCGGTGAAGGTAGCCATGACATCGCCCCGGCGGTGCATCGCGTAAAACATGCCGGTGTTGAGTTCGGGGGCACATTCTTCTTCCCTGCGACTGCCGGGAAGGTCGGTTTTGAGTTTGTCGTAGGCTGTTCGGTATTCGGGTAAGGGAATATGGAAGAAGGCCAACGCGGGCAACGTATCGTTCTTCTTGTTGTATTTACGGCTTTGACGCTCATACCAGGCGATCTGATCAGCGGTAAACCAGCCATATCCTTTGAGCGAATCAATGGTGGAATAGTTATTGGAATCCATGATGTAAAGCAGGGCGGCATTGCCTCCTTTGGCATGTCTGACCGGGATCACGGTGTGGAGGAAACCTTTGACTCCTTTCTGTTTTTCTGCGTTGAGGTTGCCGGGAAAGCGAACAATCATCTGTGCCAGCTGATCGCGGGTCATATCTGTTTCGTCATCGTGATTGCCAAGCGCGACAGCAAAAGGGATATTTCGCTTAATAACCTCTCCGGCAACGGTGTTCCACCCCTGATGGGCAGGTTTGCCGGTCACAATATCGCCGGTGAAGATGACGATATCGGGCTTTTCAGCATCAAGTACTTCCCGGATCACAATCATCGCCGTGTCTGAGCGGGGATCGTTGGGAACGTAATGGACATCTGTAAATTGTACGATCTTAAAGGTACCTTGTTTGTTGAAGGTCAGTTCTTTGGCAGTCATGCTCTCTCCTGCCAGAAGCAATAGAAACAGCAGGATTTTGATCTTGTTTCTCATGATTGTTTAAATGTCTGCATGTCATTGAATAAAACGGATTGTAAATATAGGTTATTATTTTGGATCGCATCTGATTCTTTTTGCTTAATTTTGCACCTCAATAACTATTTGGCTCAGGATAAACTCAAACAACAAGGTCCTTATGAAGAATCACATCCTACATATCAACCCGGCTTTCGAGCATCTTCGTTCTTTTATTGAAAGTGTTCCGAAACGGTTTGAAAAAGAAGGTGAGACAATCTACACAGGGCGAAATCTGATTAAAGTCTTTGAATATCAGGGTCTTCGTATCAATATAAAGCGTTATCATACTCCTTATTTTATCAATAGTCTGATCTACTCTTACTTCCGTCCCTCAAAAGGCTGGAGGGCTTACACCTATCCGCAGCGGCTGCTGCAAGCCGGCGTCAGTACCCCCGAACCTATTGCCTATATCGAGGAGCGGTGTTGCGGATTGATTGGCCTCTCATACTTCATCAGCATTC
>JAQUTK010000006.1 GCA_028709785.1 Bacteroidales bacterium
ATCTGTTGTTCGCTCCGGTTCAACAATTTACCAACTTGCATCAACTCTCTTTCACCTCTTTTCAGGGAAAGAACATCGATGTCATGGTTGCAATCAGTAAGGCCAACTGGATCTTATTGGCAGTGGTTGTTTCACTGTGGGGAATCCGGAAATTAGTTCAACGTAAGAAAACAGTCACGATAGCATCAACCTGGGGGTGTGGATATACTGCCCCCACGGCAAAGATTCAATACACGGCAAGTTCATTTGTTAAGACTTACACCAAACTCTTTGGAACTATCTTTCTCATCCACCGGAAAGAAAAAGAGGTGGAGGGTATCTTTCCTGCTGAAGCTCATCATGAGACGCATCCCTACGATATCATCGAACATGGATTGATCGATTATCCGATCCGTAAGTTCAAGGAGTTTTTGAGCTTGTTTCTCTTCTTTCAAAACGGGAAATTGCAGTTTTATATCATCTACGGGATTCTCTTTATCGTTTCAGTGATTCTGCTCCCTTTGATTTATGATGCCATTCTCTTATTTATCGAATCTTTTAAGCAACTATAAATATGCTATCCATCTTATTAATCACTCTGGCCGCCACTTTCTTTACGGGTATCATTATCCGTACGAAGAGCATAGCTTCCGGACGCAAAGGTCCGGGCATCTTTCAGCCAATCAAAGATGTCATCCGGCTGTTCAGGAAAGGAGCAGTCTATAGTGAGACGACCAGTTTTATCTTTCAAATGATGCCGGTGATCTATTTCGCATCAGTCTTTGTGGCAATGCTGCTTGTTCCCTTTGGCCAATCCAAAGGCATTTTGAGTTTCAGTGGTGACTTTGTGTTTTTTGCATACGTGCTTGGAATCGGAAAGTTTTTCAGTATCACTGGTGCCATGGACACAGGGAGTAGTTTTGAAGGAATGGGTGCCAGTCGGGAGTCCCTTTATTCGATGTTTGCCGAACCGGCACTTTTTATTCTTATGGGTTCGTTATCGTTACTGACCGGCTATACATCCTTTCAGGAAATATTTGCAGCATTACACCTCGGTTCCTCCATCAGCTATGCCTTGGCTTTAATGGCCGCCTTTGTCTTTTTGTTGATTGCCATGATTGAAAATAGCCGCATGCCCATTGATGATCCCAAAACGCATCTTGAACTGACCATGGTGCATGAAGTCATGATCCTGGATAACAGCGGTTTTGATCTGGGTCTGATCTTGTCGGCCGGTTATCTGAAGTTTGCGATCTACGGTACCATTATCTTTAACCTTTTTAGTGGTACTATTGCGTATGAGTATGCTATCCCCCTGTTTTTTGCAATCCAGGCTTTTCTGGCTTTTGTGATTGGAATGATTGAGTCATTTATGGCACGGTTCAGAATGAGTCATAACGCGCAATATATTGTTGTGCTTTCTTCTGTATCCCTGCTGGTGTTTTTTGGAGCGTTGCTTATCGCTGGAAAGTTTATTTGATGTTTTGTCCATTTCATTAGGAAACAATTATAAAACTATTAGAAGAATTATGTTACACGTTCTGCTCATTATTTTCTTGATCTCTCTCTTTTATCTCTCCATAGCCAACCGTATGTCGACGTACGTCAATGTGTTGGCTTTTCAGGGTATCCTGCTTTTCTTTGTGGCATTTATGGAGTTGAAGAACATCAACACCCTCAATCTGATCCTGATACTTCTCGAGACGATTATCTTTAAGTCTCTTGCCGTTCCACTCTTCTTGAATTATGTGCTAAAGCGCAATCATATTACCCGGGAAGCAGAGCCTTTTGTTCCCAATTTTCTTTCCCTGATCATTACCACTGTTATTGTGATTGTGACCATCCTCCTCTCTGATTTGATGAAAGAAGGAAGTTTTGATAAGATGTTTTTTGTGGTTGCACTCTCTACCTTATTTACCGGACTCTATTTTATTGCTTCACGCCGTAAGATCATTACGCACGTCATGGGCTATCTGATTATTGAAAACGGCGTTTTTATCTTATCACTGGCCGTGGGAAGTGAAATGCCGATGCTTGTCAATCTGGGTATCATGCTGGATATATTTGCAAGTGTGCTTATTCTGGGTATTTTCTTAAACAAAATAGGGGATGTCTTTAAAGATATTGACGTAGACCAACTCTCTAATCTGAAAGACTATTGATCATTGATGCTAAATTACAACTGAATTTATGATACTGATATACCTTTTAAGCGTACTCCTCATTGGAACTTTACTTTTCTTCAACCGTGGGAAGGTACTCAATTACCCCCTGGTCTGCTTGTTTCTATTTGTGCAATGTGCATTTACTGTTTATGCCTGCTTACACTATAACGAATCGTCGAGTCATTATTTCACGTTTGACTCGCTGGGAATCATAATGCTGTGTACGGCAACTGTCATTTCCATACCGGCATCCTATTACAGCTATATATATGTGGAAGACAGTCAGGTGAAACCCGACTCAAAGGCTATTTACTGGGGAGCATTTACTCTTTTGATCGCAGCGGTCAGTGCTTCCTTTTTGGCCAATCATATCGCTGTGATGTGGATCTTTACTGAAATAACCACCTTGAGTGCATCTGCTTTGATTTATCATCACCGCAACAAACTTGCTTTGGAGGGAACCTGGAAATATGTCTTCATTTGTGCTGTCAGCATCACCTTTGTGTATATAGGCATTCTGTTTTTAAGTTTGTCGATGGAAGGTGCCGGTTCAACGGATTTATCTTACAAGAATCTTTTAGCCAACAGTTCCCTGATTGATCCGCTGTGGTTACGCTTTGCTTTCCTGTTTGTTTTTACAGGCTTCACAGCCAAGCTGGGACTTTTCCCGATGTTTACCGCAGGAGTAGATGCTAAGGACAAGGCTCCCGGACCTGCTGCAGCTCTGTTTTCCAGTATTGTGATGTGTATGGGATTCGTTGGTATTTTTCGCACGTATATACTTGTTGCAAATACATCCCTACATCATTGGGCGAGTCTGGTTGTGGGAATAGCTGCTTTTTTATCGCTATTCATTGCAGCCGTTTACATGATAAAAGTGAAGAATATCAAGCGTATGATGGCTTATTCCAGTGTCGAACACATGGGATTGGTGATGTTGGGAATTGCCGCGGGAGGTATCGGATATTATGCAGCCATATTACATATCGTGTTGCATTCATTCGTTAAGTCAAGCCTTTTCTTTCAATACAACCAATTGTATAAGACATTTGGAACCAAGGATATTTATCAGATGGGCAATTACTTTAAATATAATACGACCGGTGCTATTGTGATCCTTCTTGCAGTCATCAGTGTGACAGCTATGCCGCCCTCAGGACTGTTTGTGAGCGAACTTCTCATTTTCAGATCTCTGTTTGAGGCCAACCATCTGATCGTCCTGATCGTTGTGTTGTTATTGTTGACCCTGATTATCTGGTCACAAGCCAAAAACTTTTTCAAGATCTTGTATTCTCCGGTTGTCGGTTTTGACGAAACAAATGTTCCGCGGATTCCTTCCCACAGATCTGCTTTTCAATTTGTCTTGCTGGCGGGAGCTGCTTATCTGGGTTTAAACCCTCCGGCGATTTTTGTGGAAATGATTAACGACTGTATCAGGTATCTGCCTTGATTAGTATAAAAAGCATCAGTATTTATGAACTATATAAGCATACGAAATAATCAGACTCTTCGGATCAAAGAGATACCGGAGAGTGCTTACTTATCCTTTATGGATATGAATGTGGGTTTGGTGTCGGGATTTACAGACAGACACTGTGTGAACTATTTTGGAGTGGAAGAAGGCAATTTCGTGAAACTTATTTGCTGTATTGCCGACGATGCAACACACGAGATCATGGTCTCTTCCTGCAAAGTGCAGAAAGGGCAGTCACTTGCCTCGTTCTCCAAAGAGATGTACTGCTTTGAACGATTTGAGCGGGAGATCCATGAGAACTTCGGTCTGAATTATCCGGATCATCCCTGGTTAAAGCCGGTACGTTATCCCGCAGATCGTTCAGATAAGATGCAAACGATGCAGAATTATCCCTTTTATACCATTGCCAGTGAAGAAGTTCATGAGGTAGGTGTCGGACCTATTCATGCCGGAATCATTGAACCCGGTCATTTCCGGTTTATCTGCAACGGTGAAAAGATCCTCCATCTGGAAATACAATTGGGCTATCAGCACAGAGGTGTGGAGAATCTCTTTCTGGCAAAGAAGAAACTGCTTCAGCGTACCACACTCTCAGAAAATATAGCCGGTGATACAGTCGTAGGTCATAGTGTCGCGTTTGCACATGTTTGGGAAAGTCTGTGTGGAGTAGATGTTTCCCGCGATATTGCATTCTCGCGAACAGTTGCGCTGGAACTGGAACGAATGGCTATTCATATCGGTGACCTTAGTGCGATATGTACCGATATCGCCTACCAGCTCGGTAGTTCGGTCTTTGGGCGCTTACGTACACCCATCGTCAATTTCTTGCAGGAATGGGGGGGAAGCAGATTGGCGAAGGGGCTGATCAGACCGGGAAGTAATCCCTTTCCTTTTACACCGGCATTGGCTGAACGACTCAAAAAGGTGTTGGATCTCCTGGAACCGGATTATAATGAGATGTGTGAGAAATTATTTGATTTACCCAGTGCGCTGTCTCGCTTTGAGCGAACAGGTGTGGTGTCCAATGAAGACGCGATCGCAATTGGCGCTGTGGGTATGGCAGCGCGAATGACCAGTCTGAGCAGGGATATACGAAGTTCTCATCCCTATTGCCTCTATCCGGAGTTGGCCCATGTACCGATACTGAAACACCATGGAGATGTCTATTCGCGGGTGCAAATCAGAAGAAGGGAGGTCTTGCAATCTATGGAATATATTCGCAAACTACTCACTGAAGTACCAATCCAATCCCCACAAACAGAGATGAAGATGACTCTTCAGCCTGATTCCTTTTGTCTTTCTCTGGTGGAGGGATGGCGTGGTGAGATCTGTCATTGCGCGCTGACAGATGCGAACGGGGAACTGATGCATTATAAAATCAAAGACCCTTCGTTTCACAATTGGATGGCTTTAGCCTTAGCAGTCAGGAATAACGAAATATCCGATTTCCCGATTTGTAACAAAAGTTTCAATCTTTCGTATTCGGGACATGATCTTTAATACGAGGAGTTTACACATTAAAATCTCAATCAGATGTTAAGCAATTTGAAGATCGTATTGCATCAGGGCAAACAATATATAGCTTCCCCAACTACGGTAGAGGTACCGGGTATATTCAGAGGACGCCCTGTTATCAGCACCCAAAAAGTGGATGAAACCAAACTGGTGGAAATGTGTCCCACGGATGCCATCTCGAGTCATCCTCTGTGTATTGATCTGGGTAAATGCACCTTTTGTGGCGCATGCGCCAGACTGTTTCCGGATAAGATCTCATTTACCAAAGAGTACAAGATGGCTACCAATGACCGGGAACGATTGATCATCAAAGAAGGGGAAGACCAAGCGATAGAAGTCAATCCGGATACCGTACGTAAGGAGATACACCGGGTGTTTGGACATTCACTCAAGTTGAGACAGATTTCGGCAGGAGGAGATAATAGTTGCGAACTCGAGTTGAATGCCGCCAATAATGTGCAATTTGATATGAGCCGCTACGGAATAGATTTTGTCGCATCACCCCGACATGCAGATGGAATCGTAATTACGGGTCCGATCACACAAAACATGGCCGAGGCGGTACAAATCTGCTATGATGCCGTGCCCGATCCAAAGATCATTGTGCTCGTTGGTACAGATGCCATTAGTGGGGGTGTTTTCGAAGGTTCACCTGCGATAGATCGTAGTTTTCTCGACAAATATCCTGTGGATCTCTATATTCCCGGCAATCCGGCGCATCCACTGACTATAATCAATGGGTTGCTGGACTTAACACGCAAAAAAAGATAAATTACTTTAGTATATTGGTTTAAGTAAGAACATATTCATTCTGAAAGATTATGAGAATAGCATTCGTAGTACTTATTCTTATTCATGGGCTGATTCATTTGCTTGGCTTTGTAAAAGCCTTCGAATTGTCGGAAGTAAAACAACTGACACAGACTATTTCAAAACCATTTGGAGTCCTTTGGTTGCTTGCTTTTATCCTTTTTGTAGTGACAGCGATACTTTTTGCATGTAAGAATAATTCCTGGTGGATGTTTGGAGTCGCAGCACTGGTAATTTCCCAACTTCTGATCATATACTTCTGGCGCGATGCAAAATTTGGAACAATACCCAATGTAATAATTCTGATCGCTTCTGTAATCGGATATGGAACATGGAGCTTTTACGACAGATATCAAATGGATTTAAAAGTCGGCTCAAATCAGAAGACTTATTTTCAAGATTCGAAACTGACAGAAACAGATATTCAACAATTACCGGAGCCTGTAAAAAGATATATTCGTTACACCGGTTCCATAGGAAAACCCAAAGTAAATTGTTTTAAAGTGGAATTTGTCGGAAAAATAAGAAAGAACGAACAATCTGAATGGATGCCCTTTACTTCTGAACAGTATAACTTTATGGAAACGCCAACCCGCCTTTTTTTCTTGAAAGCAAAAATGAAAGGACTACCGGTTGAAGGTTATCACTGTTTCAAGAACGGTGTTGCCTTTATGGACATCAGACTCTTTTCTTTGTTCAAAGTGCAATATATGGATGGGGAAGAGATGAACTTGTCGGAGACGGTCACTTTCTTTAATGACATGTGTTGTATGGCTCCTCCTACGCTTATTGACAAGCGAATCAAGTGGCTGGAAGTAGAGGGTAATAACGTTAAGGCATCCTTTACGAATAACAATATCACCGTTTCTGCCTGGCTGTATTTTAATGATCAAGGTCAACTGATCAATTTTATTTCTCACGACCGCTATTCTGCTGATGCAGGGAAAAAACTACCCTGGGCAACCCCTTTGCGCGATTATCAGGAAATAAACGGGTATCGATTGTCGGGAAATGCAGATGCTGTTTATAGTTATCCCGATAGAGACTTGTGTTATGGAACTTTCAATATTGTCAAGATAGAATATAACAAAATAAACTGAGATGCAAGCGAGATATTTATTGATCGTATTCGTATTAACGCTGACTTCTTGTGCAACTGTTTTGAACAAGAGGAATTGCAAACTAATGGTTTCTTCAAATGTAGAAAACTCAAAGATTCAAGTTTTTGATTCTACTTATAATTTGCCGGCTAACATTAGCATCAGGCGTTCAAAGAAGGATTTGGATATCAAATTGATATCAGATACATTGACAAAGAATTATATAGTCAAATCATCTACTACTCCAAGATTTGTTTATGGAAATCTTATTTGGTGCTATATGTGTCCGGCTGCCTATTTAATCGATCTTACAAATCATAAAAGATTTTATTACGGAAAATCTGTCTATTTGGATAGTAATGATACCAGTAGAGTAATAAGGCCACCGGTATCAAAACCCCGTAATAATAATCATTCAAAAGCATACCCAACACGCAAAGGCCGGATTAATCTGCTACTTTCCTTTCCTTATGTTAACAGCTTTTATCTTCAACCTCAAAATGAACGATCAAAATCAAATACGGGATTTTGGGGTATTTCAGCAGGAGCAGAGTATTATTATAAAGATTACAAATACATAAACTTAACAGCAAGCGCAGTATCTGATTTTTTTATGCCGATTCCCGGTGCGGTTGATATATATGGAGAATATGAACTGATGAGTTCAACTTATTTAAGTCTCTCAGATAATTACAAGTTTAAACGCTTTACGATTGGATATGGACTAAATTATTCAAGAAACACATGGAATCTTACGAATTCCGGCTATGATGAGCCAACGCTATCAAGTCGTGATCCCATAAAAAGAACAAATGAATCACTTGGGCTTACATTTAACGTATATCGTCAATTGGGAGAATATTTGTTTGTAGGATTGATATACAGACCGACTTTCT
This sequence comes from Bacteroidales bacterium, assembly GCA_028709785.1. Taxonomy (GTDB): domain Bacteria; phylum Bacteroidota; class Bacteroidia; order Bacteroidales; family JAQUTK01; genus JAQUTK01. Next base: position 7,940 of record JAQUTK010000006.1, read on the forward strand.
TGATTGTTAATCCGACCGTGGAGTATAAATATGAACACTTGCTAAGTCTTGATTTTATCTGGAAAATCAGACTAAAAAGATAGAAGATGACGGATGGAAGAATGGGCATTGGGATATTGTACATTTGGGTACATATAGAGTGTCTGAATAGGATAGTCCCGAAAAGAAGTAAAAGAGGAAAGATTACTTGATTTAATATCGTGTATCTGTAAAATAGGATCTTTGGTTTTTGTTCTTTTTATAGGAGACATGTTGTTTCTTTCTTAGAGAGAATTGCGGAATTTGTGCTTGAATTATCTGTGAATCAATATTTTAATTTTAAAAATGCGTGTTTTAAGATAAACAAGTCTCATAGTATTGTTATATATTTGCAACATCAATTACCCACAAATAACAAAGAGAAAAATGACCTATCGTGTTTTGATTCCATTTTTTATCGGTGCTTTATTGACTCCTGCAATAGTACACAGCACTACCATTGAGAGACAAACTATAAAGAACTCCAATTCAAAGGTGACAACCACACATCCGGTTGCTCAGGAAAGTCAACAAGACAAAGCAGCCTTCTATTCCGGACAATATCGGAATGTATTTCTTGAATATGGATACAAGAAGAGCGACATTGACCAAAAGGTTGCAAAAGCTTACCATGATCTTTTTGAAGGGCCTAACAAGGTTTACTTTGAAGTTGGTGACTCGATGGCCTATGTGTCAGATATAAAAAATAAAGACGCCCGTACAGAAGGACTATCGTATGGTATGATGGTGGCTGTCCAGCTCAATAAGAAAGATGTTTTTGATCGTATCTGGCGATGGACAAGGAAATACCTACAGCACCACGGTGGTGCACGCGATTCCTATTTTGCATGGAGCGTTGAACCCAACTCTTTGAAGCATAACTCTGAAGGTTCAGCATCCGACGGCGAACTCTTTTTTATCACGGATCTCTTGTTTGCCTCCAACCGTTGGGGAAATGATACGGGTATTAACTACTACGCTGAAGCAAGAAAGATTTTAGATGCGATGTGGAGCAAGGATGGCACTGATGGAGTGCGCAACTTAATCAATGTTGAACACAAACTGATTACGTTTACCCCCGACAATTACGGCTATAGCTGGACAGATCCCTCTTACAATGTAGCCTCTTTCTATGAGATATGGGCTGAATATGCCAAAGACGGGAAAGAACAGTTCTATCGTGATTGTGCCGATTCAGCCAGAGCCTATCTTCATAAAGCGTGTAATTCTGCTACGGCTCTCAATGCAGACTATTCCGAATTTGACGGGAAACCACGATCTACCCGTTGGATGCCGGCTGCTTTCAGATATGATTCCTGGCGTGTTCCGATGAATATATCCATGGATTACGCCTGGTTTGGCAAAGACAAAGCATGGCAGCAGGATTATTGCCGGCGTATTCAAAAGTTTTTCTCAGACAAGGGTGTCGACACCTTTGAAGACCAGTTTAAAGTGGATGGAAGTCGTCCCGATTTCATCCTTCAGGCTGGAGGATTTAAAAAGTTACGTCACTCTTTAGGTCTGGTTTCGACGCTTGCTACTACCTCGATGATTGGTGATCAGGCGCAAAGTAAGAAATTTGTGGATGCTTTGTGGAATGCGAAACTGGAACCGTATGAAGATGGTTATTTTGACCCGTATTACGATGGATTATTATATCTGTTTAGTCTCATGCATTTAAGCGGCAATTATCAGATAATTAAGCCGGCAAATCCTTGAGAACGATTCTTTTGCGAGTTAGGTATTTATAAAACATATATTAGAAACGAATGAAATCAATTACTTTCACAGCTTGTTTTGTGCTTGGACTACTGCTGAGTTCTGTACATGCACAAAATCTTGAGAAAAGCGTTCCTGTCGGTTTTGATGTTGCAAAAGCCGGTGTTGCGCAAGGTAAAATAGACAGTCTTGTCTATGAGTCAAAAACGGTCGGTACCAGCCGAAAAGTGCTCGTGTATACTCCTCCGGGATATTCAAAAAGTAAGAAGTATCCTGTGCTCTATTTATTGCATGGTATCGGAGGGGATGAAAAGGAGTGGTATAATCAGGGAAAGCCACAGGTCATTCTGGATAATCTTTATGCAGAAAAGAAAGTGGAACCAATGATTGTGGTGTTGCCCAATGGACGGGCGATGAAAGATGACCGTGCTGTAGGAAATGTCTATGGCAAAGCAGCTGCATTTGCCACATTTGAACAAGATTTATTGAACGACCTCATTCCATTCATCGAAAAGAAATATCCGGTCTTGTCAGACCAGGAACACCGTGCTATTGCAGGTCTTTCAATGGGTGGCGGACAATCGTTGAACTTTGGTTTGGGTAATCTGGATAAATTTGCCTGGGTTGGTGGCTTTTCATCTGCGCCAAACACAAAATCGCCTCAGGAACTTCTTCCGGATGCAGAAAAGGCGAAGGCAAAGTTGAAGCTTCTCTGGATTTCATGTGGTGATAAAGACGGTCTGATTTCAAACAGCAAACGTACGCATGATTATATGGTTGCTAATCAGGTGCCTCATATTTATCATGTCATTCCCGGAGGATATCATGATTTCAACGTGTGGAAACAGAACCTTTATATGTTTTCACAACTGATTTTCAAACCTGTTCCTCCTTCTGCTTTTTCAGAATATAACACCGTTGAAACAGCAGCACAAGGAGCATCCGTACAGGGACCATCGTTGCAAGGAATTCCTGCTTCTACCAATAATTCAGGATCACAGTATCCTCAGATTTTGCCGGATAACAAAGTACTCTTCCGAATCAAAGCACCCGAAGCTACAAAAGTTCAGATAGATTTGGGCAAGAAATACGATATGGTTAAAGAAGGAGATGGTACATGGGTAGTAACTACCGATCCAATCGTCGTAGGATTTCATTATTACTCTTTATTGATTGATGGAGTGGCTGTATGCGATCCTTCCAGCCAGACTTTTTACGGCATGGGACGCATGGCAAGTGGTATCGAGATTCCGGAAAAGGGAGTCGATTATTCCTCGGTGAAGAATGTTGCTCATGGTCAGGTCAGACAGATACGCTACTATTCCGATATAACCAAATCATGGAGAAGAGCTTTTGTCTATACCCCGGCAGGATATGATACTAATTTATCAGAAAGATATCCAGTGCTTTACCTCCAACATGGAAGTGGAGAGGATGAAACAGGATGGGTGAATCAGGGAAAAATGGATTTGATTCTTGACAATCTGATTGCCGAAGGCAAAGCAAAACCGATGATCGTAGTGATGGATAAAGGATATGCAGTCAATCCTGACGCACCCAGAAATCAGGGAGGACAGGGCGCCAGAGGTATGCAGAATAACACGCTCGAACAGGTTTTTATCAAAGAGATTATTCCAACGGTGGACAAACAATTCCGTACAATTGCCGATCGTGATCATCGGGCAATGGCGGGTCTTTCCATGGGCGGGTTCCAAACATTCCAAATCACCTTGTCTAATCTTGATAAGTTTGCCTACATAGCAGGATTTAGTGGTGCCGGACAAATGCAGCAAGGAGGTGATTTCTCTAAGCTATATAATGGTGTCTGGTCGGATGTAAATGCTTTCAACAAAAAGGTGAAACTGATGTATCTGAGTATTGGTACGGCTGAACCTGAAAGAATGTACCAAACGGTAAATAACTTTCACAAAGAACTGGAAAAGGCAGGCATCAAACATGTCTATTACGAATCTCCCGGCACGGCTCACGAATGGCTTAGCTGGAGAAGATCTCTGAACCAATTTGCAAGTATGATTTTTAAGTAAAAACCAACAATCCAATACGATATTACTATGAAACAGAAAATTGTAACCGCAATCTTGCTTATATTGTCGACGACAGCAAGTTTTGCCCAAAGTAGTGACATATATAAAAACTCACAACCTGCCTCAACGAATGTTCCGGGTGCAGAATTTCCACGGATAGATGCTCAAAACAGAGCTACATTCAGGGTGGAAGCTCCTAATGCGCAGAAAGTTCAACTTGACCTGGGTAAAGTGTTTGATATGGTAAAAGGAGATGATGGTGTTTGGACTGTGACCACCGATGCTCTTATTCCGGGATTTCACTATTACTATTTGATTATCGATGGTTTTCGCTTTTCAGACCCTGCCAGTGAAACCTTTTTTGGCGTAGGGAAAAGAATGAGTGGCATTGAAGTGCCTGCTTCAGATCAGGACTTTTATACGAAAAAAAATGTGCCTCATGGTCAAATCCGGGAGTGCTGCTTCTATTCAAATGTCAGAAAAACATTCGAAACGGTTTATGTGTACACACCTGCCGAATATGAAACCAATCCCTCTGCGAAATACCCTGTTCTCTATCTTCAACATGGAATGGGAGAGGATAGAACCGGTTGGGCAACCCAAGGGAAAATGAATGTGATCATGGATAATCTGATTGCAGAAGGAAAGGCAAAACCGATGATTATTGTTGCCAGCGATGGAGGTGTGGCTGCCATGTTTAAGGCTAAACCAGGTGAAGATCCGAATGAAGCGAGATCTCGCTTTGGAGCCGATTTCACTCCGTTACTTTTGAATGAGATTATCCCTTATACAGAGAAAACCTTCCGTGTTCTTACCGATCGTGACCATCGTGCTATGGCCGGATTGTCTTGGGGCGGATTTCAGACTTTCCAGATCGCTTTGACCAATCTTGACAAGTTCTCCTATATTGGCGGATTTAGTGGAGCCGGTATGTTCAATGCCGAAACCGAACTCAAGACTGTGTACAACGGAGCTTTCAGCAACCCGGCCGAGTTCAACAAGAAAGTACATGCTTTCTTTATAGGTATCGGTTCTGCAGAAGGACAACGAATGAAGGCACTCAGTGATGCGCTTAAAAAAGGAGGCATCAATAATGTCTATTACGAATCTCCCGGCACAGCTCATGAATGGCTGACATGGCGCAGATGTTTGCATGAATTTACTCCACTTCTTTTTAAATAATCTTAGAAACAACAAAAATGATCCATATGAGACGTTTCTCTATTTTCTTTATTATGCTGATTGGGTTCGCTTCATGTTATGGTCAGCAACTTTCCAAAAGCTGGAAAGACTTGAACTATGCCGGTGATTCGATGGTTTATCACAAATTGGATATCTATTTGCCTCAGATCCAAAAGGCCAGTTATCCTGTTGTACTATCTGTTTATGGTAGTGCATGGATGTCAAACAGTTCCAAGGGAGCCGCTCTTGGGCCATTGGGCAAAGCATTGCTTGATGCAGGTTTTGCAGTGGTTACCCCCAATCACCGTTCCAGTATGGATGCCAAATTTCCCGCACCCATGCAGGATATAAAAGCGGCTATCCGATTTGTACGTGCCAATGCTTCAAAGTATCAGCTTGATACCTCTTTTGTCGGCATTACCGGAAGTTCTTCAGGAGGCAATATGGCTGCGATGGCGGGTACATCACGATATGTAAAAACCTTTACGCTTGGTGGTATCACTCTTGATATTGAAGGAAAAGTTGGTCCTTATACGGCTTACAGCAGTTCGGTTGATGCCGTTGTCGATTGGTTCGGTCCTACAAACATGTTGGTCATGGATTCATGCGGAGGCACTGATTTTAAACACAATGACGCTAATTCACCGGCATCGCTCTATATAGGAGGCCCGATTCAGGAAAACAAAGAGAAGTGTCTGATGGCAAGTCCGACCACCTATATTGATCCAAACGATCCTCCATTCCTTATTTTCCATGGAGATAAGGACAGGGTTGTTCCTCATTGTCAGAGCGAACTGCTTTTTGAAGCGTTGCAAAATGCCAAAGTGCCCAGTCAGTTCTTTCTTATTCCCGAAGGACAACATGGTCCAGGCGTTCACGTAGATAAGAATCTGAAAATGATGGTTGACTTCTTTCAAAAAGAAGCACTCAAAAAAGGAGCAGGTAGCAAGAATTAACTTGTAACTATACGAACAAGAAGCGCAACCCCCGATGATTCGGGAGGATTGCGCTTCTTGTTTTATTTCTTTTGTATGAAAATAACTTTTGATTTATCAGAACGTTTAAATATTTATTGTAATTTTGAGGTACGTTTTGAGTGATCTGTTTGATGATAGTTGTTGGCCGTAAATCTTAGTATTAAACTCTTTAATTTCGATCAGAATCTATGAAGAAAGTGATGTCGGTATTATTCATTCTCTGTATGACAATTCCTGTCTTTGGGAATGACGGCGTGTATAACACACGTGGTGGGGTTATTTACCCTACAAAAGAGAGCAAAATCTCCCTTGAAAAAGAAACTTTAAGCTTTACAGTTCGAGACAAGATCTGCCGTGTTGATATCTCATTTGAGTTTAACAACCCGGAAAGTGTTGAACGAAAACTAACGATTGGATTTCAAGCGCCAACAGCCGTAGGTGATGTTTCTGATAAGATCTCCAACACGAATCAGATTACAGACTTTAAGATCCTGTCTAACGGACAAACATTGCCTTTCAAAGTGAAGGCCGCAGAAAGTGAAAATGGCGAACTGAAAGAACCCAATGAGATCCATTTCACTCAATTAAAGCAAGGTGTTTTTGTGTACTTATTTGAGTTGTCCTTTAAGCCGGGAGTAAATAAGATTCATCACAGTTATTCATTTCCTGCAAGCTCCAATGTGTTATTCAGCCAGTTTTACAACTATATCTTAACGACAGGAGCTAAATGGTCAGGAGGAAAAATAAATAACCTGACAATCTTGTTTGATATGGGAGACAAGAGCTCTTTTTATGTAAATGATGTTTTTGGAAAGGATGCCAGCTGGTCAATCATCGGCAGTGGTGAAGTCACAAAAGAAAGTTTCCGTAATTATGAGACTGATGCAAAAATAGTAAAAGTCAACTCTGGAAAACTACAGATAAAGGTGTCTGATTTACAGCCCAAACGAAATATTGAATTTGGTGTTCGAGTAGCAAAAGCAGCTCAGAAAAAGTAAGGCATAAGTAGTTGTTCTTAGACCAAAATATAATGCTGGATGTGAATCTTTAATATATTCACATCCAGCATTATGTTTTACTTTGTCTGAAGTTTTACTTTGGCTGTTTTCAGTCCGGAGGTTGACGCTTTCAGAACGACCTCTCCCGGTTGTTGTCCCGAGCGTAAAATCACCAAAGCAGAACCCTGAAACAGTCTTCGCTGATTACCCACATGAAGTTCTTCAGACATCATATCTCCGTTGTCCACAGCTACGATGCGGGCATTACCTTCTACCTCGAATGTCAGGTTTTGATCGGCATCATATACGCGGCGTCCTTTCGAATCGACAGCGTACACGCGGATATGCTGAAGATCCATTCCGTCAGCTTTCCAACTGATTGTATCCGGCTCCATTTTGAGTGCCACAGCCTTGCCGGTAGTTTGCAATAGGTGGCGAGCCACTTCCTTGCCATTTGTGCGAGCTATCGCAACAACTGTACCTTTCTGGTAAGTGATATTATCCCAACGGATTCGGTTACGACCTTTCGGATTCTCCTTTTCGTTCAGTTTCTTTCCGACCGATTTCCCATTGATCAGCAGTTCCACTTCATCCGCATTTGTATAGGTGTACAAAGATATCTGACTTCCATCCATGCGATTCCAGTTCTCCGTCATTGGAGTCGTGGCTACATTCACCTGATTCCAATTCTTTGTACCGGCTGCTGCTTCGATCAGCCCGATGTGAACAATCGGTTCGTCGCTAAATATGCTCTTCATCAGATAAGCCTGAGGTTTAGGTTGCAAGGAGACATCAAAAACGCCCTGTATCCACCCTTTAGCTGGCCAGCCGCCTGATTCACCCAGATAATCGACCAGACCCCAATAAGCCAATCCAATCACTTTATCCAGATCCATCTCATAATAGTTTGGCCCCATGGCATTGACAGCAGCTTCACTCTGATAGAACATCATATTCGGATATCTTGCCGCATCACCTTTGAAGAACATATAGCGGTAGTTGTAACTTGCTATATCAGTCTCCAAAGCCAGTTCAGCAGGAAGTTCCGGTTTGTCGTAGCTGCGGCTTGTCGGAGCCATCGCAACAGTCGTCGGACGAGTCTTGTCAAACCGTTTAATCAGCGTGTTCTGTAGTCTGTAAGGAGTAACACCCCAGTCATCATACACATTTCCCCAATATTGCAGCTCATTACCCAGGCTCCACATGATGACACACGGGTGGTTACGATCCCGTTTGATGAACTCAGGTACCGCCTTTGGCCAAAGCTCCATCCAGGATACCCTTCCGCCGGTATTATTATCGTTCCATTTATCAAAGAGTTCGTCCACAACCAGAATTCCATATTTATCCGCCAGATCCAGGAAAGATTTGCTGTACGGATTGTGCGACGTGCGGATATGATTCAGCCCAAACGACTTCATCAACAGCAGCCGTTTCTCGATAGCGCGTTCATATGCAGCAGCACCCAGCGCACCCATCTCGTGGTGATTGGCATTTCCTTTTAGTATCACTTTCTTTCCATTTAGTTTGAACCCGAATGCCGGTGAATATTCAATAGTACGGATGCCAAAATGTTCACTACACTGATCGGCGAGCGACCCGTCCGGTCGGAGGATGCTGACCTGAGCAGTATAAAGCTGTGGCGATTCGCAAGACCACAAAAGCGGATTATCAATCTTTATGGGTTCCAGCTGATATTCCCGGGTGCGATAGTTGCCAATGGGCAGTTTGGATTGAACACTCTTAACTTCCTTACCCTTCGGATCCACGATCTTCACATCCACCAGAAGATCCATCTTTTGTCTGGCCAGATTATCTATTTCCGTCTGAATAGCGATCGTAGCACTATTTTCGGTTATCTCCGGTGTGGTGATATAGATACCATGACGAGCCAGTCCCAGTTGCGCATCCTTGATGATCAGATTCACATCGCGATACAATCCCGCACCTGTGTACCAGCGCGAGTTTAAAGGCTCACGGGTATCAGCTTTGACCGCAATCACATTCGGTTCGCCCCATTTTAACTCATTTGTTATATCAATTTCAAAGCCAAGATAGCCATAATCCGTACCGCCGATCTGCTTCCCATTCAGAAAGACATCCGCCACATAGAGGATACCTTCAAAGTCAAGAATCACCCGTTTGCCCTTATCAGCAATATCCGGGGTAAAACTCTTCCGGTACCAGCCGATGCCCATTTCTTTAAAACCCCGCGCACTGAGTCTGCTTCTGATATTGGCAAAAGCGACATTGTTGTTGGCGGTTTCTGTAGTTTCAGGAGCCACCCACGGCTGACTGATTTGGAAATCATGAGGCACATCAATCAGCGTCCAACCGGCATCATCCAAATCGGGTAGTTGCGCATTTTCCAGATCACCGGCATGAAACTTCCAACCAAAATTCATGGATATTACTTTTCTTCCCTTCTGCGCGGCAGTCTGAGTGTCCGTCTGTGCATAAGTTATCGAAGAGATCGACAGGAAGAGAGAAATAACGAGTAAGAGTAACTTTTTCATAGGTATATTGATTATCGTTTGGTGCAAAAATACGATTGTTATTTCAAATAATAGAAAATATAGTTGATTACTTGAGTGCCAACACGTTTTCATTCGTTCATATTTTTTCTGTTTTCTCCCGATATCATTCATGTATTAGCATATTTATAGTAAGTTTGCAAAAGATAAACAAAATGAGATATGAAAACCGCACTCCTTAGTATTGATATTCAAAACGATTATTTTGAAAATGGGACAATGTCTCTTGTGGATGCTGCACAGGCAAGTAGAAACGCGAGACTGATTCTTGATAAGTTCAGAGCTGATAACCAGTCTATCGTTCATATCCAACATATTGCTACCCGACCGACAGCAACCTTCTTTCTCCCGGATACATGGGGCGCTGAGATCCATGATACGGTAAAACCATTGGAAGGAGAAAAAGTGATAGTCAAACATTATCCCAATAGTTTTAGAGAGACAGAGCTATTTGATTATTTATCCGGCCAACAGATAACAGACCTGGTGATCTGTGGAATGATGACGCACATGTGTGTAGATGCGACTGTAAGAGCTGCAAAAGATCTGGGTTTTAATGTGATCTTGATAGGAGATGCCTGTTCGACGAAGAGTCTTGAGATACAAGGACAAACGGTAGCTGCCGACGACGTTCAAAAAAGCTTTCTTGCTGCGTTGAACTATTTCTATTCAACGGTTATGACAACCCAAACTTACTTGGAAGAACATTCAAAAATATAAAACACTATGGCTTTATTGACAATCAATCACACCACATGCACAAGTTGTGGCATTTGTGTACATACTTGCCCGGTATCCATTATAACCCTTGGCGAAGATAACTTCCCATTCGTACAAGAAGGGTCTGACAAACGATGTGTCCTGTGCGGTCATTGCGTATCCGTATGTCCCGACTCAGCGTTAACGCACAACCTTTTGCCGGAAACAGCGCCCATCCGCAAAGACATTAAGAATCAGATTACTCCTACAAATCTGGGCGAATATTTCAAGAGCCGCCGTTCTATCCGTAATTTTCAGTCCAAAGCTGTGGCAAAACCACTTTTGGAGGAAGTCTTTGACATTGTCAGTTATGCGCCGACCGGGGTGAACTCTCAAATGAACAAATGGGTGGTTGTAAGTGATCCAACGGTTATCCGTCAGTTAAGTGATGCTGTCATCGAATGGATGAAAGCTGCGATTACAGTGAATCCCGAGTTTGCCAAATTCCTTAATTTTGCCGGACTAATCCATATGTATGAACAAGGCAACGATGTGATCTGTCGTCATGCCCCCACTTTGGTCATCGGCTATACCAATGCCTCTTATACCGGTGGTACTATGGATTCAGTAATCGCAACATCGCATCTGGAGGTCTTGCTTCCCGCCTTTGGCTTGGGTAGCTGTTGGGCCGGTTATCTGATGATAGCATTGAGATATTCTCCCGAAATGCGGAAGATGATCGGGCTTGATGACTCGCATACCATACATTCAGCAACGATGATTGGCTATCCTCAATATCGTTATTACAAAATACCGGCCCGCAAAGACCCGCAAGTCAACTGGATGTAATGACATAGACTTTTGGGTGCTATAGATCTGCCAGTTTGTTTATGTCATCCTTTGTCAGGCGTCCTATGATTTGAACAATAGTGTACTCCTGAGACTCCTTGTCATGCACAAACATTATAATCTCCTCAATGTATTTCTTGCCATTTCTGATGTAGATGGCAACATCATCGGTTGTGTCTTTTACTTTTATCAGCTCCTCATACTTCTTGGATGATTTGTAAGACTTTTCCTCTTTCGCCAAAGCAGAAGATGCCTCTTGATTTTCAGTCGTGAAGACATATAAGTCGTCAATCTTATCTGAAAGTCCATTCAGATTAAGACCCGGACCAACTTTCTTGTCACCCATCATCTTTAAAATAGTCTTTGAAATATGTACGGACGTTATTCCATTCCTGTCAGAAAACTTGTTATACAAATTGCTTTGTGCAGAAGCGATTCCTGCAATAAACAAACAAAGAGCTGCTAATACTATTTTGATTCTCATATTCATTAATTTAATACGTTTTTATGAATGATTTCTGTTACCTTATCTGATTTCTTTTGCGCCAGGTCCGCACTATTCAATCCTTTCTTTAGATTGACAGCAAGAAGTCTCAACGCTTTCTCTGCTTGCTCGCAGGCTTCCTTTTCATCCGGAGTGATTTGCATTGTACTATTCTGTGATACACCTTCTGAAGGTTGACTCATCTCAGATGAATCTGAAACAGTGTTTATTGCTGTTTCATTGTTGGAAGAGTTTGGTGAGTCCGGACGGTTATACCAAATATAGCTTCCTACCGATAAAAGAATCAGAAGTGAAGCTGCTATTCCTTTCACCCAGTAGAGTGGGATAGACCTTGATTGGTGTTGCGCCCTCTCTGCTTCTTCCAGGGAATCAATCTTTAAAGAAAGCCTTTCTTCCAGACCTTTCGGAATAACAATTTTATCTTCAGAAAGTACGCCATCTCCCTTTACATCTTTCTTAAAACGAGTCATTAGCAACTGTTCTTCTCCCAGCGTTGTGTTCCCCTCAAAAAAACTCTTTTCCAGCTCATTTATCTCATCTTTCTTCATAACTCATGATTTTTTTAAACTGATCCTGCAATTTTCTTCTGCATCGGGACAATATGACCCGAACATTCGAGGCTGATATACCCGTTATCTCTTCAATTTCTTTCAGTGAACGCTCCTGCTCGTGTCTCAATTTCATTACTTTGCGCTGTTGTTCGGGTAGTCGGTCAATAAGACTCAACACACAATTCCAATGATCTTCCTCATCTATTTTTTTAGCTACAGATACTTCCTCAATCTCAATTTGCAGCTTTTCAATATCACTTTCCTGTCGTCTGTATTGATGAGTCCTTAGGTAATCAATAGCCATATTCCTAACTATAACAATGCAATAGCTTTCCATATTTTCAATGCCATCCAGTTTGTCACGCTTTTCCCATAGCTTTATATAGAATTCCTGCAAGACATCTTCTGAATCTTCGGCATTACCCAAACATCGATAGATAATCCGATATAAGGTTGCGTGATAAACGAGATATCGTCTCTTGAATTCTTCTGCATTCATTGATTGGATCGTTGATCAATTTGTGAATTTTGAGGCATCAATCTTCATCTTACCGGTGATGTGGACAAAAACCACTTCGTGATCTTCATTATCCTGTGTACAGATGATCAATTCCCGGATTGAATCTCCTTTTTTCTTCGCATAGATAGCAACGTTGTCACCATTATCTTTTACAGTTATTAATTCCTCATACTTCGTTGACTTTTGTAAGTTTTTCATCTCTTCAACCAGCATCTTCTGAGTCGCTTCAGTCTCTGCCGTTAGTACATAAAGTTCGTGGATACTGCCACTGATGCCATTTTGATCACCAATTTTCGTCAAGTTGCTATTACCGGAAAGGAGTAACATCAATCGAGGAACATGTACTGCTTCCATTCCTTGTGTTTTGGCATATTTTTCGTATATTAAACTCTTGCTCATAGCCACATTGCTTATTGTGACGCATAATGCTACTATCAATACTCTGATTTTCATTGTTGTAATCTTCAATTGTTTATACTTTGTTTCCTTTGAACGCGCATTCAATCATAAGACGAAACAAAGATAAAAATGTTACAAACTAGTTGACTGTTTTTTGTAACTTGACATACATATTTACTTTCATTGCATTGGCAGATAATAATCTGCGAAAGCCATCGTTATGATAGATATTCTTATAATTTTGTTTTCATTAAAAATAAGAGAAAGATCTGTCTATAGGTGAGCCCTTTTTTAATTCATTGATTATAAAGCAATCATTCCATGATGAAAAAGATTATGAAGTTTTGTTTTGAGAAGTGGTGGAAGCCACTGCTTTTTGGTATATTCAGTGGTGTACTCTTCTTTGTGACCTATGCTATTAGTTATTTCCCTTTGTTTGCCGTCAGCGTCTTCATCGTGCTAATTGCTTTGCTGGGATTGCTAATTTCCTCCATATATCTGTTTATTCATAGGAAATGGATACAGAGCCTGTTTATTGGATTCTGTTTCTTGGGTGCAATAGTGTCTTTTTTATTTTCTTGTATGGGACTATTATTGAATGAACAAACTCAACTCGATAAGTTTGCAGACAATCTGACGATCCCGACTGATATTCAAATAGAGAACCCATTAGATATAGATTTAGGCAATCGTAATAGACCGGATAGTATTGTGAAAGCAAAAAAGTCAGATGTGGACTTTGTGCTCTATAATTCGTCTCAACCGGGACAGTATGAGTATGATCTTTGGTTGGGAAAGATAGACAGTGGAACCGTTTATCTGAAAGTGTATGAGGTTACTCATAATCAGAGGCTAACAGAAAGAAGTCTCTCAGACGATAGCTTTGCAGAAGAAGGTATCTTGAGGGTAGCGAACAGTTCGGACAGTTTGATAAGATTTGGGACAAAAGAACATTTTACAATTTACGAAGGAGATTGGGGCAAACCATATGCTGTCAGATTTGAAGTTTGGTATAAACCGGACAACGGAAACGAAAGAAAGCTAATCGAGAAGAATTATAAGATTGAAGGATGGCAGTTCTAAGAAGCGTCTATTGTCGCAATCTTTTTACACTTTTGAGCAACACTGCTAAAATGGATTCTTTACCCAGTTAATTATCTTCGATTCGTCCAATATTAGTATGTAATAATCGTAGTCACCAATATTTAATATTAAAAACATGAGAGTCAAATCTGAATGGTTTAGAACGTATCTTCCTTGATAACAAGAAATTTGATTATACAGTTCTATAAGTTGATAGTGTGGATCATTCTTTTGAACAAACAAAAATAAAACTTCCTTTCTATGTGAACGTTAGCAGGAGTGATAAAACACCTCGTTTTGGAAAAGGATTTGGTCAATTATGCGATTCACTTGTTAAATGGATTGAAAGAACGAAGGCGTTGTGATTTCAGGCAATTGCAAAGAAACCGAACTAAAGAAGAATCCCAAATATCGTTATTACAAAATACCGGCCCGCAAAGAACCGCAAGTCAACTGGATGTAAAAAGGATCTAACTTTCCTTGAAAATAAGACAGAACAGTTACTTACTATTTCAACAATAATCTCTTATTTACAGATAATTTTCTTGGGGAAGTCCAATATTCAGGCTATCTTTATTCCCAAAATATGTGATTATCACAAATAATTGGAATAAATGGATTCTTTCGCCAGGTAAATTATCTTCGAGTCGTCCAATACTAGTATGTAATAATCGTAGTCACAAAAAAATAATTTTAAAAACGTGAGAGCCAAATCATTTTATCTGTTTTTCTTGATACTTTTTACTTCAGTATCATTCAACATGAAGGCCGAATCTTCTTCTGAAGAATCTTTTCGTTTTCTATATTAGACCGTAAAAAAACCGGGCATTGAAAGATTAAATATATATTTGCATCTGCGGTCGTACAGGTGCATTTGTCGATGATTTAATCCATTTTAAAAATGAAACACAAAATGTTCAATTCCTTGCTGGCATCATTTGCACTCGCTGCATTATCCTTGTCAGCTCAGAATAAATATGAGATAGACGTAACGAAGGTTCAAACCGATGTGATGCGTGGCCACCTTAATTTGGGTGGGCGAAACCTTAAAGGAGATACCATAGGAGTAAACAGTTTCTATCTGGAGCGAAACGGGAAGCCTTTTATTCCCGTTATCGGTGAGTTCCATTTTAGCCGCTATCCACACCAATACTGGGATGAAGAGTTGAAAAAGCTGAAAGCCGGTGGCATTTCGGTTGTTGCTACCTATGTTTTTTGGAACATGCACGAATTCAAAGAGGGAAAGTTCGACTGGACCGGAGACTTGAATGTTCGCCGGTTTACGGAACTTTGTGCCCAAAACGGACTTGATGTATTGATGCGTGTTGGGCCTTTTGACCACGGTGAAATTCGGAATGGAGGATTACCTGATTGGCTCTATGGCCGACCCATTGATGTGCGCAGCAATGATCCTGAATATTTGTTTTATGTAAACAGACTTTATCAAGAAATTGGTAAGCAGCTTAGTGGATTGTTTTTTAAAGATGGGGGTCCCATTATTGGGGTTCAGATTGAAAATGAATATCAACACTCGGCAGCTCCGTGGGGATTTACCTATCAGGACGCTGCACGCGAAAATACTGTAGCCCGTCGAGATATAAACATCACTCAAATTGGTGTTGGCGTTAACAAACAAGGCAATGAGTTTTCAGACCTCGGACGTGACCACATGAAAACGCTTAAGCAACTGGCTATTAAATCCGGATTAATTGCTCCTATATACACAGCTACAGGTTGGGGATTCGCTTCCATTATTGAAAAAGGATCCATCCCTGTGATGGCCGGTTATGCATTTCCGTTTTGGGAGGAAAGTATCAAACCTTCTCCGTTTTATTTATTTAAAAACATACATCAAAAGCCCGATTACATGCCGGTGAGTTACGATGTTAATCTCTACCCATCGCTAGCTGCCGAGTTGGGTACAGGCATGGCTGTAACTTATTCCCGTCGTCCACGGGTTCCGGGAGAAAGCTTTTTGCCAATGATGGTTCGTACCATTGGGAGTGGATCCAACGGTCTGGGTTTTTATATGTACCACGGTGGCACGACGCCTTCAGTTGGAAACTATTTCTTTTCCGAAGGTTTTGGACTGAACAACAAATCGTACGATTATCAGTCACCTGTTGGCGAATTTGGAAATCTAAGCAGTGGTTACTATTCGCTTAAACTCATCAATTATTTTCTGAATTCATTTGGTACTGATTTAGCACCCCTTCATACCGTTTTGCCATCCACCAACGATGATATCAAAGCTGACAACACGACCACACTGCGCTATGCCGTACGGACAGATGGTGAAAAAGGGTTTGTGTTTATGCACAATTATCAGGACCACGTAGCTACATCTGACATGAAAGGAGTTCAAATTGATGTCGCTACCCAATCGGGCGTTATCTCCTTTCCAACATCAGGCACATTTACCCTCAAAGCCGGAAGTTCGGCGATACTTCCGTTTAATCTAAATATCGATGGTGTTGATATTCGCATGGCAACAGTGCAACCTTACTGCAAGTTCACGAACAAGGGCAAACGGTACAACGTGTTTGTATCAACAGATGGAATTGCTCCGGAAATAGTCTGTAAAGGAAAGGTAAAAGTAAGGGGAAGCAACATCAAAAGTACCGTTCAGAGCGGAAACACCGTACTATCAATACCGAATGGGAAAATCTGCGAGATGCAGGTGAATGGCGTGTCGTTTTTGATCCTTCCGTATAACTACGCGCTGAATGCATATTTGGTTGGAAAGGAAGATAAACATTTAATTATCAGCAATGCCGTAGTTCTTGAAAATGAACAAAACATATCATTGGTAAGCGCTGGCAAGGAATCCATAGAGATGAGTGTATATCCCGCAGTCAACGAGCTCTCAGCTGCAAATGCAACCAGTATCAAAGTGAAACCATTGGAAAAAAGCATCAGTCAATGGCAAATCAACCTTCCGAAAATTGAAACAGGCATTCAACTTATCCAAACGGATGACCGCCATTTTACATTAAAGGATCCACAGGTAGATTGGACAAAGCTCAATGATATTTTTATAACCTTTGATTATCGCGGTGACCGTGGTATCTGTATGATGAATGGGGAGTTGCAAACAGATAATTTTTACACAAGTAAATCCTGGACGATCGGTTTGAAACGGTATTCTGCAAGTTTGAAAGAGAGTGAAATGTACTTTTATTTTATCCCAATGGCCAACGATGCTCCTTATTTGCATTACCTTGATAAAGATGTTGTCCCGGATTTTGGAGATAAAAAGGAGTTTCTCGAAATAAAAACTCCGACAGTAGTAGCGGAATACAAGATAAATATTGAATTAAAGTAACGACAATGAATTTGATAAACCATCAAAATAAAGAATTAAAGATGATGCAAAAAGTGATCCTCACACAATTATTGTTTCTGTTTTCCATCGTATGTTATGCACAACAAGATCATAAAGCACCGAAATTGGAATTTGCTTTTGAATTAAAGGTTACCTGCGACAAAGCCTATTCGGTAGGAAAAACTTCCCATGGTGAAAGAGTGGTGATTCCTATTACGGGAGGAACATTTGAAGGCCCATCGATAAAAGGAACTGTATTAAGTGGAGGTGCCGATTATCAGCTCGTTGATAAAACAAAAAACAGAACCGAACTGGAGGCTATTTACAGCATACGTACGGATGATGGAGTAAACATCCATGTGCGAAATATGGGTATATTGTACTACGGCAAAGATGGATTCTATTTCCGCACGGCACCGAAGTTTGAGGCTCCAAACGATAGCAAATATGACTGGCTCAACAATGCCATATTTATTTGTGAGCCCGAAGGAAAAGATGGATATATTTCACTGAAAGTGTGGATGGTTAAGTAATAGCAGCATGATCTTACGTAGATTATTTGTATGGATACTCTCCTTTACTGTTTCTGTCATGAACAGTCAATCCATGTCACAACAGTATTACAATTTCGACAATATTGGAAGAGTAACGCAAAAGTTGTGCATAAGAGGTATTGCTCAGTCTTCAAACGGGATGATTTGGCTTGCAGCCGAAAGTGGCTTGTATAGCTATGATGGTTATCACTTGATACAAAGGCCTGTGGACGAAGCTATTGTTGGTAAGAAGTCCTTGGGAAGTTTTAATTGTCTTTTGGCCTCTGGTGATAGTTTGTTCATAGGGTGCAACGAAGGCGTGTTGTCTTTTAATCTAAACACATACAGTTTCCGGTTGTTGTCTTATGCAAGAGGCGAAACTGTAAAAAGTATGGTGCGCACTGATTCTGCCATATGGGTAGCTACCGAAAGAGCTGTTTACAAAAATGGAATAAAACTGGATCCTTCTCCGGATAACATCATATCCTTATATAGCGATGATTCCTTCCTCTATATGGGTACCATGAATGCCGTATACCGATACTCCATAAACAAACAACAATTAGAGAAAATGATGGATGGCATGCTTTATGCCACCTGTTTCTATTTCGATAAACAGAATGATCTCTTATGGGTAGGTACGGCAGCCAGTATTTCCGTTTGGAAAAACAAAACAGGGACGCTTGTATCAACTATTCCTATGCCTGTGACAAAGTCGATTTGTGTAGATAAGTTAGGTAATATGTTGATTGGAACGGACAATGGGCTCTACATTGTGGAAAAGAATATGGAGATAAAAACTATATTTCATGATGCACGACGAGAAAACTCGCTTGCCGGAGATGCAATATGGTCCATATTCCGTGATCAGAGTAATAACATCTGGATAGGCACAAATAGCGGTGTGTCTGTTGTGCAAGGTGAAGGGTTCATGACCACATTTCCATTGCCGCTTATTACAGGCGAAGGAGCCGGCAACCAATTTTTTTGTACCTATCGTGATTCTAAAGGACGTATCTGGTTGGGTGGTTCAAATGGCTTGTTGTGTATAGAGCAACTTGGGAAAGACTCCCAAACGTATAGATGGTACAGAATGAATGATCCTCGTTTCCCCATTCTTCATAATCGTATCAGAGATATAATGGAGGATAGTGAGGGTGATATTTATATTGGCGGGGACATGGGATTAATGCGTTACGATGATGCAACCAGACAGTTTCAGCGTTATGTGATTGAAGAAGATCCTAACAATTGGGTCTATGCTATCAGAGAGTTAAGTAACAAGGAGTTCAATATTACGACTTATTCCGCTACATACATCGCTACCTTTGACAAAGCTTCCCGGCATGTGGTTGTGAATAAAATAACACAACGAGAGGACCTATCAAGCAGAAATAAGAATGAACGATTGCTTCTTGAGAAATATGGTCTGACAGAAAACTATTTCACCGCTTCTTATGATCCAGGAACTGGAACAGTGCTTCTTGGCGGAACAGACCTTTTTTCTGTATTGGATACAGAGAAGCTAAATAGAGATCGAAAAAATCGATCTTTAACAATCACAGATATCAGAATCAACGACGATCGATATATTGACCACGGAAACATTTTGCAGAACGATGTCGTATTACTTCCGGAAGATAGAATCATTGAAGTAATGTTCTCTGATTTCAATTACACTGGGGGGCTAACTCAAGGTTACTTCTATCGCATTGATAAGGGAGAGTGGCTTCCTGTGCACTCTAAAAATAATTCTATCATTCTTACAAACCTGAATACCGGGACACATAGTCTTTCTATCAGGTATGCTGATGACACAAAAGCAGCAGCAATGATGCAATTGACAGTCAGGGCCCCATGGTATGCTACTACATTAGCCAAAATCATATACCTGCTGCTGTTACTTTGTTTGATTTCCGGAATTTACTATACAGTTAAGCAACGCAAGCGTGCTCAAACGGAGCGGTTGATGCAACAATCGCTTCTGCTCAAGGCAAAACAAAAGGAAAAAGAACTGCTCAATGATAATGAGTATCTGACGGCTCAACTGAGATTGCAGCTTCAAGCAAAGGTAGGAGAGGATGGTATGCTGTCAGAAAACGAAAAGTTCTTGCTGAAGATAACGAAAATAATAGAAGAGAATATGTCTGACTCCGATCTTAATATCAATATGCTTTGTGAATATAGTGGTATAAGTAGCAAGCAACTATACCGTAAGATTAAGGCAATGACAGGTATGACAACGGTTGCATATATTCGTAATCAACGCCTGATGAAAGCTGCAACACTATTGGCTAAAGGCACATTCACTGTATCAGAAGTGATGTATATGGTTGGTTTTTCTAATCCAAGTTACTTCACTCGTTGTTTTACGGAGGAATTTAAAACAGCTCCTTCGGAGTATAAGAAATAATACTGCCGAAAGAGCTGCCAGATCAAACTCACTATTTTGAAAGAAATTCCTTTACAAATAGATTGGATATTTCGCGCTCATCAGGTTTAAAACCATGTCCGGCTCCGGGTATAACTCCGAGATGTGCATCCGCATATTGTTTCATTGCCTTTTCAGAGTAGCTCAAGGGGACTACCGCATCTTTCGAGCCATGCACAATTTGCACAGGTCCCTTATAGGCTGTGATCGTCTTGTAAACATCTATATTTCGAAGCTGTTCGAAGAACCGGCGTCCCAGCGGAACATTCCACATCTTTGTAACTTCAGGAATATCTTTGACCTTCGGATAACGCTGATTCCAATTGTCCGGAATGCATAGAGCCGGATAAATCAGTATCAGTCGGCTAACCTGCTCCTTTAAATCAGCAGCAGCAAGAGCAGAAATAAATCCTCCCTGACTTTCACCGATCAGCACAATCTTATTTTTATCTACATTCGGTTGGTTTTGAAAATAATGCACGATCGCTTTGAGATCTTCTTTCTGGTCAATGACAGACATATTTTCCGTATTGCTATCACTTCGACTATTTACAGATCCACAGGGGTAATCAAAAGTATATACCAAATATCCGAGTTCGTTGAGTGTCTTGAAATAATCGCGGCCAAAATGATGAGTTCCATTAAAACCATGGCTGATGATAGCCACACCATTTTTCTCTTTGGACGTTGGTTCACTAACTATTCCATAAATTTTTCTTGAACTGTTGTTTATCCATAGTTCGCTGACTGTATTGCCATCTCCGAAATTCTTTTGCTTCATTGTCCAACCCGGAAAAGCTCTGAGGTCTGACTCCAGGAATACGTTCTTTTGCTCTGTTTTGCCTTTCAGTTGCCAGTCGAGCCATGCTTGTAGCATTCTGCCAAAGTCACCGCCCCCTTTTTCATTGTATGTGCCGCCATGCCCTGCCTTAGACATATCGCCGTATGCTACCGGTACGTGTGAGATACGCTCGTAGTCAAGTTGCGCATTTTTGTACGCCACATCACTTTCACCTCCGGTAAGATAGAGGATCGGACCGTGCAACCCTTCAAGCGAACTTTTGCTTGCACCGGCCATTTCCATATCGCCCATACCGGCATTGTGAATAATGTATGTTTTCAGTCGGGGAGAAGCAGCATTGAACAGTACCTGAGCACCACCACAGGAGTGTCCTGCTGCGGCCATTTTCGTAGTATCCACGCAGTCATAGTAGTCACTATTCTTATCCTTCACCTGCATGCAAAGCCAATTCATTGCATCGGCCATCATGGTTGAAGGTGTATGTACCTCCTTACGATCGCCATTTACCATCTGCAGTTCGCCGATGGCAATAACGACATATCCCTGAGAGGCAATCTCTGTGAGCATACGTTCATAACCAACCGAAGTATCCGTACAGCCTCCATTTCCCCATATCAGTACAGGTAGTTTTTTCTCTCTTGTTGAAGCCCAATACAGATCTTTAGGCCGATACACCACAAACTCTGGCAATGTTTTCTCGCTCACTGCAATAGCCTTAAACAAACCACTACCTCCGTTGTCGATAGTCTTTTGTTTTTCTGTTTGCTGATTGACCAATGTTACATCATCAATTTTGCACCAGGCATTGGTTGGACCATCCGCCAGAAAGCCGATTTCTACTTTCCCACCTTTTATTTGAATATCCTTTATCACGAGATCATGCCATTGGCTATCGCTGTAAGTAATGTCACCCTTAAAGGTTTGATTATCGCTCAATGCATACATGTACAATTTCTTAAACAGGCCTCCACTCATCACTTTTGCTGACAAGATGTATGTGCCGTCCGTGATGGGGACATCGACTGTTGAAGGAATATTTTGGTAAATCTTTCGGGTAAAGTCAACAGAATCAGTAATCATCATGCATTTGTTGCCTGTTACCACAGCGCGATCGCTACTGGAATTGGAAGCATTCAGCACAGGAGAATGAGCACCTCCAACCGCAATCTTATTTCCTTTGCTTACAAGGAATGACCAACCGGTAAGATATGTCTGTACTGGTTTTTTTGCACTTGGAATATTTACTCTGTCAGCATCAAAACTACCATTCTTTACATAATTATTGCCTTTTCCTACCTGCCATTCACCAGTTTCAGCATTGAGCGTCCACTCGCTAAGAGAATTGAAATAAGGTGCATTGTTTACGAACGACAGCGGGCACCATTGATTATATCCGTTACCATTACCGGCAAAGTCAGCCCATCGATCTCCACAGTAAATCACTGTCTCTTTCTTTGTGCCCTTTACAGTATAGAAAAAACCTGTCTGCGTTACATGACCATAGTCGTTTTCTGCACCGGGCATTTTCAGCATATCATTTGTTGGAGTATAGGGCCCATAAACAGATTTTGATTCAAGGTAATATACATTGGACGCATTCCAACCATACAGGTCAGAAGCACAGATGTAATATTTCCCCTTATATTTGAACATACAGTTGCCTTCTCTGCCTGCACCGCTATACACCTTGTTGCAATCGAGTAGTGTTACAGCACCGTCCTTCACTCCAATCTCGGAAAGGTAAATCTTTGAACGACCTTTTCCGTAGGAATATACAAGGTATGATTTGCCATTATCATCTGTAAAAACGGTTTGGTCTCCGGTATTGGGAGTCCCTATTCTGGATGTCATGTCGATGGCGCTTTGCTTCTCGAACAGACCTGTAGGAGTGTCACATGTAGCAATGAGTACACTGTTGTTGTACTGAACAAGCAAGGCATATTTTTTTATCTCTGCGATGTATGCCACACCGAGTCTGCCTAACCAATACGCTCCGGTCAAAGATTTTGAAGTCATCACATCGCCGACAAAAGTCCAGTTTACCAAATCTTCCGATCTGTAACATGTGACTGAAACAAATCTTGAATTCTCAATCTTACCTGTTGGGCTGGCTAAGTATGTTTCCGCACCTGCATAATGGACTCCATACCAATAATAATACTCTTTACCTGTAGTAGCGTCCGGGAAACGAAAAATACCCCCTCCCTGGCTATATATGGGCTTACCACTAGTTGTGTACCAGAATACGTCGTTGGTGATTGTTGTGGGATTTGTCTGCGCCTTCAGATGTGTGAGAAGGAGCAAGGCAATCGTCAAAAAAAATAGTTTCTTCATTGTAGCTTATTATATTAGTGCAAATTTGGTGTCAGTTCGAAGTGCTTTTCTGTTCAGTTTTGAAATTATAATTGTTTTTCGATGCAAGATAGTCTATTTCTATACTAATCAGCTTTCAATAAATGTCTTATATGTACTAATTTTTCGCCAATGTCCTTTTTGCTCCATATTTTGTCCAAAAAATATCATTTTACCGGCACGCTTTTATTTGACAACAAACAAAGAACGCAGCCCCTGATGTAGAAAGGCTGCGTTTTTTGAATTACCTAATCCAATAGATGTTGGTATCCGGCATCTGCTTAGTTTAACAAGATACGCTTCGGTTCTCCACTGCCATCTTGTTTGCGGAAGATGTAAACTCCATTGGGGTATTTATTTTTCAAGCTGGAAATATCTCCGTTGCTGATTTCAATAACTCCCATCTTGATGCCCATAATAGAGTACATTTCATACACTCCATCAAATGTGTCCACTTGATTATCTTCTACCTCTGTTGTTATGCCGGAGAAAGTTACCTTATCAATGTTGCAAGAAGAGTTCTCGATAACCAAACGCAACTTGTACGTACCTGCAGGCAAAGAAATTCTTGTACGGCCTGTAACCTCGGTGTAAGACGACCAATTGCCGCCTGGAGATTGTGGCACCGAGATTTCACCGGTAATGTCGCTAATGCCCTTATAGATCCTGAAAGTAGCACCGGTCGTTCCTGATGAAACCTTTGCCGTCCAATTCATTCTCTGCTTTTGATTTACTGTTACGGTATAGTCCAGCCACTCGCCGGCCGAAGTCCAACCAACAAAATAATTATTATTACCATAGCTGCCTATATCAACGCCACAATTGGTGGTCCGGTATTTTCCGCCCTCATTCACATTGTCTTTATCGTTGTAAGCCACTTGATTGATCCCGTTGTCGAAATTTTCTGCTTCTAATATGCCGGGCAAAGCTAGTGGCTCTGTTTTATATGGTGTGCTTGGTACGTATGCCTTAGCCGTGCACGTTTTCTCGAAAAGGAGACTGTCAGCCTTATTGAACACTTTCAATTTAAAGGTATAGTTACCGGCAACTGTAGGAGTCCACTTCAGTTCAATCGATGATTCTGTGGTATCGCACAATAGTACGTTGTTGACGTAAACCAACATTTTCGCAATGGAGTCTTTATCACTGTACGCCTTTGCCTTAATTGTGGTTTCGGTATTGATTAGAACCAAGCTTTCCGATGCAGTGATGTAGGCATATGTGCCAACGTTCATTAACGGACTCTTTGCATTTATTGCGGCATCTGTGAGCATATATTCACGAAGCCATTTCATAGCGGGACGTTCAACTCCATCTTTGATCAGACCCGAATAGTCAACCCAGGTGGAGCCGTAGATGTACCCCCATAAGGTGACTCCGGCTACAAAATCAGCCTCCCACATCACAGGAATTTGTTCACTGTAACGTTTCAACTGTTCCTGATCGCTTTGCTTACTGATGTCGTATTCAGAAATAAGGATAGGAAGACCTGTTTGGTTGTGTATTTTATAGAGCACGGTTTTGAAATCTGCACCCGACATATCGCCCAGGTCGTGAGCCTGGCAACCTGCTACATCAACAGGAGCCCCCGCTGCCTTTATTTTTTTCAGCAAATCAATATAAGCATCGGTGTTCCACATAAATGTATTGAAGTCGTTGTAGATAAGCACCGCTTTAGGCCAACGCTCACGAGCCATAATAAATGCTTTCACAATCCAATCGTATCCTGAAGCGCCATCGCCGCCCAGTGCGTTCTTATAGGGTGCCGGATTATGTCCGGGAAGGGCTTCATTAACCACATCGATATAATCCAAATCAGGATAACGTGCAGCAGCAGCATCAAACCATTCCGTAATTTCATCCAGTTGTTCTTTTTGAGAAAGCTTATCCATCCAACTAGGATATTGACCGCCCCAAATTAGCGTATGAAACTTGAACGGGATATTGTGATCTTTACAATATTTGTATTCCTTGTCGACAGTGCCCCAATTGAAAACATCACGGGTCCCTTCAACCGATGCCCACTTCGTTTCATTTTCAGGCGTCAACTGGTTCCAATAAGTACTGAAATCACTTCTAATACTGTACGCAGTGGTAATGTTGCCCAAAAATTTGTTTGGATTTTGTGATAATTGGGCATAGCTGAAAGTACTGCCCATTGATAGCAACGTTAATAAAAGTGTTGCTTTAATCTTCATAGTAGTTTGTGTATTTATTTGACATAAAATAGTTGATTTTCTCACTAAGAACCTGGTAAATATACAATAAATCATTGGATTATCCATCAAAATATGCTCATAAATTGCTTTCAATAAATTAGTATCTTTTATCTTTATGACTTCACTTCATGCGGATATTGTCCATTCTTTTTTTCTGATAAGTGGTATCCTTTTCAATTATTATATTCACCTCATCGGGTTCCTTCCTCTGTAATCATCACTCTGATTGCATTATCTACGGTGTAAAATAGCTATTTTCGTCTTGTATGTTTGATACTTATAAAACTTTGATTAACTTTGTAAGTGTTCAAATAATGACATTAAGTAGATGAAAAGAGAACTAAGCGATAATATATTGTCTCTTATAGGAAAGACGCCCGACATATTGATGATGGGTGTTGCAGAACGTGTTAAGGAGAGGCGGTTGGAGAAGAATTGGACGCAAAAGATGCTTGCAACAAAAGCTGGTATCTCGTTTAGTTCTTACCGACGCTTTGAAGCATCCGGTGAGATATCTATGCGCTCCTTGGTAATGATTGCTTTTGCATTGGATATGACCGATGAATTTGATACCTTGTTTTGCGGAAAGACCTACCAAAGCGTTGACGATATAATAAATGCAGAGCAATCGAAACAACGAAAGCGAGGGACTAAAAATGGATAATATTTCCGTACTAGAGATTTTTATGGCGGGTAGGCGTGTAGGGCGAATGGCGCTTACACCAGATGGTTTGTGCGGTTTTGAATATGATACAGATTGGATTCAAACCGGATTTTCCATCTCTCCATATTATTTGCATTTGAAGCCGGGACTGATAATGGCCAAACGAGATCCGTTCAGTGGAAACTTCGGAGTGTTCGATGATAGCCTTCCGGATGGTTGGGGTAATTTATTGCTTGATCGTTATTTGCAAGAGAAAGGAATAGATCCCTATAAACTGAATATCTTAGAGCGACTATCACTCATCGGATCTACAGGACGTGGCGCATTGGAATATCGTCCAGACAAAAGCATTGCCACTGATGATGAATTTCTTGACTTTAATCGTTTGGCGAAAGAGGCTGAATATATACTTGAAAGTAAAGAGAGTGCTGGTTCGGTTGACTTGCTCTATAAATATGGCGGTTCGTCCGGTGGAGCTCGCCCAAAAGTGTTTGCGAAGATAGATGACCGTGAGTGGCTTCTGAAGTTTAAAGCTACATTCGACCCGGTTAATGTGGGAGAGATTGAGTATAATTACTCGTTACTCGCGCGTGAATGTGGAATACGAATGGCAGAAACCCGCTTGTTCGATGGCCGTTATTTTGGAGTCGAACGATTTGATAGAACTCCTCAAGGTAAGATCCACACCATAAGTGCGGCAGGATTACTACATGCGAATTATCGGATTCCCAGCCTTGACTACTCGATACTACTAAAACTGACGTTAAATCTTACCAAAGATATGGAGCAGGTAGCCCAAATGTTCCGTCTGATGGTGTTTAATATTCTTATTTCCAATAGAGACGATCATGCCAAAAACTTCTCCTTCCAATGGATTAATGGGGTGTGGAAACTCTCGCCTGCCTATGACCTTTTGCCAAGTAGTGGGTTTAACGGTTACCATACCACGACCATAAATGGCAAAGGCGAACCTACATTTTCTGATATCATAGCCGTTGCTTCGGAAGCGGGAATAACCAAACAGCGCGCAACTCAAATTATCGAAGAAGTGTCGGAAAAGTGTATGAAGGCGAGAATGTCTAAGATAACAGTAAAAACAACGTAAAGGAGCTCCCAACATTCCACAGTTGTACTCGAATCCTTCCATGCAGACGTTCATTGCGTTTGACCTGGGTCATCCTCCCGTTTACCGACTGTTGACTTTCCGTTTGACGAAGGTGAAACGGAACAAACGCCCTGATACGTGGATCCATGCACAAGGACTCGTGAATCGGTTCATCCTCGTGTTCAGATTTGTACTGTATGTTCTTTCTATTTGTATTGTATGTTCTTCCGGTTTGTACTGTATGTTTCCGGCATTTCATTTAATTGTTTTTTGTATGGTCATTTCTTCGTCATTGCGGGCTCCGACCCGCAATCTCATTTTTTTTTTTTTATTTTCGGTTTTCAAAATGGTAGATACCATGATTTCACTCCACCAAGTGCACCAAGCCATGCCTTACAGTATACTGTAAGGCATTTTGGCCTTTCACTTTTTTACTTGCTCGGTTGAAAATTGCTTACATAAATGTTTGCTCGGAGGCATTTTGCATACAGTTTTGCAATTTATTCCATCCAGCCCAAAAGTTTTCTAATAGTTTTGCTCCTAACTATTAGAAAACTTTGTCGCGCGAACCGTATATCTTTCCGGAGTTTCCCGTATGTTTTTTTGGAGAAATTCGCTCTGTTTTATCATATTTCTGGCAAATAATGTATGAAAAAGGCCTTTTGAGCAAATAAAAATGGTTGCTTTTTTGTGCGGGAAAATGTAAAATTTGGAAATCGACCTGCCTTACAAGCTCTCAAATGGCATATTAGGGTGCAGTGGTGCAGTAAAATAGTACTTTTTCACTCATTCCTAAATCGAAATTCAAAAAAACAACAGAGTTGAAACATTGGAATGGATGAATACGAAAACGAAACCACTATCCAATCGAATGAAACACTTCCCGTGTATATGGCTCTCCCTCATTGAAAAAAAATCTTATGAAATTATTTTTGAATTAAATGATACCATTAACAAAAATATTTCTTTTCTTTGTATCTGTTTCAAGTCTTGTGACATTTTTGTGAACAAAGTAATGAATACATCATGTGAAACAAACCGAACCATCCGTGTAAAAAGATGAATAATACATGATAAAACGTCTCCTGCAAATTAAAATATCTTTAAATGACTATAAGAATGACTGGATAATACATGGTTTAATTACTTGTCACCTATAGGGAATAGGCTCAAGTACGCAGAAAGTAAGCGAAAGACAACTGATTTTGACCATCGGATAATAGGGAAGAAGAGCATAACTTGTCCTCATTTTACACGGATCGATGCCGTGAGAGAATGATTTCCGGGTTAGACTCACAAAACCTCACATAAAAAGTAGCTTTGCTTTTGTTGCAAAACTCCTAATCCTGAACCTTCGGCACAATAAATCAACTTCGGATAAGCTTGTCCGAAACAAAAGTAACAAAACAATTAAATTGCTCGGTCCTTACGGCCTAAAACAAATTTATTTAAATATAATTATGAAAAAACTGATTATTATTACGGTTATATTACTGTCTTCTGCAAGTTGTTTTGCCCAATTTGCAACTTTTGAACCAATAGTTTCGAAAGTCCCCAATTCAAGTAATAATCCCATACCTTCAGGTTCTTCTGACGATATTGGAGAGGTTACGCGTACAACTGGCTATATATTAAGTGATTCCGGTTCGGTTATGAGGAAGATTCAACTGAAAGTATCCACTAAGACTACTGAGTTTGGTGAGTCTGTACGCATTATTGCTTATTACAATGTAATTCCAGGTTTAGATGCAACTTGGAATAAAGTCTCTGTAAGAGCTCAAGCCATTGGAGGAGAATTACCTATTACCAAGCAACAAAAAGTAGCTTATGCAAATTTTACATATTGGGCTTACTGGAATTTCGGGAAAATCTGGTTTAAATAGAGTTCGCTGAATTTTAATAACTATTGATCTGAATAATTATTCTAATTTTGCATTTTAAAGTTGTAGCAGAGAATGATATCTTGAATTTATTCTTATACGTTATTATGGGGCTTCAAATCAAACAAGTGAAAATAAATAGTAAAAGTTTAATGCTAAAACAAATGCTTATGAACTTAGAAGAGAGTGATTTAGATAAACCAATTTATAGAATAATTTCTATAGAACGATTACTTGAAATGTTTAAATTTAAAGAACTTATTTTCCCTCAAGTAAAAGAATGGGATGATGTTTATGAAAACTTTTTCATAAAATCCAAATTTCGAGACATGAATGGTGAAGTATTCGAAATTGATGATGATTTAGAAGAATACTATGGACAATGTTGGAGCTTTACTAAAGATTCTGATGCCTTATGGAGAATTGTAAGCGTCTCCGCGATACCATCTTGTTTGTAGTTGTTTAGGCTATTACTTTTGTCTTCCAAAAAGACGAAAGATGAACAACTCTGCTTTATATTATAAATTTCTAGAGGATTACAAACGTGCCTTGTGTAGCTGCGAGATACCCTTGCATGAATATTGTTTGATGCATCGCATAAGTTATAACAGCTTTCGCTCATGGATGTTTAAACAGGATCTGACGATTGAAGAGTTCAACCCGGAACTCCGGGTTCATGACAATTCAGACTCTTCCCAATACACGTTAAAGGTAACGGAGTCATCGCAGCATATTTATCCACTGTCGTTTCATACATCTCCGGTTGAAGAGAAAATTGTCTGTGAGCAAAATCCGTCCGGTATCAAGGGTGTGAAAATCACCTTCCTCAACGGAATGGAAATTTCCATAGCAGATGTAACGGCAAAAGAACTTGCCACATTGCTCCGCTCATACAATACCGGTTACTAAGATGTTCGCACTTACAAAATCGATGAGTTACCACCTTTGTTCGCATGATGTGGATATGCGTAAAGGAATCTATTCCCTGTATCAGTTAGTCAAGACGGATATGAAGCGTAATCCCTTATCCGGTGAGGTTTTTCTGTTTGTGAGCAAAAACAGAACCACCATAAAGATACTTCATTGGGAACACGACGGATTTATTTTATACCAGAAGAAACTTGAAAAAGGCACTTTTGAGATACCTCGTTTTAATACATCCAGTGGCCAATATGAGATGAAATGGAACACCTTTGTTTTAATGATGGAGGGCGTCTGCATTCATTCCGCGCAATACAGAAAACGGCTTAATATTGATTTAATGCGTTGATATATAAATACATACAAAATATTTAATTCACTTTTTCCTTGGTAAAACAAAAGATAATCCGTACCTTTATGGCATGGATAACAAACGGATTGTTGAACTATTGGAAGATCAACTCAGACTTTTTGCTGAAAGAGAGAAAGCTTATCTGGAACAGATAAGCAGACAGTCTATTCAACTTCAGCAACAATCCCTTCAGATAGAATCGCTATCTGCCCAGATTGATAAACTGACCGGATCCATCTCTTCACTCGAAGAGACACTTGTTCAAAAAAACGGCAACATACAAACACTCTCCGGTAAGAACCGCGGTCTGAGCAAGCTACTCTCCAATCCTTCGGAAAAGATTATGGTGGTAAATCCGGTCTTGTCTCCTGAAGCAGACAGTCCTTCACCTAAAGAGCGCGGCAATAACAATGCCAAACGCAAGGAGCATTTTGAATTAGAGGTTGTTCCTCATGATATTTATCCGAATGATCCCGGTTTTGATAAAGAGAAAGCGAAAATCGTAAGCCATGTGGATTCCATCCGATATGAATATATCCCTCCACGCTTTATCAAGCATCTTTATCATCAGTACAACTGTATGTTTGGGGGAAAGATGTACTCTGCAAAAGCACCGATGGCTCCGCTGCAAAATTCGAGCTACGACGCTTCCTTTATCGCCGGGATGTTGCAACTCAGATACATCTATTCCATGCCCGTTGAAACGGATCGTGAAATTCTTTAATGAATCCGGTTTTGAGCTGAACAAAGCTACTGCACACAGTTTGATAAAAAAGTCCGCCGGCATGATGGATCGCCTGGATAAGGTCATGAGAACGGAGATTCTTGGTGACACCTATTTGTGCATGGACGAAAGCTATCATACCATTCTTATAAAAGAGAAAAACGAGAAAGGGAAAGGAGTACGCAAAGGATATATATGGGCGGCATTGGCCAATGAGAAAAAACTGATACAATACTTTTATCACGACGGATCACGGTCAGGTGAAGTGCTGAACAATTATATCGGTGAAGAATACAAAGGAGCCATCCAGTCGGATGGACTTGTACACTACAAAATCTATGAAACAGATAAATATCCGGATATCATACGTCTTTCCTGCTTCCAGCACTGCAAACGTAAGTTTCTGGACATCGAAGGAGATGAAGATGCCGCGCAAATCATAGATCTTATCAACCAGCTATACAGGAAAGAACATCTGATCGAAGAAGACTGGAATCCTGATAAAAGACTCAGATACAGAAAAGAATATGCACCACCCATATTAAAGCAGCTCAAAAGAAAATTGCTGGAGATACAATCCAACCCGGAAATACCACCCAAGAGTCCACTCTCGATGGCGGCAAACTATATGCTGCACGAGTATGATGCATTGTGCAATTATATAAAAAGAGCTGAATACAAACTGGACAACAATGCCATCGAACTCTGCATGCGATATATCAGCTTAAGCAGGAAAAACTCGCTGTTTTGCGGCAGCCATGCGGGTGCCAAGAGATCTGCTTTGATTTACTCGCTGGCATGTTCCTGTAGGCTACAGGGAATTAACACCTTCGAATACTTCACTGACGTACTCAACCGAATGGCCTCTATCAGTCCGAATGCTTCTGACGAAGTGTATCGGGAACTTCTTCCAAACTACTGGAAAAAACAAGCGTAAGAAAACGGACTTTTGAATATTCCTATACGGTATCGTGGAGACGCTTACGAAGAAATTGCATTTGACCCAAGAGTAGAAGGTTCGTATATGAGTGCTTATAAAAAATATTTGGTAAGCGAATTTGACTATCCAGGAAATAAAATAGTTAAATCTAAACTCTATCAATTTGCGCCATTTGTATTTGACATCAAGAAGAAGTAATTCAGAGTTGTGTGAAGTTTTAAATAGAATAAAAGACATAATCTAAAAACTTAAACCATGAAAAGATATTTTGGGCTATTTCTATACGGTATCGTAGAGACGCTTACTATGCTACGAATGAAAACCAAACTGACCATCTCTATAATAGGGAAAATATTTATTCCTATTATATTGTCTACAATATTGCTTTCTAGTTGCTCGGATATAATTCATGGTTCTGAAACAATGATGTTTGGTTTTTTGCAATTTATGATAGGGGTAATAAAATTTTGTGCTTGGATATTTGCAATACTATTAGTAATATCATTGATTGCTAGTATATTTAAATGAATGGTTTTTAGATCTAGTATTCACCTTAAACAATTATAGGTATGAAAAAGTTTGTTGGATTTGCTCTGTTTGTATTAGTCTTGTTACTGATGTTTACGTCATGTGCTGAAATGACTCCTGGAGAAGCTTCCGTGAAGTATTACAATTATTTAAAGGATGGCAAGTATGAAAAACTTGTCGATGTAATGTATCAGGAAGATGGAATAACTCCGGATGAACGGATTCAGCTCGTTGCCTTGGCCAAGAAATTTGGAGAGGAAACTATTCGGGATAATAAAGGAATTAAAAAAGTGATTCTCTTGAAGGAAACAATTGAGGAAGATGGACTGTCTGCCAGTGTCGTATGTGAAATTACCTTTGGTGATGGTACAATGTCACAAGAACGAGATGATATGGTTAAGAGAGACAAAGTGTGGCTGATCAAAGATAAATAATAAAAAACAAACTACTGTGTTTAAGATATTATTGACTTTTCTATTCTTTATAATTGCTTTTTCGGCAAATGCTCAGAAGTTTACTTTGCAATCAAAAATAGCAATCAAAAAAAGACTGTTATATTGCTGCATGTTACCATCCAAAAAATGGGTTTGTATTAAAAGAAAAACCAATCATCAAAAAAAACAAATAACTCTCGTTTCGTTATTAATCAATAGTTCGGTAAATATTGTGTTTAGAGATTCAGGTAATAGCCACTCAGTGATATATACCCAAAGCAGAGCCGTTTAAGCAATGGATGGCACAAGTAGCGAGTGAACGGTTAGATCAGATGCAAGACCCTGAACTCTCTATTGAGCAGGCGATGACCGATTATAAGCGGTTAGGCTATTCTGACAACTGGATTAACCAACGGCTGAAAAGCATTGAGATACGTAAAGATCTGACCGATGAGTGGGTGGTTATCACCGGAATATCTAAAGTACTTAAAAGATTAAATAATAACATGTGATATATACACTATGAATTTAAAAAGAACATTCCCTATTTTGATGATTGTATTTTGTTTTGTTCTGCAAACTATGTCAGCTTTGGAATATCCAAAGGTTATTCTTCGCGGAGATTATCCTGATCCATCCATTGTACGTGATAGGGAAGATTATTATATGACACACTCACCTTTTGTCTATTCTCCAGGCTTTCTTATCTGGCATTCGAAAGATTTGATACACTGGGAGCCGATATGCAGAGCATTAATCGGACATATTGGTTCAGCTATGGCTCCTGATTTAGTGAAATATAATAATCGATACTATATATATTATCCAGCAGCAGGTACCAACTGGGTAATTTATGCAGACAATATTCATGGCCCTTGGAGCAAACCTATCGATTTGAAAACACCAAACATTGATCCCGGACATTCAGTAGGTGAGGATGGGAAACGTTATTTGCATACCTCTGCGGGGCATGTCGTTCAATTAGCAGACGATGGGCTTTCTGTCATTGGCGATGTAAAACAGATATATTCC
This sequence comes from Bacteroidales bacterium, assembly GCA_028709785.1. Lineage (GTDB taxonomy): Bacteria > Bacteroidota > Bacteroidia > Bacteroidales > JAQUTK01 > JAQUTK01. Next base: position 42,261 of record JAQUTK010000006.1, read on the forward strand.
GGTTGGGACTACCCATCAGACTGGATTACGGAAGGCAAGTTTCTTGAGTCTCCCAAAGTAGTGAAAAGAGGAGACTATTTTTATATGACTACAGCAGAAGGCGGTACTGCAGGACCTCCTACCAGCCACATGGTGGTGTCTGCCAGATCGAAAAGTATACTCGGTCCATGGGAAAACTCACCTTACAATCCTATTATACATACCTATACCAGCGATGACCACTGGTGGTCGAAAGGTCACGGTACTATCATTGACGACGTTAAAGGTAACTGGTGGATTGTGTACCATGCGTATGAAAACGGTGCTTATCCGTTGGGAAGACAAACCTTGTTACAACCCATCAAGTGGAGTGATGATGGTTGGTTTTATGCATTAGAGGATGCTAAACCAATCGAGTCGGGGGACCCGGTAAAGCACGGCATGGAGTTATCGGATAATTTTAAAGCAGAAACGCTTGGACTGCAATGGACAACATGGCAAAACTATGATGCAAGAAATGTAATTTTAAAGAGCAACAGTCTTTATTTGAAAAGCAAAGGTGCAGGTCCAAAAGATGCGCAGCTTTTATTAACCACAGCTACCGACAATAGTTATGAGATTCAGGTAGAGCTTACTATCGGAAAAGAAAGCATTGGTGGATTGCTTTTGTTTTACAACGAAAAAGCATTTGCCGGTGTGAGCTCTGATGGCAAGACATTTACTGTTTACGAGAATGCTGACAAGCAATCAACTCAACCTAATAAGCTCGGAAAACACTTCTTCATAAAGATTATAAACACCAAGAATAGTTGTAATATACTGGTCAGCAAGAATAAGAAAAACTGGGAAACCATCCATACCGGATTGGATGCTTCAGAGATGCACCATAATAAATACGGCGGGTTCTTTGCTTTACGTCCGGCACTTATGTCTGCCGGAAAAGAGTCTGTGAAGTTCAATGATTTTAAGTACAAACCACAAATGTGATATAACCTCTTCTGATATAATTCATTGGACTCCCGAGACAATTTCCTTGTATTTGATACAGTTTGCAACAGACAATGTATGCAAATAGCCTGAAAAGAGCCTTCTGAGCAAATAAACATGTATGCAAATTGTGGCGAAATAATGTAGAAAATGGAAATTGACATGACACACAAGCCTTCAAATGGCATATTGGGGTGGAGTGGTGTAGATAAATAGTACTTTTTTACTCATTCCTAAATCGAAATTCAAAAAAACAACAGACTTGACACATAGGAATGGATGAAAGCCATGATTTCCCAGGGGAGCTTGTATTGAAAGCACTTGATTACATGCGCGAGGAAAGTATTACCCCTATTGGTTGGGGCAAATACATTGATAAAAGGGAATAAACAGTATTTGTATGGCTAATCTATGGAAACAACAAGGCATTCCGCATTAGGGTTGGACTTTAGAAAATGTGTACGATGTGCGGGATGATGGTCAGTCGGAAGACGAGACCTCTTACGAAACTTGTATGATATCGCATAGATTTGAATTAAAAGGAGAGAGTTTAAGAAAAAAACGGTATTTTTGTCATTATAAAAGAACAGAGTGAGTGGGTGGTTATCACCGGAATATCTAATTTAAAAGTTGAACTATTGTAATCATGCCCCAGCAAAATAAAATACAGATATTCGAGCAGAAGCAAGTCCGCACTCTTTGGGATGAGGAGCAGGAGAAATGGTGTTTCTCTATTGTGGATGTTGTCGGGATATTGACAGATAGCCCTAATCCGCGCAAGTATTGGAGTGTATTATAAACTCGTCTTAAAAAGGAAGGAAGTGAGTTGGCTACAAATTGTAGTCAACTGAAAATAAAGATGAATATACATGATAAAGCGCCTCTTTCTACTTACCTGCCTCGTATCTCTTCTGTTCAGTTCCTGTCAGAATAGCCTGAAAGATACACTAAAAAATTAAAATGAGTTATGGTTTCATTGTCAAAAAATAAAATTAAGGAAAGATAATTATGACATCAAAAGAACTTCAACAATTCTTGCTTCATGAGTTTCCTCAAGAGAACGCTTGTTGTGAATGGAAAAATATGAAAAATCTGAAGAACTCCTTTGCCGGAGACGAAAAAGATGATGTCATCTCGTATGTTTCCGCCATTGCAAATATGGAAGGCGGACACCTAGTTATTGGTGTACAAGATAAGACTTTGGAGATTGCAGGTACAGATCTCTCAAAATTCAATCTTAATGCACAATCTGCTGTGTGGAAATTAATGGAGCATTGTACTAACCTTTCATCAGAAGGATTAAGTATTGATGAATATACTACGGAAGATACACGCAAAGTAATATGGATAATTCATATTCCTAAACATTTGCCACGTCGCCCTGTATATGCTCATAAGAAAGCATGGCAACGAGTGGAAGATTCATTAGTGGAGATTACACAAGAACGACTAACAGCCATTCTTGAGGAACCAATATTTGAAGCGAAAGATTGGTCAGCAGAAATTGTTCACAACGCAACATTGGCAGATTTGGATGAATTGGCTGTGGCTAAAGCACGCGTAATGTTCAAGAAAGTCCATGCTTCAAAGATACCGGCTGAAGAAATTGATGCATGGACGGTGGAAGAGTTACTCTGTAACAGCGGAATATTGATAGACGGGAAACTGACTCGTGCTGCCATTATCCTTTTAGGTAAGCCTGTTTCGGTTTTCAAACTTCGTCCTGCCGTCATTGAAGTGACTTGGACATTGCGTGATAAGCATCAAGAAGTGGTAGATTACGAACACTTTACTGCACCATTAATTCTTACGGTTGACCAAGTTTTGGGTAAAATACGCAATCTAACAATGAGAGAACTGCCCGGAGGAACACTTTTTCCTGAAACGATGAAGCAATATGATGACTACACCATTCGTGAAGCTCTTCATAATTGCATCGCCCATCAAGATTATACCTTACAACAGCGAATCAACTTTGTAGAAAATCCTGGATTCCTTTATTACGCTAACGGAGGTAGTTTTATTCCCGGCACATTGCAAGAAGCTTTGGCAACCAAAGGACCGCAACGCCATTTCCGTAACGAATGTCTTTGTCGGGCTATGGTAAACTTCAATATGATAGATACCGTTAGTCGTGGTATCAAAAAGATGTTCAATGAGCAATGGCGTCGTCATTTCCCTATGCCCGATTACGAGATTGACGTATTGAACAAGGAAGTCGGAGTAAAGATATATGGTAACACCATCAATGAGAAATATACCAAGTTGCTCAAAGAGAACGATTCATTGACATTAGAAGATTGCATTTTGTTAGATGCCGTACAGAAAGGACATCGCATCTCCGAAAAGAATGCTTTTGCTCTTTTAGACAGAGGGCTCTTGGAAGGGGACTTATCAGAATATACTATATCACTTGATTTAGCGAAAATAACTCGTCAATTACCGGAATATACCCGTAATAGAGGATTGGATAAGGCAAAATTACAACAAATGATGTTGCAATATCTTCAAAATGCAGGTTCTTTAGGTGCTAAACGAGATGCTATATTCGATTATCTAAAAGAAGTTCTTCCTAATACTAAAACTCAGGAACAGCAAGAACGGATGGTTGGGAACTTACTTTCGGAAATGAAAGAGGCTGGAACAATCATTTCCAAAGGTAGAACATGGTATCTAAAGTAGTTATGAAATACGATTTACGACTAAAGTATGACTACTTATGACTACTTATAGCTATTTATTCTAGTTATGACTTAATAAAGTAGCCTTCATTGTCCTTTATAGTACTGTATAGCGAGGCTACTGATATCCGAAATAAGCAGCCATTGTATTTCATGTATATATCGCATCTTTTTTGCATTTCTGCTGGTTCTATCGCAACTTCTTTGCATTTTCACCTGAAAATCGAGCATTTGTCGCAAACTTTTTACATCTTTGAGCAAAATTACTGACATGGAGTCTTTAGACCTTTCAAAAGAAATCATCTTCGGTTCGTCCGAGGCTACACTTTCCAGAAAGATTTCTAATCTGGAAAAGACAGGTAAGCTGCGCAAGTTGCTGAGCCGTGTTTATACCACCAATACTATTGACTCACCCGAAAATATTGTCAGGCGAAATATTCTTGATATTTTGGCGTGGCGTTTCCCCGGTTGCATCATTAGCTTTCGTAGCGCCTTAGAGATGAGGATGACAGCTTCGGGCAATTTCTTCCTGACTTACAAGAGCAGTCGTAGGATCACCGATATTCCGGGAGTGATCGTCAACCTCATTAAGGGACCGGCAGCATTGTCGTCCGATATCAAATTTGGTAATCTTGATATCTCAGTGGCTTCCGAAAGCCGCTGGATGTTGGAGTGTCTGCAACGTAGCAAGTCCACAGCGGAAGGTGAGAACCGTTCTTTCTCGAAAGAGTTTATAGAAAACAGGGTGGAGAAGATGCTCCAATATGGAGATGAAAAACGGTTGAATGATTTCCGGGATACGACCCGCGATGTGTCAGTTCAACTTGGTTTGGAAAAAGAGTTTGAAGCGTTGAATGAGATTATTTCAGCCCTCCTCAATACCCACGAGGCATCAATATTACAAAGTGACTCGGCTCGTGCACGTTCAGCGGGCGTGCCGTTTGATTCCGAACGTGATGAATTGTTTGCCATCCTTCGTGATGCGTTGGCTGATTCTGTTTTTCGTACGATGGAAGATAAGAACAAGACTGAGGGTTCCTTCCGTATGTTCTCTTTTCTGGAAAGTTATTTCTCCAATTACATAGAAGGCACGGAATTTGAAATTGAGGAAGCACTTCAAATTGTCGATTCGGGTATTCCGATACCCAAACGTGTGAAGGACTCACACGATATCTTGGGCACATTCAAAGTGTTGTCCAACCGGGCTGAGATGTCAAAGATTCCGACAAACGAGGACGATTTGATCGCAATTATCAAAAGTCGTCATGCAACGATGATGAGGCAACGCGAAGAGTGTACTCCAGGCATTTTTAAGACGATGCGTAATCGGGCAGGAACGACCGAGTTTGTAGATCCCAAATTGGTAGATGGCACTTTGCGTCGTGCATTCAAATACTATGTCACGCTGACCGACCCTCTTGCGCGAGCTATCTTTATGATGTTTATGTGCAGTGAGACACACCCGTTTGTGGATGGTAACGGACGAGTTTCCCGTATTATGATGAATGCGGAACTGGTGCATGCCGGATATTCACGCATCATTGTACCAACAGTCTTTCGTGAGGATTACATACTGACGCTCCGCAAACTTTCACGACAGAAGCAACCCGAAGCATTTATCCGTGTGATGGAAAGATTGCAACAATTCAGCCATAATATCTATGGTGATAATTTCGAGGAACTGAAAGCTTACCTCATTGAATGCAATGCAATGAATGAGCCTCAGGAAGGAAAGCTACTCATTATCGACCGCTACTTTCCAATGGACTGATGCATTCAAAGCCTACCTGTAAAATCATATCAAAATATTTATGAATTAAATTGCATCATTAATAAAAATATTTCTTTTCTTTGTAACAGTTTTTAGTCTTGTAAATATTTAGCGGACTAAGTAATGAACAGTCCATGTGAAATAAACGGTACTACTTTTAGCTAAAGACGAATAATACATGATAAAACGCCTCTTAATACTTACCTGCTTCGTATCTCTTCTGTTCAGTTCCTGTCAGAAAAGCCTGAAAGATATTATTGCTCAAACAGAGAAGGCAACCTTTATTATTTATACATTTGATGATTTTGGAGCACCCAGTGGATCCGGATCCGGTTTTTTTATTGATGAAGAAGGAACCGGGATAACGTGTTATCACGTGCTGGATGGAGACGTAAAAGCCATCATAAAGAGATCAGATAGCGTCATATTCGAGATTGACACAATCATCTTATCCGATGAAAAATGGGATATTGTAAAGTTTAAAGTCTTGAATAAGAACCACATCAAGTTTGATTATCTGAAGATTGCCAATAAAGCGCCAGAGAAAGGAGATAAGGTCTATAATATCAGCAGCCCTTTAGGATTGATAGCGACAGTATCAGAAGGAATAGTCTCCTCCTTAAGAAAAGATCATCATGGAGACATTGTTCAGGTCACAGCACCAATCTCTCCGGGTAGCAGTGGAAGCGCATTGCTCAATGAAAAAGGAGAAGTATTCGCCGTAGCGACATTTCAAGGAAGAGGTCAAAACCTTAATTTTGGAGTCGCATTTACTCCTCAGAAGATGGATCAACTGGAGAGTAACGATTTTAGAGACTATAATCCCAAGTTTAATCAGAAGGATAGTTTTATCATATTAAACATACCCTCTGAAAGAAGTGCAGAGATTGTCTTAAATGCATTAGAATTCAGGACAGACTCGACAGTAGCCTATTTCTCCTATACGAATATGAATCTGCCATCCGGAGATGAATTCTATATCTGGAACGAACTGAATAAGAAAGACGAAGGATTTTTGATCCATGACCTGGAAAGAAACAAGAAATATTATCTCATATCATCTACCATTGGAGTAGACAAAGAGAATGCGACGCAAGTATCATTAGTTTGCAGCTATAGATTTAAAGTGTTTTTTCCTCCAATAAAAGAGAAATTGGGCAAGGTGGATATCATCTCAGATTACTCATCAAGAGGTTGGCAATTTAAAGGTATTGATCTGGAGAAATTCAGAAATCAAACAAATATCGATCTGGATAGCTATCAAAGAGATCATGCGTTTGGAGAAATGGAACAAGGGAAAGTAGAAGATGCTACTTCAATGTTTTCCCATATACTGGACGAATCACCGGAAGATGTGCAAGCACTCAATGCGATGGGGATTATCTCTTCTATAAATGATGACGATGAGAGTGCAGAGTATTATTTTAGCCAGGCAATTGAATATCACCCAACGAATAGTATGAGTTATTTGAACCGTTACGAGGCGCGTAGAAATCTTAAGAATTATAAGGAAGCGTTAGACGATATCAACCAGGTACTTACATTAGACAGTGTCCAACCGGACAACTATGCATATAGAGCCATATTATACATTGACATGGAGGAGTGGGATAAAGCAATTGCCGATTGGAATAAAACTTTATCAACTGAAGATTTCAAGAATGATGTGGTAGCTTATTATAACAGAGCGTTTTGTCAGAAGAGTGCCGGCAGATATATTCAGGCTCGCAAAGACATACAAACAGCATACAAATCTACGACTGATCCTGAACTTAAAAAAGATTTGAGGGATTTGTATGTAGAATGTGGTGGTGGGAAATTAGTGAAACGGTAAGTGATTGAATGGAGATATTTTTTTTAATGACTATAATAATGACTGGATAATACAGAGATTAAATTGCTTGTCACCTATAGAGTAATGGCTCAAGTACGCAGAAAGCCAGCGAAAGACAAATGATTTTGACTATCGGAAACAAAATCACCTTCGGAAAAGCTTGACCGAAGCAAAAGAAAATAACAATTAGTTGCTCGGTTTTTACTGGCGAAAACAGTCAATCCTTGCGCTCTATCAAATATTACATATGGAATAAAATAGTGGCGTGAGAATACCAGCAGGACCTGAATAATCAAAATACCAATTAAAAAATCAAATAATGAAAAAAGTATATTTCACTCTTATTGGAAACACTATAGGAGTTAATTTAGAAGTGTCTGGAGGTAGTCAATCGTTCGGTTATGTTATAACAGACAGATTTAGACCAGATGAAGTCAAAAAAGCTACTAAAGACTTAACAGCACAAACGCTAGAAAGTGAATTTGTGAACGATATTAGATTTCAAATTAACCAGATTAACCATATAGGCGCTTTGACCCGAGAAAGTATTGTTGCATCTTTAAAGAGTTCATGTATAAATCATATCAAACAATATAAAAGACTTATTGATACGGATTTATACACATATGTTGATTGTGTTATTCATATTTTGGAGTCAACAAATGAGATTAGTCAATCGGAATTGAAACTTTTATATAGTAACTATTCAAATTTCGTATTAAATGAGTATCAGAATTATATTTATGTGGCAAAACCTCCTTTCGGACTTGTTAAATTGACAGATTTAATGAAATAACAATAAAGCATAAGTTATTTACAACAATATGCGTGTCGCTATAAAGCAGTTAACCGGTAATGAAAAGAAGCCCACCGATGCCTTGGTTCGTATGTCTGGATTTTACGGGTTCAACTATCGGTTTTGTAATTTTGCAAGTGACAACAAAAAAGGTCATGTGGAACCTTCTGTTGAGGTGATCCGAAGAAAAGTGTTCAGTATATGGGATTACTTTGAATTCATTCAAGAGGCTAATGCCTACTTGTTGGAGGTGTGTGACACACTCAACGCAAATGAGAATATACTGGATAAGTTTCTAGAAGAGAAGAACATTCTGGCACCACTGGCGGGTGATATGTCCTGCTTTGAAACCAGGACACTCAAGCTGGATAAATTATATACCTTTTGTCTGAGTATCTCGCATTACTCTGTTCTGCTCTTATGAATTGCTTTACATAAGAGCGGAACTTCATACAGACTAAAAGAAACACAGCAATGGATAAAAATTAAAAATAAAAAAACAAATATCCGAAATAAATAACTACTTTAGCCTCGACAAAACTGTACATTTTTCAATTAGAATTTACAAAGTTTACAACTAATAGAATAAAAACAAACTCGTAAAAATCAAATTCACTTACAATTTTAAAAACAAAATTATGGATCCAAGAGATCAAATTTCTATTGCTCATTTAAAATCAATGAATTTAAGAAATTCATTTCAACAAGATTTGACAGAAAAGATTAGAATTGTTACTCAAGACTTTACGAAAAATATTTACATTCACCAGTTTGCAGATATTGCGAGTGAATATGCTTACGTAATGTGTAAAGAGTTTAAAGATAAATCGGGTTTTATTACACCTGCTATCAGAGACTATTTAATCGATGAAGTATGTGATGCTGTTCAGGTGCGCACTCCTGAATTCAGTAAGGTAAGACAAGATGTTTTGGATAGAGTTAGAAGAAGAATATAAGTGAAAAACTGAAATATTATGAAACAATACGCAGAGATTACAGACAGAGGAGAATGTTTAGCAACACTATATACATTCCCCCAAATTCCTTGGCCAGAATCATTTTTAAAACATGTTGCTTGTCGTGAAGAATGGTCTAAGTCAGATTTTTACCCACATAATGGATTAGTCGCAGAAATACCTTACGTGATTAGTCAGAATATATCATTAAAAATAGATATTGATATATACATTCTAAAAATCAATGAGACGTTTTATGTTCCGATGACAATCAAAGGGATAAAGCTATTAAGTGAATCCGAATACAGAAATAAAAGACCTTTTAACAAAATTCAGGGAATGGACGAGCGACAAAGTCGAATAAATGATTTTTGGACTTAAAATGAATTGAAGCCACGAATAATATATTATAGATAATTTACATTATTTCGTAAAAATACGGTGGATTTGCGACAATAGCGAACAGATTAATCTATATCTTTTGACTTTTAATCAGATAGTCGTTTAGAGATTCCGTTGATAGTCACCCGCCGATATATACTTAGGGTTCACTGAATTATTTGCTAATATCAAATAATTCAGCGAACCCTAGATAATAATTTAATATCTTCCTAGTCATTATATTGAAGTTTTGACTGTATTGTAGGATTGGAATTTAGTAAAAAATGAAATAATTAAAAATATCAAGAAAATGGATACTAAGTACGGAGTAAATACTTTCTTCAGTGAAGTCCATGTAAATGCAGTAGATTTCGATGAAACATTTAAATCTCCAGAATATCAGTATGTTGTTGAGGTCAAAACTATTACAAGCAACAATGGGAATGGAAGAGACGAAATGAAAATATACACCGATGGAAAACTTGAAGCTTTTGATATCGGTAACTGGAAAATTTCCCCAATTATTCAGATGCCATTCAATTGGACTGGTAATGATGATATATTAGAAATTCAGGATATCAATTCAAAAGTTTTTTTGCAAAGAGCGACACCTGACCCTGCAACTATATTTTCCAAAAAAGATTTTGTAATTGATATCAAGTGGGTTTTTGAAACAATTAATTGGTTGAGAGATGTCGAAAATGTTGAGCACCTTGAATTACTCAATCATAATAAAGAATTTATAAGAGTGCTTGCAATTTATATGGATGGTGTGCAAATTGATAAAATTTTAGAATTTGCAGAAAAGATAAAGTATGAGTTAGAGACTCTGAAAAAGTTATCATTATCAGATAAACATAAGGCATCAGTCAAAATCAAAATCAAAGAAGCAATTGATCTATTCAATAAGTTGATTTTAAAACTATAAGAATGGACCGGTAATGACAAAATTGAACCAACAGTTTTATTCATACTGATCAAAGTAGATAGATAGATAGAATCTGAAAATATTTCTGAAATAACTTGCGATTATGTGAAATATTTTGATTTCCTTTGCCATTAATAAATGATTGGTTTAGAAATAAAACGGGTTCTTTTCTAAACTGACTGAAAAACTAATTTTTAGAACCCACCTTAAGAATGAATACAATGTTTGGATTTACGTCAAATTCATTAAATCAAAAAAGTTTAACGATGGTTAAAACAATTCTTAACAACTTTAAAAATCATCCTACTTATAAAGACTATTCGGTTTCTCTAAATGAACATGATATTGAAGGAAGTGCTTCAATTACCATTACAAAATATGGTCAAAATGTAAATAAGTTTTACTTCTATCCTGCCAGTTCCGGTAATATTGCATCAATTGCAATATATGGGGCAGAATTAAGTGGTCATTTAAATTCGATTAGAAATTCAATGAACATTTTTGGACTCAAAGTGGATGAAGTGGAAATGGTAACAAATAGTGCTTCGCCATTTGTGGATGTTTATTTGCAGGACTACTAAATCTAATAACTAAACTCTTTAAAACATCAAAACATGGATGCTTACGTTATTGAAGAGGTCATAAACGATCTGGAGAGCAACGACAAAGAGAAAATCATCAATATATTTGCTCCGCTTATTAACAATGTAATTAATGGAGGTACAACTTTAGAGAATATATCACGTATAATAAAGGAATGTGGACTTGACTTTGATAGTGAGCAAGTTAAAAATATATTAATTAAAAATGAGCATCAAATTATTAATCTCAAATCCTTTTCATCAGAAATTATTAATGCGATTCAAGCTATAGAAAACAGAATCTTATTTAATAATTCTACTCCAAATGAATACATCAAAAGAGCTCAGAGTTCAGTTTTCAAAAACTATAATACATCTGCTAAAACCTCATTGACCATAAGACAAGTTGCTTTAAATTTATGTGAAAGTTACTCATCCCAAATGCAAATGTACCATAATTACAATGAAATTAGATTTGATTCAAAATCCTCAATATCAAATTACACACAAATGTCCAGTGAATTTGTAAGTATTTGGTTAGATAGTGCTGATGCAAAAGAAATACTTGGTTCTGGTTGGCAAAATAATATTAATTCTTTTATAGACATTATCGCTTTTAAAACATCAGCCTTTAATGAAATTCAATTTGCGATTCTCCCACGACCTTATGATGCATTACATGTGAAATTATTTAGAAAATAGATGTCAGTTGGTAATAAAGTGCAGCAGCAATAAGGTTTTTTTGTGGTAAATCAAACATTCTGCCCCGCTTAAACATTGTGGTATGTGGACAGGAAAGAACCCTGCAATCCCTTTCTGCATATAGTCCTGTTATGGTAACTATTCAGCCAAAGGCAAATACTTTTGCTCGCATTCAATAGAGTGCGAGTGTAGCATTAAAAGGTGATTGATCATTTTTCGAAGCGGTATCAGCTACTGAATGTAATGCCATAAAGGCATCGGCTCCATTGTCTGATCGGAATGTCCCACTGACTTTCTGTTTTACTTTCAGTTTTCGGATTCCTCGTTCGATAAGATTATTATTGGATGATATTGCAGGGTTTTCCAAGAAGTTGAGAATGTAATCTTTGCACTTTATCAATCCCTTTCGAAGTCGGTCAAAATCTTCTTTTAAATGTCCCAGACTCGCTTTCAATAAGTCATCCAGTCGCATCAACCAGGGAGAAGTGTCCATCTTCGTGGAAGGGTTCTGATTTCGTTCATGTATGGCTTCCTTCAGTAGTTCTTGAACCTTTTCTGACCAATCCTGATTGGAGTCCAATTCATTCAAGTACTGTAATTCTCTAAGGATATGGGCCAGACAGATTTGGTGGTCTTTGAAATCCAAAGCGAAGTATGCGGGATGACTGTCGGTAATAGCCGTAATGCTTTTCAAAGCATCGTCGAACTGGTCTTCAAGAAATTTTCCGGCTCGGTTGGAAGCACGAAAGACGAATGTATAATAAGCAGTTTGTGCAATCCAAGACCAATCCAGACGCCCGTTGCAGTAGCATCCTGACTCATCGAAACCAACAACGGAAGAGTTGCTGATATAGTCTTTTATCAATTTGATTGCAGGTTCTGCCTTCATCCTTGTTGTTTGAATGATATTGCTTATCGTTCCCTGACTCATCTCTATGCCGAATATTGTCTTTAGCAGGGATTGCAAACGTTCATAAGGTACGCATTGCACAACATTGAGATATGTCATGTAAAATCTAATTGAAAAGTGTACATTTTTCAATTAGATTTTACACTATTCGACTTCAGGGATGAAAAATATTGATAATTCTTCAGTCACTACACATGTGTAATATGCAAATTTAAAATCGGCGTATTTCGGAAAAATTGAATCAACAGTTTTATTCATACTTATCAAAGACCAGACCGGTGTCTAGCACTGATTTTAGTTGACTCTCAGAAGTTCAACTAAAATCAGTGCTTGACAGTATATTGTTCTGGCTTCTTTCAATAGTTTTTCAAAGTCTTCAGTTCTTCAGTTCCTTTTCCCTACATACGGTATATCAATTGTCAAACAAAAGCTACCGGATATCTCTGCAATAAATTTCCTTCAGCTCATACGAAAGACCGCATTAAAATTTTGAGGGAATGATATATATACATACTTTTGCAAACCCTGATGTATTGTATATACTTTATTGAATAACCCGAAGAATGAAAAACTTTATTTTGGCGTATCTCTGTCTGGCGATGCTATCTCTTTCCTCCAATGCGAAAGAGATCGTTTTGCAAAGTAAATATGTGTCGTTGTCCATCAATGAGAAAGGATACGTCACGAGCATAAAGAGTCTTGAGAATGGGAAGGAGTATGCCATTGATGGAAAGCCATCGTGTTCATCGAACATGGGAAATAGGATGTACGATTGAATTGAATTGAAAATAATGGGATTTTTGTATTGAAAATCGTGGGAACTGTGTATTTTTGCCACTGGAGATATAAATTAAAGACGTATGTATTATAACAGATTACTTGAAAAAGAGATTGAACTCAAATTGAAAACATCTGGTGCTGTCCTTGTGGCCGGACCAAAGTTCTGTGGTAAAACTACTACTTGTATGCTTTATCAAAAGAGTTTTATCAAGCTAAATACGAAGCAGGTCATTGCAATGGCACGAATGAATACTAAAGCAGTGTTAAAGGGTGAGACACCTAGGCTTATTGATGAGTGGCAGAAGGCGCCGGATATTTGGAATCAGGTGAAAGATGACCTGGACTTCAATTACGAGTTTGGTAAATTCATTCTTACAGGTAGTTCAACTCCAGCCGATAAGACCGAGGTACATCATAGTGGTGCAGGTAGAATTACACCTTTACTGATGCGTCCAATGAGCTTGTTTGAATCAAAAGAATCCAAAGGGTCCGTTTCTCTACAAAACTTGTTTGATGGTACAGGGGATTATCCATGGGAAATCGATCATGACTTTACTTTGGAGGATGTTTCCCACTTACTTTGTCGAGGAGGTTGGCCTATTTCAGTCTTGGCTCAAAAAGAGATTGCCATTGAGATTACCAAGAACTACTGGAATGGACTATTCGTTTTTGAGGATTGTGGAAACGAGCGTTTCCGCAATAAGAAGCCTGAGGTCTTGAAAATGATAGTGAAAAGTTATGCCCGACATATCTCAACAGAGGCTGCTATTTCTACTATTATTGCCGATGTGCGTCAAAGTAACGAAAGAACCATGGATCCCAAAACTTTTGATGATTATATGGAGGCTCTGAAAGATTTATATCTGATAGAAGACATGCAGGCTTGGAACCCCAATATACGTTCGAAAACTTCCATCCGTTGTACACCAACAAGGCATTTTGTTGATACATCTATCGCTTGCCGTGCGTTGAATATCATGCCTGATGATTTACTACGAGACCTTGAGAGTTTTGGCCTCTTTTTTGAGGATATGGCCGTGCGTGACTTGAAGATATATGCTAGTACACTAGGAGGTGAGATTTTGCACTACAGAGATAATGCCGGATTGGAATGTGACGCTGTTGTTCATTTGGAAGATGGTAGATGGGGAGCAATTGAGATAAAACTAGGTGGTGATGAACTTATTGATGCTGGTGCTACATCTCTTAAAACATTGAAAGCTAAGATAGAAGAGAAAAGCGATGAAAAGTCACCTTCCTTCTTGATGGTGCTCACTGCTGTTGGTGGAGCCTATCAAAGAGAAGATGGTGTATATGTTGCTTCAATAAATTACCTGAAGCCTTAATCTATTCTTAAAATGAATGCATTCTATTTTGCAGGTAAGATTTGAATCAATACATTTGCTGTGTCCCTGAATAATATTGTTGAATCAAGATGTAAGAAACTTTCAAATGTAACCCGAAGAATGAAAAACTTTATTTTGGCGTACCTCTGTCTGGCGATGGTATCTCTTTCCTCCAATGCGAAAGAGATCGTTTTGCAAAGTAAATATGTGTCGTTGTCCATCAATGCGAAAGGATATGTCACGAGCATAAAGAGTCTGGAGAATGGGAAGGAGTATGCCATTGATGGTAAACCATCGGCACTGCTCGCCTTGTATGAAGGGAATGAAAAAGCCATTTATCCGGTTTCTGCCACTCAGAAAGGGCGTACCATAACTCTTTCATATCCCAATGGCTCTACGGCTGTAGTCGCTGCGCAAGAGAAAAATGAATATATCAACTTCAAACTTCTTTCGCTGGATCACAGAGAACAAATTGATAATGTGGTGTGGGGGCCTTATCATACCTCTGTCAGAAAATATATCGGTGATGTGATCGGTGTGGTGAGTGATGATACGTATTCCATCGGGCTCTTTGCCACGGACGACAATACCATTACCGGCTTGCCTTCGGGTGGTGATCTGTATCAGATGTTTTATTATGTACATTCTGTTGATCCGGTGAAGTATCCGATACCTGACTCTCTTTCTGAAGGACAGAAGTTTACTATCGGAGGTGATGGCTGGTCGGATGTGGCGTTTTATTCCAAACCGGAGGAGTATTTTCATCTGAACTCCGGATGTGGCTTGGTGGGGAAGACATGATAGTTTGATTTCCTATTGCAATCAACTGGGGGTGAAAGCTGTGCAAGACGAGGGTCTTGGGGAGTATTATGCCAATCCTGCTGACCGATGGGCAGGGAAAACTATCAACTATGGAGGTAAACAGATTGCAATCGCTGAATTTACCAAACTGACGAATAAGAATGGTATTGCGTATGGCATTCATACCCTGTGTGAATTTTTACAGTCTCATTGTAGTGATGTGAGTCCGGTGCCGAATGATAGTTTGTGTCTGGTGTTGCGTACAAAGATTGTGACTGATGTATCGGCTTCTGACACGGCTATTTGCGTTGCGGATACCAGTTGGCTCAACGAACATGGGACCTGGCATTGCAACAAATTGAATGTTTTGAAACTGGGCAAGGAACTGATGACTTATGAAGGGGTGACGACTACAAAGCCTTATACGTTGATAGGTGTGAAGAGAGGAGCTTATAAAACGGTGGCTCAGTCGCATAAGTCCGGTACTCAACTGGGCAAATTACAGATGAACTGCTACAATGGTTTTGTGCCGGACATGAATCTGCAGGACGATTATGCCAATTATTATGCCAAACTTCTTATCGATGGTGGCATGAATTATGTAGATTTTGACGGACAGGAGAGCTTCATGTATCAGGGACATGGCACCTATTCTGTGAAGCGTTTTTATAGAGAGCTCTTTACAAAGTTCAAGGAGAAAGGGGGCGACTATTTGCGCGTGATGGGCTCCGGTGTGATGGATGGTAACTGGTTATATATGAGTAACTCCAATATTGGCGGAGGTAATCACATGTTCAATCCCGAGACTAACCAATGGGGGATTGAGGGGAAGGATGTTCGTAATGTGAATAGAAACAGCTTTATTCCTCCTTCTTTTGGTATTCAGAACTTCAATCCGAACTGGTCGGTGCAGACGATTGAAAATCTTCAGTCAACGGCCATAGCCTGGGATGCAATGTATATGCTGGGTATCAGTGAAAATAGCGTGGAAAAATGCAAGGATAAGTACGCTATCTTTAAGGTGTTTAAAGCTTGGGAGAATGCGCGTGCCGCTCAGGTCTTTTCAAAAGAGTTGAAGGAGGAAATGCAGTGTGCGACGAACCATTATCACATCGAACAGCTGGATAAAAAGAGCTGGAAGCTCTATCAAGTGTCAGCAACAGGAGAACAAATGAATCCAAGGATTTTGAAAAAGAAATAACAATAGATATGAAACACACACTTAGTCTTGTTTGGCTTCGTAGAGATGAATTTGAAGGGGTTGAAAGATGGTAATGTGGCCGGTTTCGGTGTCTTTGAGTTTCCGTATGCCTAGTGGAACTGATCCGTTCGGGCGGTGTATCGAGGATCAGTATGTACAATGATGACAAGGAGATAGAGGTGATTGACAACTTTCAGAGAGAGAACCTCTGGAATCGTGCCCGGGTTACGGACAGGGATTTTACTACGAAGTTTTACTATAGTCTGGACGGCATCTCTTAACAGGTTTCACTTTACGAATAAATAGAAAGACCTTACCGGTTGTAAGAAAGAATGTATGAAAAGAGCCTTTTGAGCAAATAAAAATGTATTCAATTTGGGCCGAGCAAATCGAGGATGAGGAAATTGACATGCCATACAGTATTCTGTATGGCATGTCTGGTGTAGATGGTGTCGATAAATACTTCTTTTTTTCTCTTTTCAAATTCCGAAAACAAAAAAACAACAGACTTACATGAAACATAGGAATGCTGCATCATCAGATTTCTTTTATCCCGCACAAACGAAGGTTATTAATCATATCCTTCGTTGTCGTATTGTACGGATAACCAAGGAATGATTTAGTCTTATCTAAAACACTTGAATAGTCTTTCTTTTGGGCTAAAGGGATGATATCAAAAGCAAGTATCTTTCCCATCAGGCCTTCGTTATAAGGCAAGTCTCCTCCATCCATGAGGCGTGCTTCCCCAAACTTGGAAATTGTATCTAACCTTACAACTACTTTCGGTTTGGCTTTGTTTTCTTTACAAATGGTCAAAACTGAATCTTCTGATTTTGCTATAGAAGCAAAAATAAGTTTTGAATCTGTATTTCGCGAATAATCACGATTGCTGTATTCTAACAGTTCTTCAATAGACACTTTGACAATATGGCCATTCTCATATCCAAGAATTAAGAAATCTTTCTTTTCATCATCCAAAACAGTCAAAGTCAGCAGGGAATTCTCTTCATCGTAGTCATATGTATCCAATTTCCTGAATTTGCCTTCACCAAGGAATTTCAGGAACCCGATAGGCTCAACGAAGTTTTCCGGATCCAGATATTCTGCCAAAATATTCTTTCTGATTCGGCTAGTGCGTATTTCATCTTCCTTAGACGTTACAAGAGGTGAACTGGGCATTATGTCGAGAGAGCCTGATGGAACGGATATTGATTCCTGTGGAGTTGTTGTTTCTACTGCTACTGCAACAGGTTTGGTCAGTCGTCTATTCTCTTTCTGAAACTCCAGGAATTCCGGGCTCGTCAACCTTCGCTTCGTACTTCCAACTCTCACCCACCATTCACCGTCCAAGGCAATCCCCTGTTTGTGTGGATTGATCTTGACAATCAAAACGTCCTTATCTTCGTTTTCGGTATCAAAATGAATCTCCTGAATGAAGGTGGTTGCGATGCCGTTGCCCCATTTGGATGCGACGGCATCAATGATCGTTCTTACATATTTGTCCTTGTTGCAGTTATACAGAGGGGTGTTCAAATCATACTCTACGCCAACTCCAAGACCTGAGTCGTTGACTCCGACATACAATGTGCCTCCGGATGTATTTAGAAAGGAATCAATGACCTTCAGTATCTCCTGCATCTGTTTTCCCTGATTGGGAATACCGCTCGTGTCATTGCAAGCAAAGACGATCGATGTCTTGTATTCTGTATCGATGCTCTCCTCACCGGTGCCGTATAATTTGAGGCCGGATTCAAATCCTTTTAAATTGAGTTGCTGCTTTATGCGGTTGTGGATGTCGGTGGATGTACTCTCCATCTTATAGCTCTTGGTTATGTTATAGGCAAGTACCAACGAGGCGAGTTCCTTCAATGGGGGATATTCTTTTGCGATGCTTTGTAGATCGTCGTTGTGATCGGGTTTGCCTAAGAAGCTCACGGTGAGCAGTTGATTGAAGCGTTCATTGAGCACTTCATTGTTGCTAAAGAGTTTGGAATTGATCTCTGTCAACCCCTGAAGTTTCTCTTCATCCACTTTTGAATTGATGGCAAAGTAGTGAAGCATCGTGATGACGTCCATTCGGCCCTTGTAATAGGCTGCTTGTGATTCCCATCCGGTCAACAGGCATAGAATTCTGGCAAATCCGAGATAGTTGTACGATTTGACGTATTCCTGATCAATCCATGCCATGCGGTCGATGAGATAGATGACCTCGCGCACATAGGTTTCGTCGAGCACCTTGTCGCTCTCCATGATCTGTTTGTCCTCTTCTTGGATAAGGTTCTTCTCTGAGATACGATCGACGGAGTAGCTCTCCATCAAATAGCAAAAGGCACTATTTAGGTCATAATCATATTCGGAAATATCCTCAATTTCACACAAGATGTGGAATGTGCCATTTCCAGGCCCGATTCTGCGGCAACGGACAATACTGTTTCGGTCAAGACCGTCGAACTTGTCTGCGTTCGTAATGCTTACGCTGACTCCCTCTGCTGAAATTGCCGGTGCCATACCATTGTATAAAGTCTTACCGCCAAGTGAGCAGATAATATCCTCGTCATTAGTGTAGAATTCATTCTCATTGATCCAGTTTTTCAACTCCTCTGCCATTGAGAAATGGAAACCGTCTTCTTCCTTATCTACAATAGTTGCTGTGAAAACGTATCTGCTACCGTCAGAGGCAAAGAAGTGTCGCAGAGAGGCGCCTATTTGATAGGGTACAATATCTTCGCAGACATGAATGAAGCCTGCGCCGCCAATTTCGTCTTCTATCTGACAATAGTATTTATTACGATCTTTCTCATCTTGTCGAACGAACGTAATTTTTACTGTTTCATCGATGTTGTGCTGTTTCTTGCTCTTTGTGTTCGTTTTGACTTGCTTGGGGCTGGCGTTGAATATAGTGAACTCGATCTCCTCCCAACTCTTTTTGTATGGCGTGATGTCATTGGGCTTGACGGATGACAGATTGGTACTGCTTTTTTCATCCATATATATCTGCAAGCCTTTCCATAGGTCCAGCTCTTTCGGGAATACGGCGTGTGCGGGGGTGCTTCCTTTGTTGGTGGAAATCTGAATGCCATCGGGTGAGATACGGATGGTTGCTTTGCTGTGTGTGTATGAGTTGATCGTATCTATGTTGCCAGTGAGAGGATGTGCCGCGAGTAGATGGGGGACGATCATATTCTGTACCTCGGTCTGACTGAATTTCTGTTTTCTAAGCTTTGAACGGAACAGTGTGTCATAAGCGAGATCGACAAGCTTTTTCGAATTCAGGTGGTTCAAGTAGGAGGATACGAGACACAACCGAGCTGCACTTAATCTGTAATCAGCCGTATCGCTGTTGGTGTCATCGTAGAGAAGCATCAACTGCAATGAGAGTGCCTGCATGATGTTTCTGATCAGCTCTTTGTTGTCTCTTATCCTGTCAATCTTGCCGTCAGATTCTTGTATAAATAGCTCTAATAGTTTGATAATGGCACTGCGGAATGGTTCCTTCTTCCATGCAGCCACATTGCGTTGGTTAATTATATCGAGTAAATCTTTGATCCTGCTGTTCATAATGTCTGGACGGCGCAAAAACAGACTGGAAAGGATGTTGAAGTTCTTTGATGGGTGGTAGATGAATCCTGATACTGTAAGTTTTTCGAAGATGGCGTTTATGAATTGGGTAGCTGTATCTTCTGCTTCAGGATTTGCCTCGTTGTCTATCAGTTCGGCTGCTTTGATGTAATACCCGAGTTGTTCTATCGTATGTGTCAGGCGGTTCTGGTACACGTCTCTTTCAGTTTCACTACACAAGTCCAACAAATCTGACAGTTCCAAAAGATCGGAGCAGTCGCGGCGCACTGTTTCCAATGCTATCTTTTTATTTAGCAGACCTTGTATCCATCGATGGCATTGCGAGTTGAAAGTAGTTTCCTTTTCTTCCGTCATCAGCAATTTGGTGAACTCTTTTTGATTCCACTGAATACTCTTTTCAGTCAATAATGCCGTCAGCTTATCTTCCGTCAAACCGGCATTCTCTTGTTTGAAGTTGCTGATGTCAACGAGTTCTATCTTCGGACGCTTTTCGTGATTAGCTAGTATGCGGCACTTTACAATCATCTCTTTGAAGAGCTTGAGCTTCTCAGTATCTTGCAGGTAGGTAGTCAAGCCATTCTGTTCATCAATCAGTTCGCAGTAATTGGTAAAATTCTTTCTGACCTTAAAATCATAGATTTCACCAATTGTATAAACATCCTTGGCTTGTATTGGGACATGTTCCATTATGCTATCTTTTCGTATTTAAATTTTTCTATTGTACTTTGATGCAAATATATAATTTTCCCGGTACTTAAAAAATATAAAACACGAAAATCCTACATAGAGAATTGGCTCTCTGTACAAATTATTAGAAATGCGCCAATAATATTAACTTGACCTTACAAAGCGCTGATATTTTTACGAACACGACTCTCATTTCAACGCTGTAATACCCCGCGTTACCATCTTGCCATTAGTGATCCTTGAAATTCCATTTGGAATTGTCGCTATCCATATCGAATTCAGCAAGTGTTGGAGTGCTGTCTCCGGCAGATACCAGCGCCAACTTCTTCTTTGAATTGGGCACGACCTTGGGCATAATTCTGTAGGTGCCATCGATCAATTGGTCAATACGCCACAATTGTTCCGGTGCTCCGGTAAACTGTGGAACAGCTATTAACTCTTCTTCTGCTGTTGCAGCCAGTGCCCGTTCAGTTCCTTCTTTGAAATTTTCCCCGGCAACAGGCCATTCGTTTTTCCATAGTAACGGACGAATTCCCAAAACGCTACGTCCGCCCTGTTGCCTCACAAGCAATGGCAATGTTGATGGCTTTATTTCCTTTTACACGTTCTCCAGTCTTCGGGTCAAGTTCGATGAGACGAATAAATCCGAAATAGATGCCGTAGGATAACTACAGCCGTCCGTCGGTAGATCCATAAGAAGCCCCGGGTCTATGGCATCGTTGTCTTATGGTCGTCCTCAACCTTAATGCCATACATGCACCACATTCCCAACTTGAATCTTATGTTTGTTGACGTGGATCGCGAGGTAGCTGAATCGGTATTAACATTGATAGAATTGTATATACATCGCATAGATTTGAATTAAAAAAGGAGAGAGTTTAAGAAAAAAACGGTAAATTTGTCATTATATAAGAACAGAGTGAGTGGGTGGTTATCACCGGAATCACTGAGCGGCTATCTGCATCGTATCTCTTCTGTTTAGTTTCGGTCAGAATAGCCTGAAAGATAGACTAAAAAATAAAAATGACTTGTGGTTTCATTGTCAAAAAATAAAATTAAGGAAAGAGAATTATGACATCAAAAGAACTTCAACAATTCTTGCTTCATGAGTTTCCTCAAGAGAATGCTTGTTGTGAGTGGAAAAATATGAAAAATCTGAAGAACTCCTTTGCCGGAGATGAAAAAGATGATGTCATCTCGTATGTTTCCGCCATTGCAAATATGGAAGGCGGACACCTCGTTATTGGTGTACAAGATAAAACTTTGGAGATTGCAGGTACAGATCTCTCAAAATTCAATCTTAATGCACAATCTGCTGTATGGAAATTAATGGAGCATTGTACTAACCTTTCATCAGAAGGATTAAGCATTGATGAATATACTACGGAAGATACATACAAAGTAGTATGGATAATTCATATTCCTAAACATTTGCCACGTCGCCCTGTATATGCTCATAAGAAAGCATGGCAACGAGTGGAAGATTCGTTAGTGGAGATTACACAAGAACGACTAACAGCGATTCTTGAGGAACCAATATTTGAAGCGAAAGATTGGTCAGCAGAAATTGTTCACAACGCAACATTGGCAGATTTGGATGAATTGGCTGTGGCTAAAGCACGCGTAATGTTCAAGAAAGTCCATGCTTCAAAGATACCGGCTGAAGAAATTGATGCATGGACGGTGGAAGAGTTACTCTGTAACAGCGGAATATTGATAGACGGGAAACTGACTCGTGCTGCCATTATCCTTTTAGGTAAGCCTGTTTCGGTTTTCAAACTTCGTCCTGCCGTCATTGAAGTGACTTGGACATTGCGTGATAAGCATCAAGAAGTGGTAGATTACGAACACTTTACTGCACCATTAATTCTTACGGTTGACCAAGTTTTGGGTAAAATACGCAATCTAACAATGAGAGAACTGCCCGGAGGAACACTTTTTCCTGAAACGATGAAGCAATATGATGACTACACCATTCGTGAAGCTCTTCATAATTGCATCGCCCATCAAGATTATACCTTACAACAGCGAATCAACTTTGTAGAAAATCCTGGATTCCTTTATTACGCTAACGGAGGTAGTTTTATTCCCGGCACATTGCAAGAAGCTTTGGCAACCAAAGGACCGCAACGCCATTTCCGTAACGAATGTCTTTGTCGGGCTATGGTAAACTTCAATATGATAGATACCGTTAGTCGTGGTATCAAAAAGATGTTCAATGAGCAATGGCGTCGTCATTTCCCTATGCCCGATTACGAGATTGACGTATTGAACAAGGCAGTCGGAGTAAAGATATATGGTAACACCATCAATGAGAAGTATACCAAGTTGCTCAAAGAGAACAATTCTTTGACATTAGAAGATTGCATTTTGTTGGATGCCGTACAGAAAGGACATCGCATCTCCGAAAAGGATGCTCTTGCTCTTTTAGATAGAGGACTATTGGAAGGGGACTCATTAGAATATAGTATATCACTTGATTTGGCGAAAATAACTCGTCAATTACCGGAATATACCCGTAATAGAGGATTGGATAAGGCAAAATTACAACAAATGATGTTGCAATATTTTCAAAATGCAGGTTCTTTAGGTGTTAAACGAGATGCTATATTTTATTATCTAAAAGAAGTTCTTCCTAAGACTAAAACTCAGGAACAGCAAGAGCGGATGGTTGGGAACTTACTTTTGGAAATGAAAGAGGCTGGAACAATCATTCCCAAAGGTAGAACATGGTATCTAAAGTAGTCATGAAATCAGATTTACGACTAAAGTATGACTAATTATGACTACTTATAGCTATAAATTCAAGTTATGACAAGTTATGACTTAACAAAGTAGCCAAACCGTTCTTTCTCGAAAGAGTATATAAAAATCAGATTGGAGAAGATGCTCCAATATATTGCCGTTAGTGATCCTTGAAATTCCATTTGGAATTGTCGCTATCCATATCGAATTCAGCAAGTGTTGGAGTGCTGTCTCCGGCAGATACCAGCGCTAACTTCTTCGTTGAATTGGGCACGACTTTGGGCATAATTCTGTAGGTGCCATCGATCAATTGGTCAATTCGCCACAATTGTTCCGGTGCTCCGGTAAACTGGGGAACAGCTATTAACTCTTCTTCTGCTGTTGCAGCCAGTGCCCGATCGGTTCCTTCTATCACAATTTTGTAATAGGGGCCACCGAGGGTACCTCCGGCTTCGGGAACAGCTGTAATAGTCCATTTCTGATGAGGACGGAACATGTAATCACCGATTCGTACACCCATGTTTCCGGTTGGCCAGGTATGTATGACATCAGCCAATGTTTGAGAAGGAACAGGTTTCACGGGCTCATCGTTGTTGCGGTTGAATCCCCGCATTCCGCCCGGCATTCGAACAAAGTCAACGGCCAATTCCAAAGCATATCCTCTTCTTTCAGATTCAATCTCGTACGTGCCTTCTTTGAAATTTTCCCCGGCAACAGGCCATTCGTTTTTCCATAGTAACGGACGAATTCCCAAGACGCTACGTCCGCCCTTATTCAAATCGGCTTCATAGTGACAAGACATCACTTCAACACCTTTATCTATAATAAATCGTCCGAAATGTCCCGGACCTGTAACTCTTCCGCCGGCAGCAACGACCATTTTACCACCACCTTCCAGCATATCTCGTCCCATATTGTCAAGGTATGGGCCGGTTACTTTTCTGGAACGGCCAACAACAATATTGTAGGTTGAGTTAGCGCCATCGCAGCAGGTACCATGCGTGCCGAGAAGATAATACCATCCATCACGATACATCAGATCTGTTGCCTCACAATCAATGGCGATGTTGATGGCTTTATTTCCTTTTACACGTTCTCCCGTCTTTGGATCAAGTTCTATGAGGCGAATAAATCCGAAATAGGTGCCGTAGGATAACCACAGCCGTCCGTCGGTAGGATCCAAAAGGAGTCCCGGGTCTATGGCATCGTTGTCTTCCATGTTTTCAGACGAGGCAACAACAATTGCTTCTGAATATTTGAAATCAGGAGATGAAGGATCAAGCGTTTTGTTCCACATGGTAAGAATCTTTCCGTTGTGTCCGCCACCCAGACCACCTCCGGTAGCACCGTAAACGACAAGATAACGATCTCCGATTTTTAAAGCATCCGGAGCTGCACCGCCACCGGGTCTTACTCCTCCGCCGTTCCAGGTCCATCCGTCTTCAGATATCAATCCGCCTGAGCCTGTACCAAAGGTGTAATACTTTCCATCACATTCCATGATGGTTGATGGGTCGTGTATAAATGGTTTTCCCACTTGTGCCGACAATGTTCCGGTGAGCAACGCTGATAAGAGGGCTGTTGTGCCCCATATTTTGATTTGTATTTTCATAATAGTTCCAATTATTATACGACAGGGATTCAGAATCCAATCGTTTATTCTTTTTATTCGCAGCTGATGGTGAGATTTTTGATAGGATTACCCGCTTCGTCCAGGAAGCGAACGCAGAAATCACTCATGCCGGGACCGTTGATGATAGCTCCCCGGATGATATTCTTTCCTTTGTTGAGCGTCAGGCGTTTGGATACGCAATCATCTACCACCATACGTCTGTCTCCAGAAAGAATAACAGCTTCTTCGCCGTTCAACCACCACATGGATGCTGAATTGGAGCCAACTGCCAATCTTATATTTTTCATTTCCTGCGGACAGTTTACCACGGTTACTGCCCAAAACAGAACACCGTAAATCTCTTTATTCAGCCCATACGCGAAGCGAAACAATTTCACATTGTAGTTTTTGCTATCCAGCGCATGCCACTTCAGTTCTTGTTCCCCAACTTTTACTTTATCACCGTCTTTGGGAAGGACGGTAAACTGGTTTGGAAAATACTCGGTGGAAAAGGCTTCCCGGATATAGCTGTCTGTAAAAACAGTATTGCTACGGTTGGGCTTGCTGATGGGCTCCAAAAGTAACCATCGTTGAAGGAATCCTTTGCGATCCGGTGTTTTTTTCTTTGGTGTTGCCGGGATAAAATACGAAGCGATGCTTCGTGTTGTGTCGGTTTGGACCGTACCATTTTGTTTGCTCTTTGGTGCAGCGAAGCATTCTTGTGATCCTGATCCTATAAGTAGGAGAGAGCTTGCTACCAATAACAGTGCATTTCGTTTGATGTTCATGTCAGATTTTTACAGCGTAAGAATTTGTTGTTTTGGATAATACTAATACGTGTTTGCAAAACTACAAAAAGAATTCTTAATTAAAACTACGTGAACAAGAATTTGTTGCGACAAAATGGTAAAGGTTAAGTTGATTCAGCATATAAATGGTCGATAGGCTATTTTGACCCTTTGCTGAAATAGGGTAAAACGTATGCAATCTTGAGATCTAATGCCGGATAAAACAGACCATAGGGTACATCAATATTGTAGCCATATCCTATACCAACGGAATAACTAAATAGCCAATGTTTACCAATATTGTGTTGATTTCCCCAGTTTATGTTTGCTAACAGAGTGTTTGAATAGAATTGAGGCTCAGAAAGGGATTTCGAAATATATTTGACTTTCACTCCAATGAAACTTCCTGAATTGAGTCGTAATGATTTCCTTTTTTCTGCCCTTTTGTTTCGGTTATAAAAGAATTTTCCATAGACAGATCCATGAAAACTAGGTTCTGCCAAAGCCCAACCCCAACCAATTTTATCAGTAAGTGCCTCTCCATCACCATACATATCATAACTAGGCCCAAGTCCGATGGTGGATTCTAAGGCAATTTTTTTACTGATAGGTGTTTCTATTGACATACCTAATCCATTGATTCCAAGTTCAATTTTCTGATAGGTGCCCAGTTCCTGCGATGATGCGGTAAATGCGAAGTAAAAGGAGAGTAGAAAAAGGATATTTCGTTTCATTGTTTGTGACGTGATTATTGTATCGAAGAAGCCTACATTCATATTCGTACTGATTCAATCTTATAACTGCAAAATTACTGAAAATTGCAGAACTTGCAAACTGTTGAATCCAAAATCTTGGACTGAAGATACACCAACTAATATGGATTATTCTTATAAGAAAAGATAGAGGCCCTTAATCGATGAGTTCTTCTGCAAAAGAACTACTTTTGTCTCGATATCATGCCGGCAAAAATCATTTTCAATATACATACCTTTAGATAATGGAGAGGATACATAGAGAGGGATATAAATCCATCAGAAGTTTTGAATTGGTTTTGGAACCGAAATAACTAGAAAAACTATATGAGAAAAGTAAATCAAGAGATTACAGATACATCTGTCCTCGAAGAGATTCTGAGGCAATCGGAGATATGTAGGATTGGAATGATTGACAACGGATTGCCTTATGTACTTCCCTTTAATTATGGATATAAGGATCATCAGATCTATATTCATTGTGCTCCTGTCGGAAAGAAAATAGATCTGTTAAGAGCTAACCCAAAGGTTTGTTTTGAGATTGAAGAAAAGGCGGAGCTTCTCAAAGAGGAGAAGGCTTGTAAGTGGTCTGCCATCTATCGATCCATTGTAGGATATGCTACGGTTGAGATAATAACGGATTTTGAACTCAAAGGACAAGGGCTTGAAATTATTATGGCTCATAATGGAGCTCCTGAATTAATTGACTTTGAGCCCAAACTGATAGATGCTGTTCTGATCTTAAAACTACACATTGATACTATGACGGGTAAGAAATCCAGCAATTGGGACAGGCTTCACTCTTAGGAGATGCTCAACGTAGTGAATTGAAATAGTGTTATCGCTTTTTCAATTCCAGAACTACTGCCAGAGGATTAGTAATAAACCTGATCCTTTGGCTTTTTTGTTGTGGTACAAATGTATCTATAGTCTTAACTAATCATAGTAAACACGATTTTTTTTTAATTTCCGACCTCTTTTTGCCCGATAAGTCTGTTAATATAGATATTAATGTTATATTTACAGACTCAATAATTTTAGGGATGATCAGTTTGTTTTCAGTAGCATTTTACAATTCCATACTCTTTGTCTGATTATCCGCATGTGATAACCATGAGCAAATCACTCCAGGAAGGATAGGTTGCCCATACTCTAAATTTGTAATTTGATAATTCAAAGAATCAGGTATTACTCATATCTGCTTCTTGTAACCTTAGTGATAGTAATAGATTAAATCAACAGAAATATGATAAAAATAGGATTAGTAGGATTCGGAAAAACAGGAAAAGCAGTCGCCTCAGTCATTTTAGAAAACAACCGGTTTAGTCTCGAATGGGTACTCAGGCAGCGTACTTTACTTGATCACCGGAGTATTCCTGAATTTCTGGGCATTCAGTCTGAGAATCCGGGTCTTGTTTATTCAAGCTCAAATACGCGAGTCGAAGAACTTTTGGATGAACATCCGGTGGATATTATCATTGACTTTTCTTCTTCTTCGGGGATTTATACCTATGGTGAATTGGCAGCAGAAAGAAAGATTAAAATAATTTCTGCAGTTTCGCATTATGAAGAGAAGGAAAAACTGTATTTAAAACAACTTTCCCAAAAGACTACTGTGTTTTGGAGTCCTAATATTACGTTAGGCGTAAACTATCTGCTCATTGCAGCCAAATTTCTGAAAAAGATTGCTCCATGGGTCGATATCGAGATTGTGGAAGAGCATTTTAAAGATAAATCAGGTGTATCGGGAACTGCCGTTAAGATTGCAAAAGCATTGGATCTGGATGTGTCTGATATCAACTCTGTACGTGCGGGTGGTATAGTAGGCAGGCACGAAGTCATTTTTGGTTTTCCGCATCAAACAGTCCGATTGATTCATGAGTCTATTTCCAGAGAAGCGTTTGGTAATGGTGTTCTTTTTGTTGCTGATAATATATCAGATAAGAAAGAAGGCTTATTTAGTTTTGAGAATATTTTGTTACCATATTTCTTTGATGATGCTCAACCAGTGACTCGCTAAGATCTGTACGTCCTGACATTCCTTCAAATCTTTATCTAACTACTACTAGCAAATAATAGAGTCGATTACATCTACCTGAATATTTAATCCTCTCTCAAAACATAACTGTTTAAAATACATTTATGTTCTGCAGCATGTTTCTTATAAATTAACTTTTATGTGCACTCCTATGTGATGATTGGCTCTATATTTGCAGTTCAAATATGGAAATAGTTTTCAAATATGGAAAATATAGAGTTGGAATCAGAAGAATCGTACAAAGTTCCTAACCTCGAAAAGGGGATTGCCGTCCTCGAACTTTTATCAGAACTACCCCTTGGAATGACACTGCAAGAGCTGAAAACGCAGCTTGAAATTTCGCAGACAACTGCCTACCGGATATTAAACACCTTGGTTCGCCTCGGTTATCTCAACTATACAGAGACCGGAAAGAAATACAAACTATCACGTAAGATGCTGACCATCGGTTATCGTTCTATTCAAGAGCATAACATCATGGAAGTTGTACTGCCTAAACTAAGAGAGTTGCGCGATATCGTGAAGGAAACAGTTTGCTTTGGCATAATGGGGGCCGATAAGTGTCTTTTTATCGAACAGGCCATTGGTTCGCATCCTTTTTGTTTCGTGCTGTCACCCGGTAAAGAGATTGAGTTGCATTGTTCAGCTCCGGGTAAGGCTATAATGGCATATCTTCCGGAGAATATTCGCAGTTCATATCTTGCGAAAATGAAATACGAAGCATACAATAAGCGCACAATAACCAATGAAACTGACTATCTGAAGGAATTGGAGAGGGTTCGTCAACTTGGATATGCATTGGATATGGAAGAGGAGCTTGGAGGAGTTGTTTGTATTGGTGCTCCTGTATTTAGTTATGATGCTTATCCTTGTGGTTCAATCTGGTTATCAGGACCTAAAGATAGATTACCGAAAGAAAAGATTCAATTATTTGCATCCCGTTTGTTGGAGAGTACCCGATCTGTATCTTCAGAACTTGGTTATATTTTGTAAGAATAGAATCAAACCAATCTGTCAGCGTTGATATGAAAATAATACAAGGACTCACTTTTACGACATTACTTCTGATTGCTGCGTTAATGATGAACTTTACGCAGATGAAAGATGAAGTATATTCAGAAACTCCGGTTTTTGTTACTGATATTAAAGTAGCAACTAACGAGGGCGTTTTTATGTCGCAAAAAGGTACAAAGAGTGTTGTGTTATACAAGAAGGATTTTTCGGAGAAAGTGCAGGAATGGGCTTTCGATGAGATACCAACTGCTATTGCTGTTACGGAGAACTTTTTATGTGTGACGACCTTTGAAACAAAGGGACTCTTGCATATCATCGATTTAAAGACAAATAAAATTTACTGTACTATTCCTGTTGGTTCCGGTGCCACTGCACCTGTTGTTCATGCCGATCAAAGCAAGGTTTATGTTTGCAATCAGTTTGCCAATACGGTTTCGGAAATTGATATCAAAAAACAAAAGCAGATCCAAACGGTGAAAGTGCTTCGCGAACCCAGAGCGGCAATAATCAGTCCGGACGGCAAGTTGTTGTTTGTTGCCAATTATCTGCCTGCTCAACGGGCGGATGTCGATACTATCGCGGCTTGCATCTCGGTAATCAATCTCTCGAACTTCAAGAAAATAAAAGATATCCAACTGACCAATGGGAGTAATGCGGTACAGGGCTTGTGTTTGAGTCCTGATGCAAACTATTTGTTTGCCACCCATAACCTGGGTCGTTTTCAGGTTCCGACCAGTCAACTTCAGCAAGGATGGATGAATACCAGTGCCATGAGTGTCATTAATCTTCAGACTCAGAGATGTGAAGGTGCAGTGTTGCTCGATGAACCGGATCGTGGTGCAGGCGGTCTTTGGTCGGTAGAATGTGCGGAGAAGGAGATCATTGTTTCGCAATATGGAACACATGAAATCAGTGTGATTGATTATCCTGCTTTCATAGAAAAGTATAACAGCCTGGCTGATAAATCGACATTAAATTATGATTTGCGCTTCTTGAATGGAATTCGCCGACGTGTTCCGCTTATTGGTAATGGTCCCCGCGCTTTTTCCATTTCCGGCGATAAAGTGATTATCCCTACCTATTTTTCCGATACGGTGAATGTATATGATCTGAAGACTCAATCGATCGAAGCTTTCTCTTTAGTCAAGAACAGGCAAGAAACCGATGCTCAAAAAGGAGAACGATATTTCAATGATGCTACCTATTGTTATCAAAACTGGCAATCCTGCAACGGTTGCCATCCCGGTGAAGCCCGTACTGATGGTATGAACTGGGATTTGATGAATGACGGGATTGGCAATTCCAAAAATTGCAAAAGTTTGATTCTTTCTCATGAGACGCCACCCAGCATGATTTCTGGTATTCGTGAGCGTGCGGAATTAGCTGTTCGAAAAGGATATAATCTTATTCAGTTTTACGATATTCCTGAATCAAAGGCCGTCTGTGTGGATATGTATCTAAAGTCATTGAAACCGGTGCCAAGTCCCTATCTGGTGGATGGAAAGCTATCGGATAAAGCTGTCGAAGGTCGTCAGGTATTTGAAAAGTTTGATTGTGCCAGATGTCATTCCGGCTCCTATTATACAGATATGAAGATGCATCGGATTGGCGACAGTATCGAATTTGAAAAAGGGTGGGATACTCCGACACTGATCGAAGTATGGCGTACAGCTCCTTACTTGTTCAATGGCAAGGCCGAAACTCTCAAAGATGTGTTTGAAAAGTACAAACACGGCATTGATAAGAAGATTTCAGAGAAAGAGCTGGACGAACTTGTCGAATATATAAACTCATTATAAAGTAGCAGAATTAATCACCAAATCAAATAACATTATGAAGATCAAATCTATTTCAAAAGCATTATTAGTCGTTTCGTTAAGCATTGCAAGTATGAGTTGTACACATACAACGAATACCGACCAATCATCTGAACAGGCACCGAAGGTAAAAGCCTATACCAAGAAGTACACAAACGCTGATTTTTACACCAATGGTGTGTTTAATAAAGATACGGCGTTGAAAGCATATTTAGACATGTTTGAATATTATGGTGTGCCTTATACCGACTTAATGAAGAAGGATATGTGGGTGACTGATTTTAATCTTGGTGACTTCGAACATGTGGGAATGGGGGGGATCTTTTGGGTAAACGATTCCATTCATAATTATTTTGGTCATGAAATCTATTTGTTGCCAAACCAAATGATTGTGGAACATGCGCATATGCCGACTCCCGGTCATGCTGCTAAGTTTGAGAGTTGGTTGGTGCGTAATGGCAGTTGCTACAATTACAGTATCGGTGACTCAACAGCAAATCCACCTCAGCTTCCGGAAAGTCAAAAGGGTTTTATCACAGTTTCTCACTTTACAGAAATGAAGGTGGGCGATATTCTTCCATTGGCAAAGATCGAATCCAAGCACTTCTTGTTTGCCGGAGATAACGGACTTATTGTGACCGAGTTTGGATCTTACCACGATGGTGCCGGACTTCGTTTTACAAACCCGGGTGTAAAGTTTTAAAAACTCCGATCGCAAATTTAAACCTTTAATCGAATAGAATCATGAGAAAATTTAATCATTTCGGTATTCCGACTCAGACTGTACAAGCCGATGAGAACTATGCTGAAGGACTGAAAGTGTATTTGACTGACTTTAGCAAAAGTGAAAACAAAATTGAGTTTCTTCGTTTTGAAGAAGGTTCGTGCATGCCCGATATTATACAGAAGGTGGCACATATAGCGTATGAAGTTCCGGATATGAAAGTTGCACTTACTGGGAAGAATGTGATCGTTGAACCGATGGAAGGTGGTCCCGGTTTGCAAATCGCTTTCATTGTGGAAGAAGGAATTCCTATCGAACTGATGTGCTTCGACACAAACGTACAAAGACCTCAATCAGCTTATTAATCCATAATTATCAAGACCTATGACAACAAAGATCATGAATAAGTTCATCAATGAACCAGCCCATATTACGGCAGAGTTACTGGAAGGTTATGTAATGGCCTATCGCGATATCGTAACACTGGATGGTGACAACACCGTAGTGCGTGTTCAGGCAAAGTCTCAGGACAAAGTTGCCATCATAACATTAGGCGGTGCCGGTCACGAACCTGCATTAAGCGGTTTTGTCGGCGAAGGAATGCTGGATTGTTCGGTGGTTGGTGACGTATTTGCAGCACCCGGCGCACAGCGTTTGTATCAG
This sequence comes from Bacteroidales bacterium, assembly GCA_028709785.1. GTDB lineage: Bacteria > Bacteroidota > Bacteroidia > Bacteroidales > JAQUTK01 > JAQUTK01. Next base: position 75,314 of record JAQUTK010000006.1, read on the forward strand.
GCTTTGGTGAAATTTAAACGCGAAGCAGGTATCTTATTAGTGGTATTGAACCATTCCGGCGATGTGATGAGTGCAAATATGGCTTGTCAGTTGGCCGAACGTGCGGGTATTAATGTGAAACAAATTGTGACACATGAAGATATCAGTGCCGGTTTGGATACACCGGACAGTGATCGCAGAGGATTAGCCGGTTGTATCCCACTTTACAAAATTGTAGGTGCGGCGGCTGAGGATGGTAAATCGTTGGAGGAGATTCTTGAGATCGGTGAACGTTTCAATCAACAAATAGCAACGCTGGCAGTAGCAATGGGCTCTTGTACACATCCGCAAAACGGCGTTACTATCTCTCAACTAGCTCCCGGTGAGATGGAAATCGGAATGGGACAACACGGTGAAGGAGGTGGAGGACGTCAGATGTTGATATCGGCTGATGATACGGCCGAGAAAATGGTGACTCAACTGATGGCTAAGATTCAACCGAAAGCCGGTGACAAGATGCTTTTGTATATCAATGGAGTTGGAGCGACTACCATGATGGAAATGAATATCATTTTCCGTAAAGCGTGTCAGGTATTGGAAGCGACTGGTGCAAGCGTAGTGGAAAGCCGCATTGGCGAGATGCTCACTGTACAGGAATCAGCAGGGTTTCAGATTCTGTTGGCCAAACTGGATGCGGATCATGTTGAGCTGTTGAAAGAGAGAAAAGCGAATGCACCATTCTGGACAACCATAGGAAAGTAAGTGATGGAAAAGCTGACTATAGATGATTTTAAAAAAATGATCTCACTGGCTTTGGAGCATGTATCAGCCCGTTCGGATGAATTCTCCGCTCTGGATGCTGTCATCGGTGACGGCGATCATGGCACGGCAATCGTTCAGGCACTAAAAGCAGTTAGGGAAGCAACAGATAGAGGGGTTGAGTTCAAAACCATGCTTGAGGATGTTGGTTTTAACGTAATGATGCAGACAAGTGGCTCGACCAGTACGTTGCTCGGAGGTTTCTTTCTCGGAATGAGCGACGCGGTCGCAGGCACCGAACTGACATCAACAGAGGTGTTGACCATGTTTCGTGGTGCATTGGAAGGTGTCAGGAAACAGACAAAAGCCTCAAAAGGGGACAAAACCATGATGGATGCGCTGATCCCTGCTGTCGAAGCAATGGAAGCATGCGGTTCCACCGATATTAAGAAGATCATGCGTGTTGGTGCTGATGCCGCTTTACAAGGTTCATTGGATACGATACAGATGAAAGCAAACTTTGGCAGAGCGCGTAATTATGCTGAAAAGTCTATCGGATTTGCTGATTCGGGTGCTGCCTCATGGGCATGCATGTTTGGTTCTTTTGCTACTGCACTGGAAAGCGGCAATTCGTGTGACTGATAATTCAACAATAAGAGACTATAAACATACAACTTTAGGGAAAATGGCAGATTTAGATGATTTAAGAGAAGGTAATAAATTTGGAATCGGACAACCTGTTCAAAATCAATCGTTTCATATTAAGGGAGCAGACAATCTCTCGTGGGGAAAGAAAGACCGTCTGACACGGATTTTCAATCCGAAGTCGGGGAGATCTGTCATGCTGGCTTTCGATCACGGTTTTATTATGGGTCCGACATCGGGTGTTGAGCGGATTGACCTTACAATTGCTCCATTGATGGAGTATGCAGATTGTTTGATGTGTTCACGCGGCATATTACAATCATCGGTGCCGGCCAATGTCAACAAACCCATTTGTCTGCGCTCCGATGCCGGCACTACTATCCTGACCGAATTAAACGACAATGTTGTCATTGACATTGAAGATGCGATTCGCCTGAATGTATCAGCTATGGCTGTGATGCTAGCCGTCGGAGATCCAAAAATGGAAGCGAAAACCATTGCCAATCTATTCAGGGCTGTTGATTCAGGCTCAAGATATGGCATTCCGGTCATGGGAGTTACAGCTGTAGGAAAAGAGATGGCCCGAGATGCGCGGTACTTTGGTTTGGCATCGCGTGTTTGCGCAGAGAATGGTGCCAACATCGTGAAGACCTATTACTGCGATGGCTTTGAGAAAGTGGTGGCTTCCTGTCCGGTGCCTATTGTCATAGCCGGTGGTAAGAAGTTGCCGGAAAGAGATGCATTGGAACTATGCTACAAAGCTATCAATGATGGTGCGGCCGGTGTAGATATGGGACGCAATGTTTTTCAATCTGAAAATCCGGTTGCAATGATTCAGGCTGTTCATGTGTTGGTGCATGAGAATCTCTCTGTAGATCAGGCTTACCAACTATTTAATGACTTGAATAAATAAGATGAAAAAGAGACTGCTCCTTGTCTGCTTTGCATTGTTTGGACTGAGTGTAGCCCAATCTGCGGAAACCTACCTGTTGATAGGTGGATCGGGAACGAAAAATGTGTCTATCTTTGAAAAATCGATCCAAAAGATTGTTTGGAGTCATGATCTTGAAGCTGGTCAGGAATGCAACAGTGTTGCCATGAATAAGAAAGGGGAGGTGCTGTATTCTTACAAACAAGGAGCCAGACTCATTTCATTGGATCACAAGGTAATCTGGAATTATACCTGTTCTGAAGGATCAGAGCTACAGTCTGCATCGGTTTTACCGGATGGCGGGTATTTACTTGGAATTTGTGGTCATCCGGCGAAGATAGTCGAGCTGGATAAAGAAGGGGGTGTCCGGAAAGAACTCTCTGTGCTTATCAATGTTCAAAATCCGCATCAACAGTTTCGTTTGATCTCAAAAGCAAAAAACGGGAACTATATTGTTCCAATCTTGGGAACGAATGAGATTTTGGAGATTGACAAAAAAGGGAAAGAGATAAACCGGTTGAATGTTGCAGTCGGCTGTTTTGCAGCGCTGGAACTGAAAGATGATAATTTGCTCGTTTCAGGTGGTGATTCACACCAGTTTATGACGATCAACCGACAAACAGGTGAGATCTCAGATCGCGTGACCCAAAATGATATTGAAGGAGTTTCTTTGATGTATGTTGCTCAAATAAGAGTACTTGATAATAATCATCGGCTCATCTGTAATTGGCAGGGACACAATCAGGAGGGTGATGCTGAAGAACCTCAGCTTCTCGAGACTGATCAGAACAATAAAGTCGTCTGGTCACTGAACGATAAGAAGAAATTCGACAAGATCTCCTCTGTATTTGTTATCACTCCCAATAAGACGTTTGCAGATTACCTTAATAAACTTAATCGCTGATATTCAATGAAAAAAATCAACTTAGTACTGGCATTTATGCTCCTTGGCAGTCAGGTGTTATTGGCACTGCCAACAAAGAAAATAGTTGCTTCTACCTGGACCACTGCAACAGCGGCATATAAAGCAGAACTTCTTGCCAAGCAAAAGGCTGTGGGATTTCCGATAGAGTCCGGTAAGGTAAAGAAAGGTGAGCTGAAAAAGATAACGGCCAAAGTGACTGGTCTGGATTATATCGTGCTGGTTGTCGCCGCCGAAAGAGGTGAGAAGAAATGCAATGATGCCATTTGGGCACATGCGAAGGTCTATAAGAAAGATGGGAATGCAGTCAATGTCTGTGACCTGAAAATAAGTGGACAGGCAAAGCTGAATAAAAACTCGGCCGATCACGAAGTTCTGATACATCAGAACAAAGTCAGCAACTCGATTTTATCAAGTACTGCCAATTATATTTATGTTCCTCTGGATAAAAAATTTGTTCGTTTTGAATCTGAGATTGGTATTGATGACGAGAGTAAAGACAGTACTGCCATCTTCAGGATTCAGAGCGAGAGTGGTCAGAAAGAATTCGACGAACTTTCTGAACGTTTTCCGGAAGAGTGTAATGCTTTCTTTTCACTTTGTCCGACCACCGGTCCATGTTGGTTGTCTAATGGTACGGCAAATGAGGATGCGGTCATAATTAAATCACTTCTTAGCCGCTCAAAAGAAAAAACATATTTTGAGGATGAATTGGCAAAGATAGCCACACTTCCGGCTGCACAACAAATGGAGGCTTCTTTGGCACTCTTCAGCGATTTATCCGACGTACTAAAGATTCAGATGGAAGTGGACTGGATAAATATCGAAGCCATACAATTGGCTTTCAATGATATGAAGAAGAATCCAGCTTTTAATGCGACTCTCTATCAGGAAAAGTTAAGTCAACTCACTTCGCTGATGAAAACCGGATTTGATGGTCTTAGTAATAATATGAAGGAGGCGAAAGCCAACGCACGCAAAGCCATAGCGCTTAAAAAAGAAATTTTGTTTGCTAATCCATTGTTTGATATGGATAAGATCGTTGTAGGAAAATACAAAGTAGGTTACAATGCGCGATCTGTGAATGTCTCTTCATTAGGCACTGAACCGGCCAACTGGTGTTGCCTGATGTCTGCCAGCCGCAAGAACTTCAAAGCAGAGATTGCTGAATTATCTAATCTACGAGGGGAGATTCGCTCAAAAACAATCTTCAAAGCAGAAAACAACTCGTCTCTTCCACACATCCGAATCAATTGGAATGCCGATCATATTATGTTTACCATGGCGAATGCCAACGGACTCTGGCAGGTATATGAAGTGGATATAGAAGGTAAAAATCTTCGTCAGGTGATCAAGTCGCCAGAACGAGATCTGGAGTTCTTTGACGCAACCTATTTGCCCAATGGCAAAATTATTGCCGTGTCCAATATTGGTTATCTGGGCGTTCCCTGTGTCGATGGCAACGACATAGTCGGCAACATGGTGTTATATGATCAGCAAACTGGTAACCTCCGCCGAATTACTTTCGATCAGGAAAGCAATTGGGGACCAATTGTCATGAACAACGGTCGGGTGATGTACACTCGTTGGGAATATACCGATCTGACTCACTATTTTTCCCGTATTGTGATGCATATGAATCCAGATGGAACCGAGCAAAAAGCATTGTATGGAAGTGGTTCCTACTTTCCAAACAGTACATTCGACATCAAACCGTTGCCAGGTAACGGCACCCGTTTTGTCGGAATTATTTCCGGTCACCACGGTGTCGTCCGGGCTGGAAGAATGCTGATTTTTGATCCGTCTGTTTCACGGAAAAATGCGGATGGCATTGTGCATGAGTTCCCTTATCGTAACCGCAAAGTGGAACCAATTATTAAGGATGAATTAGTGAATGGTGTCTGGCCGGAATTTGTCAAGCCCTATCCGTTGAATGAAAGCTATTATCTGGTGACGGCAAAACTGACTCCGGATGGATTGTGGGGAATCTATCTGGTGGATACCTTTGATAACCTAACCTTATTGAAAGAAGCGGAAGGAGAGGGATATATTCATGCGACTCCGGTAGTTAAAACAGCTGTTCCTCCGATAATCCCGGAAAAGATCAAACTTTAAATTCAAACAAACGTATTGATTATGATTAAGATAAGACTTTTGTTCATTGCATGTTTCATATCGCAGTATCTTTCTGCACAGGGAGAGAAAGAGCGAGCAAAAAATGCAGTTGTTTTTATCCAGGATATTTATGAAGGAGAAGGATTGAAAGGTGTACCTCGGGGAACTGTCAAAGCCCTGCGTATACTGAATTATGAATTTGCATATATTCAGTCACCTTCCAACAACAATGCTCAAGGCATTCAAAGTGGCTGGGATATCAAACGCTCATTAGGTGAAGTACCTGTGGAAGCAGACGGTTCCGCTCTTTTTAATGTCCCTGCTAATACGCCGGTATCGTTTCAACCGCTTGACGCTGAAGGCAGAGCGATTCAATTAATGCGTAGCTGGACAACAGGAATGCCAGGAGAAGTGATTTCATGTACCGGTTGTCATGAAGATCAAAACCAGATACCAATGCCAAAACGTTCCATAGCATCAGGAAAAGCTCCTTCCGTATTGACTCAACCGGAAGGAGGGGTACGTCCGTTTACCTTTGAGATGGAAGTGCAGCCCGTGCTTGATCGTGCATGTGTTGCTTGTCACAATGGAAAGGGTACGATTTCTGATTTTACCGGTGGCCGTTTGGATGAAGCCACAAAGTATGGCAAAAGTTACCTCAATCTTCATCCGTATGTATTCCGTCAAGGTCCCGAAGCTGAAATGGAAGTGCTGAATCCGTATGAATACCATGCTTCCGTGAGCCCGTTGATTCAAATGTTGAAGAGGGGACATCACAATGTGCAACTCACAGACAAAGAATGGCGTACCTTGTACAACTGGATAGACTTTAATGCCCCTTACCACAGTACTTTTACCGCTGTTGATTATAAAGGCATCGATCAAATCAAACGAAGGATGGAGTTGTCCGATAAATACGGTGGAAATTCCAGTATCGATTGGCAAGCCGAGATTGTCGCCTATGCTGATTATTTGAAAAAACAACCTAAGATTGTTCCTGTCAAGCCGGTTGAACCGGTTGAAAAAGCAGTGAAAGCGATAAAGCTGAAAGGCTGGCCGTCAAGCACGGATGTTGTAAAGCGAATATTAGCCAAAGAAAAGGAGTTAAAGAAATCTATTGACCTGGGAAATGGAATCAAAATGAATTTCGTACGTATTCCTGCCGGACAGTTTGTGATGGGTAAAAATGGATCTTCAGATTACTCACCGGCTTGTGTCGCTAAAATAGAAAAAGGATTTTGGATGGGAGAGATTGAGGTCAGTAATGAGCAGATACGTGCCATCTTACCAAAACACAACAGCCGTTTCATTCAGCAACAATGGAAAGATCATGTCGGACCCGGATATGTGGCAAACAGTCCGACGCAGCCGGCTATCCGCATGACATGGATCGAAGCCATGGATTTTTGTAAGAAGCTGAGTGATAAATCTGGTTTGAAATGTACTTTGCCAACAGAAACACAGTGGGAGTGGGCTTGTCGGGCAGGTGCTTCGACAGATTTCTGGTATGGAGATCTGAATACTGATTTTTCCTCTTTTGAGAATATGGCTGACAAGCAACTCAATAAGTTGGCGGTCAGTGGTGTTGATCCGCAGCCCCAGTCTGAAAATTGGTTTTGGTACAAATACTACACCTATCATCCGAAAGATAATACCGTTGATGATGGTTCAATGCTGACAGTACAGGGTGCCAAATACAAGCCGAATGCGTTTGGGTTGTATGATATGCATGGAAATGTGTCGGAGTGGACTCGATCGGATTATCTGCCCTATCCTTTGGGAAAAACAAAGCCTGTGACCAATGATCTGAAAATGGTACGAGGAGGTTCGTGGATTGATCCTCCAAAGTCATCTACCAGTTATTTCCGAAAGTCTTTTTTGCCTTGGCAGAGTGTTCATAATGTGGGATTCAGAGTTATTATTGAAGAGTGAGTTTACGATCAGAGTTTGGTTTCTATCTTAATTTAGTAATAAAAATCTACGGGTATGAAAAAGAAATCTATCGAACGAGTACATGTGAAAACAGAGATCAGGAGAGCGATTATTTGCTGCGCGGTTTCCATGATCACTTTTCTTCCTTTTGCAGCGCGGTCTCAGTCCAATCCATTGACAAAGCAAACCAATTCGTCATGGATTAACGTTTCCGAAAGCCTTGGGTTTCCTTTAGGAGGGATTGGAACAGGCTATTCAGCTTTCGGAAGGTATGGATTTGTACGGGTAAACTTTGACGGAAGGCCATACGATGGCTTGGATGTAAGTCAATGGGAATATAACATGGAATACGTGCTTCGCAATGACACCTCCTTTCAGAATGTCGAGGAACAATGGAAGAAAGTTCAGAAATCCGATCCACCACTTGAAGCTGCTGCTCTTGAGAAGTGGAAGAGAAAATATGAAAACGCGGCAAGAGTTCATCAGATGGCAACTGCTCCGGAAGGTTTTGTTCAGTCGTCGTACGGTTTTACACTTTCTGAAGGAGATCAATCTTACCTCGTGCAAACCACACCGGCAAACTGGAATAAGAAGGCCACACCTTTTAAGAACGCGACAGTGATGGCCTGTTTGCCCAAAGGTTTGGCACTCTTTACAGATGAGAAGGCGAAGCTTCAAGTGAGTGTCAGCGCGTTTACACCTTTGATACCCCATGATCTGGAAAATTCGACCTTGCCGGTTCAGGTTTATGATGTGACGGTACGAAATAGTGGAAAGAGTTCCAGACAGTTCACTCTTTCGCTGGAGAATGGGATTCCCGGTACTGCGGCGACCGATCGTACTGTCTTCACATTCCCTTCCGGTGAAATGGTATTTGCAGCAGATGGAGCTACCGCCTCGGAGAAAGATGTCTCCGTAATGTTTTCGTTGGCGCCAGGCCGTTCCATCACAAAACGATTCTATATCTCCTGGTATTTCCCAAAGATAGGCGGATATAAAAGATATTACACCACGGCAATGCCCAATGGATCGGCTGTGATAGATAAAGCCATGAAAGAGGCTTCTCAATGGAGTACTAAGATTGACGCGTGGCATCGCTCTGTTCAAGTGCCTGCCTACTTGAAACGTGTTTGGTTTGGCTCTCTGGCTTCAATTATGACCTCTACATTTATGACAACAGATCCCTACTTTTTTGAAATAGAAACGCCGCATGGCTGTCTGAATACCATGGATGTATGTGTCTATTCCGGATGGGTTTACATGATAAACTGGCCGGAGTTGGAACGTATGGATATGAATCAGTTCTTTAAAGCAACACCCCGAACCGGAGAAAATGCCGGACTGATTATGCACTCACTCTGGAATGACGCGGCTCATTATGTGGAAGAACCGACATTTATGTGCCGGATGCGAAGAGATGCCCTTTGGTATAACGATCCCGCATTTACTCGCGAAGGTTTTGATGTTGCGGTTCTGGCTGCCAATCGGGTGTATAACCTTGACAATTATGAAAATCTGATCCAAAGCAAACATGGCAACCAAAGCTATGATGCATGGAAGATGCCCGGTGTAAGCAGTTATGTCAATTCGGCCTGGATATATGGACTTGATGCCTTGAAATCAATGGCAGCAGGACTCGGTAAAACAAATGTGACTGTTGGTTCAGTCCCTCTTGAAGAGATGCTTACAAAAGCGCGAGCCAGTTATGAGAAGCTGTTGTGGAATCCGCAGACGAAGTGCTGGAATTTATTCTATCGCACGGAAGGATCTTCACAGGAGAATACACCGGAAACTCTGTTTACCGATCAGCTTTTTGGACAATGGGTAGCGGCAATCGACCGTAATGCCAAGGATATATTACCGTCAGAGAAAATAAAGTCAGCTCTTACTTCGCTATACATAAATAACCAGGTAGAAGACAAAAAACAAAATTTCCGGGGCTGGGTCAATGGTATGAAACCAAACCGAGTTCCTGATTATACGATCAACGGCTATCATGCTCGTACATGTTGGTTTGGCGCACAGATTAATCTCAGTTCGCTACTCGGATATGTGGGCAACGAACTGGCATCAATTGATATCATGCGTTCCATTGATATGAGTTTAAAAAACAACCATTTTGCTGCAGGAGAGTGGAATGGATCCATTAATGCGAAAGGTGAAATATTACCCTTGCCGGATGAAACCGCCAAGGATACTCCGCGTTTTGCACCTTATCCCCGCTACAAATCTTCCTGGGAATACCTTATTCGCCTGCTTGGTTTGCAGATGGACGAAAAGTCGCTTTACTTGCAACCTTTCAAAACAGTGGATTTTCGTTTCGGGGATATACAACTCGCCGGAAAGAAAATGAATATCACCGTTCAAGCAGGTTGGAACCGTGTCTTGGTGGATGGCAAGAAAGTTAGCTTGCCTGTGAGTATTCCAAGGACAAGCCGACCGGTTAAAGTGGAATTTCTAAAATAGAAGGGTTGCTCTGTTAGCCCAACCAGGATACCCGATTTGTACCTTTCTATCCTTTAAAAAAATCAGAGAAACACTCACTCAAGGAGATATTTCGCTGAAATATACTTTTTAAGGAACGACTAACTAAGAGTTGACAATTTGACAAACATACCAATCTCTATTTAACCTTTCTTCTTTTTCCGGTAGTCACTCGGAGAACTTCCCATTGTTTTTGTAAATATTCGGCTAAAATAAAATGGATCTTCAAATCCAACGAGCATGCAGATTTGATTGATTTTCATGTCGGAAAAATCGAGGTAATGGCATGCTTCCTGTATTTTGAGATGAATGAGGTAATTAAGTGGCGAATGTCCTGTTTTACGTTGGAATATACCCGAGAAATGCGATGCCGAAAAACCAACATAATCCGATATTTCTTTCAGCGTAAGTTTTTTCCGCACATTTTCTCGCATATAATGGATTGCTTCGTCAGTTACATCGCGCTGTTGAGCCGGTTGTTGTAAGGTATTGGATGCGCCCCTATAGTTGCTCAGATATTTTATCGATCCCAAAAAGTAAAACAGAGCTGTGATGCTGAATTCGAGATTGTTTTTTCCATATCCGTTTTTTAGTGTTGAGAATATTTCTTCGAATAATTTAAACCGATATTCCATTCGGGAATCTTTTTCAGGCGAAATGAGCAGTGGCTTCTCAAGCCCATTCGCGAAGAACGATGCTTTTTCGCCATCGAAGTGTATCCAATAAATTGTCCATGGATTCTTACTTTTCGTTCCATAACTATGTGCTTTGGCTTTTGGCAAAACAACTACCTGGTTTGCAAACACTTTCTGCACCTGATTATCGACTTCAAACCAACCTTCACCTTCAACGCAATATATTAATATGTATTGAGAAACTTCCTCTTTGGATCTCTTTCTGAAATGAAAACTGGCTTTAGGATAAAATCCAATATCTGTGATGTGTAGCAATGTTCCTAAATCAGTATTTTTAAACTCATCTATAATTGAAGTAGGTAAAACGATGGCTCGTTCGCCTGTAAATCCACTTTTAATTTTTGCCATTGCTATATTTTATTTTAGTTCTGAGTCAAAAATAATTGAAATGTTTCAATTAGTGTCGAAATAATAGAATAATCCATGTAAGTAGTAAAATACTCTATTAAAGTGAATCAAAAATTAGCTTTACTTTGCAGCTGTAATGATCAAATCTAATTCGATGAATAAATTCAACAATTCCTATTTATTTACCTACACATTCCCATTATTAAATAACACCCAAAATCATCGCTGAATATAAGGTGAAAGTTGAGTTCAAATAACCGATGCAAATCAAATTAAAGCCTTGAAATAAACATGAAATCCAAGCACAGAATTTTTATACTTATGACCTTATCTTCTTTATTTACTGCTCATTCAACCTCAAAAATCTCTATTCACAGTGAATTGTGGGGACAAAAAGAGGGGAAAGAAGTCCGGCTTTATAGACTTGCCAATGCTAAGGGAATGGAGGTTGAAATAACCAACTATGGAGGAATTGTTGTTAGCATAAAAACTCCCGACCGCACTGGAAGAATTGAAAATATTGTTCTTGGATTTGATAACTTTACGCAGTACGAAAAGCAAAATTCGCCTTTTATGGGAGCCATTATCGGGCGATTTGCCAATCGTATCTCGAAAGCAGAATTCTTTTTAGATAGTGTCCGTTACCCACTTGTTCCAAACGATTATCCGAACCATTCGCATGGTGGAATGAAAGGCTTTGATAAAGTGGTTTGGGATGCATCGGAGATTAGCCGAGCTGATTGCGTGGGAGTAGCTCTTCAATACCTGAGTAAAGACATGGAAGAAGGATACCCCGGAAACCTGAAGGTAAAGGTTCGTTATGTGTTGAATAATGATAATGAGCTTCGGATATACTATGAAGCCCAAACGGATAAGCCGACGATTCTTAATTTGACGCATCATAGTTATTTTAATCTTACAGCCATTAAGAAAAATATACTTGAGCATGATTTGACTATTTATGCTGATAGCTATACCCCAACTAATTCATCATGGATTCCAACGGGTGAAATAGCTCCCGTTGCTGGCTCTGATTATGATTTTACCCAGCCTCATAAAGTGGGTGAACGAATAAAAAATCTACCTCACGGATATAATATGAACTTTGTGATACGCAAGAGTAGCAACAATGAACTCTCCAAAGCTGCTGAGCTATATGATTTTCAATCTGGTCGGTTTATGGAAGTTTATACCACAGAACCCGGGGTGCAGCTTTATACAGCAGACTATCTGAACGGCTCAATTATCGGCAGTGGAAACGTCGTATATGGGAAAAATATGGGACTATGCCTGGAAGCTCAGCACTTTCCTGATTCGCCCAACAACCCCGCATTTCCATCAACCGTGCTACGACCAGGAGAAACTTATGCACAACTGACGATATATAAGTTATCTACCAGATAAATAACTAAGACAAAATGGAAATTCGCCATCCTGTTTAATAGATTACAAGCATATTATTAAATACAATTCATTTATGAGAAAATCACTAATTGCAATTCTGGTTATTGTGAGCTTAACACTATCGGCTAGTGCTCAAAAGAGCAGTGCGACCGGAAAAAAAGCAAGTTCAGTATTTGTTGACAAACAAGGGATCATGAGATGGAAAGATGGTCGGGAATTGGCACTTTTCGGCGCCAATTACTCACTTCCTTCGTCATGTGATTATCGCGCAGCCGGATACATAAATGCGGATAGAAAAAAAATGGTAGATGATGACATGGCGCATTTTGCAAGAATGGGCTGGGATGCTATGCGCTTATGTTTATGGGGTGACTATGAGAATAGTGACAAAGAGGGAAACCTGATTGAAAATGATCACCTCAATATTATGGATTATGCAATTTATAAAGCAAAAGAACGGGGAATTTACATACTCTTTACACCAATTACTACTTATAGTTCACAGTTTCCTGATTTAATGGGTGATACTAATGCCCCTAAAGGCTTTTCTTCATTCTTCAAAAAATCCGAATTAGGAACAAGCCCTGAGGCTATAAAGGCTCAGGTAAATTATTTGAAACAAATAATGAATCATGTCAATCCATATACCGGAGTTGCCTTGAAAGATGAGCCTGCCATTTTATTTGTAGAGCTGATTAATGAGCCTATTCATCACCCCGAAGACCTCCAGGGTTCTGTAAATTATATCAACTCTTTGGCTGATGCTATAAAAAGTACGGGATGTGACAAACTTCTTTTCCATAATGTAAGTCAGGATATGAATATTGCCAAGGCTATTAAATTATCAAAGGCCGATGGTTCAAGTTTTGCGTGGTATCCTATGGGCTTAAATTCCGGACGTATGCTTCAGGAAAATCATTTGAGAGCCGTTGATGATTTTGTCCCAATGCACACGCCAGATTTAGCTGGTAAACCCAAAATGGTATATGAATTCGATGAAGCTGATGGTTGTTCTCCTTATATGTATCCGGCAATGGTAAGGTCATTTAAGACTGTAGGAGCTCAATTTGTAACAATGTTCTCTTATGACATGTTAGCTACTGCACCATACAATCTGGGATGGCAAACTCATCTTTTTAATATGGTTTATTATCCACAAAAAGGAGCTGCCGGCATCATTGCGGCAGAAGCTATGAAGCAACTTCCGCTATACAAAAGTTATGGAAATTATCCGCAAAACACGACGTTTGGCCCGGTTAGCGTAAGTTATGATGCAAATAGTAGCGAACTTGTAACTAAAGAAAAGTTCATGTATGCGAATAACACAGCCACCATGCCAACTAATACCAAATCATTGACACAAATCGTTGGATATGGTTCATCTCCTTTAGTATCTTATCCCGGCAAAGGTTTATATTTTCTGGATAAAGTCCGGAATGGGGTTTGGAGATTAGAAGTTTACCCGGATGCTTTAATTATTTCTAATCCTTTTGCTCAAATGAGCAAGGACAAAGTAGTTAGCAGGCTGATTAATAGTGAATGGCCAATGGAAATTTCGATACCCGATTTAGGTGCTGCTTTTTCTGTTTCAGCTGTGAATGCTGCAAATTCATATTCAACAAAAGCGATTGCAGGTAAATTTACTATTCGCCCGGGGGTTTACATTTTATCAGCAACAGAAAACCCAGGCATTCTACCTGCGACAATTGGATATGTAAAGTTTGATGAATTTATATGTCCTAAAGAAGAAATACTTCCGACAAATGTTTTAAACCAATCATCCGACGAATATCAATCCGGAAAGGAAATTGCTTTGCGGGCTGATATTATTGATACTAATTCGCCCGATAAGGTTTATTTGTATTGCTGGTCGGCTAAGCAAGGTAGAGCCTTCCGACCAATACCGATGAAAAACATTGGAGGATATTCCTATGAAGCAGTCATTCCTGCCGATCAACTAAAAGAAGGGATATATAAATACATTATTTGCGTCACGCAGAATGGTAAAACAAAAACATACCCTGATATGACAGATAAAACACCTGCTGACTGGGATTTCTCTGCTATCAACCCATGGCAATTTTCAGTTGTTGATAGTAAAGACGACCTATCTCTATTAAATCCGGATAAGGATTATCAAAATATATCCTATACACGTATTGGAGATGCGGGCAGAATGGGACAATACTCACTAATTCCTGTCGCTGATTTGGGGCATACAGCCATCAGACTCTTTTTCCCAATTAAAGATAATCCAACGCTTGAAGATTATTCAATGTCTGTTCCTGTGAAAAACAAAATTCGATCCAGAGGTGAGGATCTATTAGCCGCAACTTCCATTGTATTCAGGCTTAGAGGAGAGCTAAAAGGGCAAAAGGCGTTTGTTACTGTCATGGAATCAGATGGTACATCATGGACAAAGGAAATCATAGTTGAAAAGGATTGGAGTACAATTAAGATTCCGTTAAGCGAGCTGCAATTGGGAAAAGGAATATCGTTGCCCTTAGGTTTTCCGGGAGAATGGGATTATTGGGTGAATCCGGCAGAAGGGAGAGGAGCAATAGGAGATAAGCTGCGGCTGAATAAAGTAGAGCGGGTTCAGGTTTCTTTTCGTCCATCAGGGAGTTCTGTGGAAGGAGATAATCCATGGCTTGACTTAAGCGCAGTTAATATCACTTTTAATTAACCTCAAATACTTGTTTCAGTATTAATTGTGTGGTATTTGTCAAATAGTAATATATTGCAGCTTAATAATATATTTATCCATTCTTTTGTTTTGATGCTGTAGGTACTTTTGTGACAATTAAAAGCTTTTATTTGAATGATAGGGAAAACTTCAAATTGCAGAAGCGTGTATTGTGTGTTTTGGATTTAAACAGAGCGTTTTATCGTAGAAATGTAATATTTTAACAACAACTTAAATTTAAAAGTATGAAACGAAAGAAAATCTTAGAAGCAGTGATTATATTTTTGCTTGTATCGGCTAAAGCAATAGCCGGTGATCTACCAGGTATTCCAGCGGGTTGGTCTGATGGCTTTGTTTACGATAACGGAGTTCGAATTCACTATTATCACGCCACTCCAGCTCCGGGAAAACCTGTGATTGTGATGGTTCACGGTGTAACCGATAACGGCCTTTGCTGGACAACCCTTACCTGGAAACTTCAGGATTCCTATGACATATACATGCTTGATACCCGCGGACATGGTTTGTCAGACCCGTTCATGCCTTCGGACAACGGAGAAACTCTAATAAAGGATGTGGTAGGCTTTGTAATGGCCATGAAATTTGAGAAACCTATTCTTATGGGTCATTCGATGGGTGCAGCAACTGTTATGCGCGTTGGAGCTGAGTATCCCGATTTAGCCAAAGCAGTTATTATGCTTGATCCTGGACTCCCACGAAAAGAAGGAAATTCACTTCCTCCTGCTCCCGTTAAAACTAAAAAGCCTTCTTCGGATGTAAAAAATATTCCATCAAAAGATAATCTGGCATTTACAATGTTTGGAGAACCTGATGTTCTGGCTCATCAGAACAATTATAGCTTTGATGATTTGGTAAAGAAAGGCGCAAAGGAAAACCCGAAATGGAGTGATACCGATGTTAAATATTGGGCTTTGTCTAAAAAACAGTACCACGGACCT
Organism: Bacteroidales bacterium; assembly: GCA_028709785.1. Taxonomy (GTDB): domain Bacteria; phylum Bacteroidota; class Bacteroidia; order Bacteroidales; family JAQUTK01; genus JAQUTK01. The sequence continues at coordinate 91,173 of JAQUTK010000006.1, forward strand.
TATTCTGATGCAGCATGGCAGGCTATGTTCGGAACGATGAGAACTGAAGGTGCTTTAGCTAAGATTCCTGTAAAATCACTTATTCTGAAAGCCGATGCTTCTCCAGATCAACGCAAAGCCAACGAAGAATCGGTTGCCGATATGAAAAGGGTAAAACTTGTACACGTGGATGGTGCTGCTCATAATTTGCATCACGATCAATTAGAGCGGACTGTAAAGGAAATCAATCTGTTTTTGTCCGGTTTGTAAGTCAGAAATATTAAAAGTTAAAAAATAATTAATTATGGCGGTGAATAGTTTGAAGTTTGCCATTGTCGGTACCATTTCGTTACTCGTCACAATGTTTTCGGTTAAAGGACAAGTATATACGATTGATGCCAGCGCTACATCCAAAAAAGTGGTGAGTAGCGATTATGTTATGGGTACGCCAACTAATCCGGATGGTGAAGCTATAACACTCAATAATTATTATTTGATGAAAAGTGGTAAGCCCTGGTTTCCGGTAATGGGCGAGATACATTATTCACGATATATGGATAACCTTTGGGATGATGCAATTAAAAAGATGAAAGCCGGGGGGCTTAATATTGTTGCAACGTATTGTTTTTGGAATCATCACGAGGAAATCGAGGGTGAATTCGATTTTACGGGTCGAAGAGATTTGAAGCGCTTTGTGCAAACCTGCAAGGAAAACCAAATGTACGTTTTATTGCGTATCGGCCCGTTTTGCAACGGAGAAATGCGAAACGGTGGTATTCCTGATTGGGTGAAAAATAAAGGAATGAAAGCCAGAACCAATGATCCTGAATACCTGAAGCTGGTGCATGCTTTATATCAGGAATATTATAACCAGGTGAAAGGGATGCTTTATAAAGATGGTGGACCTGTGATTGGTATTCAGCTCGACAATGAACTAAATAATCCCGAACATATTTTAGAATTAAAGCGTATTGCGCGCGAAGTGGGTTTTGACGTTCCGCTTTATACGGTCACAGGCTGGAATAACGTCGTCATTCCCGAAAAAGAAGTTATTCCGGTGCAGGCTGGTTACCCCGATGATTTCTGGTCAGGAGGTGTGGGTAAAAATTCGCCAAACACACAATTTCTGTTTAAGGCTGGCATTCCTATCAATACCGGTGTAGGTACTGATGTGCTTCCTGTATTGGAAACTTATGGAAAACGAACCTACAATCCCTCGGACTATCCCTGGTTTATGGCAGAACTTGGGTGTGGTATGCAGTGGACTAACCGCCGCCGTCCGGTAATTGATGAACGTGATGCAGGGGCTCTCATGCTTGTGAAACTGGCTGGTGGAGCAAACCTGATAGGATATTATATGTACCTTGGCGGTTCAAATCCCGATGGAAAACTTACCCCTCTTGGAGCCGGCCGTGGCATGTCCACAATAAGCTATGATTATCAGGGAGCTATCAGTGAATTTGGTGAGCTGCCACTGAAATATCATGTACTGAAGCTGGCTCATTATTTTATTCAGGATTTTGGTTCCTCGCTTGCTCCGATGATACCTTCTATGCCTTCAAGATGCCCCACTGATGTTGAAGATATTAATACATTTCGCTGCATGGTTCGCGCGAATAATAATTCCGGGTACCTGTTTTTCAATAATTATCAGCGTTATGTTGAGAACAAAGATCTTAATAACATTCAGGTTCAGATCAAACTGAAAGATTCAGAAGTTACCATTCCTTCAAAGCCAATTACTATTCCCAAAGATGCATTCGGTATCTGGCCGATTAATTTAAACATGAACGGTGCCATATTGGAATATGCAACAGCACAGGTTTTTGCACATTTCACCGGTGATGATGAGGATGCGTACTTTTTCTTTGCACACGATGGAATAACCCCGGAGCTTGTATTTCAAAACAATTCAATTTCAAATATTGATGCAGGAGCTGTAAACCGGGTAAGCACAAATTCCCAGAATACTTCAATTTCGGTGAAAGAACCGGGACTAACCAATACCATTGTTGTGAAGTCGAAAACAGGTAAGAATATACGGATTTGTGTGCTATCGCGTGAATTAGCATTGCGCACTACACGGATTGATTTTAAGGGAAAACCACATCTGGTTGTTACTGATGGGGCCAATGTACTATCCGATGCAGGAAGGTTTGATATTCTCAGTTTCGGCAGTGCCAGAGGTACCCTGTGGATTTATCCTGCGACTGGTAATTTAAAAATGAATGATAAAGTTCTTAAAAGCAGTGTCGACGGAATTTTTAGCAAATACGAATGGGCCGTTAAGGGGAAAAATATTTCTGTAAACCTTAAGAAAATACCGGATGGAGACAATTCAAAGTATGAACTTTCGATTCCGTCGAATGCCCTTGATGGAGTTTATGATGTTCATCTCGATATAGCTCATACTTGCGATTATCTGACAGCCAAGCTTGGTGATCACTTAATTGGCGACTGGTATTATATCGGTGCGCATTATCGACCAAGCCTGCTTCATTGGGGTAGGCAAGTAGTCGGAAAAACAATTTCATTTGAGTTAACTCCCCTAACGGATAAAACGCAGTGCTTTATTGAAAAAGAATACCTTCCTGATTTCTCTGTAAAGAAATCATATGCAGAGATTGATAGTGTAAGGGCAATTCCTGTTTATAGAATTTCTTTTAATTAACTCATCGATTAGTCATTTCAAAAATATATCGTAATCATGGAGAATATAAAATGTTGTTTTGAACGCTTGATTCTTTGTATAGTAGTTCTGTTTACCTTTTTCCCGGCTGCTGGATTTGCAGCCGATCTTCCGGACATTCCCAATGGGTGGTCTGATGGTTATGTATATGCGAATGGAATAAGGATTCATTATTACCACGCAGTGCCGGCTACTGGAAAACCGGTCATTTTAGCTATTCATGGAGTCATGGATACTGGACTCACATGGGCATCTGTATGTGACAAGTTGCAGAATGATTACGACATCTACATGTTAGATACCCGTGGACATGGCCTGACTGATCCTTTTAACGGAACAGAAGACCGTAATGCACTGCTTATCGATGTAATGGAAGCTGCTAAATCGTTGAAACTCGAGAAGCCAATTTTGATGGGGCACTCGATGGGCGGAGCAACTGTTATTCGGTTGGGGGCAGAGTATCCGGATTTTGCCAAAGCGATCATTGTTGTCGATGCGGGAATTGGTGGCCCAAGACCCCAGAGCAATACAAAACCTGCAAATCCACCTTCTCCGCCTGCTCCATCACAGAATCTCATGCCTGTTACTATGAGTGGCACTCCTGAAGAACTGGTAAAACAAAACAACTATGACTTTGCTGATCTTGTCGCAAAAGCCCACCGTGAAAATCCCAGATGGAGCATGATGGATTGCCAGTATTGGGCGATTGCCATCAAGCGATACCATGGCCCATATACCAAGGAAGTGTGGCAAACAATGTCAGGTACTATGAGAAACGATAATGCGTTGGCAAATATTCAAGTTCCTATGGTTATCCTGAAAGCTGACGCATCTCCTGAAGTCCGTAAATTCCACCAAGAGCAAGCCTCTGTAATGCAAAAAGGGAAGCTTATCCACATAGACAACTCAGCCCATAATGTGCAACGTGACCAACCCGAGCGGGTGGTTGAAGTTATAAAAGAATTTCTATCGGGAGTCGTTTCATAATAAGGATATTATCGAGTTGTATTTTTCTGTCAAGATGTTTTGTATCTTTGCCGGCTCAATAGCAGTGATATGGATATTCTCGAACTCGCCAGACAAAATCAGCAAAAGGCATGGAAGATATTGGATTCTTCCGGTATCATTCCGGCATGGGAACGTATTGGGGCAACTGTTCATCTGGTAGGTTCCCTCAAAACCGGTCTGATGGCCAAGAGCAGAGATATAGATCTTCATATTTACACAGATAAATTGGATATTGGAGAGAGCTTTTCGGTCATGCAGGAGCTTGCCGAACGGCTCTCATTCAAGGAGGTTCAATACAAGAATCTGATTCATACCGAAGAAGAGTGCATTGAATGGCACGTCTTGTTTGAGGACGAGGAGATGCATACCTGGAAATTTGACATGATTCATATCCGTAAGAACTCCAGATATGATGGGGTAGTGGAGAATGTGACTGATGCTATTATGGATCGCCTGACTCCTGAGATTCGTAAAACAATAATCCAAATTAAATTTGACGTCCCTGAAGGTATTTCCATTCCGGGTATTGAAATCTATCATGCCGTTTTCACGGGTGGCGTCAGCAGTTACACAGAACTTAAACAGTGGATCAAAAACAATCCCCTTACTAACAGTCTGGAATGGCTACCGTAAGTTATCTTTTAGAATGTGTGAATCTGTCAAAGGATAAATCCTTCCAATGAAGAAAGATAGATCATCGTGGCTGGAAGCGATAAACTTTTCAACCTGATAAAGCAACTATTTCTTCTAACCAGATGACAAAATAGTTCAGGCAAGCATGATTTATTTAATAAAGTTGCGGAAAAGAAGTTGTATGTTTAAACTTTTGCTTATTTTTGTTACCATTGTAACTGTTACGGGTATTACAAAATTGAGAGCATGAAATTTTATAACAGAATAAGCGAGTTAGCCGAACTGAAACGAATACAAAACTTATCGTTCAGTGACCATTCCCGTTTGACGGTAGTAACTGGAAGAAGAAGAATTGGGAAAACCAGTCTTATCATGAAGTCAGTCGAAGGTTTACCGACTGTCTACTTGTTTGTTGGTCGTAAAAGCGAAGCAACACTTTGCTCTGAGTTTATTCCAATTATCAGTCAATCGCTCAATACATTTGTTCCTTCGGAAATACGCACCTTTCGTTCGTTATTCCAATATCTAATGGAATTGGCTTCGCAAAAATCATTCAATTTGGTAATTGACGAATTTCAAGAGTTCTACAACATAAATGAATCGGTATACAGTGATATGCAAAACATCTGGGATACCTATCGCATGAAATCTAAAATCAATTTGATTGTTTCTGGTTCTGTTTATTCATTGATGCAGAAAATATTCCAAAACAACAAAGAGCCTCTATTCGGCAGAGCGGACAATATTATCAAACTATCTGCTTTTGGTTTAACTACGCTGAAAGAAATAATACGTGATTACAATCCAGATTATACTAACGACGACTTACTCGCTCTCTATTCCTTTACAGGTGGAGTTCCAAAATATGTTGAATTGTTCTGCGATAATATTATGCTGAGCGTAAATGAAATGATCTCATTCATGGTTCGCGAAAGTTCTCCATTAATAGATGAGGGGAAATACTTATTGATAGAAGAGTTTGGGAAAAACTATGCTACTTATTTCTCTATCTTGAGTGCGATTTCTGGCGGTATTAATTCACAACCAGAAATAGAAGCTTCACTTGGAGATAAAAGCATTGGCGGTCAAATCAAACGATTAATTGAGGATTACAATATCATTGTTCGCCAGCGTCCCATATTGGCAAAAGAAGGAAGTCAAGCCGTCCGATACGAAATACAGGATAATTTTATCCGATTTTGGTTCAACTATTTTGACCGACATCGCTCTCTGATAGAGATTAAAAACTTTATAGGGTTACAGGCTATTATCAAATCTGACTATCCAACTTATTCGGGTATCATGTTAGAAAGATACTTCAAACAGCAGTTTGCTGAAAGTTACCAGTATCGTGCAATAGGTTCGTGGTGGGAACCAAAAGGCTGCCAAAACGAAATTGATATTGTCGCATTGAGATTAGAGAAAAAACATGCGGTAGCAGCAGAGGTAAAGCGACAAAAGAAGAATTTTAAGCCTGAGTTATTGACTTCAAAGGTAAAACACCTTAAAAATAAGTTGTTGCCTAAGTATCAAGTTGAGATGGTTTGTTTGTCGTTAGAGGATATGTAAGTTCATAATTAAATAGATGAGACCATCAAGGAATGCTTTTTTAGGTTATACTTACCAGCAATGCATAACATATTTGCTTTTGGTAAAAATGGATGCTGAGCGCCAAATTGATAGAATTGAAATTGAAGCTACTGTTGATAACAATTTTGACGACATCTATTTATCCATTTCAGATCAAATTGTTTTCTGCCAAATAAAAGATATCGAAAATATAAAACCAAGTGATCTTGTAATTGATAATAAACAAATTACGATAAAAGGCAAGCCGCATAAACTGTCTGAAAACACAAATGTAATTTTCTTCAAGCATATTGATATTAATAGTAACTGTACATTTTTAAAATTTCCAGCATACCAGCAGGGCAACCTTTTTATTGTCTCATTACGCCGTGATGATTCGCAACGAATGATTGAAGAAATATACGAACATAATCAAAAAAGAGAGTTGGTTATTCGTCAATTTTTTAATTTGAAACTGGATGATCGCAACTTAATTATAAGCAAAGAAGAATTGCCAACAATTGATATATATAACATTCAATTATTAGAGAAGACAATAAATACAGGAAAGAAACTACTGGAATTTGATGATATTCTTTTTATTGAAGGTAAACCCGGAGTGGGAAAAAGTCATCTGGTTACTTGTCTTTCAGAAGAATATGAGGGTAGTTTAATATATCGCTTTTGGGTTTCGAATCAGGATATAAACTATGATTCCCGCTTACTTTTCAGAAATTTTATAGTGAATACTTCTAAAGAGCTTTTTCAGGACTATCGGTATCGGTCAGAAGATGAAATAATTGAATACCTGTCCAATAAAAAGAAAATAGTTATAATTGATGGTCTCGATCATGTTGAAAATTACAAACCGTTTGAATTGGAGTTTTTTATTTCTTTCATAGATAAGCTAAAGGGAAAAACAAAAGTATTAGTTTTATCGCGCCCATTAAAAAGAGAGATTACATGGAAAAAGCAGCAGTTGGCTAATTGGAATTTTGAAGAAACCAAACTTGTATTAGATGAACTTTATCATATTACTGACTACGGTATTTGCAAAGATATTTATGAGATTACTGATGGTTATCCGATTTTAGTTCGTTTTGTCACCGAACAGTATAAAAACAGTGGGCAGATACAATCATTGGGTAAACTGAAGAGTACCACTGATTATTACGAGAGAATCATATCGTCGGTAAATACAAAAACAGCTCTCGCATTATTTATTTCATGTCGTTCATATATTATGAAATCGGAAATTTATCTCTTCTTAGAAGATGAATTTGCAGATATTATGAACGAATTCATCAAAGATTATCCACATTTATTTGAGATAAAACTAAATAGAATATCTCTGTTTCATGATAGCTTAAATACATTTATAGTTCAAAAAGGGATAAATTACCCACAGAGACACTCAAAAGTTAAACAAATTGTGTACGATTCGTTAATGAGTGGAGAAAAGCGATTTATGTCTCGCATCGCTTCTTTTAATTTGGATAAATCAATGAAACTTGAAATAACCAGGAAGTATGCCAATATGGATAATTTCTGTCAAGTTATTGAGAATTGTATTGATTTTGAAGCGGTCAGGTCATTTTATAATCAATTAAGACAGTCACTTGCTGAATTTGAAGGAGATGAGTTCGATATTTATATTTACTATGATTTATCTCTAATTATAAATATTTTAGTCAGAGATTTTCCATATCATCTTAAAGAGTTCTTATATACCTACGTAAAATGTTTATTATTTAATGGGTATGGTGATGATGATATTACAAGTTCTGAATATCTTTTTGGTCTGTATTATTATTACAAAACCAATGATACAGTACTACTCTACAATATTGCTATTGATGAACATAATGATGCAGAATACTTTTATAAAGACTTGGAGGAAGAAATAAGGAAAGAAGAAGAATATTTTAAAAGACATAAGAAGCCGTTGAAAAGAAAAAATTTAAGAGGCTTCTTGAGTAAAGAATATATATCATTCGATTCTCTTGAACATATTCCACACTTGTTGGCAAACATCTATATACATAACACAGATATTGAAGAGTTGAAAGGTTTTTATCATGCGGTATATACTTATATTCACAAAGATGAAACCCAAGGTATTTTGAGTCTAGAAAAAGAATTAACTCCATATAAGAGTGTTAATGCTCATTCATCTCGTTACTTTCTGCCAAAGGCTAAAGAAATCATTCTATCATTAGATGTCAATAAACTGCCTAATGAATATCTTAGATATACTCTTAAGGAACTCATTTTGGAGAATAGTCATAAAGGCTCGTTCGACGTATGGCCTAAGGTTCTTAATTACATTCGACTTTCATTATACCAGAAGAGAAAGATAGATCTTTCAAATATCAGTTATTTCTTCACGATGTATCATCAACGAAATGATATTACAGTAATTAGTATTGACGATGCTTTAAAAATATTTGAAGATAAGGGATTTATCGACATTGAAACTGCTCTTGACCTTGTTGTGTTTACTCAAAGTATGTCAGAGAAAGGAATAAGAGATTTGCTTTGTGACTACATCACACTACATTCTCCAAATATAATTCCTGTTGTATTGAACAAGTATCATCTAGATAGTCTGCAAATTACTTGGTTTAATTTACCTAAAGGACATATAGACTATTTCCCAGAGTATTTATTTGATTATGCTTTGTATAATCAATTGCTGCATTGGAATAATTATTCCAAGAATATAAAATTTGATGAGATGAAAAATGTTTTCTTTTCAAATAGAAAATCAGAATTGATTCGTGTTTTAAATACTTTCAAATATCAGATTACTGTAAAGAAAGATAACTCATATATGGATGAATTGCAAAAATTAGGATGTTCTTTGTATATTGAATCTTCCGATGAGAATGATAAATATGCCACAACAATTGAAGATAGATATCATCAAGGCATTTTAGATTCTGATAGTATCGATTTTATAAAAGAGAAGATTTTGAAAGTAACCGAGATTGCTGGTTATATTAATGGCTATTATTCTGTATTTGCTGATGTTGATGTTTTTAAGGCTTATGATAAAATGCATGTGAAAGAAAACGCCTTGCAAATCTTAAAGAATGCGCTGATTGGCAGAATAAAATCAGTTGACGTTTTTGCCAGTTTGTACCATTTGCCAGGAAACTTGCCTAAGTTCGTAGATGAATATAATATTGATGCAAAGTATGATAGATTGTATAATAGCTTCATGAAATTCATGGAACTATCATCGTTAGGAATTGATAGATATAAATAAAATAGAAACTTGCTCATCTTTAGACATTGTAGCCTGAAGTTGGGCCAGTTTGTTCAAAGTTTGCGCAAGTTATTACGAGTTTATCAAGTTTGACTTTGCTTTCCAATTCATAGGAGTGTTTTTGCTACTTTATTGAAAAAAGAAATTCCTGATAAAGTTTGATTATCAGGAATCTGCTTGAGATTATTTCTTTCAGTGATCCGCTTGGGGCTCGAACCCAAGACCCCAACATTAAAAGTGTTGTGCTCTACCTGCTGAGCTAGCGAATCAGTAAATAAGACTACAAAGTTAATATTAATTTATGAGATGAGCAAGCTTTGATCTTTTTTTTCGTATTACTGCATTCCGAGAAGTATTTAAGTGCTATTTTTGTCGCAAGAAAATAATTGGATTCAATATTACACTGTATGTCTAAGAAAATCACAACGCTTTCCTTGTTTCTGGTACTGCTGACCAGCAATAACACTCTGTTTGCCCGGGAAGAAATAGTCGCCGTTGATTCGGTGGTGAGCCTGAGAGAGGTAATGGTTACCTCCACAAAAGAGGAAACAGGTATTTTAAATACGCCTCTTACCATGAGCGTGATTGATAAAGATGAACTTGAAGAGAGACGCGAACCTGCCGTTCTCCAGACACTCTCCAAACGGGTACCGGGACTTTTTGTGACGCAAAAAGGACTCTTTGGTTATGGATTGTCTACGGATGCTGCCGGGGCTGTATCAATTCGTGGAGTAGGTGGTGGAAATAAGGTGTTGATGATGACGGATGGTTTGCCTCAATGGGCTGGAATCTTTGGTCATGCGCTTCCTGATACCTATCTGGCTGATCATGCGCAAAGGGTTGAGATTATTCGCGGACCTGCTTCTCTGATATATGGATCCAATGCAATGGGTGGAGTCATCAATGTGATTTCCAACAGACAGGAGAAAGATGGGATGACTGCCGGTGCTAGTTCGATGTTTGGCTCGTATAATACGGTGCAAACGAGTGCGCAATATGGCTTTCGCGAAGAAGGTGTGGATGCCTTGCTTGTGACAGGTAATAATCGCACGGACGGTTATCGTCGTAATTCTACTTTTGATCAGTGGAATATAATGGGAAACGTGGGTTATGAATTGTCGGAGAACTGGAATGCGCGGGCTCAGGTGAGCTATGTGAAAAGTACATTTTCCAATCCCGGTGCCATCACTGCGCCGCTGGAAGACAATGATATGAGGATACAACGCGGCATCGCATCGCTTTTACTGGAGAATCAGTATAAGAATCTCAATGGTGCTTTCAAGTTTTATTATAACTGGGGAGATCATACGATTGATGACGGCTATAAGATTGCCATGAAGAGGACAAGTGATTCTCTTTTTATATCGGATGATCATAACTGGGGTGCGATGGCTTACCAATCACTGAGTTTGATAGAAGGGAATACGCTGACTGCCGGTGCTGACTTTAAGAACTGGGGTGGAAAAGCCTGGTACGAGTTTCCAAAGGGTATGAAAGGAGATATTCCGCTTGTGGATAAAAATGTCAACGAACTGGCGGGCTTTCTTATTGATAAGCAGGCTTTGTGGAATCGTTTTTTCCTGACTGCCGGTATACGCTGGGAATACAATCAGACTTATGGATCGGAATGGGTGCCGCAGGGTGGATTTGCATGGCATGCTTTTGATGGTACAGTATTCAAAGGAAATGTCTCCAAAGGTTTTCGTAGCCCAAACTTGCGTGAGTTGTATATGTTCCCGCCCAAGAACCCGGATCTTCAACCGGAACGGATGGTTTCGTATGAACTGTCGTGGGATCAGACGCTTGTGCCGGAGGTGTTGGAGAGCGAGGTCTCACTCTACTATATCGATGGGGAAAATATGATTCAGGTACAATTTCCGGGAGGGAAACCGCGGAATGTGAATACGGGTGCTTTTCATAACAAAGGAGTGGAGGCTCAACTGAATTACATGCCTTTACGGGATACACGGATCTTTGCAAACTATGCATATCTTCATTCCAATGTGAATCTGATCAGTGCTCCTACACATCAGGCTAATATGGGTATTACACAACGGTTTAATGATTTTACATTCTCAGTGGATGCTCAATATGTGGGAGATTTGATGTTGAATGCGACAAGTGGTCTGAAGGAGAGTTATTTTCTGGCCGATGCGCGTGCTTCTTACCGATATGGGAAAAGTATTACACTTTTTCTGAAAGTAAACAATATTACCAATAGTAACTATACTGTGATGGAGGGTTTCCCTATGCCGGGTACTACTGTAATAGGAGGATTATCTGTTTCTATTGATCAGTAAACAGATCAGGGCCGTCCGGATACGATGTCATCTTCAAGCAGCTCTTTAATCAGACTCCGAATGCAGGGATAGTTATATTCTTTCTCTTTCAAAACCTTCCCGTTAAAGCAGAGAAGGTCTATATCCATACGGATGCACCCTATTTCTTTCGTTTCGGGAGTCTGCCCGATGAGTTCTTCCATCTCTTTCAAAACGGAACGTATTTCTTTTGAGGAAAGGGAGGTGTATAAGAAACCAACCTGATTAATAAACCAGGGTGTGCCGGGCGGCATACCTATCGGCTCTGTTTTCTTCGCAGCACCCCAACGGAGTGACTGAAAACGTTGTTTGAGCAGTTCCCTCGCTTGTTCCAAAGATGCTTCAGGTGCATCATTGGAACCAAGCGAAAGCAGACAATGGTTCATTCCTTGATGATGGCGATTACTTCAATCTCGACAATTCCACCTTTGGGAAGTCCGCGTACAGCAATTGTTGTACGTGCAGGAAATGGCATTCTGAACTTCTTTTCGTATATCTCGTTCATTTCGGCAAACTTATCCATGTTAGTCAGATATACGGTGGTTTTGACAATGCTATCCATTGATCCACCCGCCTCAAACAAAATAGCGGCAATATTGGTGAATGCTTGTTCGACCTGCTTCTTAACTGATCTTCCGGCCATCTTGCCAGTACTCGGATCAATACCTAACTGACCGGAAATAAAGAGTAAGTTGCCGACCTTTATTGCTTGACTGTAAGGGCCAATAGCTTCCGGTGCTCCCGTCGTGTTAATAGCTTCTTTTTTCATATTATCCTTTATTATATGGTGTGTTTTAGGATCAAAACTTAAATTCTAATGCGATGCGAATACCTCGTTTGTCAATATCGGGGTTGTCCAGATAATTAAGACGCCAGATATAATCAATGCGTAATATTTTAAAGACATTCTCAATACCGATACCGGCTTCCATATAGGGCTTATTCCCTAATGTGTACGAACTGGCAGGGAAATTATACAGATCCTTGTTCAATCTTGGATTGTTTTTCTCACTCAGGCTTCCGTAAAGTCCATGAAATGAGAGTACTTCTCTCCATTTGAGCCATTTAAGCAATGGAATTCGGTTGAAGAAATATCCGTTGGCATGATACACAATGCCCAGACTCGCATATTGGTCTGTCATAAACTCCATGGCATTCATCATCGCGAACGATTCACTTTGTATGGTGTAAGAGAGGTTGGCATTTGGAATTGTAAGTAATGGGAAAGGTACTTTGTTCCATACTTTGCCTGCTTTCGCTTTTATCTTGGTGTAGCCGAAGTAGGAAAGCCAAAGTTGCTTTTGAAATCCGAACTCAGTCAGGTTATAATCATAATCTGTGCCCAGAATTCCCTTTTTTGCTATTGTGTGCGACACCGTAAAGACGGGTGCATCCAATGTGATGGGTACACGTTGATTACGCATCTGATAGAATTTCTCATTCGGGGCATAGCGCAGATTGATCGACATTTCTCCCATCGAGTAGTCATTGACAGGAGTTCCGTCTGTACTGCTGATAAATGGCAGGTAACTGGAAGCATACTCGGTGAGATGGCGTGCGGTCAGTTCGTAGGAGAATCCGGTATAATGCTCTCTTTTATAAGTTACTTCTGCTTTTCGCAGATAGGTATTCATAACATCTTTCGTCCTTTTCAAAGCCAGAAAGACGTTATCTTTATTGGTGAAGATATAATGCTGGCCAAGTTGGTTCAGGTCATAGCTGTAAAGACCTTTGATCGAATGAATGGGAAACTCGTTGGGGTGTTCTTTCTTTTTCCTGAAAGAATATTCAAGTTGACCGCTGTATTTAAAGATGCCGTCTCTTGTACCGTATGCTATATATCCGCTTCCGAAAAGTTTTTTGTTCAGATAAGCCGTAGTCATACCACCAATACGCATTCGCAGACCTTCCGTCGTATTGCCGGAGAGTGTTGTATTCATTGGTCCAAGATCAATCTTGCTATTCTTTTCTGCGGTTTGCATATATCCGGAAACAAGGATTCCTACAACTTTTTCTGTATAGTAAAAGGCCGGATAACTTCTTAATTTGCGCATAAGAGCACCCACTCCGTCTTCTTTTTCCCTGATGGGAACAAAACGGTTTTCTTCCCAATATGCATCGGATCGGTTGCCGGAGTTATCTTCTTCAATGATTTTTTCTTCTCTTTTGAAGAGCTCAGCTATTGGTGGCTGACTGAAATCATGATTTTTGTAATAGACGCTACGACGAGCGTAGAGTCCATCCGTATTGGGCATCAGCTGAAATTCAACAACGATATCGTCATGTGTAATCAGTCGGGTGCCATCGGGCATCCGGTCGTATTCCTGCTCGATGGTCATATTCTCTACGTAGTTGAGATTGATGCTCTTCGGTACGGTCAGTTCGACTTTCTTGACAAAGTTGGTGGAATCAAGTGTGATATACAGATTGCCGACAAACCCAAATGATTCCGCGTTAAAGGGTGCAAAGGCAAGATTCATGCATTTTTCACCATCTACCATCACGGTGTCTTCGAGATAATATTTGTAAAAGTTTGTACCACCTTCAGAAAGCGGACTAACGAACCGGTTGAGAAAAAGAGGAATGTCGTTTTGAAACAGATCAATTTCTTTGAATATTTCTTTAAAGAAAACCTGCATGCTTTCCTGTGCCAGAATCTCATCCATACCTGCATGCTTTGAGGCTTTCATAATCCTTTTTTCTGATTTGGGATCTTTCTGATAGTAATAGTCTGAGAGCTCTTCTCTCATGGATATATTAAGGATGGGCTTACCGGAGATTGAAGAGGTGTCTACATAGTCTTTCATGAACTTGAAACTCTTGAAGATACCATTCTTAAGTTTCTCTTCCGTGAAGTTGTTCAGAGCCAGAGAGAGTTTCTCATACTGCTCGTAATGAAAATAGGGGTGATTCTTCGGGTCGTTTATGTCACGTGTGGCAATCACTTTCTTAACAAATTCCACCGCAGGATTGTTCTTTTTAGAATAGTGTTCCTTTTCGGGTTTCACTATTATTTCCCCCAGTAGCGTGACGGAAGGGGCGAGCATCACATTGACAACATTGGTACGACCCGGACGTATGGGAATACGCTTAGTCTTATAGCCCAGAAAGGAGATAACCACTTCTTTGGCTGTTGATACATTGGATTTGATATTGAACTGCCCGTAATCATCGGTATTCATTCCGTCTGATGTTCCTTTCAGATAGACTGCAACAAATGATAGCGGCTCATTTGTGACGGAATCTTTGACGATACCCTTAACCACCGTCTGTCCTGATGCAGAAACAATGCTGATGATCAGAAACGCAAGAAGAGAGAGAAGGCGGCTTTGTATTATTCTCATATTCTATGAAAGACTGATGTTTCAAATAAAGTGATGCAAAGTTACTTAAAAACAAAGCATCAAATATGATATATTGTTATTTTAACTAATGAATCCCCATTCAATTTTGTCTCTGGAAAGGCGTTTTAGTTGCCATGCCAAAATTTCGTTTTGGATGAATGTGAGATCCGGATCCTGCTCAATGATTGCAATTGCCTTGTTACGTACATACTCTAACAGTTCGCTGTCGCGAGTCAGACTGGCCACTTTCAGATCGAATGCAATGCCACTTTGTTGCGTTCCTTCCAGATCTCCGGGACCTCGTAATCTCAGATCCGCTTCTGCAATCTCAAATCCGTCGTTGGTCCGTGTCATCAGATCAATACGCTGCCTTGTCGTTTCCGATAGTTTGAACGATGTCAGGAGAATACAGAATGATTGATCAGCACCTCGACCGACTCGTCCTCTCAACTGGTGGAGTTGTGCCAAACCAAATCGTTCTGCACTTTCGACTATCATCACAGAGGCATTGGGTACATTGACTCCGACTTCAATCACCGTGGTTGCCACCATGATATTTGCTTTTCCAGATACAAACTCCTGCATGGCCGCCTCTTTTTCCGCATTCTTCATCTTTCCGTGTACCATGCAAACAGTAAACTCAGGAAATACCTCTTTGATATGCTCGTAACCTTCTTCCAGGTTTTTATAATCCATTTTTTCATTCTCCTTTATCAGAGGATAAACGATATAAACCTGTCTGCCAGACTGGATTTGCTTTCTGACTGATGCATAGAGCGAGGCTCTCTGATTGTCATAATGATGAAGTGTCAGTATGGGTTTGCGACCGGGAGGAAGTTCGTCAATGATGGATACATCCAAATCGCCGTAAAGCGTCATCGCGAGTGTCCTTGGGATCGGAGTGGCTGTCATGACCAGGATATGCGGGGGACAATTATTCTTCAGCCATAGTTTGCTCCGTTGTTCTACACCAAAACGATGTTGCTCGTCAATGACAACTAGGCCCAGGTTATGAAATACAACCGGGTCTTCAATCAACGCATGGGTCCCGATCAAGATATGGATATCTCCTTCGCGCAGTTCTTTGAGCAGCTTTTCCCGTTTGCTGCTTCGGATTGAGCCGGTCAGAAGTTCTACTTTTATGCCCAGACCGTATATAAATTGGGAAATAGTTTCGAGATGTTGTGAGGCAAGAATTTCCGTAGGAGCCATGATGCAACCCTGAAAGCCATTGTCAACAGCCATCAGCATGCTCATGAGAGCGACCAGTGTTTTCCCGCTCCCCACGTCTCCCTGGAGCAACCGGTTCATCTGTTTGCCGGATATCACATCGACTCTGATTTCGCGGAGCACTCGTTTTTGTGCTTCTGTAAGAGGGAAGGGGAGGTTGTTGGCATAGAAGCGGTTAAACACCTCTCCAATCACCGGGAAAAGAAATCCTTTTACGGTTCGTTGCCTGTTGAAGCTATAACGAACGATCTGCAATTGGATATAAAACAGTTCTTCGTACTTAATGCGATACTCCGCTTTGCGGAGCTGATCGGGATTTGGAGGGAAATGCATGGATCGTACCGCCTCGTCTTTGCTCATCATCTTTTCTTCGCGGATCAGCCAGGAAGGAAGCGTCTCACGGAGAGGTTCCTGATAAAGCTGCAACAAAGCTGCTACGGCATTCTGGATAAAACGGGAGTTCAGATAACTGCGTTTCATCTTTTCAGTCGTATTGTAGTATGGCTGTAAACCCTGCATTGAAAGCAATTCTGGATTATACACGTCAATCTCCGGGTGTACGACGCTAATGCTGTTAGCAAACAGAGACGGTCTGCCGAATATCAGATATTCGGTGTTTAGTTTGTAAGCGGTACGTATGTAGTTAATCTTTTGAAACCAAACTAATTCAATAAATCCGGTGCCATCCGTAAAGTTTGCCGTGAGACGTTTGCTCCGGCCTTCCCCCTGTTCAGCGAAAGATACGATCTTTCCTTTGATCTGAATGAACGGCATGTTTCCATCTATCTCATGGATATAATAAATCCGGCTGCGGTCCACATGCTTGTAGGGGAAATAATTGAGTAGCTGTTCGGCGGTATATACCTCCAGCTCTTTCTTAATCATTTCTGCACGTTTCGGACCGATACCCGGCACATACATGATATCTAGTTTGGACAGATCTGCCATTACCTTTCTTTTTGTACTATTACTTCACCAAGCATCATATCCAGTGGGGTGGTTATTTTTATATTCTCCCGATTGCCTTCCACTAGAGTCACTTTTATATCACAGCTTTCTACCACGCTGGCATCATCTGTATACTCTTCGCGGTAAAGTTGGTTGTAGGCACGAAGTAATAAGTCATTCTGAAAGACCTGTGGCGTCTGAACTACTTTATATAGATTCCGATTTACGCTTCGGCTGCCTTCCGGTAATACTTCACGTACCGTTTCCAGAATATCAATCACAGGAATCACTGCTCCGACAGTCTCAGCTGTTTTATAGCAACGATCAATAACTTCAGTGGAGACAAATGGACGTACCCCATCATGGATACCCACCAGACCGGTCTCACGAATAAAAGCCAGACCATTCTTTACGGATTGAAAGCGTGTATCACCTCCGTTGGCTATTTTGTGAGGCACCATGAAATCGTATTGCCGGCAAAGTGTTTTCCAGAAGTCCTGTTGATCCTGAGGCAAAACGACTATGATTTTCATGGTCGGATCATACTCTGCAAACCGTAGTATTGTATGCATCAGAATAGGTTTATCTCCTAATTTCAGAAACTGTTTTGGCAGGTCTGCACTCATGCGTATTCCTTTGCCACCTGCCACAATAATCACATATTTCTTCATAATTCCTCTGTCTCCTTTAGTACTTTTTCAATCTCTTCATTCACCTTGTGTAGTTTCTCTTTACAGAAACGAAGATACTCTGATGCCAGACGAATCTTTTCCGAAAGATCATCCATTGAAATCTCGTTGTTTTCTATTTGTGCAATCAGTAGCTCCACTTGCTGTATTGCTTCTTCATACGTCAGATTATTTGTATTCATTCTATTATACTATTTATTTCTCCTGAACTGAATCGCGTTGTGATCCGATCGCCTGAATGCACTTGTTCAGGAGAAGTTATTATTTTACCATTCATTAATGTCAGCGTGTATCCGCGTTTCAGAAGTCCTTCCGGAGAGAGCCACTTCAACTGCTCCTGTTTGAGGTCACAGCGATGCATCTCTTTCATCAGATAAAGTTTTGTGACTGTGTCCAGTTGCCTGATCCGCATCTTCTGATTATTGATCGCGTTTTCCGTCACCAACCGGGCGATTTGGGGCAATCGGATGGAACAATGATCCAGTCGTTCTTTTTCCTGTTGCCGTTGTTCATTGGCGAGTAAGATCAGTGTGTCACGAAGCTCTTTTATTCTCTCGTCTTCCGCATAAAACCGTTGAAGAAGAAATTCAGCTGCTGCTGTAGGCGTTTTCACACGCATGTTGGCCACCATGTCGAGCACCGACTCATCGCGCTCGTGACCGATGCCACTAATGACGGGTAGCGGAAATTGCGCAATGTTGGCACATAAATCATAACTGTCAAACCAGCTCAGGTCTGAGGTAGCACCTCCACCACGAATGATTACGACAACGTCAAAGAGATGTATCTGTGCATATATCTTATTCAATGCATCAATGACTGAAGACTCCGTCTGCGTGCCTTGCATGATGGCGGGAAAGAGTTTTATATAATAAACGAAGCCACCTTTATCTTCACGGAGATGGGCACAGAAGTCGCCATATCCTGCCGCTGTAGCTGATGAAATCACGGCTATGCGTTGAGGAAGGAGAGGGATGGGCAGCTCTTTGTTCAATTCAAAGATTCCGTCTTCTTTCAACTGGCGCACAATTTCATTCCTTTTTCGGATCACTTCACCCAACGTAAAAGATGGATCCAGATCCTGTATTACAAGTGAAAAGCCATACAACGCATGGAAGTTTACACTCACATTGACCAGGACTTTCATTCCCGAAGCAAACGGCTGACCGGTTTCGCTTTCAAACAAACTCTTCAGCATCCGGAAACGTTGCGCCCAGATGACGCCCGATGCCTTTGCTGTTAGTCTGTCGCTCTTGTCGTCCTTCTCTACTAATTCGAGATAGCAATGTCCGTTGGCATTGACCCGTACATCCATTAGTTCGGCGACAATCCAATAACTCTGTTCCAAATTGTCTTCCAGACAACTTTTGATCAGTTCGCTCAGTTCAGAAAGTTTGCGGCTATCTCTTTCCATCTATTCTTTAATCATTATTTTATAGGAGGTAACCGATATGCCATAGTCTATTTTCAAAAGATAGATTCCAGCCGGCCACCGATTTGTTTGCACCCGGTACCAGTTGTCAGATACTCTTTCGTCCACCAGCACTTTCCCAAACAAATTTGAAAGAGTGATACGACACCCTCTTTCTTCCATCATTACGGAGAGATACTCTTTTGACTGATAAAATCGGGGAGTGGTGATGTTGTCTAGCTCTTTCGTTGATGCGAGTTCGCTTCCGCTCTGATAGGAGCGGAATATATTGGGAATGCCATATCCCAGGCGATTATCAGGTTGCTCTTTCAAAGAGGCATAGTCACAGATTAGTTTAATGAGTTCCTTGTTGGTTAGTTTGGGAAATGCTTGCCACAAACAAGCAGCCATGCCTGCGATAAGAGGAGTGGAGAAAGAGGTACCATCTGTCTTGATCAGATTATCATATTGGTTGATCGCATGTATGCCAACACCCAGCGCCGCAACTTCCGGTTTTATCCGTCCATCTGCAGAGGGACCGTAAGACGTGAAGTATCCGGCGGTTGAGTCCCGGTTAACGGCACCCACTGCGAGTACGCCTTCTACATCTGAAGGTGACAGGATGGTTTTCCATGCCTTTTGCGCCTCATTACCACAACAATTTACGACCAGAATACCTTTCTTTACAGCCATGGCAGCTCCTCTGCTACAGAAAGTACTCTTTCCATCAAGTATCGAAACATCTCTGTTTTCCGAATAACCAATTTCAAAGGCTCCATATCCTAAGGAACTGCTGATAATATCGACTCCCAGACTATCAGCATATTCCGCACCGGCAATCCAAAGATCTTCCTCCATTGGAACTTCATACGGATAATTTTCTGTTACAATCAGATAGTAGTTAGCTTCAGGTGCCGTTCCAATCATTCTTTCCGGCTGATTGCCTCCTATGATTGACAGACATCTGGTGCCATGATCAATAACGGTATATACGCTAGAGTCTGGATTGCAAAAGTTTTTTGTACTAATGATTCGGGTAGAATTAAAAGCTTGCAGCTTATCCACACCTTGAAATCCGGCATCGAGCAATGCTATTCGCATTCCTTTTCCCCTGAAGCCGGCATTGTGAAGTTTTAAACCATTGACCATCGTCAAATTTTCCAATGAGTAGCCATAGTTGACCTCGCTGATGGATCGGTTAGCGATTGCTGTTTCCCGGATCAGTTCATCATCCTCTTCGATGCTCTTTGCAGGAAGTATTCCTGTTGAACCAACTATCATTTCTTTGAAAACAAGTTTAACGTCACTTACAAATGGCAATTTCAATAGTGAGTCGGCTACTCCGGAAAGAGAGGATTCCACTACTGCTAAGTTTAACCATCGGCTGGTCAACCGCACTGTTGATCCCGGCAGTACTTCCTTTACGGCATTGAGAAATATCGGCGAAACAGGCAAATCGGTTGAGTCAATAGCAATACCTCTGTGCACACGTCGTACCAAAGCTGTCTGTGACAAATAGTGTTCCGGATATTGAAGTGAATAAGTATCGGTCGTTTTGTGTGTGAAGCAGACCCGGTAATAATAGCGAAACTTTCCAGCCGTTTCAGCTGATAGATTCAGTGAAAAACAACAGAGAAGAAGTAAGGTAAGCCGGCTATATAGATTCATTCCGTTATTGATGTTTCTATTCAGATACAAAGTAACAAATAAAATGCCGGTAAACAATGAAAAGTTGAGGGTAAAAACCTCGGATTTGTTGGTGATAAAAGGAATTATTATGCTTTTTGCAAAAGATTCAACATTTTGCGATCCAGCTTATGTCCTTTGTAATCCTCATACCTGACATCCTTACGGTTACTGTCCAAAACACCAAAAGAACCGCTCAAATTCCATAAAGACCAGCCCCATCCGTTCTCCCGGAAGATATCAAACTGGTCGGAAAGCCATGCCAATGCAACTTCATGAGGAGTCTGATTGTGACAGCCAAACTCTCCGATATGCACCTTTCCTCCTTTTTCAATCCAAGGATTCCATGCGTTGTTGAGTGTGTTGCGCAACCAGGCCTTGTCGTATGTCTTCCCATTTTCATGCAGAGGCCAACTCAATTGCTCCTTTGGATAATACATTTCTTTGTCACCATATACCCAGTTGGCTCCATAGTGTGAAATCAGCATCGGTTGATAACCTCTTCCGCTTTGGATAATGTCGGGCACATCAATCAACGACATGAGCGGACGGCTACCAACAGCAATACCATCGACAATGATCAGACGTTTCGGATCCGCACTGCGTATCGTGTCAATAAGGCGGCGGGCTACCCTGTCATATTGGGCATCTTCAATATTGGGCGCTTCATTGATCAGATTGAAGCTTACCTCCTTATTGGAATAAGATTTGTAGCGCTCAGCAAACAGTTTCCAATGATATTCACATGCTTTCAGCGGTTCCTCATCTTTAAACAGATTGTATTTGGGGTCTGTGTTGTTGATACAATATCCCGGAGCCCGATGGAAATTAATGTTGATGTGCAGTTTGTACTTTTTTCCCAATTCGACAGCATGATCAATCTCCTTGAGTACAGACTCGTTGATGACAAACCAATCTTCTTTGCTACTCCAGCACCAATAGGAGAGAGGCAGCCGAACAAAATTGAAACCCCAATCGGCAATGATCTCAAAGTCTTTTTCCTCAAAAGGAGTCTGATTGTCGCTGTTAAACTTGTTTAGCAGGTTAAATCCTTTCCATTGAGGCATTTTAGATCCTTTTGAAAGGGGCTTTTGACCAATTGCTTCATTCAAAGAGGCAAGTGCCGGAACTCCGGCTAATGAGAGTGCGGAGAGCATCCCAATCTGTTTCATAAAATCTCTTCGGTTTTCCATCGTCATCAATTTTGAGGTATAAGTAACCAGTTGTACTCCGCAAAGATATATAAAACCGATTTACAGCTATTGCCGCAGGAGTTTATTTTAGTACTTTTGCATGAATTATTCAATGGATACAAACAAAACATGGCAAGTTACCTTCAGGTGGATGGATTGACCAAGTCTTTTGGCGATTTGGTGTTATTTCAGGGACTCTCATTTGGCATTGCCGAGGGAGATAAAGTAGGATTGATAGCCCGTAACGGAGCGGGAAAGAGCACACTGCTGAATATTCTGGCAGACAAGGATGGAGTGGATGAAGGTAGTGTGGTGTATCGGCGCGATCTTCGGGTAGCCTATCTGGAGCAGGATCCCGATTTTCCCAAAGAACTGACTGTACTTGAAGCTTGCTTTTATGCCGGCAATGAAATTGTCAACGTGATCAAGGAGTATGAACGAATCATGGTGATGGACGGACATCCCGGTATTGAAGAGGTTTTGACACAGATGGATCATCTGAAGGCCTGGGACTACGAACAGAAAGTGAAACAGATCTTATCTCAACTGAAGATTACAGATTTCAATCAGATTATCGGCACTCTTTCGGGTGGACAACTGAAGCGCGTGGCGCTCGCCAACGCACTGATTGTGGAACCTGACCTGCTGATTCTCGATGAACCAACCAACCACCTGGATCTGGAAATGACCGAATGGTTGGAGGATTATCTTCGCCGTTCCCGCTTGAGCCTGTTGATGGTGACCCATGATCGTTATTTCCTGGATAGGGTTTGCTCAACGATTCTCGAAATAGACAATCAGCAAATATATACCTTTAAGGGCAGTTACGCCTATTACCTGGAGAAACGTCAGGAACGGGTGGACTCGATAAACGTTGAAATCGAACGGGCCCGCAATCTCTATCGCACCGAACTGGACTGGATGCGACGGATGCCTCAGGCCCGGGGACATAAAGCGCGTTACAGGGAAGAGGCCTTTTATGATCTGGAAAAGGTTGCGAAAAGAGATGTGACTCAACGCAATGTGGAACTGAATGTGAAAGCTTCTTATATTGGTTCGAAAATCTTTGAGGCAGATCGATTGTATAAGAAGTATGGCAATCGCACGATTCTCGATGATTTCTCGTATATCTTTTCACGATATGAGAAGCTGGGTATTGTAGGGAATAATGGTACCGGCAAGTCCACCTTTATCAAAGTCATTATGGGATTGGTTCAGCCAGATAAAGGCACAATCGATATTGGCGAAACTGTGCGATTTGGCTACTATTCACAAGATGGGCTTCAGTTTGATGACCAGATGAAAGTCATTGATGTGGTGCGCAACATTGCGGAAGTAATCGAACTCGGTAATGGCAAACAGATGACTGCTTCACAGTTTCTGCAATATTTTCTCTTTACACCCGAGACACAGTACAGCTACGTCTATAAATTGAGCGGAGGCGAACGGAGACGTTTGTATCTCTGCACGGTGCTGATTCAGAATCCGAACTTCCTGGTGCTTGACGAACCGACCAATGATCTGGATATTGTGACGCTAAATGTGCTGGAGGAGTACTTGCAAAACTTTAAAGGATGTGTCATGGTGGTCTCTCATGATCGGTATTTCATGGACAAGGTGGTGGATCATCTGCTCGTTTTTAATGGAGAAGGAGATATCCGCGACTTTCCAGGTAGTTACTCGGATTACCGTGACTGGAAGGAAGCCCGTCAGCAACAGGAGCGTGCTGCCATCAAACCAAAAGAGAAAGAGGAAAAGAGTGTTCGTGTGAAAGAACCGGGCAAACGAAAGATGAGCTTCAAGGAAAAACGTGAATTTGAAACTTTGGAGAAGGATATGGAATCGCTTGAGACGGAAAAGAAAACGATTGAAACGGCTCTTTATGACGGAAAATTATCTGCTCAGGAATTGACTGTCGCATCACAACGAATTGGAGAGATTATCAATCTGATCGATGAAAAAACGATGAGGTGGTTGGAACTAAGTGAAATAGAAGAATGACCATGTATCTTACCAACTATCATAGCCACTGTTCTTTTTGTGATGGTAGAGCTCCTATGGAAGACTTTATTATTCAGGCGATCAAGATGGGTTTTACCAGTTATGGCATATCATCTCATGCTCCTCTGCCTTTTCATAGACGATGGGCAATGGAGAAAAGTGAAGTTTCAGCATATCTTTCGGAGTTTTGCTTCCTGAAAGAGAAATA
Organism: Bacteroidales bacterium; assembly: GCA_028709785.1. Taxonomy (GTDB): domain Bacteria; phylum Bacteroidota; class Bacteroidia; order Bacteroidales; family JAQUTK01; genus JAQUTK01. Next base: position 115,350 of record JAQUTK010000006.1, read on the forward strand.
CTCCAATCAGATCGATCTGTATGTTGGAATGGAGATCGATTATCTCGATGAAGACAGTAATCCCTCAAACACTTATTTTCAATCATTACCACTCGATTATCGGATTGGATCGGTACACTTGCTGCATGGTGTGGAAGGTGAAATAGTGGATATTGACGGGTATCGGGAAGGATTTAAAGATAATCTGATAAAATATCTGGGAGGCGAACTGAAGCCGGTCATACAAACTTACTTTGATAAGATGATGCGAATGATTGACGGAGGTGGAATTGACTTTGTCGGTCATTGTGATAAGATCTTTTACAATGCGCTTTTTGTTTGTCCCGACCTACTGGAAAAGGAGTGGTATAACAGACTGATGGAAGAGTATTATGATTTCATCGCTGAGCGGGGCATGATGATCGAACTCAACACCAAGGCTTTCGATGAGACCGGTTTCTTCTTTCCCAATACAAAATACCTTCCGATGATTCGTGACCGGAAGATACCGGTTCTGGTCAATAGTGATGCCCATTATCCAGATCGCATCAACAGTGGACTTTCATCAGGTTACGAAGCATTGCTACATTGCGGATTCAGGGAAGTGGTACAGCGAAAAGGATCATCCTGGCAGCTTAAACCTCTATATCCTCATTGAAAAAAGATTCCTCTTGTTGTTTTAGTATATTTTAAAGGAGTCACCAAACCGCTTCTTGAAATAATCTCTATCTTTGTCGCATTATCATATAAATATAATATCAAATACAATGAAAAAACGATTCTCTTTTCGAATGCTTGTATCCACATGCATTTTTTCAGGCGCAATGCTTTTTACAGCCTGTAACGCAGCTCCTAAGAAAGATATTGGTCTGCAACTTTATTCACTCCGTGATTTGATTGGGAAAGATGTACCTGGTATTCTTGACTCGGTAGGCAAAGTTGGATATACAAATGTGGAAGCGGCCAGCTATGGTGATGGTAAGTTTTATGGAATGGACCCGGTTGCTTTCAAAGCACTGTGTGAGAAGAATGGTTTGAAGTTCCTTTCTTCACATTGCGGTCATGATTGTCCGGAAGATCTTTCTGATGCCGCTACTTGGGCATGGTGGAAGCAATGTATTGATGCTCATGCTGCTGCAGGTGTCAAGTATCTTGTACAACCTTCGATGGGAGGTAAAGCTTATGAAAGTGAAGCCGGACTATTGAAATATTGCCAGTATTTTAATAAAATCGGTGAGATGTGTAATGCAAAAGGTATCCGCTTCGGTTATCACAATCATTCCGGTGAGTTTAAGGAATTCAACGGAACAAAGATGTATGACATTATGCTGAAAAATACAGATCCGAAAAAAGTAATGTTTGAAATAGATTTATATTGGGCAGTAGAAGGTGGTGTTAATCCGGTGGATTATTTCAAACAATATCCCGGTCGCTTTATGTTGTGGCATGTCAAAGATGTCAAAGAGATTGGTGCCAGTGGAAAAATGGATTTCAAGACTATCTTTGAGAATGCAAAAGGTTCCGGTATGAAATACATTATCGTGGAGCAGGAAGCTTATTCCATGCCTCAGATTCAAAGTGTAAAAGCCAGCCACGACTATTTGATGAAATCTGATTTCGTAAAGAAAGACTATTCAAAGAATAAGTAAATCGTGTTTGTTTTGACTGAAGTTTTTACGCTTTAGCAGATCAGATCAGCAAAGAAAAGGGAAAGTAAAAGCTTTCCCTTTTCTTTTTTTGCAAATCAAAGTATAATCTCTACTTTTGTGGTTCAATTTTAAGTTATCGCATCTAATAAATAAAAAAAAGCAAATGCCGCAAATATCTGTCCGTGGAGAAGAAATGCCTGCATCGCCCATACGAAAGTTGGTACCGTTGTCTGACAAGGCGAAAGAGAAAGGAATTACAGTTTATCATCTGAATATTGGTCAGCCAGATCTTCCTACCCCTAAAGTCGCGTTGGATGCGTTGCATAATATTGATCGCACAGTTTTGGAATACAGCCCGAGTGACGGTTACAGAAGTTATCGTGAAAAACTGACGAAATATTACGCAAGCTATAATATCAACGTAACGGCAGACGATATCATTATTACCACCGGAGGATCAGAGGCAGTGCTGTTTGCTTTTCTGGCGTGCCTTAATCCCGGCGATGAGATTATTGTTCCGGAACCCGCTTATGCCAATTACATGGCTTTTGCAATATCCGCAGGTGCAGATATTAAAGCGATTCCTTCTACGATCGAAGAGGGTTTTGCTTTGCCTTCTGTTGATAAGTTTGAGGCTCTGATCACAGAAAAGACGCGTGGTATTTTGATCTGTAATCCAAACAATCCAACCGGCTATCTCTATACCCGCAATGAAATGAATCAGATTCGTGACATTGTTAAGAAGTACGATCTATATCTCTTTTCGGATGAAGTCTATCGTGAATTTATCTATACCGGTTCGCCTTATATTTCGGCTTGTCACCTTAAAGGAATAGAAGAGAATGTAGTTCTGATTGACTCAGTATCAAAACGTTATAGTGAGTGCGGTATCCGTATTGGAGCACTGATTACCAAGAATAAAAAGTTGCGTGCTTCTGTGATGAAGTTTTGTCAGGCGAGACTCTCACCTCCTTTGATCGGACAACTGATTGCCGAGGCTTCCCTGGATGCTTCGCAAGAATATATGCGCGATATCTATGATGAATATGTGGAACGTCGTAAGTTTCTTATTGACGGACTCAATCGTATTCCCGGAGTCTATTCACCCATTCCGATGGGTGCATTCTATACGGTAGCCCGTCTTCCGGTAGATAATGCAGATACCTTCTGCGCCTGGTGTCTCAGTGACTTTTCTTACGAAGGACAGACAGTCTTCATGGCTCCGGCATCAGGTTTTTATTCTTCACCTGAATTGGGACGCGATGAAGTGCGTATTGCCTATGTGCTTAAGAAAGAAGATTTACAGAAGGCTTTATTCGTACTCCAAAAAGCATTGGAGGCCTATCCAGGCAGGACTATTTGATGAAACTCGAACCATTTATAGCAAGACGAATCTTCTTTAGTAGAGAAGGTGACAACCGTGCTTCAAAGCCTGCTGTTATTGTAGCTACCGCGGGCATTGCGTTGGGTCTTGCTGTGATGATTCTGTCTGTAGCCATAGTCACAGGCTTCAAAAAAGAGGTTCGTGAAATAGTCACGGGATTCAGTTCGCATATCCAGATATCCAATTACGACAATAACTTTTCCTACGAGACTCAGCCGATACGTGTTTCTGACTCCTTATGCACTGTTCTGAATAAGAATCCGGAGGTAAAACACTTGCAGGTTTATGCCACCAAACCCGGCATCATCAAAACGGATCAGGATTTTCAGGGTATCGTGGTGAAAGGAGTGGGGACTGATTACAACTGGGATTTCTTTCGTAAAAGTTTGCGAGAAGGAGAACTATTCACTTTCTCTGACTCTGCTGCTACAAATGATGTGATGATTTCCGAGAATCTCTCCGGCAAACTGGGTATTAAGTTGGGTGATTCTTTTTTAACTTATTTTATTCAGAGTGATATCCGGGTACGTAAGTTTAAAGTCAAAGGTATCTTTAATACAAACTTCGTAGAGTTTGACCGTCTCTTTATCATTGCGGATATCCGGCATATTCAACGTCTTAATCAATGGGAGTCTGATCAGGTAAGTGGTGTCGAAGTGCAACTTCATGACTTTAATCAGGTGGATGAAGCATGGGATAAAATCTACGGATCGATAGCTAACCGTTCAGATGATGATGGCAATTTCTATTATCCCCGTTCAATCAAAATGATTATGCCGCAGGTACTGGACTGGCTGGATATGCTTGATATCAATATGTGGGCTATACTGGCTTTGCTGCTTGCTGTGAGTGGATTTACAATGATCTCAGGATTACTCATCATTATCCTTGAACGAATCAATATGATTGGAATTC